>CAYTLK010000001.1:0-33409 GCA_964438515.1 uncultured Planctomycetaceae bacterium
ACCGCCTATTTTTAGCAAAAATTTTTAACTTCTCTCTCGCACCCCGTATTTTACGGCACATAAATGTTTCCAAATTTTATAAATTTTGCTCTTCATTTCCGACTTTTTCGAATTCCAGCGTCTTTCTCAACGCATCCTTCAGCGAAATTTCCGCACAAAGTCCCATTTCTTCGCGAATTTTTTCAACATTCGGCACATAACGCGGAGGAAGTGCGCACGGATTCGGCTTCTGCATCACTTCAATCGTTTCCGGGACTTGCGCCGCTTTGCACACCGTCTTTGCAAGGTTCAAAATGGAAATCGGCTCCGAGGAACCAACGTTATAAATACTTCCAGACGGCGCCTTCAAAAGAAGCGTCCAGAGCCAAACCGCCAGCTCGCTCATGTACAAATACGAACGAAAAGGCGTGCCGTCGCCAAGAATTCGAATGGGGTCGCGTTTCAGAACGCTCCGAATGAAGTTTCCGACCGCAAAATGAATATCGAGGTTCAAATACGGTCCAACAAACGCAAAACAACGCGGAATAACCGCCTCAAGACCCGTTTTTGCCGCCGTTTCGAGCACAAGATTTTCAGCCAGCAACTTTCCACGCCCATACGCCGTCACGGGAGAGCAGGGGAATGTTTCCGGAAGATGGGAAAGCTGCGGAGGCTGGGAACCATATACCGCGCCGGAACTCGTGAGTAAAAATCGAGACGCCTCGAGTTTTCGCGCAATATCGAGAATATGCCGCGTTCCATCCGCCACAACCGAGTACATTTCGTCCGGATTCTCTTTTTCGAGCTTCGCGCTGGCCTCCGTGGCTGCATGAAGAACGTAATCGACGTGAGACACCGGGATTTCCGCGTTCCGAGTGTCGCCAGAATGAAATTTCAGGAATGGAAATTGGGAGAAATAGGGATTCTGCGCAAGAAATCGAGCAGGATTTCTGGAGAGGATATGAATTTCGCCCGAAAATGGGTGCGACGTATGAAGCGCGATGTAAGTTTCAAGGAGCCACTTCCCGAACAGGCCGGTCCCGCCGGTAAGTAGGATGATTTTTCCTTCAAACGACGGGAGCAGGGGAGCAAGCGCCGACGTTGTGTACGCGAGGTCCAACGCGGAAAGACGCGAATCAGGCATCCTTTTTCTCCTCCTCTGGAAAGTTCAAACGTTCTTCTTCGATCACGAGCGGTCGATCTTTCACCTGCGTCCAAATCGCCCCAATGTACTCGCCGATGATTCCGATAAAAATGAGCTGAACGGAGGTAAAAAAGAACATTCCGACCATAATTGGAGCCGTGCCAAGCGAAAAACTATTCCAAAAAATGAGTTTCAGAATGAGATAAATCATCGCGATACAAAAGCTGACGAACCCCGTAAAAAAACCGAAATAGACCGCCATCCGCAGCGGAAGTTTTGAGTGATTTACGAGTCCCGTCATCGCCATATCGTAAAGAGTAAAAAAGTTGTTTTTCGTACGGCCATGTTTTCGTTTTTCCTGCAGAAACGGAACTTCAGCACGTTTCATACCGATTTCACTTACAAGTCCGCGAAAGTAGGGGTACGGTTCATGAAACCGTTTAATCGCCTCGCAGAATTTTCGGCTGTAAAGTCCAAAACCTGTGAAAGCGTGCAGGAGGTCATGCGTTTCGGAGATTCGAGCCAAAACGTTGTAATACAGGAGTCGGAGCGAGGCCATCACGAAGTTTTCACGCGTTCCGGACCGGACGCCGACGACGACTTCGTAACCTTCTTCCCACTTTTTGATAAAATCTTCAATAACTTCCGGCGGTTCCTGCAGATCGGAGCACATTGTAACGACAGCATCGCCGGACGCTTGTAAAAAGGCGTTATACGGCGAGCGAATATGACCGTAATTATTTGCGTTCAAAATGACTTTGAACTTTGGATCTTCGGCCGCGATTTTTCTCAAAACGTCCTGCGTTCCGTCCGTGGAACAATTATCGGCGACGATGAATTCGTAATCATACATCGGGAATTTTGCGAGAACAGCCCGAATTCTGGCGTAAAAATCGGGAATATTCTCCTTCTCGTTGAAACAACTGGTCGTAATACTGATGGTTTTCATAGGATTTTAATTCAAATTTAATTCAAAAGTAAGTTGCGAAGTTCAGACGTATTATGAACCTGAAAATCGGGGATACATAAAACCAGCTCTTCCGTATTCGCGTATCCCCACTCCACAGCAACCGTCTGAATTCCAGCCGTCTTTCCGCCCGTAATATCTGTGGAAGTGTCCCCAACGAGAATGGACGCGTTCGGGTCCCCACGCCATTTTTCCAGTCCCAACAAAATCATTTGAGCCTTCGAAAGTCGTTCCGGTCGGCAATCTGGAGTAAAAATATCCGTGAAAAACTCATTCCATCTAAAATGTTCCACCAGTTTTAACGTTGGAACGAAACGCTTGTTCGTGGCCAGAAACAGGCGCTTTCCAGCAGACTTCAACATTTGAAGCAATTCTGGAATCCCTTCATAAGGCTGTGTCTGCGGATAAGACGACTTGTCGTACGCCTCCCGAAAACGTTCTGTAACTTTTTCCGCAAGCACCTCGTTTCCTTCCGGCAAACACATTCGCACGATGTCGAAAAGCGGTGGTCCAACACGAAAATTCTGCTCAAACAGTTTTTTGGAACTTTCGCAAATTTCCAGAGCAGTACACATACTGGTTCGGATGTCTCCGAGCGTATCAAGCAGCGTTCCGTCCAAATCGAAATAAATATCGGAAAAGTTTGAATTACACATCATTTTTCATTTTCGGGGTGATAATAATTGGTTTTCATCTCCTCTTCCGGAAGAAATGGGAACATATCTTCAAGCGACGCGGACTGAATGGTCCCGTCCTGCATGCGTCTCGAAGACAGTTTTGGGGCAAACGTATAGTTCGGCACAAGTTTCACATCGCAAAACACAGGTCCTGGCATTTCAAGAACTTCGCGGATATTCTCCTCAAGCTGACAGTTCGAATGAATCTCACGATACTCCCATTCAAAAGCTGCCGCCACTTTTTTCCAATCAGGAAACGAGACGCCAGAAGCAGGGTCGCAAGCGGTGTGAAACCCATCAAAAAAGTTATCGTGCGTCTGACGAATGGACGCATATTCTCCGTTATTGAAGAGAAACAATTTCAACGGGAGGCCGTATTGCGTAACGGTCTGCATTTCCTGCAGGTTCATCATGAGACTTCCGTCCCCTTCCAGACAAATAACGGGCCTTCCGTCCCGTTTTGCCGCAAACGCAGCTCCGATTGCGGCCGGCAGTCCATACCCCATGGCGGCGCAGCCTGAATTGCAGAAAAAGCGCTGATTTTCTTTTACAATTCCAGACTGAAAAAGCGTAATGCTAGGAGTTGCATTTGCACATCCAAGAACCGTTCCCGGCTTCAAAAGCTCTGTAAGTTTTTTTGTAAACCAATACGGTTGCACACCATTTTTCATATGCTCGTATTCAGGAAGCACTGGCGAATAACGTTCTTTCTTTGAAACAGCCCACTTCAGCCATCGTAAATGACCCTGGTTTTTAGTTAATGCACAAGAATCAAGTTGCTCCAATTTTTTTAGAAGAAGCGTCAAAAAAACTTTTACATCTGCATGAATCGGAAGTGTTGGAACGACAGTTCCTTTCTTTAATTCCGCAGAATCCACATCTACAACAATGAAATCTTTCGCATTTTTTGCGTAATTCTCGTAATTGTAACTCGTTTGCCGAATGTTATTCCTTGTTCCCAATGAAAGCACACAATCCGCACTTTGAAGGACGATGTTCGCCCCTCGTACACCAATCGTTCCTAAAGATCCAATTCGTTTCTTTTCAGAGGATGGAAGAAGATCAAAACCGTTGAAACTCATCAGGACGGGCACATCAAGAAAGTGAACCAGCCGATGAAATTCCGGTAAAGCATCCCCCAAACGAATTCCATTCCCTGCAAGAATGACAGGAGCTTTCGCCTTCGCAATTTTCTCTACAACGCTATCCAATATTTCAGAATCTTGAAGCATTTCCGCTGTCAACGGCTCTTCAACCTTCATTCCATGAATCAGAACCGAAAGATCTTCCTTCGAAGGCTCAAACCCCATTAGTTCTTCTGCCTGTATTTCTGACATTTGAACGTTAATCGGGATGTCGATCCACGCGGGTCCCTTCCTTCCATGAGTCGCAAACCAAACCGCTTTTTCCAAATGATAACGGATGGTTACCGGGTCGGTGACAGTCACAGCATACTTCGTAACAGGTTTCACGATATCTACAATATTTATTTCCTGATCACCCAACTGCCGCAATGGAATATCAGGACGCGACAAAATTGTAGTTTGAAATTTTACCTGTCCTGAAATAAACAGGGCGGGAATCGAATCCAGCCATTCACCGATCACACCCGTCAAAGAATTGGTACCGCCAGGACCTGTCGTAACCAGAGCAACACCTAATTTATTCGTAACCCGAGCATATCCTTCTGCCGCAATGGCCGCCGCCTGCTCATGATGATTACAAATATATTGAATTCTTTTTTCATGCCCTAAAGCGTTGTTCAGGAACATCGCACCGCCGCCTGAAACCATAAAAATGTCACGTACACCATATTCTGCTAACCACGAAAAAACATATTCTGCAAGCTGCATTAGAACACCTTCTAAATTATATTACATTCGATACAATGAATTTCTCAAACGAAAGTCTAACAAATAATAGCATATTTTGGTAAAAAAAGGAAGAGAAATTTTTGAACTAAAAGAGTCTCTTCCTTTTCTCAATATTAATACTAATCCATTTACCATATCTCACAGCACCGCAGCTGAATGTTCATGAAATTTGATTAACTGCTGTACCAACATGGTCTTCAAACGGGTCAATTCGTATCCAGGATTGTAATGGAACATCTTCAAAAGGATTTCTGTTGGAATATTACCATCATACCACTTCCCGCCAAACCCAAGAAGGGTCGAATCTGTAAACTTGCAGCCGTGAACCAACGCGACGTCGAGAAGCTGTTCTGCCGTCCCGTTCTTGTTGTGCAGATGCATCCCGGCCTGCACACCTTCTGCACGACAAATTTCGATCGTATCTGCCACATATTTTGGTGTGAAAATACTTTCGGTATCCGCAAAGTAAATGACTGGAATTCCTTCTTTTTTGGCAAACTTGGCAAAAGATTCATTCAATTCATTCGTATTATTCCCGGAACTCGTAAAATTAATGAACAGTTCATAACCTAAATCCCGAATTTCGTTCACATGTTTACTAAGGACATCAAAATCCGTTTCTTTTGAACGTGTGAGGATACGAACAGCATCAATCATCGAATCTTTTGCTGGAAGCAACTCTGAAAGAGGCCGCTGAATATCTCGCATGGCTGTGAGTTTCAAAATGTTCTTTGTCGGGCCGAAAATAGCGCAAAGGTCCTGATTATTGACGCTGCAATATCGTGTCACTCCACGGCCTGGATCTGCTTCTGGATTATGAAAAAAACCAAGTTCCATGTAATCGAAACCCGCCGCTTCGATGAAGCGATAGTAATCTCTCAGAAACTGCTGTTCAAAGAACCAGCCCGTCTGATAGCCGACTTCTCGTACGGTACAATCAAAAAGTGTGATACCATTAATCATGTTCTTTCTCCTAAAAACGTTTTCTGAAACAAAAAAATAACGATTCTATTATTGAAACTGAGATAACGTTTCATCATCGAGTGCATAACAGACGGTTTCGAAACAGTTTTGTGTATATAATCTCAGAAAAAAATGGTAGTTTTTATTCAAACTTTTCAGAAACAAAGGAACCTCCCATAAGTGCTCCGGACGATGATAAACACAGATCGCCATTAACGGATGGTTTTTAGAAATAATATCCTCACATCCCTTTAATGCGTTCAGCTCACTTCCCTCAATGTCCATTTTTATATAAGAAATTGGCTTGTTTTTCAAAATACGGTCCAAAGGTACCGTTTGTATGCAAATATTCCCATTTTCAGAAAAAGCAGAAGAGGCTTTTCCAGATTCTTCGAATTTCAACATTTCAAAAGTATCATTTAATCCTAATGGAAATAATGTCATCGGACAACCTAAATTTAAACGTTTAATCCTTTTTTCCAACGCATTACGATTCTTCGAATCCGGTTCAAAACAATAGATCTCACGAAATGAAATATCGTGCTTCACGAAATCCTCAATCGTATCGCCGTCAAACGCTCCACCATCCACAAAATTAATTTCTTTTATTCCTTTGAAAAAACTCGGAAGGTACACATTTGCATCCATCAAATCCAGAATCCTTGATGACCACCTCCCTGTTGTTCTGTACAACATCTCCGCATCAAAAATTTCGAGACTTCTCGAATCCAAGAATAAATCACGAGCAGATTCGATTCGATCCTCAGCTCCCATCCAATCAAACTGACTCAGCCAATATATTTCGGGTAATTTGACTCCTTGAGTTTTCATCATGAGGTAAAACTCAGGCAATCGAATAATATTCGAGGAATCCCACCCTTCCGCAACCAGCTTCTCTTCAATTTCCCGCAAATTCACATCGGGATTATGAATTGAAATCACAACAGGCAGACTTTTATACGAATTCGGAACTTTCTCAATCTGAAAAATTGGAGTCTTCCGATAGGTGCCTGATAAATTTTTATCAATAAATGCCTCAAGCTGTATCCCATTGCTGTTACTTGCTTCAATTTCATCCGCCAAAACTTTTCCAGTTTTTCCAGCTCCGTACAAAATGAAACCTTTTTCAAATCTTTTCATAACAAAGACCTTTCTCCATCGATAAAATGTAAATTTGACATATCATATCACAAACACTCGTTTATCCCATCGTTTTCAATCCCCAGAGGATCGTCGCGGCAAAACGGACGAGGTTGGATATCAGGACCGCAAGCGCAAAGCCATAAAGGGATAAATGATAGGTTAAGGGGAATACTATAACTAAAAACGATATTATATATAAAAGTTGAAGCCAAAACTGTATGCTCTCCGACGCAGTCGTTAATACTACCGTCAGAAGAACAAGAGACGCAAAACATACAATCTGTCCCAACGTCGCTGCCACAACTAAACTTCGAACCGACTCATACAAATCCGAATAAAATATCCTTAAAAATATCGGCGTTATCACATAACAAAGCAGGAAAAACAACCCACTCACCAACGTTACAAGGAATGTAATCCAGAGAAACGTCATTCGTGTAATTTTCTCTCTGTCTTTGCTCAAATAACTGATCAGTACACTGTTCAGCGGCACAACCAGCATCGCAAGCGTCTTCCCAAGGAGCGATACCACGTAAAACTGCGTGTTCGCAAGCGACCCAATCAACGTCGGAAGGAGAAGACGATCCAAATTTTGCCCCCCCTGCGACAAAAGGCCCGCCCCCGATAAAAGAGCCGCACTGCGCAACGTCTGATGGAAATTGACCGACCTCAAAAAGGGGGAACGATATATCTGTCCAAAAATCAAAACATACAGCAAAGCCGCCGCCTCACCAAGGCAAAACGCCCAGACCCATCCCATTCCGTAAGCCATCAGCCACGCTCCGAGACCGTATCCGGCCGCGAGCAAAACGTGGTAGAGGAAATAACCGACTCCATTGATTCTCAAACGATATTCAACCGAGGAATAGTACCGTGCAAGCGTCAAAACGACCCACAAACCGCACTCCCAAAGGGGGAGAGACGGAAAAACGCATCGCGAAATCGGAAGACACACCACGAGGGAAAGGCCCGAAAGGAGGAGCATCATCCGATTATAATCTCCATTGGTCGTTTCAAAACGAAAACGCGTCACCAGCCTCGAATTGTCGAGGGCCGTCCCGAACGCAATGACGAATACCGACATCACGGAAATCAGGAAAAGAATCTTTCCAAAAACTTCCGGACCATAAATACGGTTCATCTGTGGGTAAAACCAGAGCTGGAGGACTGCGTGCATCGACGCAATTCCCGCAAAACTCAGGATAAAATCGCTCGCAACCCGGCGTTTTGATATATGCATAGGAAACTGCCGGTCTTATTTTTTTCCGAAGGACGCAATAAATGTACGAATCTGAAACGTCATCCAGTCGAGCATTTCGTGCGTCATTCCCGGATAAACGCCAAGCCAAAAGGTCGAATTCATAATTTGATCCGTCACTGGAAGCGTTCCGACCGTCCGATACCCTTCACCCGAAGCACGAAGAGCGTCAAAACAAGGATGTTTCGTCAAATTCCCCGCAAACAACGCTCGCGTCTGAATTTTGTGCGATTCCAAGTACTGAACGAGTGCCGTCCGCGTAAACGGTGCGTCTTCTCGAACCGTCAGAGCGAAACCAAACCAGCATGGGTCCGAATTCGGTTCAGGCTCCGGAAGAATCAAAAATTCCTCTAAATCGGACAAACTTTTTCGCAGTTCCAGCCAGTTTTTACGACGTGAAGCCGCAAAAGAAGGGAATTTTTCGATCTGCGCACAACCTATCGACGCTTGAAGGTCCGTTCCCTTTAAATTGTAACCGAAATGACGGTACACGTACTTATGGTCGTACCCCAGCGGAAGCTCGCCGAACTGCCCAGTAAAACGACATCCGCACGTGTTGTCGCGCCCCGAATCGCACCAACAGTCCCGACCCCAGTCGCGTAACGAAAGCAAAATCCGACGTAAAAGCGGGGAGTTTGTGTAAACTGCGCCCCCTTCACCCGTTGTGAGGTGGTGAGGAGGGTAAAAACTCGACGTTCCAATGTCGCCGAAGGTTCCGGTAAAACGTCCGTCGTAGAGCGACCCCAGCGCATCGCAATTGTCCTCCACGAACCACAAGTTGTGCGCATCGCAGAACGATTTCACTTCTCGAATATTGAACGGATTTCCAAGCGTATGCGCCAGCATCACAGCCCGCGTTTTCGGCGAAAGCGCCGCTTCAAGCTGAGACGCATCGATATTATAAGTTGGAAGCGCCACATCGACGAAAACCGGCACGGCTCCAAACTGCAAAATCGGCGCAACCGTTGTCGGAAAACCGGCCGCCACCGTAATGACCTCATCCCCGCGTCGAATCGCACGGTCCCCAAGAAGGTCGGAGGTGAGCGCCATGAACGCCAGCAGATTGGCCGAGGACCCCGAATTCACAAAAAAAGCGGATTTTACCCCCAAAAAGGCGGCCAAACGCGTCTCAAACTCGCGCGTCCAGCGTCCCGAAGTGAGCCAAAACTCCAGCATCGCATCCGTCAAATTCAGCATTTCCTGCGCATCGAAAACTCGTCCCGCATAATGGATCTGCGTGGTTCCCGGCACAAATCCCTCTTCCGAACGATCGTGCACGAGCGCGTAGTATTCCCGAACCTGCGCAAAAATGGACTCTCGAAGCGCTGCAATCTTTTCGTCTTTGTTTATCGGTTTGTTATTCATATTTTTCACAACTCACGCCGCCCATGGAAGATTCTGAGCCTCTGCGTCCTGAATATATTGATTTAAATCATCTTTTGTTGTTACGATTTTCTTTTTATAGAAATTTCGGTACCAGCGGGCCGTATATTCGAACGTTTTTTCCAAACTCCAAACACCGTGCCAGCCTAAAATCTGATTCGCTTTCGTACAGTCGAGCGTGAGATTCTGCGCTTCGTGCCAGTCGCTCCCCACCAACTCCCACTGAATTTCGTCCCAATATCTTTGAAGTGCGTTCGCCGCCTGTTCGACGTTCGTGACACTTCCGTGAATCCCGAAATTCCACGCTTCGGCCCATTGTTCTGCGTGTTTTTGTGCGTTAAACATTCTTTCAGCCAAAAACAGGTAGCCGCTTATGGGTTCCAAAACGTGCTGCCACGGCCGGGTGGCGAGAGGATTGCGAATTTTCGTTTTTTCTCCTTTCGCCGCGTTGCGCATGAGGTCCGGCACGAGCCGATCTTTCGCCCAATCACCGCCGCCGATGACGTTTCCCGCGCGCGCACTTGCAAGACGCTGATTTTTCGCGTCAAAAAAGGAGTTCCGAAACGACGAAACGACGAGTTCCGCACACCCTTTCGAGGCGCTGTACGGATCAAATCCTCCCATCGGATCCATTTCGCGGTACCCCCAGATTTGCTCTCGATTTTCGTAACACTTATCGCTCGTAATCACCACGACCGCTCGCACAGTCGGCATTTTACGACAGCACTCCAAAATGTTGGCTGTCCCGAGGATGTTCGTGCGGAGAGTCTCCAGCGGATTTTCATACGAAATTCTTACAATCGATTGAGCGGCCAAATGGAACACAATTTCCGGACGAAATTCCTCAAAAACTTGCTGCATGTGCTCGATATCCAGAATGTCCTCCGACTCACGACTCTCAAACCCCAGCAAATCAAAATGATTGGGTTTCGCAGCGGGACTCTGGGAGTAACCTCGCACTTCCGCCCCCAGCTGTTCGAGCCAAAAACGCATCCAGGAACCTTTGAATCCCGTGTCGCCGGTCAGCAGAATCCGTCGTTTTGCGTATGTATCGTTAAACATTTTTCACCATTTTCTCAAAAAGCGCAAACATTCCATTTTACCAATATTTTGTCCATGGGGCTTTTCCAGCGCTCCAAAGTTCATTTAAGAATTGGTACTCACGCAACGTATCCATACACTGCCAGAAACCTTCATGCAAAAACGCACTCATTTCCCCCTCTTCAACGGCCCGTCTCATGGGTTCCTGTTCGAGAAAATCATCGATTTCTGCATTCAAGTATTTTTTCAAAAAAGCTCTCTTGAGGACCATAAATCCCCCATTTATCACACCTTCCGTACGCGCTTTTTTCTCTGCAAACTCTTCAACTTTCCCATTTTCTGTTTTTATTTCCCCAAAACGACCTTCGGGATGGACCGCCGTCACCGTAATGTCGCGGTTTTCCCGACGATGAAACTCCAGCAAATCCGCAATATTGACGTCCGAAACGCCGTCGCCGTACGTCAAAAAGAAATCGTCGTCGGAATCCTGCAAATAACTCCCCGCTTTCCACACGCGGCCCGCGGTTTTCGTTTCCAGCCCCGTATGCGCCAGCGTGACGCTCCAGTCCGCTTCTTTGTACTGATTATGGTACACGACTTTGCACAAATCGCCTAATTGCAGCGTCATGTCGGTCGCACGCGCATGGAAATTCAAAAAATAATCAATAATTTCTTCTTTTTTGTATCCGAGGCAGAGAATGAAACGTTTCACTCCAAAAGCCGCGTAACTCCGCATGATGTGCCACAATATCGGCTGCTCGCCGATCGGAACCATCGGTTTGGGGATGATTTCGGAAACGTCCCGAATCCGCGTCCCTTTTCCTCCGCACAAAATCATCGCCGGCGGCATTTCACGCATATCTTGCTGTTTTTGATTCATTTTTCTCCCCGTTGTTCGTTTTTCGATTCCTCACAACTTTGCCGCAGGGTTTTTCCCGTTGGCGCCAAAATCACCACTGCGTATTTTCCTCTCGGCGTCTCACAAATCCCTATTCCGTAAGATTGAAACTCTGGAAACGTCACAATCTGCGCGTCCGGCTGAAGGCACTTTGCCGCTTGAAACATCTGCAAACGGCACAAATCCGTTGCACTCTGAAGCACTTCTTCCCGAGTATCTTCGCATATTTGGTTCTTTTGATTTGTGTGCGTAACGGATTCTAACGTCACGATATTTACTTTTCCTGAGTAAATCAACGTGTACATCTTATCACTGTATCTGGGATCCACACCATTTCCCCAATTGACGTACATCGGGTGCCAGTTCGTTTGATTGGGAAAAATCAGGGAATAAAACGCATTAATCGTCGTATTCACAACCATCTCATTTCGCTGAGATTCCGGGATTTTTTCGACGCCATCGTACAAATCGTCCCAAAAACGAACCTCCCACGGAAGCATCCACACCCCCTCAAGCACGCCGGGACGACGATAAACTTCAAGCTCTTGGAGTTCCGAAATGCTTTTCATCGTAGAAAAACAACGATCGTTCGTCGAATAATTCTTCCACGTGCAGAAAACCGCGATTCCAATCAGCAGAAACCCGAAAATCTTTCCTATTTTTCCCAAACTTTTCGTTCCGACATTCAAAGGATGGAGTCCTTGCTGAATTCCCCAGCCGAACAAAACAAAAGCAGGAAACGCCGCCCAATAACAATGACGGATGCACGGAACCGGGTAGTATTGATGAAGCGACATTCCCGAAAGAAGCACCACTGGAAGCAGCTGCCAGTACAGAAACGGAAGATTCTTGTAACGAAATCCTTTATAAAGCAGTATTCCGAAAATTCCGATTACGATGACCGTTATGCTTCCATAAAAATAATTACGGAAGATGAAAATCCAGGAAAGTTTCGAACAAAAATCAAGTATCCCATACATTCGACCGCACTGAGCCGAAGTCGCCGTCATAGCCTGCGACCGAGAGGCGACGAAATCGAATGCAAACCCCAAAGATTGATGAAAAAAGGGAATTAATGCGTGATTCTGAATGATCCAAATCAAAAAGACGGCCGAAATTCCGAGCGCCCCCAGGAGAAACAGAACCAGTTTTTTCGTCGTTTCTGTCCAACTGTCATGAAAACGCCAGTGCGACGCCAGCACCACAGTTCCAGCAGCCGGAAAAACGAGTCCGAGCGGCTGACGACACCAAAAACCCAGGATGGAAACACATCCAATGAGGAACCAAAACCAGCCTGAACACTTTTTTTCAAGTCCGATCTGCAGAAGCCGACACGTCAAAAGCAGGAAAAACAGCGCGTAGACCGACGACCAGGAATGAAACGTCCAAAAATAAAACGGCGCCTGCGTAAAAATCAGCAGAATCGGAATAATGCGGAACCAGCCGGCGAGCAACGGACGCGAAATTCTCCAAACAAGGACGCTCGACCCTGCGTAAAAGAAGACCGTCAGCCAGCGAATCACCATCAATTTGGCTCCGAACAATTCGCAGACCCACGCCTGAAGAAGCGTCGTCAGCGCCCCATATTGCGTAAAAGTGTCGCGAAAAAGCATCTTTCCAGACGCAACATCAAGCGCAGGTTTCAACAAAATCCCGTCATGATGTGCATCGACACCAATATGCGCCCAAAAACCAAACCAGAATAAAACCGTAAAAAAAAGCGCAAAACTCGTGACGGCTTCCGCCTTTTGCTCGAAAAAATCACGAACTCCTCTTAAAATGTTTCTGTCGCTGGACGTTTCGCTTTCTTTTGATTTCTGCATCATTGTACACACCTGTTCCCATTTTGTTTACTCCTCTGTTTAATCGGCACAATTGGAATCTCAAAATACTAAAAATCTATAAAATGCAAATAATCCGCAAATTCCGTTCAAAAAATTCAAACGAAACTTCCAGATTCACTGTCGGCAGACAAACCTCTGACTCCAGTCGAAATATAGTACAAAAATCAAAACTCCTCGCTCGATTTCAAAATAATTCGGAAACCGACGTCGTACACCGGCTGGTCTGAGGGATATTGTTTGGCTGTGCCGAATCGGGCGGCCTGCGGACGGGAATTAAACGATCCGCCGACGGCAGAGACGGAAACGTCCGAAACGTCGAAAGCTGCGACCCACTCAGCGACGTTCCCGAACATGTCGAAAAGCCCCCAGCGGTTCGGGCGGAACGTTCCAACGGGCGCGGTCGCTCGGTATCCGTCATTAAAACGAGTGTCGGCGGGACGCCAAGGAGGAATCGCACCGGAAGGAAGCGACCAGGGACGATACGTCTGGACCGCAAAGTTTGTTTGGTCTGAAAGATTTGCGTAAACAGAAAAGTCCGCATTCAGGTCGCCGAAGTAGAAATTGGGCGACTCGTCTCCCGCTCGGGCGGCGTATTCCCATTGAGCGGCCGACGGAAGGACGGCGGTGCGTCCCGTTTTGTCGGAAATCCAACGGCAGAACTGCTGCGCCTGCTCGTACGAAACGCGCAAAACCGGCTGCGCGTCTCCGTTGGTTGGGAATCCGCGATCTTCCAGACTGAAACAGAGAAAGTCGCCGAATTCGTATCGGCTGTCGTGGTCCGGGTCGAAAAGGCGGTAGTGACGATTGGTGATTTCGCAGCGGCTCATCCAGAATCCGCCCGTCGGCTGTCCGTTGAAAGTTCCTGCCGGAATTCGGACGAATTCTATCGACTGGTCTTCCGTCAGAGGAACGCGCAGAATTTCCGACGCTTCGATGTTGGGGGGTTGAGACGCTTCGACGGGCTCCTCAACCGTGACGGCTGCGGTTCGTTCTTCGGCCTGACGACGCATTTCCACACCCGTCTGAATTTTGTCCGAAGCGGGTAAAACCGGGACGATCGGTTCACTGGGAGCGGCAAAAATCGCTTCCTGGTTCAGCTCCACTCCAGCGTAAAGCTTGCGCAATTCTTTTCGGAGCGACGCTTGTCGGTCGGTTCGGGCGGGGCCGCTGATTTCGTTCCAGGTCCCGTGAAACGGCGTATTCAGGTCGATCCAGGTCGTCAGTCGGTCCCAATCTTCCCGCGACAGCAATTCTGCGGCGCCGAAATGCGCGTCGGCGGCGTAAAGGGTCTGAAAGAGGTCGGTTGTATTCACGTAAAACTCGCGCGGCACAAGTAAATGACAGTCCGCCTCGATGGTGTGTCCGCGAACGAATCGTCGCAAATTCAGGTACGACTGCGAAAAGTGCGTTCCATCGTTGTAGTACGCACCTTCCGCCTGTAAAGAAACGTTTTCACCCGTATCGACGAGCGAGAAGGGGGCCTGAAGCGCGTCAGACGGCGCGTTTTCCCGGTGGCACCCGACGCAGTATTTGTCGAGCACTGGCTGAACCTCGCGTCGAAACGAGAATCCACGCATCGGTCCGTAGAAAGGCTGAATGACGGACGGTGCGCGGCTGGCGGCGGCCGTTCGGCTGGTAATCGGCGCTAAATGGCTGCGCGTGTGACACCCGACGCACGAAACGACCTCTCCCGGCATCGCGGTGAACCAGGAACGCATCAACTGAAGCGCGGCCCCGTCTTTATCGAGCGGCTGAATCGCAATCGGAATGTTCGCCGGCACCGTGAAGCTGGCCGAGCCGTCCGCTTCCACCGGGACGGTTCCGATTACCGCACGAACGTCCCACGGTCCATCGAATCCGACCCGATCGACTTGCCCGCCCATTCCGTGATACGAAAAATCGTACGTAAATAGACGCAGCTGTTTGACCGCGCCGCGTTCGATTCCCTTCAGGCCGGGACCGGAATAAATGTCCGCCAAAAATACCGTCGCTTCGGAACTTTCCGGGTCGGTTCGGTCTGCGATTGCAGGCGGGCAGGGCGTCTTCTGGAACGGAATCGGCTCCAGCAGCGCGCAGCCGGGTTCGTCGTACAAAAGCAGGAAATTATCGAAAACGTCCACCAAATAGATTCCCCAGCGGGACGCGGGCGACGGCTTGCACGCGGTCAAAACGTATTTGTCGGACAGCGGCGCCGGGTGCAGAAACTTCGGCCATGAATTCGTCGTAAGTCCGTCGAGAATCGTCGGTTCCACCTTTTTCCCGCGCTGACCGATCTTCTGAACGGCCCCGTCCGCCTCAAAATTGCTGATTCCTGCGTCGAACAGGACGAGTTCCCCGGCCCGTGCGGTGTCGTGATGACCCACGACGACTGCGTAGAATCGGTTTTCCGTGCCGGGACACGGTTTCGCGTTGAACATCGAGTTCGGCCAGTACGAGTTGCTTCCGTAATATTCGACCTGATTGGTTCCGTCCGGGTTCATCGTGAACAAAAGTCTGTAGAACGCGTGCGGAACGTCCGTATATTCCCAGCGCAAATACATGATTCGTCCGTTCGGCATAACGGCCGGGTTCCAGTTGTGTTCCTGGTCGAACGTCAGTTGTCGGACCCGTCCGTCCGGGCAGCGCACGTACGTATTGGTTACATGCGACGATCCGCGCACACACGGAACGCCGACCATCGGTGCAGTTGAGGTGAAAATCAGACGCCCGTCGGGAAGGTAGCAGCCGTCGTAATTGTCGACGTCTTCCGAAGGAATCGTTTCGATGACGCGCGCCTGATTCTCGTCAAAACGGTATTCGAACAACTGCCAGCGATCGTTTCCGCCGGCCTGACGCAGCGCGGGCTGTGAAAACAGAAGCCGATCGGCGTTGAAATGAAGGTCCAGTTCGCCGACGTATTCATCGTGTGCGGGACGATAAACGCTCTGCGCCTCGCGTTCCCCGTCGGCATCCGGCTGTACGGGAATCGAAACGATTTCATTACCGTAACCCGTACGGGAAAGAGACGAATTGCTTTCCCAGTTGGCCGGCAGTCCCAGATTGTTTTCGGAGCGGCGAACGGCTAAAATTCGGTCGAATCGGCACATCAGCGGATTCGCAAGCAGTGCGTCCGTCTTCAGTTCGATAAACGCACGTGTATCCGTGGGTTGTTGCGTTTGAATTTCGTCCAGACGTTTGAGAAATTGCGTCCCGTTCGGATAGTCGTTCGGATACGTCCGAATAAGGTCCTCGATCGCCAAACGAAGAGATTGGAAATCGTGCTCGGTTGGGGGCTGCACGTTGGTTTCGGTCCCCGTCCCGACGAGGAACGCGGAATTCGGATCGGGATTAAAAATCTCGATTTCCTGCCAAACGTCCGGATCGGAAAGATACGCGAAAATGTTCGAGGTCAAACGGACCAAATTGTCGCGATAGACGTTTTCCGTTTTGCGGTAGTTGGTCAGCCGCCAGCCGACAGCGACGATTCGCCCCTTTCCCAGCGCGTATTCACAAATCGGATTTTCCTGTCCCGTCGCCGACACGGCTCGCAGCGCGCCGCCTGCCGGGCCGCCAGTCCCATGAAAGTCGGAAAAAGCCGAATAACCGCCGTCTGTCAGATAGATTACCGACGGATTCTGCCCGTTTTTTCCCCCGCGCGTCAGGCCGACAAACAGTGCAGACTCCCCCGTCGGAACGATTCCAGCGGAAACCGAATCGTCGCCGCCGCCTGCCGAACGCATCGCCAGAGGTTCGACGCCCAGCCGATTCAGCAGCGCCCAGGACGCGCCGGAAAGATACAGCCCGCGGCCCGATTCGACGAACTGTTTGAGTTTCGTCAGATTCGATTTTTTGATCGAAACGGTCGGCACATCGCCTGCGTGAATCCAGATGAAGCTGAAGTCGGACCAATCGTCGTCGAACGAGACCCGCCGCGCGTGTTCCGAGCACAATTGCTGTGCCGTCGTCCAAGCGGCCTCGGACTCTGCCCCCTGTTTCACTCCCAGCGCCGAAGCCGTCAAAACACCGACTTCCAGCTCCCCCGCCGCAACGGGCAAAATCAATCCGAACAGAGAGAAAAGCAAAAGTGAATACAAAAGAATTGCGTATTTCATGCGAACTAAAAGGGTTGAGATCCTGTTTTTGTTGAAAATGGAATCAGAGGCGAGGGGACGGTATAGTCGGCAATCGTTTTGGCGAACCAGGTGATATCGTGCCACGCGCCGTTTTTGAAACCTGCGCTGCGAAACAGTCCGAGCCGCTCGAAACCCAGTCGGTCGTGCAGACGCTCGCTGGCGGGGTTGGGAGTCGTGACGCAGCCGTAAACCGTTCGAACCCCCTGCATTTTCAGCCGTTCCATAAGTTGAAGGTAAAGCTGCGTCCCCAGCCCGCGTCCTGTGACCGTCGGAGACATATAAATCGACAGCTCCGCGCCCCATTGATACGCCGGACGAGAGAAAACCTGACCGGCATACGCGTATCCGATGATGTGTCCGTCCTCTTGAGCGGCCAAATACGGGTACGTTTGAAGCGTATGCGCGATTCGTTCTGAAAACTCTTTCGTCGTCGGAAGTGTGAACTCAAACGAAATCGGCGTGTCGATATACTGACTGTAAATCGCCAGCAGCGCAGGAGCGTCCTTCGTCGTCGCCAGACGAATATTCATCCGAGATTCTCCCTCGTTTGTTCATTCCGCAATGTTTTTATTCCGCAATGTCTTCATTCCAGACCGTCGGATTCTCGTCGATAAACTGTTTCATCATCGAAATCAGCTCAGGATCGTTGACGATCGTAACGTCGACGCCGCGAGAACGAAGAAACTCCGGTTCGCCGGGGAAATTGACGTCCTCCCCGATGACCACGTGCGGAATCTTGTAGAGAGCAATGGCTCCGGAACACATGATGCAGGGCGAAAGCGTCGTATAAAGCGTACATTCGCGATAGAACGAAGCAGGATGCCGACCCGCATTGGCCAGCGTATCGATCTCGCCGTGAAGCGTGGGATTCCCCAACTGAACACGGCGATTGTGACCGCAAGCGACGATTTCACCGTGGTGAACCAGCACGCCGCCGATTGGAATTCCCCCCTCCGACAAACCAAGGAGCGCCTGATCGTGAGCTGCTTTTAGAAATTTATCCATGATTTTAGTCGCTCTTTCTTTTAAATTTTACTTATCAAATCCAACGGGGCAAAGTTCCTGTTTTGCGCATTTCCGAACGGTTTGGGGGAAAAAGAATTCGTTCATTTCCTCCCCAATCGTTCAGTTTTCCGTTCCTCTAATTCGATGCATTAAAGGTCCGAATCGTCTTCCCGACGATATCGACGGAATCTTCAATATTTTTCCGGAATGGTTCCACAGTGGCTTTCCAGGGAGCCATAAGGAACCCTTTCAAATGCTCCGGCGCAACGAACTGCATCGCAAATTCCGTCGTTAATGGGAAGCTTTCCGGGCAGTCCCAGTTGGAAGAACAGGGAATCTGATCGAATCCGGCCTCCTGTAAGTCCAGATACGCCAAAGGATAGACGTACGGTTTTTTCCAAAAGTTTTTGCCGTAGTACCAGTTGCTCATCATCACAGATCGCGGCATGCGTTTGAGGAACTCGTCCTTGTGCTGCCAGATGAAGTCCGCCCAAATCCAAGGCCGAACCTGTTTGTCTTCAACCGTCTTGACAAAGAAAAGAAAATCGTGCCACCAAAGTTCGCCTTGCCGCACAACAACGTAATCGTACAGCTTCTGATGACCGGCAGTCTCTTCATCGTACCCCAAATGAAAAAAGCGCGGCTTATCAAAAATATCGATGACTTCACGGATAATTTCGCCGCACACTTTGTAGTATTCCGGGGTCGAAACCATGCGCGCGTACTGCTTGAGCCACAGATCGTGCGTGCAGGAAAAATTCAGCTTGGGAATCGGTTCCAGACCGAGTGTACGGAGCCGTTCGAGCTTTGACCGAAACAGATCAATCGACCACGACCCTTTGACCGCCAGTTCCGGATGGGATTCCAGCTGAAGACCTTCGCCGATGTTGATGACGACCATGTTCATGCCTGCGTCCGCCATGCGCTGGGTTACGTCGTCCCAGACTTTCTCGTCGCAGCGCAGATGATCGGCTTCAGAAATATACGAAACGAGTTCCGGAGGCGTGTTGGCAAACGATTCGATCGGACGATCGCAGCACATGTTGCGTCCCAGATGGAGCAGCTGCGCCCAAATGTAGTCTTTCCGCTTCACGTTTTCCGGAGTGAATCCAGTCTCTTGGGGTAGTTCTTTCGGACCGTCTTTTATATCGACGTCCGCGAAAACCCGTTTGGAAATCGCGAGTGCCGCAGCCGTTGCTCCAGCCGCTCGGAGGAAGTTTCTTCGCGTAGACATCGTATCATCGTGGAGTAAAATGGGGTTATTCTTCTTGTTTAATCGTACATATTTCAAAAAAGAGCACGTTCTACAGATTCCACTTGAATATTTCGCATTGGACGGCCAAAAAGCTGTCATTTCGCAACAGCGGAACGACGAAAAAGCGAAAATTCAAAATGTATCCGGATAAAACGTGCTCTCGCATCCATTCAACGGGAAAGTCCGAACTTATTTTCCTTTTTTGAGTTCAATAATGAACGCATCCGTATCGTCCGCCTTCGCTCCGTCAAAAATCTCAACGCCCAGATTGTCGTAAGACGTTCCGTCGATTTTCACATTATAAAAACCGTACGCCATTCCGCCCAGATTTTCCTGGTTGCCCGGTGTGCTCGGGTTGCACTGGCAGTTTTCGTCCACTGCAATCGGGTCGGTCGTCTTCAGCATGTCGCCCATCATCGGATCCGGCGTCAACGTCACCATCTTACCAACCACATCGTTTGCCGCTTTGCCTTTTTTCTGGAACTTCACGATCGGGCAGGTCAGCGCCACTTTCATATCGATCCATGCCTGAATTCGCGCCGCAATTTCCTGTGCATCAAGCGCCCCGTCACCGTTCGTGTCGATCCCCTTCAAGGAATAAAGCATGGACGGCGCTTTCTTCAGCTCATCCGCATCCAGCTTTTTATCGCCGTTCGCGTCGTAAAGCTCCATCGCTTTCGACGCTATTCCGGAAGGATTATACGACGGCGCAATCACTGCAGCCGGCTTACTCGGTCCGCAGCCTACCGATACGAATGCCGCAATAGCAATCAGAAACATCAATGTCTTTTTCATGTTTTCCCCTAACAATATTATATTGCCGTTTTTGTAATGCGAATTCGATTCGCACTTGAACTCTATCTATTATTATCCACTTTCTTCGTTCCGTCAATAGCTCGGAACACTTTTTTTCTCTTTTTTTCCCTTTTTTTTCAAAAATTCCCCCTTTTTTTATCTTTCGGCTTTTTTCTCCCTCTTTTTTTCTATTTATTTTCCTTTCTATTTACACAAGTTATTTCTGTTCTTTCGGTTAAGAAGACCTTGCGCATTTTATGAATCTTTCCAAAATCCCTTGCCTATTTTTATCAATTTTTCCATCTTTTCCAATTTATTTCATCATTACAACAGGAAACTTTCTCGAAATATTCCTATAGTGCCTTTTCCTTTTTTAAAAAAATGCTATAATACCTACAGTTATTACAATTTACTAATTTGTCTTTATATTATGATTAACGAACAAAATTCATTTAGGGAGTATCGTCGCCTCGCAAAATCTCCTGGGACGATTCTCCCTTCCTTGCTGGCTTGCAATTTCGCGAATCTGGAACACGATATTCGTGATTTGGAAGCGGCGGGTGTGCAAGCGCTCCATCTCGATATTATGGATGGACATTTTGTCCCGAACCTCAGTATCGGCGTCCCCGTTGTTGAAGCCGTACGGCGTGTCACAGACCTCGTCTTGGATGTTCACCTGATGCTTTCCGACCCCGAGCCTTACTTTTCCGTTTTTAAAAAAGCCGGCGCGGATGGTATTACGTTTCACGTGGAAGCAATTGCCGACTTGGAAGCTACGGGAAATAATTTCGCTCGAAATGGTTGTTCCCTCCAGGAATCGCAATCCATTCAGAACCTCACATCTCACATCGAAAATGCTCTGGAATCCATTCACAAACTCGGAGCGGCCTGCGGTCTCTCTTTGATTCCGCCGACGAACGTCGAGGTCCTCGCTCCATGGCTCCAGTTGTGCGACAATTTCCTCATTATGAGCGTTATGCCCGGTTTTGGAGGTCAGGAATTTGACCCTTCTGCAAGTCAGAAACTTCGATGGCTTCGTCAGAATGCGCCTGAAACCGCTCTTAGAAGTGTCGATGGCGGCGTCAATGAAAAAACCTTGCTGGAATGTAAACATTCCGGCGGTACTGGACTCGTAATGGGGACTGCGATTTTTCGCGGGAATCAGATTCAGAGTCAGTTTAAAAACCTAAACCATATCCTTCAGGATGAATCACTCTAAACGTGATTCTCCGCACATTTTATTTGAATTTATCCGCATTCCATTTTTCACGTCCCTAAACCATTGATATTTTGATTTACGGACGCTTGGAACGATGCGAAAACTAAGAATGCTCGGGAAAAGAAAGGTTTTATGTCCATATTTTCAACTTTTTCATCAGGAAACTCTTTAGAATATCTGGATGATCAGGGTATTTTACGTATCCTAATTATTCGTCCCGGAGAAACAAATTACGATCGGGAACGTCATATTCAGGGAAATCTGGATCTTCATCTTACCGAAAACGGTCTGATGGAGGCCTGCAGTCTTGCAAACGAGTTAGATGATGAAAATATCCAGCAAATTTACACTTCCCCCAACGTTTCTGCTCTCGAGACGGCAGACAGAATTGCTGCGCATCTGAAAATCGCAAGAAAAATACTGAAAGGTCTGCGAAATCAGGCCCAAGGTTTGTGGGAAGGAATGCGTGTTGAAGAACTTCAACAGCAACAGCCTCACGTTTACCGTCGCGCCGCCACCGAGCCAGACTCCATTCAGCCCCCCGGAGGCGAGCCTTTCGGTCAGGTTCGCGAAAGAGTCGAATCTGCCATTCAATGGATACTTCGGCGTCATCGCTCCGGTACGATCGCCCTTGTTTTATGTGAACCACTGGCCAGTATCGTACGATGTTATCTCAAGAGTGAGCAAGCCAAAAATCTTTGGGATTATATCGGGAACCATGGACTTTGGGAACCCGTCGAAATTGGAAAAAATGAATTATCAATTCATTAATTTTTAGGAAAGGATTGAATATGTCTGAAGAATGCAGCCACGACTGCGGTTCCTGCTCGCAAAATTGTTCTGAACGAAAATCTGAGAGCTTAAAAGCGGAATTAAACAGCGAAAGTTCTGTGAAAAAAGTAATTGCGGTCGTCAGTGGGAAAGGCGGAGTCGGAAAGTCGCTCGTTACGGGACTCCTTGCGTGTCTGGCCAAAAAAAATGGATGGAAAACAGCAATTTTGGATGCCGATATTACGGGTCCTTCCATCCCGAAGATCTTTGGTGTCTCCAATCACGCACAGGGAAGCGACCAAGCAATTTTTCCGGAAGTTTCCAAAGGCGGAATTCCTCTTATGTCCGTAAATCTCCTCTTGGAAAATGCTTCAGACCCCGTTTTATGGCGTGGTCCCATTATTGCGAGCGTCGTTAAACAATTTTGGTCCAACGTGATTTGGAACGATGTGGATTATATGTTTGTCGATATGCCCCCTGGAACGGGCGACGTCGCTTTGACGGTCTTTCAGTCTCTTCCGATTGCAGGAATTGTGGTCGTCACTTCTCCTCAGGAACTGGTTTCTATGATCGTTGGAAAAGCTCTTAAAATGGCTGAAATGATGAAGATTCCTGTACTTGGACTCGTTGAAAACATGAGTTACGTGGAATGTCCAGAGTGTGGAAAAAGAATCTCAATTTTTGGGAAAAGCAACATCGAGGCGTTTGCCGCGGAGCATAATTTACCAATTTTAGCGCAAATTCCCATCAACCCGGAGATTGCGTCCGCCTGTGACGATGGAAAAATTGAATCGCTTGCACAATCCTATTTCGACAGTTCCATCCTGAATCAATGGATGAAATAGTGTTTCACACGAAACAAAGAGAAACAAAAAAATCAATCAGAAAAAAACGGGAGCTACAGTGACTCCCGTTTTTTGTTTCACGTGAAATACATCTTGAAAGTGTTTCATTTCGTTCTTTTCGATTCGATGATTTCAGTCTCTTTATCCTTTTCTTGTGCAAAACGCTGTGCGATGATACTTACGACGATTAGCTGGTACGCATGATACAGCATCGTCGGAAGCAGCAAAACACCTGCAAGCTGTGGATTGGGAAGAATCACTTTCGACATGGTGGCTCCATGTACCAAGGATTTTTTAGACCCGCAAAATAAAGTGGTGATTCGATCTTCCCGATTGAAATCAAAAAATCGACAAATAAAATTGAGAATCGAAAACACAGCAAAAAATAGCCCGACCATTCCTATAGAAAGAAGAATAATCGTTTTAAGAGTCATTCCGTCAAACATATGGTTCGCGAACGAGTTGCAAAATGAAGTATAAACGATGAGCAAAATGATTCCTTGGTCAAAATGTTTTAAAGTTCGTTCATATTTTTCGGAAATCCATCCCAAAAGTCGATGGCTGCAAATTCCAGCAACCACAGGAAATATCACTAAAAGTATCAAATTTACAATAACAGAACTGAGATTCTGACCTCCCGACGACTTGCCAAGAAAAATCTGCATCCAAAGTGGAGTGATGAAAACCCCCAGCAAGCTGGAAATACTTGCGTCAAAAATGGCCGCAGGAACATTCCCGCGCGCAATATTCACCATAACAACCGACGATGAAACTGTTGAGGGGAGCGTGGCCAAAAAGAAAATTCCGTACCACAACCAACGTGTGTTTTCATCGACACCATGCGTAAAATAGATCGCAAACGGAAGTACAAAAAGAGGAAACAAAACGAAAGTCGCCAAATGCACAATAAGATGCAGCTTGAAATTCGACAAACCTTCGTGTATTTTTCTCCAATTCAGACGCACGCCATAAAAGAAAAAAATAACGGACACACCGTATTTTGCAATAGTTGAAAGTGAAAACAGCTCTTCACTTGCTCCAGGAGGCGGATAAAGCCACGCTGCGAAAATACCGAGAAAAAGAAGAACAATAAAGGGATCCAGTCCGAAACGCTTCAATATTTTTTGTATCATGGTTTTAGGAAGTGCGGTTTCACGTGAAACCGCACTCATTAGTGAATCTAATTACGAAAATATCCAATCAAATCTTGGAACTCATCATTGTTTCGGAAAAAAATCTCAAGCTTTCCCTTTCCTTCGGGATTCGATGAAATTTTTACCTTCAAATCCAGCGCATCGCGAAGCTGACGTTCAAGATCCTGAATATTCGGGTCTTTTTCTTTTCTACGAGGATTCGGCGTTTGAGCTGAAACATCAGAAATATTTCCTGCTCGACGTTCTTCCAACGGGGTCGCATTCCAGTCTGAAACAATTTGTTCCACCTGTCGAACTGTCAGTCGTTCTTCTTCGGCCCTTTTAGCGAGGGAAATTTGGTCCGAAGACGTATTTAGCGCCAACAAAGCCCGCGCGTGTCCCTGCGTCAGTTTTTCCTCCGCAACCAGCTTTTGAATTTCCGTCGGCAAACTCAAAAGACGAATCAAATTCGCGACAGTCGATCGATCCAGATTTAATCTTTTCGCAAGTTCATCCTGTGTCGAATGATTTTCAGAAAGATATTTATTGAACGAAGTCGCTTTTTCGATCGGATTGAGGTCTTTGCGCTGCAAATTTTCAATCAGTGCTAGCTCTGCCATTTCTCGATCTGTCGCGTCGATAATTGTTGCAGGAACTTCCGTCCAATTCAGCTTGATTGCAGCACGGAATCGTCGCTCCCCAGCCACCAATTGATACCGACTGCGGAATTTTCGAACCACAATCGGCTGAAGCAAACCATGTTGCTGGATACTTTTTGCAAGCTCCTCAATTTCCTTCGGCTGAAAAATCTCACGCGGCTGCCAGGGGTTGGAATCCACCAAAGAAACTGAAATGTTATAAATTCTTTCAACTTCCTTTTCCACGGACGGAACACGACTCCCTGCGATAGTCTTTCCAGCTGAACTCTGCAGCTCAAGAGTTTTCCCTCCTAAGGATTCTGCGGAGCTATCAACAGGTGTGTCGCCCAGATTTGAGGACTTCATGTAATCCAACAAAGTTTTTTGGGATTCTTCTGAAATTTTCTTCCCGCTTGCAATCTCCCCAACTTCCTGTTGAAGACTAGAAACCTGAACAGCCGCTTGCTCTAGATCTTCACGCATCAAATCGAAATGAAATGAAGAACCAGTCCCCGTGCTCTCCACCGTTTCCGACTCTTGCGAGGAATCACTTGCGATCTCTTTTTTAGTTGGATTGATGTCTGTTTCCTCAAGACTTTCTTGAGTCACTTCCTCATTTTCATTTGTTTCACGCGAAACCTGAGGTTCGTTTTCGCTGTTATTCGTTAAATTGGTGTTTGTTCGGTTCTGATTAAACATCTGCTGCAAACCACGTCCCAATTTTCTATTCTTGCTCATTTTCAAATACCTCCATGCATAATTCTATATACGCTCTGGCACCTCTTGATCGAGGAGCATACTCAATTACTGGTTTTCCAAAACTCGAAGCTTCTGGAATAGCAACATCCCTTGGAATCCATGTTTTCAAAACAATATCACCAAAATACTCACGAACCTCCGCTTCTACTTCGTTTGTCAGTTCAAGCGTAGGATCCACCATCGTCAACAAAATGCTGGTTGAAAACCATTTCTCTTTTGCAATCAGCGGCGTCATTTTTGCGACTCCTTCCATTGCAAAAAATTCACACTGTATCGGCATCAATATTTGCGTAGCACAATCTAAAGCCGTCGTCGTAAGAGGCGAAATTGCCGGCGGCGAGTCGAGTAAAACATAATCGAATGCTTTAAGACCTGTTTCCAACATCTCTCTCAAACGTTTCGTCTGTCCGATTTCTCCTTTGTTCAGCGCAGATATATCGCCAAAATTCCTGCATCCCGGCAAAATGGAAAGTTTTGGCCACTCAGAAGGTAAAATCACCTTCGACCAAGGTGTTTCTGTAATGAGTGGATGCCGATCCATCGGCTTCTTTCCCAAACCACTCGTTGCGTTGCATTGCGGATCCAAATCGACAACGAGAGTTTCGAATCCTGCTCGGGCCATGCACGCACCGAGATTGATCGCCGTGGTCGTTTTTCCAACGCCTCCTTTTTGGTTCATCACACAAATAATCTGGCCCAAGACTCTATCCTTTAAAATATTTCGCGTGAAACGAAAACCAAAGAGCTTTCGTTTCACTCTAGGGAAAAATTCATCCTTCAACCGAACGGAATACGAGTCCGGAAAGGAGTTTTGGATAAAAATACGTACTTTTTTGTGGCATTCGTTCTCCTTCGAGACACAATGTTTTAATGTTTTCGACCGTCGCGGGCATCACGAGAGCCGCAAGAGGATAATTTTGCGGTTCCGCTTCCAGTGTTTCGACGACTTCGGAAACCAAATGAACGTATTTCGGCTTGGGAGCGTTCGGAAGTTCCAACAAAGTGTCCATCACCAATTTATGTAAAATACTGACTCCCAAATCTCTCCAATCTTCCGAATGTTCCCCCGCTACAGCCGCTTCGGCCATTTTCTGACTTCCAGCTTCCGTCAACGTGCAAAGAGTCCACGTTTGATCTTTCGTCGTGTAGAACGCGAGACTTTTCTGCGTATTTCGGGTTTCCAGATCTTCCCAAGCAGTCTCCGCAAAGGCTGGACCATTTCCCACTTTTTCGCACACAAAATTTGCGCCGAGCTTTGCCGTCAGTTCATCCGACGTCATTTCAGGAATTCCAGGGAAAAGTCGGTGCGTTGGAAGAACCGCAAGACCTTCATCTTCAAGAGCGACAAACATCGTCAGAACGTAATGGGCCGGGTGATCGCTGGGGATTCCCTGCTGTTTGAGCTGCGCGAGATAATTGCACGCAGTTTCGTAACGATGATGACCATCCGCGATAAACAAAGGTTTTTTACCAATTTTATCCTGAACAGAAGCGATAACCGATGGATCCGTCACAATCCACATACGATGAGTCACCCCAAGATGATCAACCGCTTCAAGAGGTGTTTTCCCTTCGATGCTTTTATCAAGAATTCCCTGAACTTCAGAGGTCGAATCCGGATAAAGACCGAAAATCTGACTGAGTTGCGCTTTTGTAACTGTCGTCAGCATCAAACGGTCGGCTTTAGCGGCTGCATGTGTCTGTTCGTGCGGAAAAACACATCCCTCTCCGAACGGCTGGACCTGTAAACCGGCCATAAAACCTTTTCTCGTGTAGGTTTTTCCTGCATAATCGAAGATTTGATAGTACACGTAAATCGCGGGGTCGGCTTCCGTAAACAAAACGCCTTCGTCTAACCACTTTTTCATGATTTTGCGAGCGCGCGTATAACGATTGTCCTGCTCGTCATCTGTCGGCAAAGTTTTATTCAGAATCAACCGAATACAGTTATTCGGATGTTTTTTATAGAGTTCCTCTTGATATTCCGGGCTAATTACATCATATGGCGGCGCAATCACATCTGAAAGAGCACCGACTTGACCAAGATTGTAACGAATTCCATTAATTGGCTGAATATTAGGCATAACATCTCCCTCCGACTTACGGAGCCTGAAAAGTGAAAAAAGGGATATAAAAGTCCTGGTTCCGGATTCAGCAAGAACATTCACCGCATCCGAATCTCCAATTCTTCTATTTTCTCCAAAAACTGTAATTTGTCAAGTGGGTGTTTCACGGGAAACACGAAAAAAGTTTCTCATGAAACAAATTCCGGTTCAATCCGTTTTGGAATCAATCCTGCATTGAATCCCCGTTCGAGCAAAAGTCGAACGGATTCGCGTCCTCTCGGTCCAAAATCCAGGGTCCAATCATTTACATACATTCCGACGAATTTGTCTGCAAGATTCAGATCCAAACCTCGACCGAACTGTAACGCATACTCAATCGCAGGTTTTCGATGATCCAAACCATATTGAATACTTTCTTTCAAAATACGATTTACATCCCGAATGTTCTCGGAACCCATGTTTTTTCGGATCCCGTTCGCACCAAGAGGAAGCGGGAAACCCGTCTGCTGCATCCACCAGACGCCAGTATCCACGATCAATTTGAGCCCCTGATTCATGTAGGTCAGCTGACCCTCATGAATAATCAAACCAGCAGCCACTTCGCGGCCTTTTTCGGGACCGTCGAGGACTTTCCCGGCTTGAACATAATCAAGAATCCGATCAAAAGGAACAACCACGTAATCAAAAGGACCTTCCATGTACATTCCAGCTGCAAGAAACGCAGTCGTCATCGTTCCTGGAACCGCAATCGTCAATTTTCGCAGTTCCTTTTTTGAAAACGATTCCTTTGCAACGATCATCGGACCGTAATTATCCCCAATGCTCGCGCCGCAAGGACAAAGCATGTATGTATCACTTAAATACGCATATGCGTGAACACTCAAAGCCGTAAGTTCGTAATAACCCGTATGAGCCAACTGGTTTAAGGTCTCAATATCGACCAATTTATGTGTAAAAACGAACTTTCCCGTATCGACACAATGTTTTGCCAAAGCATAAAACATAAATGCGTCATCTGGGTCCGGGCTGTGCGCCACTTTAATCAAATAGGGATTCGATTCTCCTGACATAATCAGAACGACTCCTTTCCTGGATAAAAATCGAGCATTCCACAACACGAAAACCTTGCAGATTACAGCAGATATTCCTATCAACAAAACCTAAGCAATTATAACGGTTGAGAATGCGAAAAAAAACCTTATACTATAGTTTAATGAAAATGACGAAAAAAGAAAAGTACCTCCCAAAGGTATTTTAAGGATTTTCCGAAAAAAAATTAAAAAAATTTCCGAATAAGTAAGATTAGGAGACTGCCATGGCAAAATTTTGTGTAATACTGCCTGCCGCAGGAAAAAGCAGCCGCTTCGGCGATTTAACGTACAAAAAACCCTTCGCATTTTTAAATAATCGGGCAGTGTGGCTTCAGAGTGCGCAATATTTCTTGAATCGTCGTGACGTCGCTCAAGTAATTCTTGTCGTTTCGCCTGAAGATTACGAAGATGCGGTACAGAAATATCGTGCAGAAATCTCAATTCACGGGATTACGGTTGTTCAGGGCGGAAAAGAACGTTCCGATTCCATCGAAAATGCAATCGTTGCGATTTCTCCTGAATGCGATTTCGTTTGTGTACATGATGCAGCACGCCCGTGTTTGAAATCCGAGTGGATCGACGAAGTTTTTCAAACCGCCATCCGAACCGGTGCAGCGATTCTTGCCGTCCCGCTTTCAGACAGTATTAAACTTGTGAACCCCACAAACACGCCAAAAAGCAACGCCAAAAGTAAGAAATTGACGCTTGATTCTCTGATTCCAGACGCTCCTGAAGAAAATCAGAACGGAGACGGTCTCATTCTGAAATCATTGGATCGTACAAATATCTGGCGAGCACAAACTCCTCAGGTTTTTCGAAAAGATTGGTTCATGCAGGTGTACGCACAGCGCGACCGTGCGCATTCCGCTCAAACAACCGACGATTCTATGCTTTTTGAGGAGGCCGGCCACACAGTTTCCGTGGTGGAAGGATCTTTTTTGAACATCAAAATCACGACGAAAACGGACCTGCAACTTGCTGAGGCGATTTTGAACATTCTTCCCGGACGTCAAAAAAACGTCTTTCATCCTTTTGAGAATGAGGACCTTTTCCGATGAAAAAAGATTCGATGAAAGCTTTTTCTTTCAAAAAAGTTTATGCGTTTAAAAAGGTGTATACGTTTCAATGGTTGAAATTATTGTTTTTAGTTTCATCTATTATTTGCATTTTTTTGTCGCAAAATTTTGCAGAAGACGTCCTTGTTTTTAAAAACGGAGGCCGAATTCAGGGGCAAATGCTTTCTACAGAATCCGACAGCGGTCTGGTTCACAAATTCCGAACCAGCGATGGAATCGAGATTGTGGTTGCTGAAAGCGAGGTTCAAGAAATTATACGTAGCGATACCAACGAGTTTTCAGAGGAATATGAAAAAGAGAAAACGAACACGCCCGACACCGTGGATGGAAATCTCGCGCTTGCACATTGGTGCGCGGAGCATAAAATGATGAATCAGCGAAAAATGCACTACGAACGTGTTTTGCAGCTTGATTCCGAAAATGAGACCGCTCGGCGAGCTTTAGGTTTCAAGAAGATGGTCGATGGTGTTTGGCGCACGTCCGACGAAGAAATGGACGACCAGGGAAAGGTTAAGTACAAAGGACGCTGGATTTCGCAGCAGGAAAAAGAACTGTTAGAAAAAAAATCGCAGGATTCAGTCAAAACCAAAAAACTGACGAGCGATATAAAAAAATGGGTTAAAAGCATCGGAACAACGCGCGAAGAAGACGCATTGACCGAACTCAACAATCTTCGGGACCCGCTTGCCGTCCCGGGGTTGATGAACGCTTATGAGGCAGAAAAACGACAGGAAGTCAAAAAAATATTGATAAAAAGTTTGGGACACATCGGAACGCAAGCGGCACTCCAAGCGCTGTTGCAGATTACAGTCGATGAAAAGATTGAGGAGCTTCGTTTGACCGCGCTCGACAATCTGATTCCTCACAAGAGCGCCGGTGTAACGGAATATTTTATGATGCGGCTCTCTCCCACAAAATCCACGAACGAGCAGATTAATTACGCGGCGTACGCACTCGGCGAGCTTGGAGACCAATCTGCAGTTTCGGCTTTAATTCAGGCACTGGAAACCACCCATAGATTTCAGGTGACGACAGGAAGCTCCAACGGACAGACGTCTGCTGGGATGGGACGTTCCTCTAACGGAAGCGGCGGCGCAGGACTTTCGATGGGTAGTTCCGTAAAAATGGTTCAACAAAAAAAGCAGAATCCAGCAGTGCTCGAAGCGTTGAAAAAACTGACAGACGTTAATTTTCAATACAACCAGCACCTTTGGATTCAATGGTATCAGCAGCAAACGGGCGGAGCCGGTGCGTCCATCCGACTTGGAAATTGAATTTTCGGAATGTTTCACGTGAAAACAGGGTTTTCGTTTTTCACGTGAAACGTTTTTCATCTGTTTTCACGTGAAACGTTTTCCGTTTATTTTCACGTGAAACATTCTCGAACAACTTATGAAAAATCGTGAGAAAATCATCAGCGTTCAGAAAACTTAGGTTGAACATGCGATGGAAAGAAGACGAAAACAAAATCCCTGTTTTATACACCTTGCACATTTTATCCACTTTACACAAATTACCCAAACACCGCATTTTAATTTTTAAAAGCGGGAAAATAGGTGGGGAATTTTTTTATATTCCGTTGATTTTCTCATTTTTGAACATCCTCTAAACCCCTTAAATGACGCATTTTCTCCATCTTTTCTTGAGATTTTCAAATTTTGGAAATATTTTGAGAAAAATTGAAAAATTTCTTAAAGTTTTACGTTTTTCATCTTGCAAGAATCGCAAAAATGTTTTATACTTTGGTACTGTTATAGAGAATCGGGGGGGTCTGAATTGCTGGACAGTTTTTCACTGGACGTAAAAGAACGTATTCGTCAGTCCATTAATATTGTGGATCTTGTAGGAGAATATGTTCAGTTGACACCGAGAGGGCGCGTTTACGTTGGTCTCTGTCCGTGGCACGATGATTCCAAACCCAGTCTCCAGGTGGATCCGGAACGACAAACATTTCGTTGCTGGGTCTGCGCGATTGGTGGAGATATTTTCTCTTTTATGATGAAAATGGAAAACGTTTCATTTCCGGAAGCGCTTCAAATGCTTGCGGAACGGGCAGGGGTTGAGCTGCCGAAACGTTCACCCAAAAAGAAACACTACACATCCAATTCCGATTATTTTGGTGCAAAAACCACGAAAAAAGATGGAAAGATCGACGCTGCAGGTTCGGAGCCTGAGGTGGATTATTCCTCTTTTTCGGAAAAAAAGGCGCTTCACGATGCGGCTGCGTGGGCCGAAAAGCAATACTTCGAGTACTTCAAACAGCTTCCTGCGGAAGATTTGGCGTGTAAATATTTGGCGGAAAGAGGAATTTCTGCTGAAAATGTGGATAAATTCCGCATCGGATTCGCGCCGAACGACTGGAACTGGCTTGAAAATCGTGCGAAAAGAAATGCAAACCTCCTCCGAAACTTACATTTAACTGGTTATTTGGGATTTTCAGAGGAAAAAAAGACCTATTATGAGCGTTTTCGCGGGCGATTGCTTTTTCCGATACATGATGCACAAGGCCGAAGCGTCGGAATCGGCGGACGAGTGATTCCCGGAATTCCTACGACGAATGAGTCCGCAAAATACATCAACACTCCGGAAACGCCGCTTTTTTCGAAACACCGCCTTTTATACGGTTTGGACCTCGCGAAACCAAGCATCCACAAGAAAAAACGCGTGCTCGTAATGGAAGGGTACACCGACACCATTATTGCGCATCAATACGGTTTTACAGAGTCCGTAGCGGTACTGGGAACGGCACTGGGAATCGACCACATCCGTTTGCTGAATCGGTTAGCGGACAGTATTTTCCTCGTTCTGGATGGAGACGAGCCGGGCCAAAAACGTGCGGCGCAGGTTTTGGAATTGTTTGTAGCGGAAAAAGTGGATGTTCGGATTTTAACGCTTCCAGAAAATGACGATCCGGCAGAATTTTTAGCGGAATTTGGCGCGGAGAAATTCGAGGAACTCCTCAAAACCCAAACGAACGACGCACTCACGCATGCGTTCAAGCTGTACACGAAGAACTTGGATTTCAGCAACATCCACCAGAGCGAGCAGGCGCTCGACAAATTGTTGGGGTTGATTGCAAACGGCGGAGAATACTCACCCGGAAATCAATTCGGCGTTTTGACATATCGCGAAGAGAAAATGATTCAGCAATTGTCGTTTTCGTTTTCGATTTCGGAAGATTTTTTACGTCGCCGACTGAAGGAAATGCGGGAAAAAACCCGTCACGACGCCTTCGTTCGGGAATCATGGCAGCAAAAACGACTCGACGACAGCGAGAGGGAACAACAACTTTTACCAGCGCAAGCAAAAAAGGAAGATGGCGAATTTATTCCGGATGAATCGGAAGCTTTGATTGGAATCAATGACGACGAAAATACGTTATTTTCCGACAGTTCCTTCGAATCAACCGCCTCCGGAGTCAAAAATACACAAAGTGCGCCAGCCGCGCAAGATGGCGAAAATCAACAAACCGC
>CAYTLK010000001.1:33509-119146 GCA_964438515.1 uncultured Planctomycetaceae bacterium
GCGCAGAATAATCCAATTCAGCTGACAGATTTAGTAAATCCGGATTATTCAGCGGAACCGCAACTTTTGACGCAAGAAGCATTCGAACAGCACGCCGATGAGGTGGATTGGACGATTTTCGGGAAAATGAATCCCTGGGAAAAGGAACTTTCCGAAATTTTGCTGGCTTGGCCGAACCTTTTAGGACGAGTTCGGGAGAAAATCACTCCGGAACGTTTCCGATTTGTACCTGCGCGAGAGCTTTATTTTCGGATATGCGAAATGGCAGACGATGGTTTGGAACCGACTTTTGAAAAGATTTTGGTTTCATTCGAGTCGCAGCAGATGAAAAGCTGGATCATCACACTCGACGCCAGTTCGATATGGAACCGCGAAAAATACGGGATAGAGCAGGTTGTGACGTTTTTGGAACAAACCATAACGAATTTCGAACGATTCCAGATGGAAAGCCGAAAATTTGTGGATTTATCCGTGTTCAATTCAACCAAACTGAATACCGAACAGAAACTAGATTTGCTGGATGCATTAATTTTGGAAAAGCAGCATAAAAACGGGATTTTTCCAGAAGAAACCGAATACGAAACAACGGATTCAAACGACGATTGGATGAATCCTGAGGATTAAAAAACAGACCACAGGGAATTTTCATTTTGGGCAGAGTCATAAATGAAAGCACCGAACTGCGGTTTTCGATTGGAACTCAAGTGTATCAGGGACGATACAAGGAGATACTATGAATTTGTTTGACGAAAAAGTTGAGCCGCTGGTTAAAAAGGGCAAACTTCAAGGCTATCTTACGTTCGACGATGTTCAAAAACACTTTTCAGATGAAAATTTGGCTTCCAGTGAGATTCAGGAACTGATTTTTCTTTTACAGAAATCAGGAATCTTGCTCCTTGAATCTGCATCAAAACCGGAAATCTACCAGACGGCAGCGGCGGCCATGGAAGAAATGGATTATGCAGACGAATACGTAAACGAGATTCCCGCCTCTTCAACAGCGAAAATCCGCGACGAAGATGATTATTATGATGACGAAAACAGCGATAATTTTCTTCTGTCGGAAATTCCGGACGAACCCGCGTCACGTTCCGGCACCGACCCCGTTCGAATGTACATGACGCAAATGGCCGAAATTCCGCTTCTTTCACGAGAAGAAGAGACGGTTTTGGCGCAGAAGATCGAACGATTACGTAAAAAATTCCGGTTTTCAATTCTGAACAGCAACGTTGCAATGCGTCACACGATCAACACTTTGAAAAAAGTACACCGTGGAACGCTTCCATTCGACCGAACCATCAAAGTTTCTATTACTGAAGAGCTGCGTAAAGAACAAATTATGGCCCGGATGCCGGCAAATTTGGAAACTCTGGACGCTCTTTCCGCTCGCAGCCGTCAAAATTTTCACACGATGATTTCTCGAAAAAGCACCCCTGAAGCGAAACGAACGGCCCGAAATGCGTTCATCCAGGCGCGTCGAAAAATGCTTTATTTGGTTGAGGAATTGAGTTTGCGCACACGCCGCATCCACTCGATGATGCAGCAGCTCGAACAACTTTCCAACCGCATGATCACCGTGCGGAACCAACTCCACGCCTGCGAAAACACGCAAGTTTCTCCTTTTCGCCGCCAGCAGCTTCGCCGCGAACTTTACAATCTTATGATGCTCACTCACGACAGTCCGGAGGGGCTGAAACGACGCGTGGCGCAAATGAAACGTTTCTATCAGGAATACGAAACCGCAAAGAGCCAATTATCGTGCGGAAATCTTCGGCTCGTGGTTTCTGTCGCGAAAAAGTATCGGAATCGCGGTTTGAGCTTTCTCGACCTGATTCAAGAAGGAAACACGGGGCTGATGCGGGCCGTGGATAAATATGAATATCGCAGAGGATTCAAATTCTCGACGTATGCAACGTGGTGGATCCGACAGGCGATTACGCGGGCGATTTCTGAACAGGCTCGCACCATCCGCATTCCTGTTCATATGATTGATTTGATGTCGAAAATGCACCATTCCAACCAGAAACTTCAGCAGGAACTTGGGCGTGAACCGACTCAGGAAGAGGCTGCAAGAGCCGCGGAGATTGCAGAAGAGGATTATTCCCGCGTCGAAGTTTTTTCGCGCCATCCCATCAGTCTCGATCGGCCCATCGGCGATAACGACGACAATTGCTTCATGGAATTCGTGGATGATAATCGCACAGAAAAACCTGAAAAAATCGCGGCAAACGAAATGTTGCGAGAAAAACTGGAGGTGGTTCTGAAAACACTTGCACCGCGAGAACGGAACATCATTCGTCTGCGATTCGGCCTCGAAAATGGTTATTGCTACACATTGGAGGAACTGGGAATGATTTTCCGGGTCACGAGGGAGCGAATTCGGCAAATCGAAACCAAAGCAATGAAGAAACTCCAGCAGCCCAATCGCTGTGCGCAACTGGCAGGATTCCTCGAAAAAGCAAATTAAGAGGAAAAAAAGTCTAAAAATTTCAAAAAAGGCGAAATCGGGAAGCAACTTTTACTTTTCAATTTCGCCTATTCTATGTATACTTCCTATTTTCACGTTTAAGAAATAAAAAAACTGACTCCGAAGAATCAGTTAAAATAAATTACACCCTGCAGGGTTCGGACCTGTAACCTTCGGTTCCGTAGACCGATGCTCTATCCAGTTGAGCTAAGGGTGCGTTCAGAATACTTCTGACGAAATATTCAAATATCGAAAAAATTTTTGAATAAAAACAAATTACACCCTGCAGGGTTCGGACCTGTAACCTTCGGTTCCGTAGACCGATGCTCTATCCAGTTGAGCTAAGGGTGCATTTTATCCTGAAGATGAACTTCAATGATACGTATAATTATAGCATCATCACGAACAGTTGCAAGGGGGGGACTAGTGATTTTCAGAAAGAAAATCCCCCGTGTTTAAAAAATTACGCACATTTTCGAAGGTTTCGACACAATTTGGAACCTCTGAATGGTCGCCGCGAATTTTTCGCCACGCCGTCGCCCCCTCAAGTTTCGTCGTCGAAAGAGGAAGTACCGCATCATTTTCCTCCCCTCCAAAATTCGCATCTTCACCATAACCCGCAATGATTCCAAATTCACACGATGGAATTCCAAAACGTTCGTGCATTTGCGTCCCGGAAAGCGACAGTTCTTCCAAAGCCGGAAACAAAAAACCGATCGGCCCCGCGTTGTGATTTTGGGCGATATTTGACCCCTGGTTGGGGGGGCACACCTGCACAAAACGTCCTACTTTAAATTTTTTCGCCTTCCATTTTTCTTTCACATCCTCCTCGTTTCCTACAGTATCTACATCTTTCGCATTTTTTACAATTTCTGTATTTTCCGCATTTTCATCATCTCTCGCGTCTTCGGCAGTCTCTTCATCTTGTTCATTCTGAATATTGGACGCATCTTCTGTATATTTTCCTAACAAGTTCCTCAAAATGATGGCCCCCATACTGTGTCCGACGAAATCGACGCTTTCGACGCCTTCCAAAGAGGTTACAATTTGCGCAATTTGCGCAGTTTCTTCCTCAACCGTCACAAAAGTCGAAGGGTACGAAATATTTAGAATGGCCGAATAATCTCCTTTTTCACGAAACCACAGCGCCATATTTTCAAGCAAAATGGAACTGGACGCAAAACCATGAACGAGGATCAAAACTCGACCGTTCATGGGCGGAATTTCCAACTCAGACCGCCAAAAATTCAATTCTTTTTGACAAAAATCCAGAGTTCCGGCCGCCCGACACACCGCATCAGGGTCCAAAAGACGAAAATCTTCCGTTAAAATGGAACGCTGGATGTGCCATTCCTGAAAAAACGCAACATCCTGCCAAATAAACAGTCCGCCGCAGGTCTGCTCGTTCGTGCGCGCCTGCTTTCCCAAGAGGAAAACTCTTTCCTGCGCCAGCACGTTATTTGAAAATAAGGACGAAAATAAGGACGAAAATGAGGATAAAAATGAGGACGAAAACAAAATCAAAAACAAAGTCAGAGTCAAAAAAAACGTTTTTTTGAGGTTCATCTTTTTCATCCGTCGCAAAATATAGAAGATACAAAGAATAAGTAAAATGGCGCGTCTCTCTTTGAAAGAAACGCACCATTTGAACACAAAAACGTCAGTTAAATTTAACGAGGGACTTGCAGTAATCGTCCGGCGCTTCGAATCCCAAAAGGTTCAAAACCGTGGCCGCGACGTTTGCCAAACCAGGTTTTTCAACGCCAGACATTTCGTATTCGTCGTTGTACATCGGATCGTAAATACAGAACGGAACAGGATTTAGCGTGTGTGCCGTACGGACGGTGCGCACACCTTTCTTTTCCGTCCACATTTCATCCGCATTTCCGTGGTCTGCGGTGACGATAGCGATTCCGTGAACTTTTTCAATTACAGCAAGGATGCGGCCCACGCATTCATCGACTTTTTCGACGGCTTTGATTGTCGCTTCCATATTTCCGGTGTGTCCGACCATGTCGCCATTTGCGAGATTCAATCGGCCAAAACGGAATTTTCCGGACGCCAGCGCCCCTTCCACCCATTTCGTAATTTCTTCGGCTTTCATGAGCGGCGCTTTATCGAACTCGATGCGGTCGGACGGGATTTCTTCGTAATCTTCGCACTGTGCGTTGATGTATCCCGAACGATTTCCGTTCCAAAAATAGGTCACGTGACCGTACTTTTGCGTTTCGCTGATTGCAAACATGGAAACTTTTTCGGCACAGAGGTACTCGCAGAACGTCCGGTCGATGACGGGCGGAGCCACAAGGAAGTTTTTCGGCAAATGCAAATCGCCGTCGTACTGCATGATTCCTGCGTAATAAACTTTCGGAACACGAATTCTGTCAAATTTTGCAAAATCAGGACCGCCTTCGAACGCCTGAGAGATTTCGATCGCCCGATCGCCGCGGAAATTGAAGAAAATCACAGCGTCCCCGTCTTCGATGGTTCCGACCGGTTTCCCGCTTCCATCGACGATTACGAACGGCTGCAAGTACTGGTCCACCGCAGATGCGTCTTCGGCGTACATCGTTTCGACCGCTTCTTTTGCGCTCGCAAAGGGACGTACGTCACCAAGAACGTGAGCGTGCCAGCCGCGTTCCACAATGCGCCAGTCCGCTTCGTAACGGTCCATCGTCGTAATCATACGCCCGCCGCCGCTCGCGATACGATAATCGTACCCATATTGTGCATTGATTTCCGCCAACACTTTTTCAGACGCTTCGATGTACGTCAGCGCAGAACGTTCCGGAACGTCGCGACCATCGAGCAAAATGTGCAGTCGGACCTTCTTTACCCCTTCTTTCGCGGCTTCCCTCAGCATCGCGTAAAGCTGTGCGGTATTCGAATGCACGTTTCCATCGGAATGAAGCCCTAGAAAATGAAGCGTCGCATCCTTTTTCGCCGTCGCAACCGCCGCTTTCCACACATCGCCCTGATACATTGTACCTGTTTCAATCGCACGATTCACGAGTTTCGCACCTTGATCGAAAACGCGTCCCGCACCAAGCGCATTGTGACCGATTTCGGAGTTTCCCATATCGTCATCGGACGGCAAACCAACGGCTTTTCCGTGCGCCTGAAGCTGCGTGTAGAGCTTTGCGCCAAAAAGTTTATCCAGAGTTGGGGTTTTCGCGAGGTAAACCGCATTGGAATCGTCATTTTTTCCAATACCAACTCCATCCATAACGATGAGACACATCGGACCGGGACGTCCGGGAAAAGAATTCTTTTTCAAAGAAAGTTCCACCATATTTTTCTCCTGAATTGTATCTTTTAATATAATATCATTCTGAACAAAAGTTACGAACAAATATTTGTTTATTGTACCATCTTGGGGAAATTTTACAATCCGGGCGAGTCAAAAAATTTACACATTCTTGTAAATTCTCCAAAATTTCGAGGAAATCCTCCCCACTTGGGACTGTCTTTCAACAAAATCACGATTTGCGGCACGAAAGTTTGTACGGACAGTTTTCGTCCAAATGAGGGAGGAGCTGCGCCCGAATTTCGTCAGGAATCGGCAAAGATTTTTGATGTTCGAAATCAAAATACACCATTGCGACCCCTCCAAGCGCCGCGCACGTTCCGTCTTTCAGGTACGCGCCATGAGAAACGTGAAGCGATGATTTTCCAAGATGCGAAACCCACGTACGAATTTCAATTTCCCGTTCTGTAAACTGAATCTGTCCGACATAATCCATTTCGATTCGTACAAGAATCAGATTCCATTTTTGGCGTTGCATTTCCGGATTAAAAATTTCAAAAATATCGTTTCTCGCTTCTTCAAACCACATGGCCGGCGCAAGATGATGGCAGTGTCCCAGCATGTCGGTATCGAAAATTCGCATTTGAACAATGTGTTTTAACATCAATCTCTCTCTTTCTTACAGCCTTTTTACAATGATCTTACATTCTTCTTACTGGGTTTTTTCTGGTTTTAGAAACTCGTTTGAGATTCAAAAGCCGTAATAATTCGCTTTTCCACAGCGTACAAATTTCAGAAACGTTCTCGGCGTTCAGTCGTTCAGGGTCGTAATTGAAACCAAAATGAAGCTTTCCCGCATACGTTCCCACCGCAGCCGCAACCGCAGAGTCCGTCATACGCGGCGACGCAAGTTTCACAGAATCCAAAACCAACTCACCCACACACAACTTTCCATCTTTCGTTCTCGGAAGGGTCGAGGACCGAAACAGCACACCAAGATTCGAAAGCAGTATCGTCGCAAGCGTTATTTTCATCTGCGAAAACCATGCGAGTCCCATTCGATGATTCCCGTTGAAGCGCAGCGAGCACAACCACCGAAGTTCCAACAAAAGCAGCTCTGCGAGACACATTTTCTGTTTTTTTTTCATTTCTCGATGCACTTTTTTCAACAACGAGTACGTTTTGGAACGAAAAAAGGCTGAAAAATCCAAAAAAATGACGCTGACGATGTTTCGAAGCGCTAAATTATTAAAGAATTGGTCTCTCAAACTCACGGGGATTCCAATTCGCAGCAGGGTCTGCGGACGAAAAAAACGTGAAAAACAGGATCGTTTTTGACCATGTTTCACGTGAAACTGAAAAATCGCGTTGGCACATGAAGCCAGTAACAAATCGTTCATCGTCACTGAATTTTTATGTGCAAAGTCTCGCAACGATTGCGTTTCTTGCTGTGAAAACGTTTCAAAAAGAACCTGCATGCGCAAATTTTTCTCTGAATCTTGAATCAAAACATCTCGTTTCAACGTTCTCGCCGCAGTTGAATCCACGTTCGAAGACGAATTCGCAGTCTCAGCACGGAGTTCCAGCGGTGCGATTCGGACAGGCGAAACGGCCCACAAACTTCCTTTTACAACCTGCTTTACGGCAGAAAAAATCAGACGAGGATTGTATGCGGGTTTGGAATGTTCGTAGATATCTGATTCAGAGGGAACCGCGTCTAGCGAAAAAGTACGTCCGGCATAAATTTCAAAGATTTCGTTCAAAAATAAGAACGACCCCAGAGCGTCCGTCAAAAGATGATGAAACTGAAACCAAATTTCGGTTTTTTCACGTTCCGGCTCATCGTAAATCCAGAATCGAATTCCCGGCTCCTTCAAAATATCAACAAAAGAATCCGGACGATTTTCATTCGTAACCGGACCCTTTACGTAAATCAAAGGGATTGGAAACTTTTTTGTTCCCCACGCCAATGAGCCGTCGTCGTTCAACACCGCAGCACATTTTGCGGCCTCCGACCTCTCGGATGCTTTTCTTACGGCCTCCTGAAACCGTGAAAATTGAAAAATGCCGTGAAAATTTAAAATAGTAATCGCATCGCCAGGCGTTTTTTCTCGTTTTGAATCATAAAACAAAAATTCTTCAAACGGCGTCATGCAACTCGCCCTGCCCGATTCACAATCACTCCATCCTCATCACGCGTGTAGCAGGTTGCAGAACGCCCCACGATTTCCCTGCCCGACTCAATTTCGGAATGGTACGAAAAGAAGGAAGCAGAGGATTTCAACTCATTTTCACGAGAAGAATGGGAAATAAGTTCTTGTTTTCCATCAGACGCCCCCTCTTGAGAAAGATTGGAGCGTTCGGATGAAAGCGTCGGCTTCTGACTGAAGGAATTCAAAGGAGATTCCGATACAAGCTCTCGATGGAACACCAGATTCAAGGTCGCCGGAAGCATTAAAAGGGACGCCAGCCAGCAACAAGTCGTTCCAATTCCAAGCACAAAACCGAGACTCTGAAGACCGCGATGCTGTGCAAGAATCAAAGTTCCAAAGCTCAAAATGGTCGTCAGCGACGTCAAAATGACGCTCATCGACGTCGAATTAGAGATTCTGTAAACACCGCCCCGATAAAAATTCCGGAAATCATGAAGAATGTGCACGCCGTCATCGATTCCGATACCGATAATCAAAGGAAGTACAATCATGTTGGCCGCATTGAGGGGAATTCCGCATAATCCCATAATTCCCAAAGTTGAAAGAATTCCAATCGTTACAGGAATCATCGCGAAAAAAACGCCCTGAATACTTCGCAAATCGAACAGCAGAAGAATCACAACGATTCCCAACGCGTAAACGGCAGCATCCTGATACCCTTTTTTCATCTGCAAAGAACATTCATACGTCTGAAGCGGGTTTCCCGTGACACGAGGATCGACACTGCGTACTTCTTCGACGAAAGTGCGCAAATTATCCATATTCCACAAATCACCTTTTCCATATATTTTAAGCAGGTATGTTCCGTCCGAAGAACGCATCCGGTCAAGATATGGTTTTGGAATATCGTTTACAGAGGGCGGTTCGGGAGAGGAAATTTTTTCTAACGCATTCAGTTTCGCAAGCAAATCGTTTGCGAGAGACTCCTGATATTCCGTCATTCTCGTAAAATAATCCGTCAGTTTCATATTGAGCAACTGATTCTGCAGTGTCTCAATACGTTCAAAATAGGAGGCGAATTCCGTTTTTCCCATGAGACAGCGGCGCGCCATTTCGAGACACTGGTACAATTTCAGAGCGTCTTCTTTCGTGAGAACCGGATGATGATCCACATTTGCCGGCGTCAGGGTCAAAACGTCGTGAATTTGACGCACGAGCGGATTTTCGTCGGGCACAATCGTCGTTACAATCTGTTCCACGTGGTCCACACTGGGGAGGGCCGTGAATTTTTCAATCCGTTCACGCAACACCTCTTCATTGTCGGACATCGAAATCGCATACCAAACGCTTTGTTTGCTTTCATCAATCAAACGTTTTTCAAGTTCAACACTTTCGAGACCTTCCGGCTGAAGATTCAGCAAATTATAATCGTAATAGACTTTCGGGAGTCCGCAAAGCAACATCGCAAAACAGCAAATTCCTAATGTAAATACGAGTTTTGGGTTCAGATGGAAGAACACGGGGTCACGCGGTACCGGAATTTTTTCCGATTTCCGATTTTTGTCCATCATATAGATAAAAATCGGCAAAACCGTCAAAGCTGCGATGCAACACGCAAGTACACCGCCTCCCGCAATGATTCCAAGTTCTGCAATTCCCGTAAACTCCGTAAGTCCCGCCATGTAAAAAGCGGCAGCCGTTGTGAGCGCGCCAGTCACAATTCCAGGTCCGATTTCTCGGCCGGAACGAATGAGGGCGGTGTATGTGTCGTCGCCTTCACTGCGGCACTGCAGGTAGCGGGAGGTGTAGTGAATTCCAAAGTCGATTCCCAATCCGATGAGAATCACCGCAAAGGAAATGCTTAAAATATTCAGATGACCAATGAAAAATGTAACATACGCCATACTCCATCCGATACCGATGAAAAGGGCGAACATCGCCATCATGGGGTGCCGCAGTTCACGGAAAAAATACACATAAAGGAGCGCCACGCCGAGAATCGACAGCCACGTTGCGATTCCCATCGAGTTCTGACTCGACCGCATCTCGTCGTTTTCCATCACCGGAAGGCCCGTGAGCTGTACTTTGGTTCCCGGATTGTTTTTCTGAACCGTCTGAAGGATCGTCCGAAGCGCATCGATTCCTTTGGTTCCCCGCGCGAACTCTTCGTCTTTTTCTTCGACCATTTTCACCATCATGATCGCGGTTTTGTCGGGATTCAGCCACATATAATGAATATGGGAGTCCTTTTCTGCACTGCGCGGAACCATCGGGGAATTGGAACTGAAATCGGGAGGTCCCTCCAACTCTTCATGCGTCAAAAACGTTTGAACCGTTTCCTGACCTGCACCACCGGCGGTCAAATCCGCAGAACTCGAACGCACCGGCTCCGAAACCGAAGGCACCGCCAGTCCCGTATTCGACGCAGCGCCCGCATTCGACACAGTACCCGTATTCGACGCAGTTTCTACATTCGACGCAACATACGTATTCACCGCAACAGTTTCAAGCGGAGGAACACTTTCGGTAAAAGCGTCAAACGGAGACTGAAAAACAGGTGTTGCGGAAGCTGCGGTTTCAAATGTCGCCGTTTCAAACGACGTGGTTTCGAGTGAAGCCGTCTGGAAGGGAGAAAGAGACGAACCCGACGGATATTCGGTCTGATACGCTACCGGATCTGCATTTCGCGCAGACGATACCGCCACGATATAAGGATCGGTCAATTCAACCGGAGGATAATTTGCGATGTAGTTTACGAGCGTATAATCCGGCTGCGTCCAATGACTTCCGACGTTTGAATTTTGAACAATATTTGTATCAGGTGCATACTCTTCGTAAGCGTCCGAAAGATTCGAATCCCAAACCGCCCCGGCGTCCGCATCCGACCCGGCGTCCGCATCATTTGAAGCGTACTGGAGAAAACGGAAATTTTGCATCCCTGCCTGAGAGTTTCCCGCCGGTTGCGGAACGTTTCGATTCTTTTTTGCTTTTGAAATATCCACCTCTGGGAACGGAGAGACGAAACGATACTCCGGCCCCAACGCATTTTCCAGGCTGAAAATCATCCGTTCAAGCGCCTGACGAAGATTTGAGGCCATTCTCGGCGGAATTTGTTCCGGGTCAGCCGCCAGCGGCATCACAGTTTGCGGAAGAATGCGGTCGACCGAAAGCGTGTTCCAGTTTCCGTGAAAAACGTCTTCGTGACTCTTCAGGAACATGTTCAGATCCTGAAGTTCCTCATCGGAAGCGAAATACAACGCTTTCGAAAGGAGTGCACTGTCGTCGAACTTGTAAAACAGCGAGTAAAACAGATTCGGCTTCAATTCGATTGCTTCCGCCGTTTCGTTGACGGCCGCGATAATTTTTTCGGGGGACTCGCCGTCCAAAACGATGATTAAATCATCTTCACTTCCGAATTTTGAGATGTAATCGAGCCAATATTGGTTCCATTCACTCTTCGGATTGATTAAGTCCAGCCGCCGGTTTTTAAACTTCAGCTGTTCTCGTGCGTACAATCCCGCCCAGACCGCTCCGGCAATCATCAGGAACAGGAAAAAAATATGATATTTTAAAATAAAATGAATCATCCCGCCAATTGGTGCGGCAAGAATTGAATGTTCTTTTGAATTTTTCTGACTGGAAGCTGACACGAACCGTTCCCTTAAGTAACGTTAAACCGTTTGATCGAAGATTTTCCGATTCTTTCGAAAAATCCGGACGAATTGAGCAAATCAAGCTGAATTGAAAACGACTATAAGGGAATATTACTGTTTTTTAAGGTTTATGACAATAGCGATTTTTAGGGAATTTAGTAAAAATGACAAAATTTTGCGTGAAACATATTTGTACATTTTTCTTTCATGCGGATATTTGGAACCAAATCAGGAAAACCTGAAAAAGTGAAAACGCGTTAAAGACCGCATGCGCCACAAATCCGGGGAGGATGCGTTTCGTCCTCCAGTACAAAACACCAAACACGAAAGCAACAGGAAGAAGCGTGATAAAATCAGGAGCCACTCGGTCCCCCATGTACCGATTCAGAAACAACTGAAGCATGTATGTTGGAAGCGCAACCGCGAAAAAAGCGGAAAAACCCAGCAAAATGTCGGACTTCCAGTGAGAAAAATCGAATCCGAACTCTTTCCACCGCAAATGAAGCCCAAACCTAAAAATAGAGATTCCAGCCGTCAGCGTGATGAAAATGGCGCAAAGAGTCACGCCGAAAATCGTCCACAGCACAAATTCCGACGGATACGAAGCGCTGGCCTCGCGAAAGTGCATGAGCGCAAAAAGAATCGCCGTCAAAATGACGCTGCGCCACCCGTTCCCCTTGCGTCCGCGAAAGATTTCTCGCTCCCGCGCGTCCAACCACCCTTGAAATACGATACGAAAAACAAATTCTTCGAAAAACGGCCCCAAAAGTACCGCGTACAGGAACACAAAACCGAATTTTTTCGAAGATGGATGATTGCTCAAAAATTCAAAAATCTGATGATGCGACTGTTTTTCCTCCGAAACCGACGACTTTTCCTTCGCAACGGACACCTGTTCTTCTTCCGAAACGGACGCGTCCTCATTTTCAGAAACAGACTGCGAATCAGTTTTTTGCACACTATTCGAATGTAATTCAGACGGGGATTCAGACGGGGAATTCAACGAATGCGGGTGCGTTGTTTCTTGAAATTCCAGCTGCGCCTTCTGCGGCATCGTATGAATCAGCGACGTCATCATCGCAGACGGCAAAAGACTGCACATTCCGAAAATCAGGAGACACACCGCCCCGGACCAAGGCGCGCGGCGCAGTCGGTTCTGACGAGGAAGAATTGGTACATGTTTCAAAAAAAGACGTACAAAAAGCCGCGTCCAAACAATAATAAATCCTACAGGGACGATAAATTCTGATACGATTTTCAGTATTTCACCCAAATTCACAGCAAACTCCCGCGATTCTTCCGGTTTTACGGTTTTTACGGACCTTACGAACAGACTTTCTTTCACAAATTCCGACGAATCATGACGCATCCGTAGAAAAACTGGTTCAGCAAACTTTACCGCAAATCCGAATTTCTTTCAAAAAATGAGGAGGAACACAAACGCAGGGCTTGCATTTTGTCGAAACTCCTCTATAATTATCATAGCGTATCTTTTTTGTTTGTCAAGAAGGCCGTAAAAAATAAAATTACGCGCCGGTCGGAACTTATACTAACACGATTTTCACTTGTGAATTTCACAGAATGCGGCAGGTATAAGTGTCCTCAGTCCCCAAAAAATCATGGAGGAAAAGAAAAATGCTGAATTTCGAATACTGCAACCCCGTAAAAGTCGTCTTTGGAAAAGGTCAGATTGCACGTCTTGCGGAACTTGTACCGGCAGACGCCAAAGTAATGTTCACGTACGGCGGCGGTTCCATCAAACGCAACGGAGTGTACGAACAGGTTCTGAAAGCGCTCGGAGACCGTAAAGTTGTAGAGTTTGGGGGGATTGAACCGAATCCGAAATATGAAACGTGCATGAAAGCCGTCGAAATTTGCAAAGCCGAAGGAATCGATTTTCTCATCTCCGTCGGCGGAGGAAGCACATTGGACGGTACAAAATTCATTGCTGCAGCTTCAAAATACACCGGAAGCGACGATCCGTGGGACATCTGCCTGAAACAAATGCCCGTATACGACGAAATTCCGATCGGCTGCGTCATTACGCTCCCCGCCACCGGCTCGGAAATGAACGGTTGGTCGGTCGTTTCACGTCTCTCGACAGACGAAAAACTCTGTTTCTGGTCGCAGCTCAGTTTCCCCAAATTCTCTATTTTAGATCCCGAAACCACGATGTCCCTTCCAGAACGTCAGGTGGCGAACGGAATCGTCGATACGTTCGTTCATATTTGCGAACAATACGTCACGCGTCCCGCAAACACCCCGATTCAGGACCGTCAGGCGGAAGGCGTGCTGCTGACGCTCATCGAAGAAGCGCCCAAAGTGTTCGAAGATCCGAAAAATTATGAGGTTCGTGCGAATTTGATGTGGGCCGCCACAACGGGTTTGAACGGCTGGCTCGCGAAAGGCGTTGTTGAAGACTGGGCCACGCACGGAATCGGTCACGAAATCACCGCTTTCACCGGAACCGACCACGGAAAATCTCTGGCGCTCGTGATGCCGGCGCTCTGGAACTACCTTCGAAAAGAAAAACAGGCGAAACTGCTGCAATATGCGGAACGCGTTTGGGGAATCGTCGGAAAAGAACCCGACGACGTCATTGATGCTGCGATTGAAAAGACGGTCCAATTCTTCAAATCGGTCGGCTGCGATGCGTCCCGTTCTGCGTACGGCGTCACGGACGAAGTGATTGGAAAAATCGTCGCAGTTTTTGAAAAACGTGGAACAAAATTGGGCGAATGCGCGATTGGAGCCAAAGAAATTGGAGAAATTTTGAAACTTTGCGCAAAATAGTGAATATATATTAATAGTAGAATATTATTAATATATACCCATCACACTTGAAATTTCAGGGAATCGTTATGAGTTTTTCGACCTCGGTTTCACGCGCGATTCACCCTAACGGGAGAATCTGGCTGCCCGTCAAGAATTTACGGTCGTGGTGAGAGGGGCTTTTTGCAAGCCGCCCCTCTCCCCAGACCCCTCACACGGAAAACTCCAAATATTTTAACTGATTTTTCAAGTGGATTCAGTATACATCGCTTTATTTATCATTTCACATCCGGGACGAGTCGGGAAACACCCCATCGTCCCTATTTTCCCCATTTTACTGTTGCAAAGGAAATATTATGCGCGTGTTTCGTCGAACTCCCATTCTGTTTTTACCGTTTTTTCTGTTTCTCTTTCTTTTTTCCAGTTTCCTCAGCGCAAATACGGAAAAACCGATACTTACCGTTTCTATTTCCAGCTACAATGCGTTCATGAACGACATCAAAACGATCGGAAATACGGCCTCCAATCCTGCTTTTGCCGCCATGATTGAAGGACCGATACGATTTTGGCTCGGAAAAAACATGATGGACGCCCTCAATCTCGAGGGTCAAATCGGTCTGGCGATGTACGAAGAAAACGAAAATTCGCTCTTACTCCTCGGAATTCCGCTTGAAGATCCGTCCGTTTTGATGGATTTTATGACCGCCAAAAATGAAGATCTGGAATATACGGAACGTGAAGACGGCGTCATCGTTTGGGGTCCCATTCTCATCAAGTCGGTAAAGGGCTGGACGTACTTAGTTACAGACGAAAAGCTTTTGGAACCGCTCGAAACAATCACTCCGGAAGAAATTTTCGGAAAGATGGAAAATCAAACCATTCGGTTCTGGATGGATTTTGCGAGGATGCCGAAAAGTATACTCGATATTTCTGCAACGGTTCAAGAAGGTGCGGAACTCGCCCTCCAAAAAATGGAAGATGAAACCGATGAAGAGTTCGAAGCTCGGAAAAAAGAATCTGAACGAAGCCTTGAAATCGTCAAGAAAATTTTCGATTCCATTCAAGAAGTCGATTTCGGAATGCACGTCGACCAGGAAACCCATTCGATTCTGATCGACAGCAATGTACTTATGGCCCCCGAATCGGAATACGGGAAACTGGTGAAAGAATCATCGGAAATCAAACCGATTTTCACAGGTTTTGCAAATACTTCGGGAATGTTGCGCGGCTTCGGATGCGGTACAAATGCCGAATTTTTGAAAAACGCACAGGAAACAAATATTCAACGTAGCACCAAAGTGATTCGTGACGCACTCGAAAAAGCGGAAGATTTGCATCTCGACTCTCAATTTATCGATGAATTGGAGGCTCTTTTGACCCAGTTCCTGGTGCAGTGTTCTGAAAGTTCTGAAAACCAGAGCGGCTTGGTTCTGGACGGAACGCTTGGAAATATGAATGCCGTTGCGGCTGTACAAATTCCAAACGTCGAAACCGCTCAGGAACTCTTCCGGAAGTGCGTTGAACTCGCAAAGAAATCGTACGGAAAAGATTTTGACGAAAAATGGATTCAAACCGGAATTCAAACCGAAGACGGAATCCCGTTTGACGCCATTCAGATCCCGACCGAGGCGCTCATAACGCTTCTGGAATCCTGCGAAGACGAAAAGATGCCGGACGCAATGAAACCAGAAGTTTACAATTTGCTCGGAAATCAGTTCGTGTTTGCGGTCGGCGGAAAGGAAAATCGGTGCTTTATCGCATTCGGAAACGACCCTTTGAAAAAAGTACACGAATGTTTAACACCGTGTGAGACCGAAAATGCGTCCGAAGTGCATCTGAATTTGTGCCAGAGCGCCCAATATTCGACCGCTTTCCTTGAAAAAATCATCGTTTTGATGAATCTCGCAAAAGAAGAGGAACAAAAGGCGGAAAATGCCGGGGATGGTGGAAATGCAGAAGATGCGGAAAATATAGAGTCTAAAAAAGCTGAAGAAAGTACAGAGGATGGAGACGATGCTTCCGACCCGCTTTGGCAGGCCGAAGATGTGGCGGATTTGGAGGAAGAACCGTCCGATGATTTCGATGAAACAATCAGCACACTTCGTAAAAGCATCAATTTTGTCTCCATTTTGGCGGAAATCATCTCGGAATCGGAAAAACAGGAAATTATTTTTTCTTCACAAACTTCCGGAAATGCTATTCATACAACCATCGAGATGCAGGATGGCGTCACAAAAATCATTGGGATGATTCCCAGCCTGATTCTGATGAACGCACTGTAATTCATCATTAGAAAAATCAAAAAGGGAGTAAATATGAAACGTATTTTCTCCCTTTCTTCCTTTTATTATTTTTTTCTTCTTCCGAACACCGACTCTCGCTCGCCTTCCAAAGACGGCTCAACCCAGTTCTTTCACGAGTTTCGCGAGCATTTCAGGACTTCCAGAATCCATAATGAGCTGAATACGTTCTTCCGGAATCTTCATTTTTCGCATCGTTTCCTCTGCACGTTTCCAGCAGGACGCGAGTTTTTTCCCTTCTGCAAGATACAAATCCGACGCAAGTTCCGCCAGTCTCTGCCGACCGATTGTGTCGTAATTGTTATAATATCTCGAAATAATTTTTTGCTGATACGGTGTATAATCCATCCGTTTTTCCTTTGTAAAAAACAAGTAAATTTTTCAAAATGCGTTACTAATCGTCACATCATCCAACCGACATCGGGAATTCAAAAGGTTGATTTCGACGTTTCCCGCATCCATTTCGCGACGCGTTCCCCCCACAAATTCCTGCTGAATCACATGAACCGGCATTCCGGGGGTCCCAGTGACGATACACGTATTTTTACTCTGACTGTATTTCAGGGTTTGACCATCAACAGAAAGCGTACTATTTTCAAGATGAACGTTTCCGTTTGCAAGAAGTTCCAAATTCAAAGTATCTGTTGAAGAACTTCGAAGCAGTCCGTTTGCCGCCAAAGGGGTCTGATTCAGCGTGATGTGGTCGCACCCGAACTGAAAACCATTTGCAGGAATCGCACGCGGCTCGACTCGAATCGTCGAAATTTTGTATTCCGGCGTTGGAACCGGAAACCCGATTGCAGAAATGTTTCGGTCCATCTGAAATTCACCATCCAACAAATTTCCGCGAATTCCGCCATAATATTCCAAAAAGACCTGATACCATTCCATTTTTTTCGAATCTTCCGAACTTTCCGACTCAATTTTGGAAGTTTGGGGCGTTTGAGACACTTCGGATGTTTGAGACGTTTCCGCAGTTTCTGTCGTTCCCTGCTGTGGGTCTTTTTTCCGATGCATCGTCTCCTCAAGGACCGTAAAACGCAGCGTCCCTCGATTTACAACATTCAGAATCATTGAAGCCGGCTGAAACGACGCCAGCTGGGTTTCAACACACAAAACTCCCGTCAGACGATTGCTCCGATCGTGCATTTCGCGTCTCAAAACGACGTTCTGTTCCGCAGAAATATCATTGAAGAAATTGGAAACGGTCTCCGCATCCATTTTTTCTCCCTCCTGCAGCTTCGGCGGGTCGGACAGATAGATTTTCTCCGCAAGTTCCGCGCAGATTTTTTCTGCACGAAAATTCGTAAATGGGGCCTTTATTTCCACATTATTCAAAACCGTAAGAAGTTCGCCGTTAAAAACCATACTTCCCGCCCAAGTGACTTTCGTTTCCGTAAGAGTCGAATAATTCAGCTGCGAATCCGTTTTTGTACGTGTATAAAGCCGCAAGGTCCCTGCATTATTAATATCAATTCGATTTGCGGCACAATTCACCGCAATTTGGGGACTTTCGAGCCACACGCCGCGTCCTCCCAGCAGCGCCGGCCCTCCGAGAATCTCACACTGCAGCGTCTCGGGCCGTACTTCATGAAGCGTCACGGAACGCGCCTGAAGCGCAATCGCGTATTCACTCGGCGCAAAAGGAATATTTTCCCTTAAAACCAGATTTTTATCCTGCGCACCGACGAGCGCCATCTCGGAAATGTAAAAACTTTCCTTCCCCGGCAAAAGAAGAATCTTCCCGCTGAGCGTGCCCGCCTGAAGTACAAATCGGTACGGAACCGAAGACGTCGGTTTTTCAGACTGCGGCCCCGAGGAAGTGCGAAAATTTCCGTCTCTCCCAGACGCCGAACTGTTTTTTCTCCCAAAACCCGCTCCATTCGCGTCCCCATTTCTTCCCGCAGCGGCTGAGGAACGCGCACGCGACGCCGCAACGCCTTCAGGAACCTCCGACGCCTGCTGAAAGTCCAACAAAATTTCATTCAATTCTGCATGAAGCTCGCCAGACTCCTGCACGATATTCAAATTCACGTTTCCTTGGGCAGTAAGTGACTGCAAAACGTAATTTTCTAAGGTTCCGGATTCCCCCCCGCTTCCCGCACTCGCAGAAGCGCCCGACGATGAAGTTTTTTGCCCATTTTTTAAATCAACACCCAATTGTACCGCAAGCTGATTTTCTGTCCGAATTTCATCGCTCGTTTTTGGCCGAATCCCAGCACTGAGAGAATCCGCCTTTAGATTTCCGTACAAATCACAATTCAGCTCTACACTCCCAGATGCATGAAAGGAATACGCCCCATTCGTCCCATTTTGCGCAGAAAGTTCCTGACGCCAGTTCATCACGAGCGGAACCTCCTTCTGAAACGGCGCCGCTGCGGATTCTGTCGTTCCATCCGACCCCTGCGGAACCTGCAAAATCGTGCGAAACCAACCGTTTCCATTTACGTACACATTTCCAAGTTGTTTCCCGGCGGGCGGAAGCGTGTACAAAATACTGTTTGCGTGAAATTCGTGACCTCCAGAAGAAATTTCCGTCTGCTGACTCCCCGAAAGCTGGATCGTTCGATTTCCTAAATGAAATTCCAGCGTCTCTCCTGCTGCACGACAATCAAAGGTCGGAAAATTCAGCAGAATATTTTGACGTGCAAAAATACTTTCCAGCAAAAGTCCCTCTTTGTCGGCAAACAATGCAATTTCATCACCGTTCTGATTTTCCATGCTTTCCTCAATTTCTGCACGTTCAGTTTCTTCTAAATCCTTCATCTGCAGTTGGTCCCGCAACCGACTGGAAAGATTCAATACAAGCTCGCCGCACGTCAGCGAATCATGAGAAAGTTCCGCATATTCACACTCCAAAACCACATTTTGAAAAAACGTAACCGTCCCATTCGCAACATCATACAGCATGGGACCGTCGCATTTCAGCGTCACCGGAATCTCCATCCGAGACGTAAACATTTTCATCATCCGCTGCTGCATCTCGGGAGACATTTTTAAATTCATTCCCTGAAGAAGCATCGGCGTCACATGCAGCGTAATTTGCGTAAGATGTTCAAGCCGTACCGACTGAACTCCCGTAAATGTTTTCTGACCGAGGTCGGAAGAAAAAAGAATATTCAGCTGGTTTCCACTTCCTTCCAGAGGTCCGATGCGAAAATTTACCGATTTTTGCGTCTGTACCGACTGCATATCGCAGAAAAGATCGCTCGTCACCACGGAACAATCGACGAGCTGTCCTTTGATTTCTGCTTTATAATTCATCGTGACGGGTCCATTCAGTTTTCCGCCTAAAGGATGTGCTTTCGTCAGATCGCCAGCCGAGTCGAACTGAATTTCAACGCCTCCCAGAATGGAGATTTTTAACGGATGAAACGGTTTTCCGGGCGGGTCTCGCAGTGGAAAAACATCCTCACCCGGAGCGACTAATATCGTACACATATCACCGATCGCTCGTGCTTCTTCATCGAACTTCAAATTCTGAAACAACATAATAATATTGTCGGATTTCAGAAAATTTCCCTGGTCGGTTCGGCTTTCCCACGCATCCGGCGGAAAAAAACGTGCATACGGCGACTCGTACTCCGCCTTTTGAACCTCCGTTTTTCCCTCCGATCGAACACGAATGGGAGACTCAATCAGAGGCGCGATCAGAAAATTGTACACACAAAACAAACTGACCGTCACGCTCCAGCACGCAACGACCCGAACAAGAGTCGGATTTGTTTTGGGAATCCTTTTTTCTTTCATCTTACCGCTTTCCGTTTTCAGAACCCGAAATTATTCCACTCATTTCGGGATTTGAGAATTTGTTCGATCACTTCGCGCACAACGCCCTTTCCGCCGTTCGTCTTGCACACATAATCCGCAGACGCAAGAATTTCCGGAACGGAGTCGGCCGGACACGCAGAAAGACCCACCGCCTGCATGATGTCGTAATCGACCAAATCGTCCCCGACGTACGCAACTTCACCGGGAGTTAAATCGTATTTACGACAAATTTCCGCAAGCATTTCGAGTTTGTTCGTCACACCCTGACATAATTCCTGAATTTTCAGTTCTTCTGCCCGTTTTCGCACCACAGCAGTACATCGGCGCGTTACGAAACCGATGAATCCCCCTTTTTTCTTCCAAATCGTGATTCCGAGACCGTCGCGTGCGTGAAACGCTTTGATTTCGTTTCCCTGTTCATCAAAAATCAGGGAGCCGTCCGTCAAACAACCGTCCACATCCGACAAAATCATACGAATCTGCTGCATTTTTGATTTTAAATCCATTTTCAATTATATTCCTTTCGTTCAATCCATCGGAATGCCGACCCGTCTCCCGCACAGTCGTTCGACCCTCGTTCGATTTCGTCTTGCGGACTCCCGCGATTGATTTTCGTTACATTTTTACATTCCCGGCGTTTCTCTCCCGGATTCCATCCTAGGACCTCTTTTGGGGTCCAGTTTTCTGTATTATAGCAGGAATATTTATTAATGGTATGGCAATTCAGGATTTTTCTTCAAAAAATTTCAGAACTTTTCGGCAAAATCGTTCCGTCCCCCCTGTCGAAACGTCCTCAAATCGAATACAATGACGGAAAAAGGAACCAACCTTTATTTTTCCTTCCGCCAAAACCCGCAAAAGCCCGTAAATCGTGTCGCTCATGAAAAAACTTTTGAAAAAACTCCTCATTTTCATTTTATGTGCCGGATTTTTACCGCTCGCCGCAGCAACCTGCGCCGCAAACCCGCCGAAAGTTTCGCCGGAAGTTTCGCCGAAAGTTTCGCCGAAAGTCCCGTCAGAAGTCCCCCAATCAGACGAAACCGACCAAACGACCTTTCTGGAACTTTTTTGGTTCATCGACGACGCACCGCGCGAAGCGCTCCTGATGGTTCCTAAAACCAAAGTCCCCATGCTTTTCGTACGTATTTTAACCCCTGATGAAAAATTGACGGTCATCATCGGCGAGCAGGTGTCATTAAGTACCGACAAAGACGCTCTTGTGTTGGAATGTTCGGCTCCAAAAGTCCTTTTTGGAACCCTCGATGCGAAAAAATACGTTCCTGAAATTTTCATTTTGGAATCGGACGGGCGGGCGGCTCTGGAACAGAACGGGAAAAAATCTCCTTGCGTTTTGAATCCTGTTACACCTGAAAACTTTTCAGAAATAATCAAAAAATACACGATTCCAGAGGAACCTGAATCATGAACGTTTTTCGTATCCCTTTATTTTTTCATTTTAAGGATCTTTTTTTTCTCATTTTCATGTTTTCTTCGCTGGTTTCGGGAACATTTTCTCTTCCGGCGGAGGCGCAGATTTTCATGGAATTTACGTGGAAATTCGAAGAAACGTCCTATGAAGGTCTGTTTTTTGTACCAGAAAGCACTCCCGCCACAATGACGGTTCGGGTTTTGAACTCAGACGGTCAAATGGCGGCGCTTTTGCTCGAACGAGCCGACCTGCAGAAAGACGAAACGAACGTTTTTCGCCTTCAATGTTCCTCCCCAAAATTACTATACGGAAATGAAAGTTACGCGCAGCACCTCCCGGAAACTTTTACGGCTCAGAGCGACGTTCCCGGCCGTGTTTCGAACGGGAAAAATGAAGCTTCTTACGAAATCAACCCCGTTTCGCCCGAAAATATCGACGCAATTGTAAGTAAATATCTTTTGCCCGACCGTTCTTGTACGAAATAGATTTAAAATCGTTATATTTTTCATAAAACCTTCCTTTAATAGAATAATAATCGAGAAAAAAATGCAAAAAAACATTACTCGCCGTTCCCTCCTTCGTTTGCCGCTCGTCGGATCCGCACTCTGGATGCTGAAAGGAACCGTTTTTGCACAACATTCAAATACAGACTGGCTCCGCGAGGCTCAAATGGGCGTTTTCACTCATTTTCTCCCTTGGTCGCCCGAACAGTTTGCGCTTTTGGAAAAATACGACGCGGAGGCGGTCGCGAAACAGATTCATGAAGTGGGCGCCCAATACTTTGTGTTCACGATTTATCAAAATTCCGGTTTTATGAACGCTCCCAACGCCGTTTATGACGCCGTTACGGGTTTTCGGGCGGGCGAAAAGTGTTCGAAACGGGACGTTCCGATGGAACTTGCGGACGCACTTGCAAAATATGGAATTCGTCTGATGCTTTATATTACGGCTCAAACTCCGAATCGAGACGCTGTCGCTCAAGAAAAATTCGGACTGGAACCGGCTCCGCGCGACTTGAAAATCACGGTGGAATTTGCAAAAAAGTATGCTGAGGTGTATCGCTGCTGGGCGGACCGCTACGGGTCGAAAGTCTCCGGATGGTGGGTGGACGGTTCCTATGCGTGGTGCGATTTTAACGAAGAAATCGCTCAAATTTATTCTTCGGCTTTGAAACACGGAAACCCCAATGCGATTATTGCGTTCAATCCCGGCGTGCGGCGCGACGAATGGCGGACTTCCGACTATACGGCCGGCGAAATCAACGAACCTTTTGCGGAAACGGTGGATTCACCCCGCACTTCCAGCGGTCAGCAGCGCCAGATTTTGACGTTCCTCGGAAATACATGGGGAAATCCGGTCTGTCGTTTTTCGTCTGAAAAGTGGGGCGAGTGGATGCGGAGCGTCGTAAAAAATGGAGGTGCTGTGACGCTCGACGTCCGCCCAAACACCGACCCGGAAGCGGGCCCCATCGGTACAATCAATCCTGAACAGCTCGCGCAGCTCAAAACCATTCGAGCCGCAATTAAAAATTCATAGCTTTTCATAAATAATCAAACTTTATTCAATAAAATGAAATTTTATTCAACTGGAAATCGTCGTCGTTTCATGAAATCCGCACTCGTTTGTGCCGGACTGGGAGTCTCCTGCGGACTGAATGCAGAAGAGTCTGAAGAGTCTGAAAAGTCAGAAGAATTGAAAAAGGCGGAAAACATTCAAAAATCCGTGGGAATCGCCCCCTCAAACAGGGAGTCTCGAATCGCTTTGAATACTGCGACGATTTTACATTACGACCTTCCGCTTGCGGAACAGCTTTCACTGGCACACGATGCAGGATTCCGAAATATTGAAATTTGGTTTCGCGACTTGGATCGTTTTATCGAGTCGGGCGGAACGCTTTCCGAGCTGAAAAAACGGCTGGAAGACCTGAATTTACGGGTCGTCGGCGGTATTAATTTCTTCCAGTGGGGAACTTCGGACGAATCGGCGCGTCAAAAAGGTCTTGAGGAAATGCGTCACGGAATGGAACAAATGGCGGCGCTCGACTGTCGTCATTTCGCAGCGGCACCCGCTGGAATTCATAACAGAAACGACATTTCCCTCGCTGAATTGGCGGACCGATATCGTACGATATTGAAATTGGGCGAAGAATTCGAGGTGTACCCGCAACTGGAAATCTGGGGGGGCGGATCGACGCTTTCGAAACTCTCCGACGCCGTTTGGGTCGCGACCGAAACCGCCCACCCGCATGCGTCGCTTTTACTCGACGTGTACCATCTTTACCGCGGAGGAAACGACTTTAATTCTTTGCGCCAGCTCAACGGACGCCAGCTCGTGAATTTCCACTGGAACGACTGGCCCGACGGGCGGGAACGCGAATCGTTGAAAGACGGAGATCGTGTTTTTCCCGGCGACGGAGCCGCACCGCTTGAATTCGTCCGCAACACACTCGACGAAATCGGTTACGCTGGGACGTTCTCGCTCGAAATCTTCAATAAGGAATACTGTACAAAATATTCACCTGCCGAATTGTTACAAATTGCGTATCAAAAAATGCGGAAAGCTGCATAGTTTATGGACGAAATTCAGACGCAGGGTATAAAATACGCAGGTTCCAAAAGACTTTTGATTCCGCGCATCCTCGAACTCATTCAAACGACGGGCGCTCGGCGTGTTTGGGACGCATTTTCCGGAACGACGCGGGTCGGACAGGCGCTTGCGCAAAGTGGTTTCACAACCATTTCGTCGGACGCTGCGCTTTGGTCGGAGGTTTTCGGAACGTGCTGGCTCCTGAATACGCAAAAACCCGATGCGTACGCGGATTTGTTGGAACATCTGAATCACGTAAAACCAGTCGATGGGTGGTTTTCCGAAAACTACGGCGGCGACCCGAACGTCTTTTGCGAGACGATCGGCGGGGGTAAAAAACCCTTTCAGCGAAAAAATACTCAAAAGTTGGATGGAATACGTACAGAAATCGAAAATCTTCATCTGGACCCGGTTTCGAGGGCGGTGGCGCTTACGTCGCTCATTCTGGCGCTCGATCGGGTCGACAGCACGCTCGGTCATTTTTCGTCGTATTTACGTCAGTGGGCGCCTCGTTCTTACAATGATTTGCGTCTGGAAATCCCGCATCTTTGGGAAAATACCGCCCAGAACTCGGTTCTTTGCGGCGACATTTTTCAGCTGCTTCCCGCAACGAGCGCGGATCTGGTGTATTTCGACCCGCCCTATGGTTCCAACAACGAAAAAATGCCGCCGTCTCGCGTACGTTATTCAGCATACTACCATTTTTGGACGACCGTCATTGCAAACGACGAGCCGAAACTGTTTGGAAAGGCGCTGCGCCGCTGCGACTCCTCCGACCTTCTGTCCGCAAGTGTGTTTGAAGAATTTAGGAAGAATGAAGAAACTGGGCGATTTATAGCAGTAGAGGCGATTGAACAAATTCTAAAGGATGCGCAGGCGCAATGGGTGCTTCTTTCGTACAGCTCCGGCGGACGGGCGACGGCAGAGGAACTCATGGAGGTTGTGCATTCGGTCGGAACACTCCGGAAACTCGTGAAAATTGATTATCGTCGAAACGTAATGGCTCAGATGACCTGGACGGATCAATGGCTGAAGGACGATTCGAAAAAAAATCAGGAATTTTTGATTCTTATTGAAAAATAAATTTTCATTCCTTCAAAAATGAGAAAAACTTGGGGAAAATTTTGAGAATCGGTAAAAATTTATCTAAATTTTTTGGGTGTAGTACTGGACACACACGAAATTTGTGCTAAAATGTATTTTATACTCGTTTCACTTGAATATTTTGCATAGGGCGGCTACGGCAGCAGTCGTTTCTCGATAGAGTAATGATGGAGAAGCGAAAATTCAAAATGCATCGGGTATAAAAATCGCACGAGGTTTTTAAGAGGTTGTGCGATTACGAACCCTATAAAATCACAGGAGAGAATCTCATGGAACGTGTTTACAACTTTTCTGCCGGTCCGGCGGTTTTGCCGCTGCAAGTCCTTGAAGAAGCCCAGCGCGATTTGCTCGCACTGCCGGGCGTTGGAATTTCGATTCTCGAAATCAGCCACCGTTCTAAGACTTTCCAGGCGATTATTGATGCTGCGGAAGCCAATCTTCGCAAAGTCCTGAATATTCCGGACAATTACAAAATTCTTTTCCTTCAGGGCGGCGCCTATCTTCAGTTCGGAATGCTTCCGATGAACCTTCTGAAAGGTGCGTCTGCGGATTACATCTGCACCGGAACTTGGAGCAAAAAAGCATTCAGTGAAGGAAAAACGCAGGGAACCGTCCGCTGCGCCTGGGATGGTTCTGCCGACAATTTCACGCACACTCCCGCGGATTCCGAGCTGAATCTGGATCCGAAAGCCGCATACGTTTATTATACGTCCAACGAAACCATTCAGGGCGTTCAGTTCAAAGCGGAACCGAACACCGGAAATGTGCCGCTCATCTGCGACGCGTCGAGTGAATTCATGTACAAACCGCTCGACATCAGCAAATACGGCTGTGTTTACGCTTGCGCCCAGAAAAACTGCGGTCCTGCGGGCGTCACAATCGTTGTGATGCGTGACGACTTGGTAGAAAACAGTGCCGACGGACTTCTCGGAGTGCTTTCCTACAAAAAAATGGCCGAAAACGGTTCGATGCTGAACACGCCGCCGTGCTTCTCGATTTACGTTGTGAAACTCGTGACCGACTGGATTCTGAACACCATCGGCGGAATTGATAAATTGTACGAAATCAACCAAATGAAAGCCAAACTGTTGTACGACGTCATTGACGCCTCCAATGGTTTCTACGTTGGTCACGCAAAGAAGGAATGCCGATCTTTGATGAACGTTCCGTTCAAAATGGCGACCGACGAGCTGAACGACAAATTCTTGGCGGACGCGAAGGCTCTTGGTCTCGAATCGCTCAAGGGTCACCGCAGTGTGGGCGGTTTCCGCGCCTCCATTTATAACGCGATGCCGGTCGAAGGCGTTCAGAAGCTCGCCGACTTCATGAAAGACTTCATGAAGAAAAACGGCTGATTTTGAACTAGAATCAAATAAAGAAAAACGGGGGTGAGCGTTTCATCCTCCGTTTTTTTACGTATTTTTCAAATTTTACGTTCCCCTTAAGATTTCACGCTTCGAGAAGAATCTGTCTGTCCTTCATTCTGCTTCTGCAACGGAGAGTAAAAGAGTTTTTGGAGTAATTTTCTTCCATTTTCGAATAAGAATGCAGGTCGAAAACTGTTTTTCATTCCCGTCCATAAATCATACATAATGTTTCCGACCGGCTGAGGACGACGGAAGTAACGGAACGTCACGAGTTCGAGAAAGAATAAAGGGAAAAACAATAGGAAACAACGCTGAATCCGACTGCGATTCGGATAGTGACGATCGTTAAAGTCCAGCATTTTCAGAAGACGGCGCTTGTTCGGATTGTCGGGGATTTTTGGAAGACGTTCCCGAATCTGAGACGCGATTTTTTGAGCGCTCCAGTAAAAACCTACGCTCGTTGCTGGACGATGAAACGGGGTTTTGTCGTGGAACGCCAGCGTCTCCTCGAGCGTTTTCTGTTGATGAATCGAAACATTTTTCTCGTGCATTCGGCAAAAAATCAGCGGTTCATCTCGTAAATAGACGTATTTTGGAAGCGCTGCGGACAAGTAATAAATCCAGCTGTCGTGCGTCATCTGCGGCGGAAGCGGAAGTAAAACGGAGAGAAAATCTCGTCGAAACGCCATACAGCACCCCGCCATCAGCCGATTTTCACGAACATGCGGCGCAACATACGATGGTTCGCAGTACTGAATCCACGTAGAGGCAAAAATCCAGCGCGGAACGCCGAGACGTGTACCGTGGGCGTCGATCATTTCACCTTCGCCGAAAACGACGTTTAAATCCGGGTCTTTTTCAAATTCCCGAACCATTTTTTCGATTTTTTGAGGACGCCAGACATCGTCTTGGTCGCAGAAAAAAATCACATCGTGCGTACACAAACGCATTGTTTGTTCAAAATTTGCAATAAATCCAAGATTTTCAGGGTTTTGTACGATCCGGACGGAAAACGGGACGGAAGACGCCCATTGTTTGAGGATGGAAACGGTTTGGTCGCTCGAAACATCGTCGCAAACGAAGACTTCATCAGGAAGCCGAGTTTGTGCAGCGAGACTGTCGAGTTGTTCCTGAAGGAACTTTTCACCATTGCAGGTGCATAGCGCGACCGATACCGAGAGCGATGATGTGGTAGTTTTCATGCGGTTCTCCGGAAGGGAAGTGGATGTGACATCCCTCCTAGAATCGCATTACGTTAAAAAATTAATGAAAAAAAGGGAGAAACGTCCCGTACCCGCATGAAGGCCTACCACAGCCCGAAACACCGCCATACAAAACACTTCTCCCATGTACTGGGGGCAGCAATGACGGTTCTAGAATGTTTAAAACATGTTCTCTATGAAAAACGTGCTTCACTTACATGATTTTTTGTGGTAGTTTTCATGCGGAAAGTGAGTGAGCAAACAAGGCTCTATATTTGTATTATAGCAGAAGGGAAAGGGTTCGTCAAGAGGACCGTCAAGATTTTTTGGAAAAGATTGCTTTTTATTTTGACGAGTATAGAAAAAACTAGGGGCGTCTGTGAACCGTCCGCCCCAAAAGTGGAATTCTCAAACAGAAACGAATTTCATCACGTTTCTTCTTCGTCGCTGCTCGCATTTTCTGCGAAATATTCGTTCAGTATTTCGATCGTTTTGCCCATAATCGATCCCGTCAGACGCATGCAGCGTTCCTGACGCAGCTGTTTGTGTTCCTGCGACTCGTCGACCGCAAGCCACGTCCCCTTGCTGTCGGCACACATGAGCGACGGGGAAATCGTTTTGACGAAATTCGGATTTTTATCCTCTGCCGGCACAAACGTCGGAAGTGCCGTCGATTTGTAAAAATCTGAAAGTTTTACGATTAATGCACATAAATCTGCATAGTCCGGTACGAACATTCCCATGAAGAGGCTTGCGCCGTTGATGGTTCCGCACAGAAGCTCCATCGCGCCGCAACCCGTCTTTCCGCTGCGCAGAGCAAGGAAGGGGAACGCATTTACAGAGGCTTCCATTTCCGGATTTGCTTCCGCATACGCCTTCATTCCGCCTTTGAACGCGCCGTACATGCAGCCCCACGGATGGTACGACTCGTACGCATACTGCGCCGCTTTTTCCGGGTCCATCGGAACGTATTTCCAAGGTTCTTCCCGCTCGGGACGAGGACGACGCTCACGTTTCGGAGCCGCTTCCGCCTCTGAAAGAGTCAAACCCGCAAAGGCCGCACCAATTCCGCCGGCGATTGCAGCACGGCGAGTCAGTTTTGAGGAACTTTTCTGTTCATTATTCATAATTTTTCCTTTCGTGAGACTGAATACCATAATCGTTTACGATGACGGCAGTTCAAACGTTTATATTATCGGAAATTTTGTAAGAAATCCCTATCGTATGAGGCCGATTTTTTGAAGTTTTTCGCGGCACTCATCCCGTTCACGACACCGAGTCAGTTCCGCCCACATCGGATCCTGACACTTGAGGAACGTTTCTTCCGAAGCCGGAATTTCTCCATACTGCGCCAGACGCTGAATCACTTTCTGTTCGAGATTCGAAAGCGTTACAGAATTCAAACCGTAGTCGCAAAACGCCTCCCAGGACAGCGGAAAAAGCGGCTTAATGATTTGCTCGCCGATAATCGTTGCGTACTCGCGGATTTCCAGCTGCGCATGCGCCTCCATCCGAAGAACGAGGAAGTGCAGCAGGTTGTGCAGGTCGCATTTCCAGTACGCCTCGGTATAAGTCGAAAGCGGAAGGTCCTTGCGGGCCTGTTCGCGCGCGATTCCTTGTTCGAGCCGACGTTCGTAATTTTCACGTGCCGAGTTCTGAAATTCGAGTTCTGCCGCAGTGAGTTTGGCACCCTCAGCCGAATCAAGAAAACCGCAGCTTCCCTGACGATTGGAAGTCGCCTGAATCCGCCACTCGTCCGGTTCCGTCGTCTGCATACTGTCGATCGCAATTGAATATCGTGTCGAGTATTCATTTACGGAGGCGGTTCGATGACGAATCCACTGGCGCCAGCAGTCCATCGGGACGCGGACCATCAGTTTCACTTCCGCCATTTCGAACGGGGTGGTGTGCTGATGACGCAGTAAATATCGAATCAGCGTTCGATCGTCGGAAACCTTTCGGGTTCCGTCTCCGTAGCTCGTTCGGGCGGCCTGGACGATGGCGCTGTCGTCGCCCATGCAGTCTACCAGACACACAAAACCGTCATTTAAAACGGGAAACTTCTTCCAGCGCAGCGCTTCGAGCGCCTCTGTATTTACCGACATTTCGGGGACTCCTGCAGGTCAGGGGTTTGCGGGATGAAAGGAATTTTTGGTTTTATTCCTTAATGAACTCTTCGATCAAATCGAACGCGCGTTCCAGTTCTTCCATACTGTTCGCGAACGAAAGACGTGCGTAACCCGGCGCGCCGAACGCAGAACCCATCACGGTCGCAACCCCCTTCTTTTCGAGGAGTTCCAAGCACCAATCCGTATCCGTCTCGACCATTTTCTCTCCATACATACGTCCCAAGTGCGCCGAAATGTTCACAAAAGCATAAAATGCGCCCCCCATGCACGAGCAGGAGAGTCCGTCGATCGATGCAATTCGTTTCGTACAAAAATCACGTCGTTTTTCGAATTCGGCACACATTTCTTTTACACACTCTTGCGGTCCTTCAAGCGCTGCAACGGCGGCGTACTGCGCGATGCTGTTCGGGCAGGAAGTTTCCTGACTCTGCAGGCTCCCCATTTTTTTCGCGATGTTTGCCGGCGCCATCGACCAGCCGATACGCCAGCCGGCCATTGCGTACGTCTTTGAAACACCGTTTACGAGAATCGTGCGTTCCATGAGATTCGGACGGACGGTCGGGAAACTCACGAATTTGTTGTCGCCGTACACGAGATTTTCGTAAATTTCATCCGCGAGGACCCAAAGATCCTTTTCGAAAACGACATCGGCCAGCGCGCCCAGTTCTTCGCCGGAATACATGCTTCCGGTCGGGTTGGAGGGACTGCAAAGAAGGAGACATTTCGTTTTCGGCGTGCATGCGGCCCGAAGCTGGTCGGGAGTGAGTTTGAAGTCGTTTTCCTGCGCCGTCTGAATGATGACGGGGACGCCGCCCGCGAGTTTGACAATTTCTGCGTAACTCACCCAGTACGGTGCGGGAATAATCACCTCTTCACCTTCATCAATGAGGACGGTGAAAACGTTGTGCAGGCAGTGCTTTGCTCCGTTCGAAACCGTAATATTGGCGGCGGTGTAGTTCAAACCGTGTTTTGTATTGTACGATTTGCAGACCGCTTCTTTCAGTTCCGGAATTCCAGAAGCGACGGTATAATGAGTTTTTCCTTCCTGCATTGCTTTGACAGCCGCATCGCAGATGTGTTTCGGGGTGTTGAAGTCCGGTTCGCCCAGACTCAAACTGATGACTTTACGGCCTGCGGCCTTCAATTCCTTTGCCTTTGCAGCCATGGTTAACGTCGCGGACGGTTCCAGCGCGGCGATTCGACGGGAAAGATTCGATTGCATTGTATTCTCCAATGAATAACACTGTATAGGGAGAAAAAAACTACTATTTATAATAAAACCTGTTTATTATAATCCAATCCCCGAAAATGAGAATGGGGGGGAGGCGGCTTTTCAGTACATTTTCACAAAGAAAGAAACAAAAAAACCGGAGACCCGAAGGCCCCCGGCGGTGTGTTTAAGGTTCAACTCAAACGAGGACAAAATCACGGCTGGAATGTCGGGGTCGTGGTTCCTTCGTCTTTCTGAGCGGAAACGGCGATGACAGTCTGGCTAAGAGCTTTTCCTTCAGTTTCATCACTGACACCGGTAACCTGCGTGTTGCTGTCACGATCCTGATAGAAGTAACCACCGTCATGATAGTAAGAATTGGAAGCACCGTCACGAACCTGATCAGGTGTCGCGACTTCCCACGGCCAGCAAATGTAGTAGGACTGGTCAAGCGCGGTCATGGCTTCAGCAACGTCACCAAGTTCTGTGTTGATCGCGTCGCGAACGGCAGACAGGGCACCGACGATTCCGATGACAAGAACGGTGATCAAAAGGATCCATTCGAACGTCAAAACGCCGGATTCTTCACGATAAATACGATTCAGCATGGTTATTCTCCTAAATTGGAAAAAAAATTAAAAATTTCATAATCCGTATCGGATGCCCGATATGCGCTCGGATTACCTGTTGAAAATCATGAGAGTTGTTCATGAACGACATTAACGACTAGGCTGTTGTTGATGATTGTATCAATTATTTCTCTCAGAACAATTGTAATATACCATACGTTTGTACCGTTGTCAAGTAGAAAAATTGGAAAAATCAGAAAAACCCCTAAATTCTCCAAATTATACATCTTTAGAATAAATCAATTTTTTGGAAATATAGATAAATAACAATAGATGACACAAGAAATATGAATAATGTACGAACACTAACAATAAAATGGCGCAGATGTTCGTCATTTTGAATTTTGTACAAACTTATGGAGTTGGAATTCGTTCGAGAATTTTTTCCAAAAAAATTTCAGAATTTTTCCTTGAATCTTTCCTCAACGTCGATTTCAGCACGATTCGGTGGGCCAAAACGGGGACGGTCAGAAATTTTATGTCGTCCGGCACCGCATAATCCCTTCCCTGAACGAACGCCCACGCCTGAACCGCACGGTAAAACGCCAGCAGTCCTCGAGTACTGACGCCGACGCGGCACGCAGGATCCTGACGCGTTTCAATCGCAATATCCATCATGTAATCTTTCAGCGACTCTTCCACCGACACCCGACACACTTTTTCCTGAAGCGTCAAAACGTCCTCCACGGACAAAACCGGCGTCAGATTCGCCTCCGGATTGGTCCCCTGCGCCAGCATCAGTTTTTCCTGCTCGCGAGGCGCGTAACCGATGGAAATGCGCATAAGAAAGCGGTCGAGCTGACTTTCCGGCAAAGGAAACGTTCCTTCGAATTCCACCGGATTCTGGGTCGCAATGACGAAAAACGGTTTCGGAAGCGCACGAGTTTCACCGTCCGTGGTGACGCAGCCCTCACCCATCGCCTCAAGAAGCGCGCTTTGTGTCCTCGGAGTCGCGCGGTTGATTTCGTCCGCCAGCACAATATTCGCGAAAATGGGACCGGGCGCAAAGCTCCACGAACGTTTTTCATCGGCCGACGGCATCATACTTCCTGTGATTTCGGCCGGAAGAAGGTCGGGCGTGAACTGAATGCGTCGGAACTTTGCGCTGACACTGTGTGCCAGAGTGCGCGCAAGAAGCGTCTTTCCCACCCCCGGAACATCCTCAATGAGCAAATGTTCGCCTGTCAAAAAAGCCGCGAGACAGAGCTGCACCGTCACCGTTTTGCCAAGAAAAATCTCTTCCATCTGTTTCTGAAGACGTTCGAGCATGGAAATCTCCTAAAAAAACAACGCTCACCAAATCTCGGCGAAAAGCCTCTCCATCATAAAATGAATTATACCCTTTCTGCCGGGGCTTTACAAGCAGGGGTTTCTGGTGTATACTGGAAAATATGAAAAAAAGAAAAATTGAAAGACCGAAAGGTCTATTTAAAAGAAAAGGTTCAAATCCATGAAATTTTGGTTTCCATGCGCTCTCGGAACGTTTTTATGGGGATTCCTGTCCGTTTTTGTGTCCGCAAAAACGCTCGATCGACTGAATTTCGGGGATTCCAACTCGGAAGCGGCCCACGCTTGGCGTGTGGATGACGGAACCCTGACCGAAGTGGTCGAGGGAGGATGTGGAAGAAGATTTCTCGTGCCGAAAGAAAAAAACTGGACGACCGGCGGAATGTTTTTCACCCTCAAAGTTCGGCCGAAATGGACAAATTACGTGACCTTCTGCTTTCGAGGAAATGAGTCCGATTCCAACACGCTCGTCCTTTTTATCGACGGAAAACAGTACGGATACCGCCACTTGGGGGACTACGACATCGTTCATCATGGAGGGAACTCTGCGGGAGAAAATCGTCCATATTTCGTAACGTTTCCTTTACCTGAATCTGTGACGCAAGATCGCGACTTGTTGGAACTCGAACTGCGTGCTAGCGGCAGAATCTGGGGATACGGTGCGAATTTTGAACAGTTTCAAAAGGAAATTGAGGAACCGTCCCACGCAATTCTGTCCGTTTTTTCGCATGATGACACGTTTTTGGAGGAAATGAGTGCGGAAAATTCCGGAAAATCTGCAAGTGCGGCTCCCGTTTGGGAAAAACTTCCGGTTCGAACGGAGCCGAGCGAGACGCAGACGCTCGAACAAATCCGAACACGCATCAATACGCAAATGGAAAATTTTCTGAAAGAGGCGGAAAAAGGACCCGTTTCGCAGCAGAAAGCCGAATTGCTCGCAAAGGGTTTTGCGCTTCCGTGGTGCAGCGCGTCCTGGAGAAATCCGAACATTCCAAAAGCGATTCTGGCAGCGGGAGATGCGTATTTTCAGCGCTGGAAGAAGGACGAAACGCTGGCGCGGCTGGACCCGGGACAGTATAATAACGACTGGTTCGGAACCGGACCGCTCGCGGAAGCTGTGTTTCGGATGAATTCGCCGAAATTTCAGAAGGCGCTCGACGAAACGCTGCGTCTGGAAGATGGAACGGAAATCTCGCGGCGTCAGGCGTGGGGCGGCCTCTTCGCGGCCGGCATCGACTGGCTCATTCAGCATCGGCGATCGTTCACGAATCAATCGATGATTATTGATTGGAATATTCAAAGGATGAATCGGGCGCTGATTCTCGTCGATTCCAAACGAGCGCTCGACCCAAAACAGACATTACGATATTTGTACGAATCCATAGGATTGGAACCCTGGCGCGGCAGCGAGACGGAAAACGGGCCGGAGATGCCGCTGGGAGAGGGTTTTTTCGAGCTGACGCCTCAAGGCCTTTCGCGAGAATTGGGTTACGTGGGGAGTTACGGCGAGGTCCTCGATTGGGGCGTCCTGCTGTTTCTTTCGACGTGTGAATTTAGCGAAAATGGGGAGCTTTTGCTGGAAACGGGAGACGCAAAGATTCGTTCGCAGCTCGTCAAAATGGCGCACGCGCGTTCCGTTTTTCGCTACCCGGCCCCCGATGAGGAAGGTTTTCGGGCGATGCGGCTCGAAACGGCGGTCGGATGGCGCGACACAGCGCTCGTCGGCCCCGTAATGTACGGTGAAAGAACGGGTAAAGAAGGCGCAGCGTGCTGGCTGCCGTATGTGACGCGCGACCCGGAAGCGCTGGCCGCGTTCCGACAAATGGTCGACGATGGACAGTTTTTCCCCGAAGTTTCGGAGCTGCTGAAAGATTGGAGTTTGCGCGTAAGCAACGTACTAATCGACATTCCAATTCAATACGATTTTCTAAAAACAGAAATACAGAAGCATCCCGAGCTGAAAACGAAGCTCCCGATGAGTCCCGGAGAGCCGGATTTTGTTTTTGCGGACGCGACGGACGGCGTTGCGGCAGTGCGTCACGGCGAGGAAATATTGTACGTTTCCCTGTACTGGCGAGCTCGTTTTGGCGCAAACGGTCTCTCAAAAGTTCATTTTATGACACCGTACTACGAACATTTCGCCACGGTAAGAAATTACGCAAAATTCATAATAATACAAGACGGAACCGTATACAAACGTCCGAATTGGACGACGTTTGGTTTTCGACCGGATTATGGGGTTCACTACCCGGTGCGCCTCAACTCGCTTCATGAAGGAGAAAAACTCCCGATTGCGAAAATGCCGGATTTCGTACGAAATTTCGAGCTTGGAAGCGACAACATGTATGCGGGACGCTGCGAATACTACGAATTGAATTACGGACCGTATTTCATCGCGATGAATATGAGTTCGGAAAAGACGTTCCGCTGCACTCGAATGCGTTGCGACATTTTGCCGCTCGAAACGCATGTGTATCGCGATGGGAAACGGCTGAATCCTTGAGATTCAAGGTACGTTATAAGGAATAAATATACTCATCACACTTGAAATTTCAGGGAATCGTTTGGATTTTTCGGCCTCGATTTCACGCGCGATTCACCCTAACGGGAGAATCGCGCTGCCCGCCAAGAATTCACGGTCGTGGGGAGCGGGGCTTTTTGCAAGCCGCCCCTCTCCCCAGACCCCTCACCCGGAAAACTCCTAATATTTTAAACTGATTTTTCTTGTAGAATTAGTATTTGTATAAAAAAAGGATTTTTCAAACAAAAAAGCAGGAATTATAATGATAAAAAGCCCGTGCTGGAATAGCCGAATGATGAAAGCGCTGCGCCGCGAGCCGGTGGAGTGCGCACCCGTCTGGATGATGCGTCAGGCGGGACGCTACATGAAAGAATATCGTGACGTTCGTGAACGCGGTTCGTTTCTCGGTCTGTGCCGCGATCCGGAACTTTGCGCCGAAGTAATGCTCACCGCCGTCGAAAAACTGGGGGTCGATGCGGCCATTATTTTCTCCGATCTGCTTCCAATTTTGCAGGAAATGGGAATGGATCTGGAGTTTCAAAAGGGCGAAGGCCCCGTGATTCATAATGCGATTTTCGAACCGGAATACGCCGAAAATCTGCACCCGCTCGAAGATGTCCACGCGCTGGATTTCGTGTTCAAAACCGTACAAAAAACAAGAATGGGGCTGAATCCGGAATTGCCGCTCATTGGGTTTGCGGGCGCGCCGTTCACGCTCGCAAGTTACGCAATCGAAGGACGTGCGAGCCGAAATTACCTGCGGGTCAAAAAAATGATGTACACGCATCCGGACGTGTGGGACCGCGTGATGATGCGTCTTTCCGAAGCGCTCATCTTGTACCTCAACGCCCAAATCGACGCGGGCGCCGACATCGTGCAGCTGTTCGACAGCTGGGTCGGCACACTCTCTCCAAGAGATTATACGAAATACGTACAAGAATACTCGCACCGCGTCATTTCCGGCGTCAAAGCGCACTCTCCCGAAACGCCGGTGATTCATTTTACTACAGGAAATCCGATGCTTCTTCCAGCGGTTTCTGCGGCGGGAGGCGACTGTATCGGCGCAGACTGGCGGGTCGAACCTGCGGAAGCGCGGCGCATGATTGGTTACGATCGAGCGTTTCAGGGAAATATGGACCCCGCGATTCTTCTTGCGTCACCCGACGAAATACGACGTCAGGTTCGTGAAATTGCGTCTCAAGTCGGCTTGCGGCCCGGTCACGTCTTCAATCTCGGACACGGAATCTTTCCAGAAACTCCGGTCGAAAACGCAATCGAATTTGTGAAAATCGTACACGAAGAAACGATGCGATAAAGAAGAGGAAATAAAGAAAAAAGAAAAACGGAAGCCGTCCGAATAGAGTCAGACGGCTTTCGAAACATGCACGATTACCAGAAATAAACGTACAGAGCCACTGTAATGAGGACGACACAAGCACCGGCCATCGCAGCGCCCTTCGACTGCGTCATATCCATCTCGGTTTTGTGCGGCAGCACAATCGCATCTTTACGCGGAAACAGGACGTTCACGAGGAACATCAGCGCCCACAAAACACCGAACGTAATCGCCATTTGGTTGAGATAGTTCATCCCAGCCGTCTGAGGAACGACTTTCGTTGCGTAGTACACGATTGGGCTGAGCAGAATCGCCATCGCACCGGCAAAACCAGGAACGCGCTTCGAAATGAGACCGTAGAGGAACACCACAAGGACGCCGGGGGACAAATAACCCTGGAATTCCTGAATGTATTTGAAGAGTCCGCCGAATTTCGGATTCGCGAGAATGGGAACGAGCAGACACGCAAAAACCATGAACAGAACCACGCAGAAACGTCCGACGAAAACCTGCGTCTTGGGCGACGCCTTCTTGTTGATGTATTCGTTATAAATATCCATCGTGAAGATCGTCGAAGCCGCATTGAGCATCGAAGCGAGCGAACTCATAATCGCGCCGAAGAGCGCCGCAAGGACGAACCCCGCAATTCCAGCCGGGAACGGAAGATTTCGAAGCAGCAGCGGGAAAGCCGCGTCGTATTTGTAACCAATCAGTTCTTTTTGAACGTTTTTCTGACCCTTCAGAACTTCCTCGTTCATGCTGTTGAGCGCCAGCGCGTTCACCGTTCCGGCATCCATTTCCACTTTCGCTTTTGCATTTTCGTCGCTGATTTTCGCAGCGTTTTTCTGCAAATCCGCATCGAACGCGTTTTCATCCAGTTTGAGCTGTTTTCGATTGAACTTTGCGATATTTGTTGCATCTTCATAATGCAGGCAGGCGAAATCACGGTCAAATTTGAACAACGAGTCAGTTTTATCGTCTTTCGCAGGGGTTCCGGCCGCCAAACGCTCGTACAGCGCCAGTGTCGGTTTGTTTGCCAGAGCGTCGGTCTGCGCCTCTTCCGCCATCTGCGAGTGGTACATATTAAACGCCAAAATACCGGGAATCACGACGATAAACGGAATAATAAGTTTCATCGCCGCCGCAAAAACAATCCCTTTCTGTCCTTCCGCAAGCGACCGAGACCCCAGCGTCCTCTGCATGATGTACTGATTCAGACCCCAATAATAGAAGTTTGGAATCCAAATACCGAACAAAAGCGTCGTCCAAACGATGTTCGGGTCGTTGAGCGGACGAATCATATGCAGTTTGTCGGCGTCGATTGTTGTGAATTTTTCGAGAACTGGCGACTCATCGGTCACATCGGAAAACATGTCGGCGTCGGCTCCGCTCTGGTACGCGGCGGGACGCTGATACTGCGGCGTCGCCTGCATGTCGGCAATTTTCATTTCGTCAAACTCGCCGAATGCGTAAAGCATCACCACTGCGCCGCCCAAAATCAGAGCCGTTCCCTGAAGCAAATCCGCCCAGGCGCACGCTTTCAGACCGCCGATGAAGACGTAGCAAGCGGCCAAAATTCCGAGCACCCAGCTTGCGGTGTAAACGTTCACCGTAATTCCCGCAAAAAGAACTGTCCCGTGGAACAGCGTATCAATCGTGAGTGCGCCCAAATAAATCACGGCCGCAATGGAAACTCCAACGAGAATAATCATCATAAAGAGCGACATCAGGGAGCGCGCGAACTTATTGTAACGATATTCGAGAAACTCAGGAATCGTATAAATACCGCATTTGAGGAACATGGGGAGGAAGATGAAACCGACTCCGACGAGCGTGATGGCGGCGATCCATTCAAAACTTGCGATTGCGAGTCCCGTGCACTGCGCGGCATTTCCCGCCATTCCGACGAACTGTTCGGCAGAAATGTTTGCTGCAATGAGCGAAAAACCGATGAGCCACCAAGAAAGACCGCGCCCTGCAAGGAAATAATCCTCACTCGACTCGCCGGCGGAACGGCTTTTCAAAGTACTGATGACGATAACCGCGATGATAAATGCGACGAAAACGCCAATATCGACCGCACCGAAATTAAATCCGGTTTGGGAAAGCAAAAAATTCATAAAAGAAACTCCAAATGGGTATAAAAATTCACGAACGTTTAAAATATCCTCATTCCACAAAATATTAGGAGTTTTCCGGGTGAGAGGTCTGGGGAGAGGGGAGACTTGCAAAAAGCCCTTCTCCCCGCGACGGTAAATTCTTGACGGGCAGCCAGATTCTCCCGCAGGGTGAATCGCGCGTGAAACCGAGGCCGAAAAACTCCAAACGATTCCCTAAATTTTCAGGTGTGATGAGTATATACTACTTCTTCCTATTTTAAACCGAAAATTCAAAATGGCAAGATGGGAAATTTAAAATATCCGAAAATTTCCAAAAATTTTCTGGAGAAATTGGAAAAATCGGAAAAAATATGCTACAATAGAGAAAATGAGAAAAAAATCTTCCGAGAAAGAAAAAGATATGAATTCCGAACGATTTCGACGAATCCTGTTGCACGAGGAACACGGTCCCTCCGCCGTATGCTGGCGTTGCTTCCTCGAAACGGTGCGTCCTTTTTACGCTTTGGCCGTCTGGCTGCGCAATCGTTCTTTCGACCGTCATCCGGAACGCACGTTTCATGCAGCAGTTCCCGTCCTTTCAATCGGAAATCTGACGCTTGGAGGAACCGGAAAAAGTCCCGTCGTCTTTTGGATCGCCCGCGAACTCCTGCTTCAAGGCCGAAAAATCGCCGTTCTGAGTCGGGGTTACAAATCGAAAGAACAAAATCGAGAAATCAAACAGAAATGCAATCAAAATCAAAAGAACGAATCGAATCCGGAAACCAATTCCGAAACCGATTTGGAAACCAATTTTTTGAACGATGAGGGGCGCGAACTCGCAAAACGTCTTCCTGAAGTCGTGCAGCTTCAAAATCCGAACCGCTGTGAAAGCGCGCGCTGTGCCGTCGAAAAATGGGGGGCTGAGGTGCTTCTTTTGGATGACGGATTTCAGCACAGAAAACTATATCGAGACGGAAACATCGTTCTGGTGGATGCTTCGGAACCTTTCGGTTTAACCGGTCGGCTTTTCCCGTGCGGAACGCTGCGCGAACCGATGCGTGAACTTCGGCGGGCCGACGTCCTTATTTTGACGCATGCGGAACAGTTGAGTCTGCGCGAACGTCACACGCTTCGTGAGGAACTGGAAACGCGATTTCCTTCCCCGAAAAAACGTCTGTGGGTCGAAACGACGTACGAACCAACGGGTTTGGCGGCAAAAGATGGTTCGATTTTAACGATTGCGGAAGCGCAGAATCGATTCTCGAAACAGAAAATCGGCGCATTCTGCGGAATTGGGAAACCGACCGGATTTTTCGAAACGTTAAAACGAGCAGGGCTGGAACCCGCTTCGACGAAAAATTTTGCAGACCATCAGGTGTACGGAACGGATGAAACCCGCGAAATCGTACAATGGGCGCAGACGGAAGGCCTTGAAGTTGTTATTTGTACAGAAAAAGATGCCGTCAAACTGAAGCCGGAACTTTTTCAGCAGCTGCCGCTTTTTTCCCTTCGCGCGGAAGTGTCTTTTTTGGAGGGGCGAGAAATCTTTCAGGAATGGATTCTTTCGAAAATCGGAAAAAAATAGAAAAATCAAGAAAAAAGATTGGGGGAAATAGGAAGAATTTAGAGAAAATTTGGATTTTTTAGATTTTTGGAGTAAAATTTTAAAAAATTTTTTTGGAAAAATGAGGAAAGGAGTTGATTTAGGTAAAAAAGAAGCTATAATAAGAATGGGTCTTTTTTGAGGGAGAAAAAAGGTGGAGAATTCGTTGGACGCAATTCGACTAAAAAAAATTACGCTTCGGGCCGAGGGATACCTCGAACTCGGAATGCCGTTGCGTACACTGGAGGAAGTTCGACGAGCAAACGAGCTGCGTTTATCCTTTACGCCCCAGTTGCTGTATCTCGAAGGCGCCGCGCTTTTTGAAACGAAAAAATATCGCGACGCGCTCTATCCGCTCGGTCAGGCGGTTTTGATGGAACCGTCCGACATCAAATTATGGCTCCTCATCGGAATGTGCCAAAAACGGGTCGGACGCTGCGATTTGGCGATCGAATCCCTCGAAAATGCGCTCTTCATTCAGCCGAAATCGACGGTGATTCTGTACAATCTCGCCTGCTACCACGCACTCGCAAAACAGACTGAAAAATGTCTCAAATATCTGTCACGCTGTTTGTATCTGGACCCTACGTTTCGTGATTTTGTGAATCGGGAGCCGGACTTCAATCTTGTGCGCAATCGCGGAGAGTTCCTCACGATGATGGAAGAATGCGACCGCAGACTCGGTAAAAGCGGGACGACTCCTCGATAAAAAAATATCGTATCTGCGAACGGAATTCTTCCTTCAATTCCGTTCGTTTTTCGTTCTTTTATTCTTTCATTTTTTTATTCTTTCGGCGCAGCAACTGCTGAAACAAAAACGGCGGTGTCGGGCGCTTTTCCAGAATAGAAGGAGACGTAATGCGTCTTTCCGATGAACGTCGCATTCGCATTTCCCGCATCAAACGTCACCGCACTTCCAACCGCAACCGCTTCGGAAGTCGGCCAGCTGAGCGGATTTTCGAAAATGCGTTCCGCCGAAACCACACGCCGCCGAACGACGCCGCGCCCGCGATGGTAGTAATAATTACTGACCAAACCCGTTTCTGAATCGAAAACCAAACTCGGTGTGGAGGCCAAAACGTCGCCGATGTTGGTTTTTGTACGTTTCCACGTTGCTCCGGAGTCGGTCGAAGTCAGTTGAAACTGGGAGTTTTGGGTCGTCAGTCCCCCCAATTCCGTCCGCGCCAGCGCCAGAATTTTTCCATCACCGAGCCAGACGGCGGACTGTTCGGTCGGCCAATCGACTTTTAGGAGTTCGGATTCAACAACGTGCTGAGTCCAAGTGGCTCCGTCGTCGCTGCTCGTGAGCGTCCCCCAGGAGTGGCACGGCCCGTCATCGTCGTATTTTCCTGCAAACCACAGCGCCATCAGCCCCGCGTTCGGGACCGAAAACACGTCGGTTATTTGTATCGGAACGATTTCGAGTTTCGGCGCCGCGAGGTGCGTAAACGTCACGCCGTCCGTCGAACGGTACAAATCGTGATTGAACTGACCGTGACCGATTCTCCGCACCCAAAGCAGCATCGCGCCCGTGGAATCAAGGCCCTTTCCAATCTCAACCTCGCCGTCTCTGTCCGTATTTGCAACGACGGTTTCATCCGTCCAAGTTTTTCCGCCGTCCGAGGAAGTGCGAGCGTAAACCGCCCGAGCGTCTTCCGCAATGGTGTGTCCCGACCCGCGGCTGTACACGCAAACGAGTTTTTCCCCGATCGCCTGAAGCATCGGCCACGAATTGTAGCCGCTCACATCCTGCACGACGAATGCACTTTTCGGCGCGCGCAGCGGCGTAATTTTAACGAGCGCCAAACCGTCCGGACGCGTAAAAGTGTCGGCCGGGTCGCCAGGCTCGCGCTGAATCCGCACCACTAAAGGAGCCGACGAATCGACCGCATAATACGACTCTAAAACGATCGTGCGAGGCCGAAGCGGCGCAGCGGCGAGAGGCGTGCGTACCGGATTTCCAAGAACGCAGGACGACGTAAATTCTTCTCCCGCAAGCATTTGCGAAAGATGGACCCGATAGACGTCTTCGAGTGAGGGATTCGTTTCTTCGTCGGTCGTCGTCACAACGATTTCCACTTTCACGCCGCCGCAGTTTTGAGGTAAATTGGTTACAATCCCGACAACCGACTGTCCGACCGTCCCGCCGGAGAGCGACCAAACCGGAAGATTTCCCATCGTCACAAGCGACGGCTCGCCCGTTGCGATCGACAAATCGTTTGCCGTCAGAAAAATGGGCGTCATGGAATCCGATTCCGCGCACTTCTGCGCAAAAACGCAGGGACCGGATCCGGTGAAAATCAATGCAAGAAAGAATATTGCACACAATATAGAGAGTCTGAATCGCATAAACACTCCTAAAATAGATAAAATGGGGGGGAATGGGGGATGGGAAATAATGAAAATGTGTTGCGTTTTCAAAAAATATCGGTTTTCGATGAATAAAGCAACAGCCGCCGCAAAAAAGGAACGACTGTTGCTGAAGCGTTCAAAACTTTTAGGAAGTTCTAAAAACCTCAGATTTAAAATTTTTACAAAAAAACGTTACTGTACGAAAGTCGTATAATGAAAGTTGTGTTTCAAGGGTCTTTTTGCACCGTGGCGGTGTTTCCACCCTAACGGGAGGAAACAAAACGCTCCCGTACTGTCGTAACGGTCGTGGGGAAAAAACATTTTGAATGTTGTTTACTGCTCGCAATTTCGCTCCAACGAGAGCGTCACTCGTGCGGCAGCACTTTCGCCCGTCGCGGCTCACGACCCCAGACCCCTTTTTCAAAAACTTTTTAATATTGTGTTTTTATGACTTCCTTTTTGAATACAACTCTTAAAATTCAACCTTATAAATCTTCGCGTCTTCGACTTTCACGTGAAACGTCGTTCGACCGTCCTTCGTGGTGAATTCCACATCTTTTCCATCGCAGCTCACGCTTTTTACGGGTTTTTCACTCTTTTCAAGCGTGACGTCAAACTCACTTTCCGGAGGAAGCGGCAAAATTTCCAACCCGTTTTCCGTTGGTTGAACCCGAATCACGCCGAGCGTCGAGATGCCGTTCCAGCAGAAGGGGGTTTTATTTCCCACAAGACGCTGAAAATCGTCCATCGTTTCCGTAATCGCAACCGGACTGATTTCGCCGTCGATTTTTCCATCCCGAATCTGGAACGAAGCGACAGAATAACGTACATCCTGCGCACTTTCGCCCATGAGCGTGTAGCGTTTCTGCGTGTCGTACAGCCCAACCATCACGTGATACACGCCGTCCCGAGCGTCTTCCGGAACCCGAAACACGTGACCCGCGCCCGTTTCGATGTTCTGTGTTTCCGGCGACGTCCCCCACTTCGATGTAGGAATATCGCACGAATAACCGTCATACCAGCCCGTCGGCTTAAAATCGTACCCGCGCCGAGGTTCGTATACGTGTGCAAAAATCGAAAGATCTTTCGGTGCAGGTCCGCCGCACTTCCAGTTCGTCACAACTTCAAACGCTTTTCCGTCTTCAAGCACTTTCGCGCTCTTCATCGTCGGCTGAATCGGGAGCAAATTTACGGTCTGTTTTCCGCGGCCGTTCATGTAGAAAGAACCATCGGGACGACGCGACATTTCGACGATTTCCTGCGTATTTTCAGGATTGCGGACGATTCCGGAGAGGAAAGCGCCTTTCCCGTTCAAAACGACGAAACCGTATTTTGGAAGGAGATAGTTTTTCACTTTCCAATTTTCGACGTCTCGATTTACGTACACCTTGAAACCGTTGCTCCAAGTGACGCATTGATGACGGATATTTCCGTCCACGAAATCAACACCCTCGATTTCCTCGTCGGCGAGCGACCGCACAACGTGCTGCGCGAGATAGTTTTTCCGCACACTTCCGGCAAAAATCGTGTCGGCTTCAACCATCAGATCGAGTCCGCCGAGAATTTCGGCGCTGATGTAATCGTCACTCATCGCGTTGTGCAGATTTGCATCGCGCAGTGCCATGTAACGACCGGAATAACCGGCGCCGTGACGCGAGAAATTCGTGTGATTCACGGCGGTAAACCACGGCGTTCGCGCCCAATTGCCGCACGGAATGAACATCCGCCACGAACCGCCTTTTTCCGAATCGATCAGCATCCACTGACAGTCCGCGCCCGTAATGGACCCCAAAAGAGCATCGGCACCCGCTTCACTCATCGTGATTCCAGGAACGTTTTTCCCGTCGATTTCGTGCGAAAGTCCGGCAGAAATCGTCTCAAAAGCGTCTTTCCAACAAGCGGCCGTCTGCGTCATCGGATGGAATTGACCGTCGCGGCCATAATATTCGTACACATTCGCCGAGGTGAAAACGTCCACAAAATACGCGTCCATCGTCGGTAAATATTTGCGGTCAAGCGCCAAATTTCGTTCCAGGAAGGGTTTGAAAAGGTCGGGACGCCACTGATAGCTCTGCACGCCTGCGCCGTGATTGATCCACGCTTTGCGCGGCGTGCCGTTTGCGTGAAAATCGATATAATCGTACGAAAACTCTTCCGCATCCGGATAGTAATCGATGTAATTGTCGTGCACTCCGAACGGGATTCCGTGCGCAGCGCAAAGTTCTGCGAGTTCCTTCAGTTCCTCGTATTTTCCGAGTCCGGAAAGCACGCAGGTCGGAGCGTCGGGATTCGTATTCCAAATGTCGGGCAGACGAACGTCGTACCCCCAGCACTGCCAGACGTGCTTCACAAAAAGCGAGTCGGTCACGCCGTACTGAATGGCTTTGCGCATTTCTTCGACGTTCTGCGCGTACGCACCGCCCCAAACATCGTAGGTGAGGCGTCCTCGTTTCCGTTCCACACCGGGAGCCGTACGCGGGAGCCACGTGTTGTTTTTACGATATTTCACGGCGGCGTCGAAGGCGTTTTTGTAGTCGGGAACGAGCGCAAGTTTGAACCAGCTGTTCATTTCGAGCGTGTAAATTCGGTTCTCGCCGTCACAGTTGAACGCCGCAGGAGCGTTCGACGCACCCATAAGCAGCGACGTTCCGTTTTCGAAATCCATTCCGACGTGACTGGCCGCCAGATTGTGACCGCCCATTCCCATCCGGAATTTCTTCGGATTTTCGTTCACAAATCCGTGTCCCCAGTAGACGCGTTTTGCGGTTTTGTCGGCGGCACGGAACGTAAAGTTGCGAATTTCCGTCGGATTGGTTTTCGGAACGTCAAAAACGAGCATTCCATTTTCGGCGTACACGCGCACCTCGATCGGAAATTCCGTGTCGTTTGCGAGAAGCGTACAGTTGAAAAGCAGCGTTTTTCCGTCTTCCGCAAGTTTCAGTTCCGGTTTCTTCGTAAAAACGGTACTTGAAGTCGTGAGGCTCTGCGCGCCGACCGCCAGCGTGATTCCGTCAAACGTCACGAACGAATCGGGTTTTTTCGGGTTTCCGACGCTGATTTTTGCATCCAGCAGACCGTTTGCACCCGGATAAATTCTGGCAGAGGATTCCTCATCCAATTTCAGCTCAAACGGCTTGTTCTGCGCCGCATCGACGCTTTCCGCCAGACGCATTCCGCGTCCTGAATTGAACGTCATTCCACTCAGGAAGCAGCCGTCGCACGTCGTGTTGTTTTTCGGACCGGGATTCATTTCCACGACGAACGTAAATGCTTTTCCTGCATACGCGTCGACGGAGAAAGAACGATCCTCCCAAACGGTACTCACCGTGTGATACTCGTCGAGCAGCACGCGTTCTTTTCCCTCTTCCTGCGCCCAAAAACGGAACGTCACACCATCGGTCGGCGGCTCCGGCGGAAGCACGTTGCGCACGCACACTCCATACGAAAACGCCAGTCCCGCTTCTTTCGGAAGTTCCACCGGATAGGCGGCAAAAAACGACCCGCCCTGCGGCAAATACGGCGGATGGGAAGAATAACACGGCCGCGTGTCGCCGTTCGTCGTGTACTGTTGAAAATTGTACGCGCAGTGACTCGTCGGGTCGCTCCCTGAAAAATCAGGCATTTCGATGGTTTCGTCTTTCAGCGTTCGGCTTGCATTGTACGATTTTCCCAAAAGAGAGACGCCGCCGATTTTTACGATCGTCGGTTCGAAAGACTTTTTCGAGGCAGAAACTTTCGTCTCGATGACGCGGACGGAATGAACCTCCATTTCCCGATCGGAAAACGTAAAATCGCACTTCACGTGAAGCGGATAGTGCGCGCTGTACGTTCCATCCAGCATCTTGAACGTGAATTCCTCATCGACGCTTCCTTTTGCAGGAATCTCGATTTTTTTCGTCACGATTTTCTGTTCTTTCCCGGCGGTCATCGGCGTGACGGTGTCGCAGGAGTAAAACGTCAGCGTCGCGGAAATCGGCGTGTCGGCACTGTTCGAAACGGTAAGCGGAAGCGTCACAGGAACGTTCAGTTCCGAAACGACGTCCATCGGCGCAAGTTTCACCGTCACGGGCCCCGTTGTTTGCGTATGAACCGTAAATGCGAGGGGTTTGTACTCTTCATTTTCCGCAGTCGCCGCGCTTGCGCAGAACATTCCGCACAGCGCCAGCATCAGGAAAATCCCAATTACAGGCAGGCTTTTTTTCATTTTAGTTCCTTCATTAATATTAATAGTATAATAGGTTTTTATTTCTTGCACGATTTCTCACACGATATTCGTTGATGATTCGGCGTCACGGAGGGCCGAATTTTAGCTTTGTACGTTATTCAGAAAACTCGCAGGTTCCTGTAAAAAAGTCCTAACGCTTTTCAACGTCAGGACTTCGAAAAAAATCTTACAGCATATCGTGATACTTTTTCGCTCGAATCACGAGTTCTTCATTCGTACATTTTTCAATTACAAGCTCAAGTGCCGGTCCGAAGAACGCCGCGTTGGGACGACGCACATTATCGTGGTGCGCAAGATCCACAATCGCACGGTACACATCCTGTTCCAAAGCCGGATCGGAAACGAATTCCATGGCGAATTTGGCGCTCGCAGCGTCACGAATCGCATTCAGTCGGCTGAGTACCAGTTTCTTTTCGTCGACTCGCGTCGCACGGTCCATCGCGCCCCGCAGCATTTCCAGCTTTTTCGCAGGATTTGCGGAGATTCCGATTTGATCGTCCGGCAAAGAAACGACTCGAATGTACGCACGGAGTGCCGCAATTTTCTGACCATCGCTGCAAGTGTCGCCGTCGACGACCGTCAGCATTTTTTCCGCCTGTTTTGCGTTCGGAAGGTTGCACAGCGCACGAATCGCGATCTCCCGCATCGATTCGTTCTTCAGATTTTCATCAATGATTTTCCAGGCCGCATCGTCGCCGACACGTCCCAAAAGCGGAAGAACAAGCGCCAAATCACGTTCTTTCGTAAGAATCGGAGCCGAATCGCCGCCGCACACCGACGCGATTTCTTTTTCCGCACTGTCGCGCTCGCCGCCCTCTTTGTAGAGCGTCAGCGTATCGACCAAAGCCGGAACATCTTCTTTTGCCGCAATCCGACACACAATCGACATCAATTCGTTACGGTTTGCACAGTCGGAAGAACTGATTTTCGCAACAATTTTCTCAAACACGTTCGTGCTTCGGTTCGTCAGAATGGCGCAGATTGCGTTGAACGTTTCCGGGTCGGCCGAGTCGAGTGCTTTGACGAGCGCCTCATCGAATCCGTCCGCCTCAACGACGCTTGCAACCCGAATCACAAGATTCCGATCGAATTTCAGATTTTCGAGCAACACCGGGACTTCGTTTGCCGTTGCGAGCTTTTCGAGGGCCAAAATCGCTTCCGTCTTGAAAAAGTCGGCGTTTTCACCCTCCACATTGAACGCGTCGAGCACCACAGGGAGGTACTTTCGGTCGCCCAGAACCGTCAGAGACGCAATCGTTTCGATTTTCAACTCGTCGGAAAGCTGCGCGTATCCCTGCATCCACTTTTCCACTTCATCGGTCGAGGCGTACGGCAAACCCTGCGGCATTTCCGTCTCGTTCGTGCGCGAAATGTCTTGAATCTGCTGACGAATCGCATCTGCAATCCGTTTCCGATCCAAATCGTCTGCGTTTTTCGCAGCTGCTTTCAGCGCATCGATTGATTTCTGTCCGGGAATTTTTGAAATCGTTCGAATTGCTTCGTCGCGCAGCGTGTATTCGGGCGAGGTGAGAAACGGAACGAGTGCGTCGACGTCCTCTTCGGTTCCGAACCACTGAAATTCACGAATCAGCCAGACTTTCGTCCCGTTCGACAGTTTATCGGACGCAAGCGCTTCCTTCATTTGCGCCTTCATGTCCGCAGGATTTGCGCCCGGCGCGGACATTCTGTAGCTGTATTCCACCCACGTCTGGAACGCCATTTCATGCGGGCCGGAACGATGGGCTTTGGGTGCTTCAAACGTGCTCCCGTTCGCGTCGGCCTGCGCAGGACCGTTTTCCATGGCGTCGAGAAGGTCGGCGAGCTTCGGATTTTGTTCGAATTGACCGTCCATCGAACTCATATACTGGGGCGTCGGAATCGACTGCGCCGTCACAATCACGCCGGAAAGAAGGGCCGCCGCCATCGCGGAAATCGTATATAATTTTCTCATCAATTGGGAATCCTTATATTTTCTATTATTTATTGATTTTTAGTTTATTATTCGTTTTTATATATTCAATATTCATTCAATATTCGTTTTTATTCAAAGAATGATTTTTGCACTAAAAACGAGGGGGGAAAAACGTTCAATCGAACTCGATCTGATACGGATAGCGCTGCACGCGACGCACCATGCGCGAAGCGGCTTCGTCGTTTTTAAACGTACAAGTTTCACGATCCCATTCCAAACGACGGTTCAGACGATAGCAGAACGCCATCAGCTGGCAGAAAACGGCTGCGGTCGCGGGATAAACAACGTCTTGGAACGGACGAACGCGGTGACGAACGCACCAGCCGTATTCCTCCATAATCGACGTTTTGCCGCCGTGATAGCGCCGAATATCGACCGCATGCAGCGGTTTAATCACGTTGCGGTCCTCCTGATGACGGAACGTTCGTTCGGTTCCAACGAGCGTCACATCGTGTCCGCCGCGAGCATGATAGAGTTTGAATCCATTCGCGAAAATCGCAAGTGCACCGTCCGTTTCGTTTTCGTCACAGTGAGGCGGAACCAACGTAACGGGTTCCTCCGTATCCATTCCCATAATATAAAGCGTCCCCGCAAACTTATGCGCGCCCCAGTCGGCCAGAAAACCGTTCCCATATTCCACAAAGTTGCGCCATCCGCCGCCGTAACTGCCCGAACACCTCCAGGAATTGTACGGAACCCACGGCGCCTGACCGAGCCAGCGGTCCCAATCCAGTCCTTCCGGCTGTTCCTGCGCAGGAGTCCAGCATTCGATCGGCGGATTTCCCACACCAACGTGTGCTTCGGTCACTTTTCCGAGCGCTCCGGACTGCACGACAGGCGCCATGTAACCGTAATCTTCCATCACGCGCTGCGAGCCGCCCGTCACCACGCGATTATACTTTCGAGCAGCTTTCACAATCTGACGGCTTTCGATCGGCGTGAGCGTCAGCGGTTTTTCGCAATACACATCTTTTCCGGCTTTGCACGCTTCCACAGCGATTTTTGTGTGCCAGTGGTCCGGCGTCGAATTAATAATAACGTCCACGTCTTTCCACGCCAGAACGTCTTCGTAACGGTCAAACATTTTACAGTCTTGATTTTTGTAGCGGTCATTCACACGATCCGCCGCCGCCTGTTTCTGACGCGCAAAACAGTCGCACGCGCCAATCAGATGAAACTGACTGGAACCAAGAGACCCGCCCAGCAGATCGCGCCCGCGGTTCCCATAACCGACGAGGACCGTTTGAAGCTGTTCGTTGGGAGAAAGTTTTCCATCCAGTCCGAGAACGCTCCCCGGAACGAGATACGGAACCGCACAGGCTGCGGCAGCCGAGGCGAGAAAACGGCGGCGGGTTAATTTGAGGTTGGACATAAAAACTCCTTGATTTTTCGAAACAATATATTGTGAAAAACACACTTTTCTCATATTTTAACAGCCGGGAGACTTTCTGTCAAGGCGGGAGAGAATCGTTCCCTCAAAAAAAAGTTTTCCGCAGCCCTTGACAGAATCCGTGCAGGGCGTTACAATGAGATGCATACTTATAGAATGTTTCTTACTCCCCCCAAAAAGGACTCCCATTCATGCAACGTTTTTCCCGTCGAAAAATTCTTCGTGCCGCCGTTTCAGCCGCAGCCGTAAGCGCCGCTGGAATTCCGTGTTCCGCAAAGGCCCAATTCAGCTGGATGAAAAAACAGGAACCCGCTCCGCAGCAGTCCCAAGGTCCGCGCAGACTGCCGTTCGACCCAAATAATCCTGCAATTCAGTACAATCAACAAAATTGCGAGCGCTGCGGAGACTGTGTGGCGGTCTGCCGCAACGTTCAAACGGTTTTCGGTTACGGAAATTTGAATACTGTACCATGTATCCATTGCGGTCAATGCACCGCAAACTGCTGGAATAACGGCGTCACAGAACGTTTTCAGCTTCAGGAGGTGTACAACGCCATTACTTCCAACAAGAAAAATAAAGGAACCAAAAAGTTCGTCGCGATCGTCGCCCCCTCCACCCGCGTCACACTGGGCGAAATGTTCAAAATGGAACATGGAACGAACGTCGAAAAACCATTAATCACCGCACTGCGCAAACTCGGTTTCGACTTTGTGATGGACGTGACGTTCGGTGCCGACCTCACCGTAATGGAAGAAGCGGCAGAATTCGAGGAATACATCCAAAGTGACCGTAAAAAACCGATGTTTACGAGCTGCTGTCCCGCATGGGTGAAATTTGCACAATTATTTTTCCCCGATTCCGTTCCGCAGATTTCCTCCTGCAAAAGTCCGATGCGGATGCAGGGAGCCATTTTAAAATCGTATTTTGCCCGTGAAAAAGGGATTCGTCCTGAAGACGTGGTCGTCGTCGCGATTTCCCCGTGTACCGCCAAAAAATACGAACGAACGCTCGGAAACGAACTGGATTTTGTCCTCACAACCCGCGAAATCGGCTGGTGGATTCAGGAACTTGGTGTGGATTTCGCGCAGCTTCCTCCTGGAGAGTGGGACTCGCTCACAGGTTCCGGGTCCGGCGCAGGCGTCATCTTCGGAAATACCGGCGGCGTTACGGAAGCGGTTTTGCGTCAGATTTATTATTCCCGCACCCACGAAATTCCTCCGAAGGACTTTCTGCTTTTCACGCCCGTTCGCGGTCTCGACGGAATGCGCCGTGCGGAAGTGAAAATCGGCGGCGAGACTTTCCGAATCGGAATCGTTCATGGAACCTCTGCGGCCCGCGAAATGTTTCGGCTTTTGGACTCCCAAAAATTCGACTTCATTGAAGTAATGGCGTGCCGCGGCGGCTGCATCGGCGGCGGCGGTTTGCCGAAAACGGAGATTCCGATTTCCGACAGCCTTCGAACAAAGCGCATGAGCGGTCTGTATGCAGCCGACAAAGCTCGAGAGATTCATTTGAGCGCGCTGAATCCTGAAATTCAGACGCTTTATTCCGATTTTCTCAACACTCCCGGAAACGAAGCCCTCCACACAAAACACATCCTGAAAAAGTCCTAAAAGTCCTAAAAAAAATCCTAAAAAACAGGTCAAATTTCAAAAAAAATTCATACTTTAAGGAGTTTTTATGTCGTTCAAATATTCCATGTGCAACGAACTTTTTGAGGGATGGACCCTTGAAAAACAGTTCGATTTCGTCGCGCAGTGCGGTTACACCGGAATGGAACTCGCCCCATTTACCCTCACGCCGACCGACTCGCCCGCAAACGTCTGCGACATTACAAAAGAAAAACGTGCTGAAATCTGTAAAATTGCGAAACAGTCCGGAGTGGAAATCGTGGGCTTGCACTGGCTGCTTGCGAAAACGCAGGGATTCCACCTGACGCATCCCGACGCGGAAATCCGGAAAAAGACGGTCGCTTACGGAAAAGCACTCACGGAACTCTGCGCCGACTTGGGCGGAAGCATTATGGTTTGGGGCTCGCCGAAACAGCGGAACATGGAACCCGGCGTCACTCGCGACGAAGCGTACAAATATGCGGCCGACGCACTGTGCGAATTGGTTCCGACGCTCGAAAAGAATCACGTTACGATTGCGCTTGAACCTCTGGCGCCCTCCGAAACGAATTTCCTCACGAGCGCGCTCGAAACGACGGCGCTCATTCAGATGGTGAAGTCGCCGTTCGTCCAACTCCACCTCGACTGCAAAGCAATGTGGGGCGGCGAGATTGCGCCCGACGGTTCGCGGCGTCCCATGGCCGACGTCATTCGTGAATTTCAGCCGTGGACGCGTCATTTTCACGCCAACGACCCCAACCTTCAGGGTCCTGGTTTCGGAGATTTGGACTTTCATCCGATTTTTGCGGCGTTAAAAGAAACAAAATACGCAGGATGGGTAAGCGTTGAGGTCTTCGATTACACGCCCGGCGTCGAGGCTTTGACGAAAAAAAGCATCGATTACATGAAAAAAGTGGAATCTGAAATCTGAATAAAATTTAAACTTTTCAGAACTTTTTCATAAATTTGTGCTTTTTTCTCAATCGAGAGCGGGTACGCACGCGAGGAGGAGGGAAGTCGATACAATTTTATCGGTTTTCCTCCAATTAGGATTTCCACGGAACCTCCCACCATCGGTTTTGAGGACGCATCGGCCCCTGCATAGCGTAAAATCTCGCAAACTGCCTTTTCGCCCGTCCCCAGCAGCGTCTTGCATTGCGGTAAATCCCGTTCCAAAACGGTTTTGAGGTCGAGCGGCTCGACGATTCGCAGCGAGGCGTCCGACGCATTTCCTTTTTCCCGAATCACCGCTTTTGCCGTGTCGTACATCGCCATTTTGTGCGACCGCAGAAATTCCATGATTTTTTCACGATCAAAAATTCGTTTTGACGTTGATTTCCGTGTCGGTTTATACGTTGAATTTTGATTTTTGTCCGATTCTGGCGGCGTCAGAAAAAAGTCCCGATCCTGAAAAAATACGAGACCAAAAATTCGCCAAAAGTCGTTTTGAAGGTTCGGATAGAAAAAATCCATACACCAGCGCGTTTTGGGCGGCGGAAAACTCCCCAAAAACAGCACCTGTGCGTCTGAAGGAAAAAACGGGGCGATCGGATGGCGCTCAATCTGCGGTAAATCGTTCGACTTGTTAAAATCATCCGAATCTTTCGAATCGCCCGAATCAATCGAATTTAAATCAAAGTTCATCATTCTTAAAATCAAAAATATGATGAATCGACAGAATTCCCAAGAGTTTCTCGCCGTCCATCACCGCCAAAGTCGTAATTTTATTGATGTCCATAAGTTCCAGCGCGTCGCTCACCATCACGTCCGGACGAATTCTTTTGAAGTTGGCCGTCATAAAATCTTTGGCCGTTAAATGACGAATATCGTCATAATTTTGAATTGCGCGACGAATATCCCCGTCCGTAATGACGCCGACCGGCTCGCCCTTTTCGCCGCAAACCATCGTGGTTCCCAGGCGTTTGCTGCTCACTTCGTACACAATTTCCCGGAACGTCGAATGAATAGAAACTTTTGGAATGTCGGTTTCCATTCGATCCTGAACGCGCGTCAGAAGTCGGCGTCCGAGCGCGCCGCCCGGATGGTACAGCACGAAATTTTCCGCCTGAAAGTTCCTTTTTTCCATGAGACAGAGCGTCAGCGCGTCGCCCATCACGAGTGCGGCGGTCGCCGAAGTGGTCGGCGCCAGCCCGATTTTTCCCGCTTCCGCCTCAACCCCAGTATCGAGAATAATATCGGCCCGCTGCGCCAGTTCCGACTGTAAATTCCCCGTCATTGCGATGATCGGACACTCTAAAACCTTGAGCGGCTTCAAAAGTGCGAGAATTTCCTGCGACGTACCGCTGTTGGAAACCGCCACGACGATATCGTGTCGGCACACCATCCCCAAGTCGCCGTGAACCGCCTCAGCTGCGTTGAGAAAAATCGCGTGCGTTCCGGTCGACGCAAGCGACGCCGCCAGTTTCCGTCCGACGATTCCCGTCTTTCCGATTCCCGTAATGACGACTTTGTTTTCTGAGTTGAAAATCAAATCAACCGCTTGATCCATTTCGGAACCAATTCTGGCCGCCACTTTTTCCAATTCACTGATTTCTTGTGCAAAAATCTCACGGCTTCGTGCGTCCCACATTCTTCACCCCTCGCAACTCGTTCAAACTCGTAAACCTCATCAATCCCCAAACCCGACGTCCTTTTTTTCAGGAATCTGGGGATTTTGCAGCGTTTCTCGCAACCCGGTCGAACTCCAGCGCGTGCCGCAAAATGTCGCGAATTCCATCGAGCGGCAACTGATTCGATGCGTCCGAAATTGCTTTCTCGGGGTCGGGATGCACCTCGGCAAAAATAGCGTCCACGCCGACCGCCAAAGCCGCAAACATCAGCGGAGGCGCAAATTCACGATTCCCGCCCGAAGCCGTTCCGTTTCCGCTCGGCGTCTGAACGCTGTGAGTGGCGTCAAAAACGACCGGAAAACCCGTTTTTCTCATTTCCGGAAGAGCCGTAAAATCCACGATGAGCCGATGGTAGCCGAAGGACGTTCCGCGCTCGCACAGCAGAATTTTCTCGTTTCCCGCTTCACAGAGTTTTTTCGCAACGTTTTTCATATCGTCGGGAGCCATAAATTGCGCCTTTTTGACGTTCACGACTTTTCCCGTGTGTGCCGCCGCAACGAGTAAATCGGTTTGCCGCGCAAGAAAAGCGGGGATTTGAATCACATCCGCAACCTCTCCCACCGCCTCGCACTGCGTCGATTCGTGAACGTCCGTCACAATCGGAACGTCGAAGTGCGTCCGAACCTTTTCGAGAATCCGAAGTCCCTCTTTCATTCCGACGCCGCGCGGCGAAAAAATCGAGGTGCGATTTGCTTTATCGAACGACGATTTAAAAATGAACGGAATCTTCAATTCATCGCACACTTTTTTCAGCGTTTCTGCCGTTTTCAGCACCATCGTTTCATTTTCGATAGCGCACGGTCCCGCCAAAAACGCGAAAGGACCCGGCTCATCCAAGCTTCCGCCGATGGTGAAGTAATTTCCAATCGGAATTTTACGCGTTTCGAATCTCATTTCCGCAATCCCTCAATTCTGAGTTGAACCCTGCATTTTGAAACATACATTATTAATATAAAGAAAAATCGTTCCTGACGCAAGCGGAATTTCGATTTTTTTCCCAGCTATCCTTGCATTTTCAGAAAATTCGGGTACAATAAGATAAATTCTGAGTAAAATCTACAATAAAAGATTTTTACACTGAAAACCGTACTGTTATTTTTGAATTTCAATCCCAACTTTTTCATCATTATGCAATCAGAATACGATATTATCGTCATCGGATCCGGTCTCGGCGGAATGACAGCCGCAAATCTTTTGGCGCGGGCAGGGCACAAAGTCCTTCTCTGCGAGCATCATTTTCAGCTCGGCGGTCTTGCGACTTGGTTTCGCCGCAAAGATGGAATCATTTTCGACATTTCGCTGCACGGTTTCCCGGTCGGAATGATTAAAAGCTGTCGGCGGTACTGGACGCGTGAAATTGCGGACTCCATCGTGCAGCTTCCGTCCATCCGATTCGACAATCCGATGTTTTCGCTCGAAACGACGTTCAATCGTGAAGATTTTACGCATCTTTTAATCGAAAAATTCGGAATCGAAGCCGCAACCGTCGAGGCGTTTTTCGACAAAGCGCGCAGCATGACGTTCGTCGACGACCAGCACATGACGACCCGGGAACTTTTCGAAACGTTTTTCCCCGGCCGCGACGATGTGGTTCGGCTGCTGATGGAACCCATTACGTACGCAAATGGTTCCACGCTCGATGAGCCTGCAATTACGTACGGAATCGTCTTTTCGAATTTCATGTCGAAAGGCGTTTTTACGTTCCGCGGCGGCACCGACAAACTCGTGGAAATGATGAAGGCCGAGATGGAGAAAAACGGCGTCGATATCGCGCTGAGGACGCAAGTCGAAAAAATCGCCGTCGAAGAGGGAAAAATCGCCGGAATTTACATCAATGGAAAACTCATTCGGTCGAAAGCCGTCGTTTCCAACTCGAATCTTAAGAGTACTATTTTCAACATGACGGGCCGCGAATATTTCCGTCCGGAATTCATCGAAAAAGCCGAGAAAGTGCGTCTGAACAACTCCAGCTGTCAGGTTTACATGTCGCTGAAACCCGGCGAAACCGTCGATGAAAACGTTTGCGGAGACCTTCTTTTTACATCCATCGCGCCGAAATTCGACACAAAAATGCTTTTGAGCCGCAATATTACGAGCCGAACCTACTCGTTTTACTATCCGAAAACCCGTCCCGGCGTGAGTGACCGATACGCAATCGTCGCCAGCACCAACGCAAATTATGACGATTGGGCAAAACTTTCGGAAGAAGAATACGAAGCGTCCAAGCGGGAACTCATTGAAGAAACGCTCGACGCCGCGGAAAAGTACGTTCCTGGAATTCGTGCAAAAATCGACTGGGTGGAAGCCGCCACACCAAAAACGTTCGAACGCTACACGCTCCACCAGATGGGAGCGAGTTTCGGTACAAAATTCGAAGGACTCGAAGTTTCCCGCGGGCTTCCAGAACAAATTCCCGGTCTTTTTCACACTGGAAGCGTCGGAATCATCATGTCGGGCTGGCTCGGAGCGGTGAATTACGGCGTCATCGTCGCAAACGAAGTCGATGCGTTCGTACGCAAATAATTTCGGAACTGTTGTTCAAGAACGACGGAAAAAAGCACCCGTCGAAACGTTCGAAACGCTTAAAAATACGCGGAAACGGACGCAAACGGGGATTCAGAAAAAAAATTTCATCCCCCCCTTTCAAAAAAATGAAAACGGTGTATAATTTATACTCCTTTGTTTTATTGGATACTCCGTAGAACGAAGAAACTTGAAAGAGTTGGGTACTGACGAACATTCGCGGCTCGGTCAGTACAAAAACGGCAGAGTCTATCGCGCTGAAAACCTCATATGAGGATACAATTTCCCTCGGGACGCGTTTGATTTCTGATACAAATGAATAAGGTACTTATTTTAGTGAGTGGTTCATTATGAAAACGTTCATGGCGAAACCGGCAGATGTAAATGCGGAATGGATTGTGGTCGATGCGAAAGACAAAATCGTTGGCCGCCTCGCTGTCGATATTGCAATGGCTCTGATGGGCAAAGACCGTCCGACTTACACGCCCAATGTGGATATCGGCCGTTACGTCGTCGTTATTAACGCCGACAAAGTCCGTTTTACCGGTAAAAAATGGGAAAAGAAACGTTACACCTGGACGACTGGTTACACTCGTCTGCGCAGCGAGAATGCAGCAACCCGTATGGCAAAGAATCCGACTGCGATTCTGACCGAAGCCGTGCGCCGCATGCTGCCGAAAAACAAACTTGCAACCAAAATGCTGGCCAAACTGAAAGTTTACACCAGCGATCAGCATCCGCATCAGGCACAGAATCCTGAATCGGTTGATATGGGAAACTAACACGTTTTTTGATTTTCAAGCTAATAAACAGATAATATAAAGGTGTAAACCATGGCAGATAAAGTCGTCATTGAAGGAAAAGGCACGAATGACTCTTTGGGAACCGGACGTCGTAAAACCGCTATCGCGCGCGTACGCATTCGTCCCGGCAAAGGTCTTATTGCGATCAACAGTCGCAGCCTTGAAAATTATTTCTGCAACGTTCAGCAGCGCAACGCCGTTTTGGCTCCGCTGACCGAAACAGGCAAAAAAGAAGAAGTGGATGTCATCATCCGCGTGACTGGCGGCGGAATCACCGGACAGTCTGGTGCTTGCAAACTCGGTATTGCACGTGCGTTGCGCATGTACGATGCAGGTTTGTACGAAGTCCTTAAGGACGCGAACCTTCTTACGCGCGACAGCCGTATGGTTGAACGTAAGAAACCTGGTCTGCGCAAAGCTCGTCGTGCAACCCAGTTCTCCAAACGTTAATTTTGGAAACGTTGCGTAATCATAAGACGCCCTGCTTTTTTACAGGGCGTTTCTTTTTTATGGTACGATAAAAACGAAAAAATGGAGAAATTGGGGAATATGAAAAAAATTTTTGTCTTTTTTTATTCAATCCCCTGTAAAATTTATTTTCATGAAGTATAATAATATAGGGATCCGTTTTTCGTCGAGGTCCAAATCTTTTAAACCATTTTCGGCCCGCTGCGTGTTTGGGATTTGAATATCGATATCGTTTTTGGAGAAAAGTCCATGTTAAAAGTCTTCATGCTTTATGAAGTCAATCCGACGACTTGGTTTTATCTGTCGTCCTTGATGATTACTGGCATTTTCTTCAAATTTCGAAGAGTTTGGAGCGTTCGCAACTTGGATCTGATGGCCCTCATCTGTCTGGGACCAGGGCTGCTGATGGTCGCGAACGAATTTTATGCCGGGTACGTTGCGATTCTGTTCGTGATGTTTTTTTTAATGACGCGAATGCTTTGCGACCCCATGATGGTGCGGCGTCCGTTGCTGGACGTGAATCTTTCTCGAGGCGGATTGATTTTCAGCTGTGCGTCGCTCATGCTGTTTCTGGTTGCAGGGCTCACGCTCACGCAGTCGCGCGACTGGTCGGAAGCGCAGGTAAATGCGTCCCTCGAACAGCTCATGATGCACCACTTAAACGAACGAATTTTGAACACAGAAATCGAACAAAGCGTTCAGATGACGCCTGCACTCGGAGACACGCTGGCGACTCCGCCGAAAAACCGAATTCCGCAACTCTCTCACGGGCCGGGAATGCCGTTCTTTACGCAAATGGCCGATTTCCCGCGACGCTGGCGTTACGAACGACTGAAAGCTGTACGAATTGCAGAGTTGCAGAATGCTACAACAGAAATCAAAATTCCGGAATATCCTGCGTGTCGAATTCATTTTGTGATTTTTCTTGCCACAGTTGCACAGTTCGCAATCGTCACCGCCATCATCATGACCGGCTGGTACCATTTCGAAAATTTCAACACGGGAATTGCGGCGGCCACGCTCTATCTGCTGCTTCCTTACGTTTCGCAGATGCCGTCTCGGCTCGACCATTTGATTCCCGCAGCGCTCATTATGTGGGCCGTTTTTTCGTGGAGACTTCCGTCTTTGGCGGGAGTTCTGCTTGGTTTCGCAGCCGCGCTTTCGTACTATCCTATTTTCCTCCTTCCGCTTTGGTTTAGTTTTTACTGGTCACGCGGATTGTATCGTTTTTTAATCACGAGTCTCGGAACCACATTGTTTCTGATGGCGATCGCCATTCCTCTGTCGGGCGGAATCGGAACTTTTATCTCCCAATCCGGCGATATTTTTGGCTGTATCGGCCTCTTTTCGCGAGGGGCAGACGGTTTTTGGGACATTCAGAGTCACAGCGTCTTCTATCGGATTCCCGTCATCGTACTATATATGCTGATGGTGCTTTTCCTCACGTTTTGGCCGTCCCACAAGAATTTTGGAACGTTAATCAGCAGTTCTGCTGCATTGATGGCCGGCGCGCAATTTTGCCATCCGTTCCAAGGCGGTTTGTACATGGCGTGGTTCCTGCCGCTCATGATTCTTGTGATTTTCCGTCCCAATTTGGAGGATCGCACGGCGAGTCGGGCCGTTTGGCGGCGCCGAAAGATTGCGAAACCTCAACCGACAGAATATTAGAAGGAACTTTCTCTCAAGACTTTGATATTTAGATTTTTTCATAGGAACGTTGAATGGGCGAGGTAAACGAAGCACAATACGAACTTCTGGATTTCGGAAACGGACGGAAGCTGGAGCGAGTCGGCGAAATTTTGCTGAATCGTCCCTCGCCGTCGGCAGAGTCGTTTGCGCCCAAACTTTCCGCTTCGGAATGGAAAAATGCGGACGCGGCGTTCTGGCGTTCGGAGGGCCTCAAGGGACGATGGGAGTGGAATCCGTCCGGAAAACGCGTTCCCGAACGCTGGGTTTTGCGGATGTCGCACTTTATGCTGGAACTGAAACCAACGGAAGTGGGACATTTGGGGATTTTTCCCGAACAGCGCGCAAACTGGGAGTGGATTTACACACAAACGCGACGTTTTTTAACCCAGCGGACGCAATTCCGAATTTTGAATCTTTTTGCATACACCGGCGGAAGCACGCTCGCCGCCGCCGCTGCAATGCAAGATGCAAAGATTTCTGTGGAAAATCGAGAGTCTTTTTTTACAACACACGTGGATTCTGCCCGAAATATCGTTCAATGGGCGCGAAGCAATTCCGATCTTTCCGGCTTCCAGAACGTTCCGACTCGCTGGATTTCAGAAGACGTAATGAAATTTGCACAGAGAGAATTGAAACGCGAACGATATTACGATGCTGTAATTCTGGATCCGCCCAGTTACGGTCACGGTGCGCACGGAGAGATTTGGAAACTGGATCAAAATCTTCCGGAACTTCTGGAACTTTGTGCGGAACTGACGCGCGGTCACCCGGCGTTCGTTCTTCTGACGGCTCACTCTCCCGGCTGGAACTGCGCAGCGCTTGAAAGAATTTTGCGACATTATTTCCCCGCACTTCGAGGGTCGGAGGTGCACGGAATGGAACTCCAAACGATCGGAGGAAGGGGTCTTCCAAGCGGTGAGGCCGTTAAATTATGGGAAGAATAGACAAAAAGAGAAAATTTTTCATTTCCAGCAGTTTTTTTTCCTGTTTGGGCTTGCAAAATAATTAAAAAGATTTATACTCAAGTTGTATGAGGTTCAAACCTCTTGAAACCATAACACAAACAGTCCTTTTTTATAAAACGATATAAGGAGAAAACGATTATGCCTTTGTTCGAGATTGAAACCAGAGCGCACATTGTGATTGCGAATGCCGGCGACGAAGCGGAAGCCCGTTCGATTCTGGCCGAGCACTATCCGACGGAAGATGCGATTCGCATTTCCAAGCGTCCGCGTAATTTGTGGGTGATTTCCAAAGCTGCTTTGGGAATTACGCCTGAGGGAATCGACCCCTGTAACGTCGCGCGCGACTGCCTGGCAAAAGCCTCTGGGGACAAAGTTCACGCAATCCGTCTTTACATGCAGGAAACCGGAACGGATCTTGAACGCGCCAAAAAAATCATCGAATCCAACATGATGATCGGCTGGTGATTGCTTCCGAAAACATGAAACATGAAAAAACACCCAAATGCGTTACGTGTTCGGGTGTTTTTTCGAAATCAACGTCTAAATCCCTGAAAATACGAGACTTCTACATTTCAATCTCAAATCCTTCTCGGCGTTTTCGGCTCAAGAAAGATTGCGCCAGAGCATCGTCTACCACTTTTTCTGCCGTCGGATCCCAACGAATGACACGCTTCAGCCGGGCTGCAATCCCGCAAAGATGCGCAATCGTCATCACCTGAACGTGACTGAACGGGTCCGAAACGCACAAACCGCCGTTTCGAATGCAATGGTACAGATTTTCTTTGTGTCCCATCAGCGGATTCCCTTTGTACAGCGCGATTTTGTCCGCCTCCAAATACTGTCCCTCGTCCCAATTTTCCTCAATCGGTTTCCCCGTAATTCGTTCCCGATTCACGAAAATCCGACCTTTTTCCCCTTCAATCCGCAACCCATTTTCCGCCCGAGTTGTGACGTGCAATTCTGTTCCGTTTTCAAAAACACAGTTAAAATCGAATTCGTTCGGCGTATTGTACATGCGGTCGGTCGTCGGATTCCCGTCCGAATCATAATCGCAAAGCGCGTGCGCGTCTGTTCCGTCGATGGAAATCGGTCCGGTTCCTTTTTGGTCCATTCCGAGCGCCCAAAGCGCAATATCGATGTGGTGCGCCCCCCAATCCGCAATGACGCCGCTCGCGTATTCGAACCAGTACCGAAAGGTTCCGTGACACCGTTCGGGAATATATTCCACATACGGTGCCTGTCCCAGCCACTGATTCCAGTCGAGTTCCGGCGGAACGGGAGCCGTCTCGAAAAGCTCTCCCCCGCGTTCTTTCCCCGGCGAGGCGGGAAGCCCGACGACGATTTGACGTATTTTACCCAAAATACCCTTTTTACACATATTCACAGCACGTCCGAACAAATCGAGCTGCGCGCGCTGCTGCGTTCCGACTTGAAACGCTTTCTGATATTTTTCGCACGCACTCCGAATCAAAAATCCTTCCTCGACGGTCAGCGTCAGCGGTTTCTGACAAAAAACGTGCTTTCCCGCCTGAAGTGCTTCGATACAGATTTTGACGTGCCAGTGATCGGGAGTGGAACAGCTCAAAAGATCAATATCGTCGCGATCGAGAATTCTTCGATAGTCGCCGTACTGATTTTCGGACGTAATATTAAAACGTTCAGCCGCAGTTCCGAGACGATTTTTATCGAGGTCGCACAGTGCCGCCAACTCCCCCAAACGCGCGTGCTGACCCGCATCTGCACGTCCCATTCCTCCCAAACCAACGCATCCGACGCGAATTCGGTTGCTCGGAGCCTCATCGCCCAACACTTTCGGCAAAAAAGCAGGCACACAAACGGAAGGAAGGGCCGCAAAAACAGTGGAAGCTGCGGAAACTGCAGAAGCTGTGGAAAGAAAATGACGGCGGGAAACGATTTTTTTCGTCATGATTTTTTATTGAGGGGGAAATAGGAAGGCTAGTAAAATGGGACGATTATTGAAAATAACAGCGACGAGGGAGTTTTTGAGGGGTGATTCTGAATTTTACGATTCAAAACGTTCCAATATTTCACCATTATGCACATTTCTTTCCGTTTGTCAAGTGAAAAAGAAAAAAGTTTTCACGAAGATACAAAAAAAAACGCTCCTCGGTTCTTGACTTTTTTTATAATTGTTTTAAAATCAAGGATATAAATCGAAAAAAACTCCATCTCCCTTTAACCCCGATTCATTTTGAATTTCCGATTTTCCATCATTACGCTGGATTTTCCATCGTTACGTTTTCGCACGACGTTGCACGACGGAACGACCGCCATTGCGGTTCCAAAAGCGGAATTTTCAAATGAAATCAGCATTAATATAAGGACAAAAATTATGGCTGGTAAATCTGACTCCTGTTCCTGCGGGTGCGCCTCAAGCGATCCGAAAACGTACGCCCAGGAGGTGTGCGGCGCACTGATGCAAACCGATTTCGAGATGATGACGAAAATCGCCAAAGTCCTTCTTGCAACCAAGGAAAATGGAAACATGATTTTCACCGCTGGAAACGGCGGAAGCGCCTCAACCGCCAGCCACATCATCAACGATTTGACCAAAGGATGCCGACTCGACGGACGTGAAGGTTTCCGAACAACCTGCTTAAACGATTCAAACGTTCTTGTGACGTGTTTGGCGAACGATTTCTGTTACGAAGACGTGTACAAAATATTGCTCAAAACGCTCGGAAATCCCGGCGACGTGCTGATTGTATACAGCGGAAGCGGGAATTCCCCCAACGTTGTGAAAGCCTGCATTCAAGCGCGTCAGATGGGAATCACCGTCATCGGTTTCGGCGGGCGGGACGGCGGTCAAATGAAAAACTGGTGCGATTTTTGTCTTCTTGCGCCGACTTTTTCGATGGAACAGCTTGAAGATCTGCACGTCATTTACTTCCACTCGCTCGTCTGCACGCTCAAAAAGATGCTGGAAACGACTTGGGACGTTGAAATCGTGGATTTTCCGACTCCCGCACAGTCCCAATCCATGTATCTCGCGGACGCTTCCGCTCTTTCGAAAGTTGCAGGATTCAGCGACTTTTTCGATTTGATTTGTGATACAGATATTAATGAGTGTGAAGAATCGGACGATAAATTCATCGTTTTCTGCCTTACAGAAGAGGAAGTTTCGGAAGCCAAAAACGCAGGCGGGTACGTCGTAGGGGTTGCTGAAGACCGTAAAATCGAGAATAAAATCAATGCGAAAAAACGCGTAAAATTACTTGAAGCTGGCGCGGACTGCATCATCCCGAATTTCACAAATGCGCAGCGTCTTGTAAAATTCCTCATGCGGCGCTGAGTCGCAATTTGTTTTGAAAAAACCTTGGGAGAAATCAAAAATAATTCAGAATGAACTCAGAAAAAATTCGGAAAAGTTGAAATTTTCGTGTTTTTTTTGTGAAATCGTTCCAAAACGCCTTTTTTCGAGCAACGTTTATTGAATATTTCGAGTTTTTTCCCCACCCGTCCTTGTTATTTTTCGCAAGTTGGGTAAACTTATATTAAATGTAATGAAGTTTCATGCTTTTCGAACCATCATGAAATTTCATTCCGATTAGAAAAATTTACAAATTCACAGATTTGAAATTAGTACAGGAGTTTACTGTGTACAGAACGCATACTTGCGGCGAGCTTCGGAAAGAAAATGCCGGGCAAATTGTAACTCTTTGCGGGTGGCTGGACCATCAGCGCGACCAAGGCGGACTATCGTTCATTTGGCTGCGTGACCGTTACGGAATCACCCAGATTACGTTTTCGCCAGAGGCTGGAAATTCGCCGGAAGAAGCAGTGGAATTGCTGAAAAAAGCGCGTACAATGCGTCAGGAATACGTTCTTCAAGTGACGGGTGAAGTACTTCAGAGACCCGAAGGCGGCGAAAACAGGGCGCTCGCAACGGGGGAAATTGAAATTCGTCCGACTGAACTGGTTCTTTTGAACAAGAGCGATGTTCCGCCCGTTCAGCCGGGAATTCCCGATCTTCCGAGTGAAGATGTGCGTTTGCAGTACCGCTACCTCGATTTACGTCGGCCCGACATGCAGAAAGCGCTGTCGCTGCGTCATCGGATGGTGAAAATCATGCGCGATTATACGGACGAGCAGGGCTTTTTGGAGGTCGAAACCCCCATTTTGGGACTCAGCACACCGGAAGGCGCTCGCGACTATCTCGTTCCCAGCCGAATTCAGGCGGGAAAGTTTTACGCTCTCCCCCAATCCCCCCAGCTTTACAAACAATTGCTGATGATTGCGGGTTTCGACCGTTACGTACAAGTAGCGCGTTGTTTCCGTGACGAGGACCTTCGGGCCGACCGTCAGCCTGAATTTACGCAGATCGATATGGAAATGTCGTTCGTTCGAATGGACGATGTGATGGGGATGATGGAAGGTCTTATTGCGCGTCTCGCCAAAGAAATTCTCGGAATGGACCTTCAGCTTCCGCTTCCTCGCATGAGTTACGCTGAATCGATGGAACGTTTCGGTCACGACGCGCCGGACCTCCGTTACGGAATGGAAATTGTGGATTTGACGGACCTTGCGAAAGAATGCGATTTCAGCGTTTTTCGTTCCACGGCCGATGCGGGAAACCGAGTGCGTGCCATCGTCGCAAAAGGAGCCGCCGACCAATACTCACGGAAAACCATCGACGAACTCACAAGCTGGGCGAAAGAAAATTTCGGCGTCAAAGGTCTTGCATTCTTCAAAGCTGTGGATGGAACGCTTCAGGCTCCCATTGCGAAATTCTTTGACGCTTCGATGCTTGCGCGTTTCCAGGAACGTCTCGGAATGGAAAACGGCGACCTGGCGTTCATCATCGCCGACACATTTGCGACCAGCTGCCGCGCGCTCAACGGTTTGCGCCGCCGGCTTGCGAAAGAATTGAAACTTTACGACCCGAAATCGTTCAGTTTCTCGTGGATTGTGGATTTTCCGATGCTTGAATGGGACGACGAAGAGAATCGCTGGGTGGCGGTTCACCATCCGTTCACTGCGCCGCTTCCTGTGGATGAACCTCTGCTGGATTCCGACCCGGGTGCGTGCCGCGCGGCGGCTTACGACATTATTATTAATGGTTTCGAAGCGGGCGGCGGATCCATTCGTATTCACGACAATGCGCTGCAGCAAAAGATTTTCTCTCTGTTGGGAATCGACGAAGCAACCGCGAAAGAACGTTTCGGATTTCTGCTCGACGCACTGCGTTTCGGCGCTCCGCCTCATGGAGGAATTGCGCTGGGACTGGACCGCCTCACGATGATTTTTGCCGGACTCGACAGTATTCGTGACGTTATTGCGTTCCCGAAAACCGCACGTGCAACGGATTTGATGACCGGCGCGCCCGATTTCGTCGAGGAAAAACAGATGAAAGAGCTTTCCATTAAAGTGGATAAACCAGCGAAAGCTGCTAAAGAGAGTAATTAGTATTGATTAGGAAAAAGAAACGAGGAATTTTCAAAAAGGTTCCTCTTTCTTTTTTCCAAAGTTTGCGCTGTTTTCGCAACGGCGCAATCAAGGTGAAGCGGAAAGTCCTTTTTTTACGTAACGTTATGAGCAATCATTCTTCCCCCGAATTCAATGTATCCACACCGTTGGACGTTTCAGACGCTCCTGAGAATCTGAAATTTGAACCCGCAGCGTTCCGGATTGGAACCGTTCAGTTCCTGAATGCCGTCCCGCTGACGTGGAAACTTGAGGAAATCGCAAAACGATACAACGCCGAATTGGAAATTGAGACGGGAACTCCCGCGCATTTGGCGGACGGACTTGTACAGGGAAAGTACGATGCGGCTTTGATTCCTGTAGCGGAAGCGGTGATTCATCCCGCACTGGCGCAGGTTTCGGACGTCTGCATTGCGAGTGAAGGAACCGTTTCAAGCATCGAATTCATTACGTTTCATCCTTTCGATGAAATTCATCGAATCGGGTTGGACCCCGCGTCGCGTACGAGCAACGCGCTCTTGCAGGTTTGTATGAAAGAACGTTTCAAAACCGAATTTGAATATGAACCGTTCTGCGTCGGAACCGCGATGGGACTTCCGGAAGCCGAGACCGAAAATTTGGATTTTTCCCAGGAAGAAAATTGCGAAAAGCTCGTTCAGGCCGCTGCGGAACACAATATTGATGCCGTCCTTTTAATCGGCGACAAAGCGCTTTCCGTCCCCAACCGTGCAAGTTGTTTTTCGTGCATTTACGATCTCGGTCAGGTTTGGACCCAGTGGATCGGTTTGCCGTTCGTGTACGCCAGTTGGTTTGCGCGTCCGAACATCGAAACGGAACGTCTTTCCATCATTTTTAACGAGTCCCGCCGAGCCAGTCAGGTCGAAATGGATATTTTGACGATTCATGAAGCAATGAAGCGTCATCTGTCAATCGAAAACTGCCACGATTATCTAACCCGCAAAATTCGTTATCGTCTTGGGGGTCGAGAGCGGCGCGGTGCGGAAGTTTTTTGCAAAATGATGCAGAAATACGGTCTTGCGCCGCTCGGAATGGATCTCGAATTCGAGGCGAATCGCAAACGTTTTGGAGTTTCTGAGCCGCTTGAATAGAAACTCAGACGTTCAATTTTCGTACAAAATCCATTTATTCACGACGAACTCCCTTTCACACCCTCACCTGCTTTCACAACCCGCCTACTTTTACTCACGCACGCATTTTCACACGCTCACCTATTTCAACCATCCTTCCCATTCCACCCACCCATCCAACCCATCCCACCCATTCAATCTCACCCGTCTGGAGAAAAAATGACCTTGAATCCTCCTGCTGTTTTTTGTTCGATTTTAAGTTCGATCTTCAGTTCGATTTTATTTTCGTTCATTTTTCTAACTCCGAACATTTTTGCGGAAAATCTGCTGCGCGACGGGGCGTTGAACTCCCTTGAAGAGGCGGATTCGCCGTGGAACCTCATCGGAAATCATGAGTCCGCACACCGCGAAACGGAAGGTGAAAACCACTTTTTACACGTCGAAACCTCTCAGGCGGGAATGTTTGGGGTCGTGCAGACGATCGTCTTTGAAAAACCTATTTCCGTACCGCTTCGTTTTGGCGGAAAAGCGCGCGTTCACGGAAATGTCGCTTCTTCGGCAGATGGAAAGAGTCCGGATTTTGACGTTTATATCGACGCTTTTTATGAAGACGGTCAGCCGCTTTGGGGTGTAAAAGCGCTTTTTTCTCCTCAAGAAACCGGCTGGCAAAAGGCGGAAGGCGTCATTTGGCCCCAAAAACCGATTCAAAAAATACAGGTTTTCGTTCTTTTTCGCGATTACACAGGCTGCGCGGACTTTGACGACATTTATTTAGAGGAACTCCCATTCACGCTCGAAAATCTTCGGGCCGTCGGAGGGCTTACGGGAAACGGAAGCGTTGCACTTTCAGGACGTTTGGGCTGGAAAAAAGAATTTCTTCCGCCGAATTTCACCTGTATTTGCGAAATGAAGAACGAAAATTCCACAGCGGAATCGCCCGTCTGGACGCCCATTCCACTCGAATTTCAGCCGGACGGCGTCTCTTTTTTCGCCTCTTTTCGTCCTTGCGAGACGCCCGGCATAAAAACTTTTCGTTTTACCGTCTCGGATGGAGAAAAAATTATACTTCAGCAAACGCTTCCGTGCGACACAACCGCTCGCAACCCGCAATTCGAATCCGGGAAATTTTCCCTCTGGTTGGAATCCTCGATGAAACGGATTTATTTCACGTCGCTTCCAGACGAGAATTTCCCCGCCCGCCCCTCCATCTCGCTCGACGCCGCACAAAATGAGGCCGAAAGTTTCCAGATTGCGGCACTTTCCGACCATGAAATATCGGACGTTATTCTTACATTCTCCGACTTGATTTCGGAATGCGATTCAAAAACATCCATTTCGGCCAAAAATCTCGATTGGAAACAGGTGGGTTTCATTTCCACTCCGAAAATTCACGAACATCCAGAAGAACCAAATGGGTGTACTGCTTGGTTTCCCGACCTGCTTCTTCCTCGTGAAACGGGTTTCATCCCTGCAAATCGAACCGTCTCTTTTTGGGTGACGATTTCGGTTCCGTCCGACGCGTCTGCTGGAACGTACACGGGAAAAATCGGAGTTCGTTCCAAAACGGATTCAAACGTAAACGTCGAAATTCCCGTTCGCGTCCAAGTTTGGCCCGTGAGGATTCCCGCTGAAAATCATTTGGGAAACGCGTTTGCACTCATGGATGGATTTCTCGAAAAAGCATACGGTCCCCAGGCGGACATCGCGGAGCTTCGAAAAACGTACGATTCTTTTATGGTTCAGTATCGGTTGATGCCGGAAGGGGATATTTCTCGTACAGAAATGCCGTCGCTCGAACGTCTGAAGGAATGGAAAGATCGCGGTTTAGGATACTTCAATATTCTGAATATGGTTCCGTCGCGCGGAACGAATGCGTGGCGCTGTAACGCCTCCCTCGATTTTTACACCCCTGAAAATCGAGAAAAAATAAGGGAAGAATTGCGTCCGTACATTGCAAAACTTCGGGAGGCGGGCCTCGTTTCTCACGCATATATTTATACGTTTGATGAAAGCAGAAAAGAATTTCATCCCGCAATGACCGACTTTTTCGGGATGGTAAAAGAAGAATTTCCGGAAGTCGCCACCTTTACAACCGCTTACATCGGCGTCGATACGGAAAAAATGAAAGAACTGAACGTCGACTGGTGCTGTCCGCTCACCTCCGTTTACAATCGAGAAAAAGCGGAAGAGTGTCGGAAAAATGGTCAAAAAATTTGGTCGTACATCTGTTGCGGCCCCAATTTTCCATACGCAAACATTATGTGTCGTTTTCCGCTCATCGAAGGACGCGTCCTCGGCTGGCAGTCCTTTGAACAAAACTATGACGGGCTTTTATACTGGGGCGTCAACATCTGGAGCGACCGTACAAACACCCCAATTAACCCAAACTCCGCGATTTGTTTTGACTGGAATACCGGCTGGAAGCTGGGAGAGACTTGGATTTACGGCGACGGACGCCTCCTCTACCCCTGCGCGGACGGCTCGCCCATTGGAAGTACGCGTCTCGCGAATCTCCGTGACGGTTTTGAGGAATACGAGCTTTTACGGCTTCTGGCTCTGAAAAATCCGAAACTTGCGGAAGAAATTTGTAAGGAAGTGAGTGCGTCACCCATCCAGTTTACGCGAGACCCGAACGTCATTCAGGCTCAAAAACGCCGCGTACTCGAAGCAATTTCCGTGCAATAATCGTTTAATACAATGGGAATTTCCAACTTTATAATTATTGTTTCAAAATCATAGGAGTTTAACGATGAGACGGAATAAAGTTTTATGTATTTTGTTTTTAGCCGCTTTTTTCGGACTTCCGCTTTCGACTTCGGCGGCGCAGGATTCGACGTCGACACCGACGCAGACGCAGAGGACGCTCGTCGCGCGCGTCGTGGGTCATCGCGGTCATTCGTCAATTCAGCCGGAAAACACGATTCCGTCTGTTTTGCAATGCATCGAAACTGGTGCAAACGGCTGCGAATGCGACCTGCAGTGGACCAAAGACGGAAAAATCGTTCTTTTTCACGATGCTCGTACGGATTCTAAGGTCCGCGATGCAGAAGGGCGGCCCGTCAAAGGTGAAATCGTGGATTTTACGCTGGAAGAACTGCGTTCGTTCGACGTTGGAATCTGGAAGGGAGAAAAATTTCGCGGTACGAAAATCGCCACACTGGATGAATATCTGGACGCATTCAAAGATTCTTCCTGCATTCCCGTCATCGAATTGAAGAAATCGGGGCTTGAAGAAGCGGCTGCGGCGGCGGTGAAGGCTCGCGGACTTGAAAAACGATGCATTTTTATCTCCGGTTCAAGAAAAATCAAAGAATTATGTCCGGAAATCACAACGGCGATTCTGATGGGAACTTGCGACAATGTACCGGATGAAGAGCTGGCCGACTACATTGAAAACGCCGTCAAAGCAGGAAACACCAACATGGTGGATATTGAACACTCCCGAATGACGCCGGAACTCGCAAAAGAATTGAAAAAAAGAGGAATTTTCATCATGGTTTGGACTGTAAAACACGACCCGCAGAGACTTCAGGAACTCTATAAAATGGGGGTCGACAGCATTACAACCGACTATCCCGACGAAGCGCTGAGTGCAGTAAAAGAAGCGGCACAATAAAAAATAGAATCTGTGCAAAAATCAAGGGAGGCGCTTTCTGCCTCCCCGTTTTTCAATTAGTACCTCAAAATCACTGAACGTGTGCGGGGGCGGGAAGTTCCTGAACGCTTTTTCCCGTTGCATCAATCATTTCGTAACCCATCAGCTGCTGATTTTCATCGTAAACCGCAACTTTCTGATAGCCGTCCGGATTGACCGCGATGGTTCCAGACTGCGGAATCTGCGGAATCGGCGCAGACGTTTGCGTTTGAACCGTGTCGGAAACAGGAAGCGCCGTCGCAACTTCATTCGGAGCCGAGGTTGAAGCCGTGCGGTACGATCGCTGTGCGTAATTCCCGCGATTTTGCGTCGCCGAAGCGGTTGGAACCGGAGTCAGATTCTGCGCTGGAGTCGGCTGAGGCTGAACCGACGATGGAGCCGCTTGGGAGGGAACCGTCTGCTGCATCTGCGGATTCTGACCTGGAATCGGCTGGCCGTTCTCGTCGAGTACGACGCCGTCCTGCGGAGCGTTGTACGTTTGATTGAATGCCGTCCCACAGCGAAAACGTGCAAGATTGGAACATCGGCCGTCTGCGTAAACCGGCCCGCAGTAATCGTAAGGGGCGCAGCAAAGGCTGCAACCGCTCGAAATCACTGTGAAAAGTCCTATACACGCCAAAAAACACATCGAAACCGTCTTTGTCATTTTGATGACTCCCTTCACACACGTCCTTTTTGTGATTGTAACTCAATCCGGAATCCCGTCTGAGTTTCTCTGAAATAAATTATCGGTCTTACAATCGTTAAAATCCAGAAATTTTCTACAAAAGTTAAAAATTTTTTAATCATAAAATTCATTACACTTTACCTATTCTACTTATTCTACAGATTTTATGTTCACTGTTGGAGATGCGGCGTTTTTCGAGAAAAGATTTTCTCGAAATCTGGAATGGAAAACGAGAAAAAAGACTGGGGGCCTTGTATCCATTTCGAATCTGTGTTACAATAGTAGATGTTTTTAGAAATCGAATATGGGAATCCATTATGAAACGTCTGGCAGATGGAATGATTTGGGGAAATTTTAGGCATTTTGAAACTTGTATGATTTTTAAGACTGTTGGTTTTTGGGGAATTTTGATCTTTTTTGGGATTTTGATTTTTTCCCTGAAATCAGACGCCGCGTTTTCTCAGGAAATCACTTCCGGGAAACCCGATGGAAGCGTCATTAATGTATTATTAATTGACGGTCAGGGGACGCACAACTGGCGCGAAACGACCCCGATTCTTAAAAAAGACTTGGAAGAAACGGGCCTTTTTGACGTGACGGTCGAAACGACTCCCGAAGAAGACGAAAATATAGAAACGTTCCATCCCGATTTTTCCGACTTCGACGTAGTTCTTTTGAATTATTGCGGAAAACTTTGGTCGTCCGAAACGCGTTTGAATCTGCTGAAATTCGTGGCGGACGGCGGCGGACTCGTCCTCTGTCACAGCGCAAACACCGCATTCCCGGACTGGGCGGAATTCAACCAGCTTCTTGTATCGAGCGGCTGGGGAAATCGCGGCGCTTCGTTCGGACCGTATTTGTTCTGGGAAGAGGGACGCGGCGCAATGGCGCTCGCTGCAGAAGGACCCACAGGAACGCACGGATTTTCGAGCGAGTTTCAACTGCTCAATTGTGCCCCTACGCACCCCATCATGCTCGGAATTCCTGCCAAAATGCTTCACGGTCCCGATGAAATGTATAGTAATATGCGCAGTTTGCGGGTTTTGAAGAATTTTGACCTTCAGTCGGTCGTCGTTCTGGCGGCAGCGTATTCCACACCAGAAGAACAAGGTTCGGGACGTTTGGAACCCCAGCTCATCGCGTCGGGTTACGGAAAAGGGCGTGTTTTTCAGATTTTTTACGGACATTCCGGAGTTCAGTGCCGCAGCGTTGCGTTCATCGTTCCTTTTTTAAGAGGCACGCAGTGGGCCGCCGCGGGAGTCGTTACAATTCCGATTCCGGAGGATGTTCCGACGGAAGAAAAATCGTATTCGCGTCCGTGAGATTTTCTCCTCCTGAAAATCCCTCCCCAAATTTCAGCACTTTTGTTCGTTAATTCAAAGTATTCCATGGATCATTCCAAAGCACTCGGTACAGCTCCCGTCTTTTCATTGCTGCTGAAATACGGCATTCCCGCAGTTTTCGCGATGCTGATTCAAGTGCTTTATACGATTGTGGACTCCATTTTCATCGGTCAGTTTGTCGGAAATGACGGTTTTGCGGCCATTACACTGATTTTTCCCTTCATCGTTTTGGGGAGCGGGTGCGGAATGCTCGTCGGAGTCGGCGCGTGTTCGTACATTTCACTTCTTCTGGGACAGCGAAAACTGAATGAAGCAGAAAAAACATTGGGAAATGCCGTCTGCATGATTCTGATTTTCTCACTGATTACGCCCCTCATTCTTTTGGTCTTCGCGACCTGGCTCGTCCATTCCTCCTCGATTTCTCCCCGAGTTCATGAAATGGCCAGCACTTTTTTATGGATTTCCATCCCCTGCGGCGTCCTCCCCTCGCTGATGTTCGGCCTCAACAACATCATCCGTGTTCAGGGAAATCCGAACATCGCAATGAGTAACATCATTTTCGGATTCTTAATCAACGCGATTTTCAATCCGATTTTTATCGCCGTCTTTCACTGGGGCGTTGCGGGTTCCGCCCTTGCAACCGTTTTGGCGCACACCCTCACCACCATTTGGATCCTTTTTTTCCTCACGAGTCCCTTCAGCCTCCTGAAAATTCGATGGAAAAACTTTTGGCTCCAATGGTCGATCTGCGGCCCGGTTCTCGCAATCGGACTCGCACCCTTCGTCGCTCAAGTCGCGGCGAGTCTTCAGGGAATGGTACTGAATATTGCACTAAAATCATTTGGCGGTGAAATGGCGCTGACGGTTTCCGGCGTCATTTACCGCGTTGCACTCGTCGTTTTCACCGTTGTTCTGGGAATCTACCAAGGCGTCCAACCCATTTTGGGGTACAATTACGGCGCACGACAGTTTCATCGAGTTTTTGCGGCCTGGCGGCTCGCAATTGGTCTCGCGACCGTCTGGTGCATCGGAAGCGTTTCACTCGTCCTGCTGTTTCCCGTCCAAACCATAGCGCTCGTTTCCAATGAAATGACCCCTGAATTTATCTCCATGTCCGCCCCGGCGCTGCGAATTTCCCTCGCGATGTGCATCCTCATGGGGTTCCAGGTCATCGTTTCCATGTATTTTCAAACTACCGGAAAGCCGCGCCTCTCCATTTTTTTGAGTTTGACCCGCCAGGTCCTTTTTATGATTCCCGCCATCCTGATTTTGCCGCGGATTTTCCCATATTTCGGTCTGCCGGCGCTGACCGGCGTCTGGTGTTCCTACCCGGTCGCCGACCTGCTGGCGTTCCTTCTTTCCTCCTTCTTCTTCTACCACGAGTCCGCACAGCTCAAGTCGGGGAACATCCAATCCTCTATTCTTCCTGAAGTACCTATTTCCACAATTGAGAGTCAGCCTTCTATCACTCCTTGAGCGAAAATCCTAGCGTTTTGAGAAGAAAACTTAAAACCTCCCCAATATTTGTGAAATTTTACAAATATTTCAGCGAAGGCACTTGACAGGACACATAAAATATGTTATACTTATAAAGATTGTGATTAGGAACATTTGAACCTTTATTTTATTTTTGTTCGTTAATTTCCGTACATTAACGCAATTTCCAATACATATTCAAATCTTTCGTAGCGCTCTTTTTATTATGGCGCAGCGGAAGTACAAATCACCTTTCGGTGTTTTATAAAAGGAGGTAAAAATGAGAACGGTTTTTGACGCAATTCTGGAATGCGGGCACGATGAAGATTTCGTACCCCAGGTTACTCCGGATTTTAAACCGACAGATGCACCTGCTGGTTCTTTGGCGAAGCTGAAGGTTCTTGCGGAACGTGTGCGGATGGGATTTCCTCTCTGGCACGAAGACGATCGAAGCGACTACAGCGGGCTGACCGGATACCGAACTTCAGACGACCGATAATGGTTCCGTTTCATTGCTTAAGGGAGACTTGCGGGTCTCCTTTTTTCGTATTTAACGACACAAGCACCACATCAATCAAAAAAAAGAAGGCCTTTCGACCTTCTTTTTTCTTGCCTTTTATTCCGCGAGTTTCAATCGGTGTTGTTTCTGAAATTTTTTAATCTTTATCCCAGCGAAAATACTTTCGAACGGGACACTGGCGATTCGTGTTTGCCACAGAATCTTTTGCAAGTTCTTCTTCCGCAACCACACAGCAGGAAGGTGCACTTGCAGTTTTCACGTCCGATTCCTCCTGTACGATCCTGCGCGCATAAGAACGCAGAGGAGCCCTTTTGACGGGAGCCGACTCCCGTTCCGGCATAGGCGCAGCCTTGCATTCGCCGTCTTTTTCCAATTCGTCGCGCAGAACAAGCACATCATCCGGTGCTTCAATTCCGAGACGGACTCGATCTTTAGTCAAACGAACCACCGTAACCACGATGGATTCGCCCACACGAATCCGTTCACTTTCCTTGCGGGACAATACTAACATTCTAAACCTCCCTGTGGATTTCAAAATCCAAGACTCAAATCATCATGAATTGAATCCAATATTTTTGTTTGTTGTACTTTTTCTCCTGTTGGACCGTAAAACAGGACCTGATTTTTCTCCGCTTCCCAGATGGCGGTAAATTTCACCATTCGGGGACCATGGAGGCAGTAAAAAATACCGCACGGTCTTCCTCCGCGTCTCAAAAGACTCTTCGTCATCTGAAACGCATTTTTCTTTAAATGATTGTGGAGACACAACGTCTCATTCACATAATCACAGAGTTCAGAACAGTTGGAAATTCTGAGCTGACAGCAGACCATTGACGATCCTCTCTTCCGTGTTGATCTGCGGACCAATATTTTCTGCGAAAATTGATTGGTTTGGGAAAAACGACACACCCTTAAAAACGTTTTTTTACGATTCAATTCCGTTCACGAATCAGAAAAATCCTCTTCTTCTGACTTTTGGGAATCATTGTGCCGCTTTTCTTTTTACAATAATGTTTATCGTGATATTTGGTCCAAGAATTTGTTATTTTTTTCAGTATAACTGTTGTTTCTATTGCAAAAGATAGATAAAACAGTTAATTTAATGCGTCTTGCAATTATGGGAAATATCGGCAATTTATGACGCGCAAATTCAGCCCTAAAAGACTCTTTTCCCCTTTTTTTACAGGTTTTTCAGGGAAAGGTTTTGAAAAAATGGACTGGCACAAACAGGAAGATTCTAACGATTGACCGGAATAACGGACTCGTGAGACTTCAAACGAGGAAATCGACTGAAAAGATTTCCGAAATATTCCAGGGGGGGTAGTACAATTTTAAAATTCAGATAAAATAAGAGTCCTATTTTTCTCCGTTTCCACTCATTCAGAAAGCAAAAACGATGCGATACGATCCCATTTACGATATTTGGGTGGCGGTTTCCGAAAAAAGAAGAGTCCGCCCGATGGATTTTCACAGCGAGAAAGAACCAGCTCCGCATCTGAAGTACAACTGCCGCTGTCCGTTCTGCGAGGGAAACGAATTGGAAACTCCTGCGGAACTGGATGCCGTTTCGAGAGAAATTCCGCTGGAAACATCCGAGTTAGAACCGCGCAATCTGGAAAAAACGCTCGACGATTACCGCCGTCCCAACGCCCCAGGATGGATCGTTCGTTCCGTTCCGAACCGCTATCCGTTTGTGGAACCCGACAAAGAACGAACTTTTCAGAAATTCGGACCGTATATTGCTGCGCCCAATACCGGTCAGCAAGAGGTGTTGGTGGACGCGCCGTTTCACGACACGTCGCTCAGCGAATTAAATCCGGAAGAGTTTCAATATCTTATCCATTTTTACCATCGGAGACTTCATCAACTCCGAAAAGAGGGGCGATGGGCGTACGCGCAGCTCTTCAAAAATCAAGGTCAAGCGGCGGGAGCGTCCCTCACGCACATTCATTCGCAGCTCGTGGCGCTTCCTTTCGTTCCTCCTTCCATCTTGCAGGAACAGCACTTTCTGGAACTCCATCGTCGTGAAACCGGCAAATGCTACCATTGCGAGATTCTGGAATACGAAATGCGCGAAAAATGGCGATTTGTGGCGCAAACGAAATATTTTGACGTTTTTTGTCCTTTTGCGTCCCGTTACTGTGGCGAAATTCATATCGTCCCGCAGCGTCACGTCCCGTGTTTCGTGCAATCGAGCCGCGAAGAACTCGACGATCTGGCGTCTCTGCTGCGAAAGACGATTCAACGTTTGGAAAAAATTTTGCCTGTTGCGGATTACAATCTCGTTTTTCGAACCTCTCCGTGGTTTTATACGGCTCAAGGGGTGCAGACAGACCCGAATTTTCACTGGCGGCTTGAAATCTGTCCGAGAATCACCGCACAGGCGGGATTTGAGATGGGAACCGGCTGTTTTGTAAATCCTGTCGCTCCTGAAACGGTCGCAGCCGTCATGGGGAGCGAAAAAGATGAAAAAGAAGTCCTAAAAACACAATATTAAAAAGTTTTTGAAAAAGGGGTCTGGGGAAAAAACAACATTCAAAATGTTTTTTCCCCACGACCGTCACGACAGTACGGGAGCGTTTTGTTTCCTCCCGTTAGGGTGGAAACTCCGCCACGTACAAAAAGTCCTTGAAACGCGATCTGTATTGTACGGTTTTGCACAAAATTGTTTTTTTACAAAAATTTCAATTTTGATGTTTTTAGAACTTCCTTTATCTGATTCCACTTTTTTTCGTGAAACCTGAATGGGAATTTTTGCGGACGAACTTTACAGCTTTTTTGCGAACGAACTTTTACCGCTGCTGCGGAACAGACGGCTCGGTCGCCAAATCGTAAATTTCCCGCAAAAGAAAAAAAGAACCCGTCACAAGCAGAACGGTCGACATATTTTCTTGAGGAATGGACATTCGGTAGGCGTCTTGCGACTTTTTTTCTTCCACAATCTCCCCATTCCACCCAATTTGACACAAAAAAGGGCGTATTTCTTGCGTCGGAGTTGTGCGTTCAGATAAAAATTCCGTTAAAACCAGCTTTTCTGGAGTCAGTTCCTGAAGAATTTCCAACATTTTGCGCCAGTTTTTATCCTGTGCGGACGCAAAAACAACCCGTTTGGGGGACTGCGGAAAGGTTTTTTTTATCCATTCGACGGTTTCGCGCATCGACTCCGGACTGTGTGCCGCATCCAGAATCACCGTCGGATTCTGACGAACCAACTCAATCCTCCCCGGTAAACGAGCGCGCTTCAACCCGTTGCGGATGTTCTGGAGAGAAACCCATCGTCGAAAAAACTCCATAGATTTCAGTACGATTGCAGCATTCCGACGCTGGTGAGCGCCCGGCATTCCAAGCGGAATTCCCTCGCCGATTTCCACAGGAAACTGCTTTCCCGCCCAAGCGTCCGGCGCGTGTTTTTCGGTTGCGATTCCATGTATAATCGGAAAAACACGTTCGAAAACCTCCGGCGCCATTGCGCCCACGATGAGCGGAACCTCTTCTTTCACAATCCCCGCTTTTTCCCGAGCGATTTCTTCAACCGTTCCGCCCAGCTGCGCCGTATGTTCGAGCGCGATATTCGTAATAATGCACAAACTCGGACGACAGATGTTCGTCGCGTCAGTTCGTCCTCCGAGACCGACCTCCACAACGGCAAAATCGACATTTTCCTCCGCAAAATATTCAAACGCAGCAACCGTCAGAATCTCAAAGACCGTTACACTTTCACCATCTTCACCAATTTCACTCATTTTATCGAGTGCCGGACGAATTTTTTCTTCCAAAATAGCGTTCAGACGCTCGCGAGAGATTGGAACGCCATTGATTTGAATGCGTTCTTCAAGTTTGCGCACGTGAGGCGATGTGTACAATCCGACCCGGAGCCCTGCTTCCTCCAAAACGCAGCTCAGCATGGCGGCCGTGCTTCCTTTTCCTTTGCTTCCTGTAACGTGAATCACAGCAAACTGTCGTTCGGGAAAATCGAGCATTTCGTGCAGAACTTCCACACGATGAAGATCGAACTCTTTCGTCGAATAGGAGGGCTGAAGCTCCATATTCAGGCGAGATTTAAGCAGCGAAAAATCAAACATTATTCAATATTAGGCGTTTTTTCAGGTGTGAAATCTGCGAGGTCGCGGAGCGATTTTCCCGCAGGGTGAATCACACGGGAAACCAAGGCCGAAAAACTCGTTACGATTCCTGAAATTTCAAGCAGGATGCGTATAATATAAAGGAATAAAAACAAATGAGGAAAATTAATTTTGAAACACTTTTGAACATTTTCAATCATTTTCAAGCATTTTCAAACAAATTTCCTCACAGTTTTTAGGATTCCGTCTTAATTCTGCGACATCTGGCAGTATTCCGTAACGACACCATTTTCATCGGTGAAAAACGCGATTCGGATTCCGGGAACCACATCCATCGGTCCCCAAAAACACTTTTTATTTTCACATTTTGCATCAATTTCATCGACCAAATACGCAATATGACCGCCTTTCGCAACAGGAAGGCCGGCCATCGGAGAATCTGAGTCGAAACACAAATATTCGATTGTGTTCGGATCCTGTGCCGGGTCGGTCGCCCAGCATTTAATGGATTCCAAATAGAACATTCCTTCTTTTTTTTCCGGAACGGCAGCTCCGTAATGCGCGAACTTTTTCATACAAACTCTCCTTTTTCATAAAAAACTACGTAAAAACCGTTTTTCCTGACGTTTCGCGGAATACGATTTTGTAACATCAACAGGATTCCTTTATTGAAACTCAAAATAAGATTTTTTTCAAGGAGCGGGTCCCCTGTTTTCGTCAAAAAATTTCAAAAAATTTTCATAAACTCCAGCTTTCGGACCGTTTTTTCCAAAAAAACAGCCCCGGTCCCTTTTTCCTTTCCCGTTCCGTGGTATAATGGGCGGTATAGTATATACATGAAAAACGGTATATTTTAACCTTCCTGTACTGATTTCACTTGAAAATTTCCTTTGGACGCCGCAACGTCCGTCGTTTCGCAATCGCGCGAGCAACGAGAAGCGGAAATTCAAAAGGAGTCGGGTAAAATTTGAGCTAAAAAAAGGAAAATTCCCATGAAATTATTCTCACCGCAACTTCAGCTCGCCGCGCTCTGCTGTTTTGTGGGGGTGCTGCTTGGAAGCGCCCCATTATTCGCGCAGTCTGACGGCTGGAACACGCAACTTTCTACTTCGGATGGAGGGTTTTGGAAGAAACGCATTTCTTTCACGATTGAAATCAGTGATGAAATTCTAAAAAATCTGAAACAGAAAAACGCCTCCCTTTTCGACGAAAAGAATGACGAAAAAGGCGCAGACGAAGCTGGAATGAAGTCCAAACTTCAGCCGAAAGAATTCATTTTTACGCTTGTAACTCCGGAAGAAAAAACCGCTTCCGAAGCAAAAACGCAGACTAAAAACGCATTTTTCCTCCCCATTGCAGGCGCGAAAGCCGAAGAAATTCGTGTTTGCGACGCCAAACAAACGGAATATCTTTTTGAAATTCTCGACAAAAATAAAAAACCTCAGCACGAGGGCGTTCTTGAATCCGGGGCGCAGCTCATCATTCCGATCGAATTGACGACTATCCCTCAAACTTCCGTATTTTACGTATATTACGACAATCCGCGCTCGTGGGTTTTGCCGGATTGGTGGGCGATGCGGCGTTTTTCGAATGGTGGGTTTGAAGAAGGTTCAACTGTCCCCGATGAATGGGCGCTGGATTCAAGTGACGCAGAACATCAGATTTCCTGGTCGAATGACGTCGTTCGAAACGGCAAAAAATCCATCAAAACGGTCGTTTCGAAAGGTGCGGAAGCCGCTTGGATCGGGGCGCGAGAAAACTCAATTCCCGCAAAACCCGGCGAGCACTACCGTCTGTCCGGCTGGACCCGTGCTGAAAATATTGAGGGATTTGCAGGTTTCTTTTACCACGTCGGAAATGCAAAAAATGAAATGGTTCAAAGCGGAATGCTTTCCGCCAAAGACGCCGCTTACGACTGGAAAGAAATGAGTGCAGAATTCACAATTCCTCTTGATTGCGACCGAATCACCGTCGGAACTGTTTTGCGCGGGACCGGAACGGCCTGGTACGACGATGTGACGCTCGAATTGCTTGAAAGTTCCGGCGAAACGCTTGATGTTCCGTGTACTTCCGGCTCGGTCGAGGATTTTCCGCTCGTCGAACGCTTTCCCGAACAGAATAATGCAGACGGAACAACCGTTTTCAATGCTGAAACATTTTTCAAAACTACGGAGCTTCCTCGATTCGCGTTCGTGAAAATCACCAACGAAATGGATGAAAAACGTACAACGCTCGTAAACATTCGTGCGTCACTCGTAAGCGCCCGATGGCGGGTCGAAATGAATTCCGATTCCGTCGAAATTCTGGGTCTGGACGGGAAACCGCTTGAATTTGATTGTTTGGGGGCGAATTTTTTCATCACACCAACGCTTCCGGCCCGCAGCGTTTGCTACCTCCTCCTGGTGGAAAAACCGACAGCCGTTTCTCAAAGTGAGGCCGCCCGAAAAGAACGCGACAAAATTCAAACCGACTCCGCTTTTCCCGGTACTTCACTCCAGAATTCCGAATCAGAAAATCCTTCCCAGCTGATTTCTGACGCGGATTCTGCGGGACTTGCGATTCTCGGAAAGAACAATCTGGTACAAAATCCAGGTTTCGAAACGCTCAACGAGGCGGGAAAACCCGAAGGTTGGGACGACGGCGCCGCATTGGAAGGGCTGACGTTCAACATCATTCCGCCCGACGATGGAAAGAAAGACGCGCCTCAACTGAATTTTGGGAAAAATTGTGCCGAAATTCATTTCGAACCGAACGTAAAACCGAGTTGGAACGGATGGCGTCAAACGGTAAAAATCGCGCCGAATCGCAGCTATTTCTTCGGCGCATGGATGAAGAGCGCTCAAAAATCTGGCACGCTCTCAATTCACATTCATTTTTTGAATGCGGAGAATCAGCACACGGTTTCAGGTTCGATGACGAGCGTCAGCGCGTCCAGCCGTGGTGAAAACGAATGGACGTTTGTAGGCGGAATGCTTCGATCGCCGGCCGATGCTGCGTACATGTCGCTTCAGCTGACGGTAAACGAAAACGGAGTTTTTTGTTACGATAATGTGCTCGTTACGGAGATGGAAACAGGAACTCCGGAACGTTTTCAAGGAGGTTCGACCGGAATTTTCCAGGTCCCGGCGATCGTCAAAGTTTTTCCGGACTCCACCTATCCGCGAAATCCGGAGGAACTTCAAAATTTGAGTTTTCATCCCGTCACAACTGCCAAAAACGAAGAAGAAACGGTACAGTTTGCGTTGCGCTATCCGTCAGATCGCCGCTATGAAGTGGAACTCGTTCCTGCGGCTTCGGCAGACGGAAAGACGGTGCTTCCGACAGAACTTTACGCCGTCGCGACGGTTCCTGTGAAACACGTTACGAGTTACTACAACACCCGGACGGCCAAATGGTTCCGTAAATTACCGAGCGGAAACGGAAGTGCCGACGGCTGGGTCGGTTACTGGCCCGACCCGATGATTCGATTCGCGAATCTGGCCGCGACCTCCGGAAAGTTGAAATCTGTACCGCTTAAAGAGGTTCAAAACGTCTGGAATTCACTTTCGAACGTTCAATATTCAAGCGACGCGCAGCGCGTTTGCCGCCTCAGCGAGCAAAATCTGCTGGAGTTGAAAGCTTGGGAAACGCGTGCGCTGTGCGTGATTGTTAAAACAAGTACAGAAATCAATTCCGGACTTTATTCTGGAAAAATTCGTTTTCGGGACCTCGAAAGCGGAAAAATCTCCTCCATTCCATTCCAATTGGACGTGAAAAACTTCGCGATTCCGGACGAGCCGGTTTGCGGCGCCATCTACGATTGCCGCGCGTCCCATCCCGAATATTGGAACTCAAAAAACAGTACGGAAATCGTGGACCGAATGATTCGATTCCTCGCCTCCAAACGTCTGGCTTCCGACAAAATGCGGGCGGAACCGAAATTCTCGTACGATAAAGAATCGGGGAAATGGACGGCTGATTTTACCGATTTTGACGCCGCATGTAAGGAATATTTTGACGTTCTGAAAATTCGCTGGACGTATTTACCGGGAAACTGGTACTGCTTCGGGTGGGGAATGCCGCCGCACGTCCTCGAGGGGGAACAGCCGTACGAGGGCGTGTGGCCGTTTGCGGACGCCGACCGTTCCAAATTGCGGCCCGAATACAAGAAAATTTATCAGGAAAAACTCCGTCTGTTGTGGAATCACATCCAAGAACTGGGGTACGCAGATCGTTTCGTACTGTACATCTCCGATGAACCGTTTTTCTCGAAGCCTGAGATTATCATACAGATGAAAGCGTGCTGCGAAATGATTCAGGAAGCGGCTCCGAATCTTCCTATTTATTCGAGTACGTGGGGTCACGTGCCGGAATGGGACGGTTACATTACTGCGTGGGGAATCGGTCATTACGGACGCGTTCCGGAAGAACAGATTCAAAAATCCAAAGAACGCGGCGACCACATTTGGTGGACGACGGACGGTCAAATGTGCACCGACACTCCATTCTGCGCGACGGAACGTCTTCTGCCGTACTGGTGCGTAAAATACGGGGCGGACGCCTATGAATTTTGGGGCGCGTCCTGGTATACGTACGATCCGTATAAGTACGGATGGCACTCGTACATTTTTCAATCAGACCAGCCGGGCGTCGAATACTACGTGCTGTATCCGAACGGTGACGGTTACATTTTTTATCCCGACAAACTGCTGGGCGTGAATGAAATCGTGACGTCGATTCGGCTGGAACAGGCGCGTGAAGGAGTTGAAGACGCTGCGTACCTCACGATTCTGCGTGACGAAATCGCACGGGTAGAAGGTTTGAAAACGCTTTCACAAGAACAGCAGAAAACGCTTCAAAACGCCAAAAACACGCTGGCTCGTGCTTTTGACCTCGTACGCATTCCCAACGCGGGCGGACGTTACACGTCGCAGTACCTCCCGAACCCGGAGGAAGTCGATGAAATTAAATCCCTCATCGGGACGCTGATTGAAGCGTTAAAAACCATCTAAACACGAAGAATGAAAATCTGGCGGAAAGCATGGGAACACTCTGCGAAAATGATTTTCCGCTCAGATTTTTTCATTTTGCACAACATTTTGAATACTATTCGAATATAATTTGAATAGTATTCAATATTATTTGAAACACAATGAATAACAAATTGAATTTGTTTGATTTTATTTATGAATACAACTACAACTCGTTTTTTAATTACAATCGCGACTTACAATGAAATCGAAAATCTTCCGAAACTCGTACAATCGATCATTTCCGAGACGAATCGATTTGCGGACGAAAAGAGTTTTTCGTTCGATATTCTAGTAATCGACGACAACTCGCCCGACGGAACAGGCCGCTGGTGCGACGAACACGCTGCGGAGTTTCCACCGCTGAAATGCATTCATCGTTCGGGAAAAAACGGTCTCGGAACCGCCGTTATTGCTGCGATGCGCTACGCGATCGAACATCATTACGATCGAATGATCAACATGGACGCCGATTTCAGCCACCATCCGAAATATTTGGAATCGCTCGCTTCGGGAACTGCGGACGTCGTCGTCGGTTCTCGTTACACGCGCGGCGGCGGAATCGTCGGCTGGCCGTTTTTTCGTCACATTATGAGCCGCTGCATCAACACTTTCGGACGCACGCTCCTGCGTCTCTCAGTGCGCGACATCAGCGGGTCGTACCGCAATTATAACGTTAAGATGCTGGAAAAACTCGATTTTTCCCGTTTTCAGTCGCATGGATATTCATTTTTCGAAGAAGCGCTCTGGCGGCTGAAACTCGCGGGCGCCGCGATGTCGGAAGTTCCGATCGTGTTTGAAGACCGAGTTTTGGGACAGTCAAAAATTTCGTTCCGCGAAAGCCTCAACGCCGTCAAAAC
>CAYTLK010000001.1:119246-144763 GCA_964438515.1 uncultured Planctomycetaceae bacterium
ACCCAAAGTACCGGAGGAAGCGGGAATTTGCACGTTATTTCCGATGCGATTTTCAATACGTGCGGGAACCGGGACCGTTGCGGACGGCGAAATCGTCGTGCCGGGGCGCTGCGCCGCCGCAACCGCTTGAATTTGATTCAAAAGAGCCGTACACTGCGCGTTTCCAGGGTCCAAATTCAGCGCTTGCGTTGCGCTTTGAAAAGAATCTGAATAATTTTGATTTTCGCACTGTGCCGAAGCGAGAGCCGTCAGAATCTGCGCGTTCTGTGGATGCAACGCATTCGCCTGCGCCAAAACCTGCACCGCCTCATGATTTCTCGCGAGCTGCGACAGTGCGGTTCCTTTGCAAAGCAGAATCTCAATCGGCGGTGTGTCGGAATTACTTTTATCCTGCGCCGCCTGTGCTGCTTCGAGCGCCCGCTGCGGTTTCCCGTTTTTGAGGTACTGCTGCGCCAAAAGGGTCTGATACGTCACGTTTTCCGGTGCGTAAAACACCGCCTGATGGTACGCCGCCAGCGCCTGTTCCGACCGCTGCTGAATTTCATAAATTCGACCTTGAAGAATCCACGCTTCGGCCAGACCCGAATTGTGTCTCAGTCCCAGCGAGACGTACCGCTGCGCCAGCGAATAATTCGAGCATTCAAAATACATCTCCGCAAGTTTCACCACAAGTTCGGGAGTCACTTCCGGATGAACGACGGCTTTCTGCATCTGACGAATTGCTTCTTCCCGATTTCCTTCCTTCCACAGCTCGTCCGCATACATCGTTCGCGCTTCGAGATTTTCCGGATTTGTTTTGACCGCAAGCGCCAGCTGACTCTTTGCGTTTTCCATTTTATTCTGTTCGATCGACTCAACCGCCTGCTGAACGTACTGCCGACTCGCAATCGTTTCTGCGGAAGAAACTCGCGTACGGTGCCACACGCGACAGCCGCCGCTCGTCGTTAGAAGCAGCGAGGCGGAAATGAATGCAAAAAGCATTAATTTGAGCGATTCTGGCAGTTTGGGAAATTTCATGAACGCATTCGACCGGGACCGGTACAGAATTTGACGATTTTACTATAATAAAATACATTTTAATATAGCAAAAAAATTGAATCAGGGATAGAGAGAATTGAACAATTTTTCTTCTCGAAATCACAAAATGTAACAGAAAATCGTGAAATAAAAAGGGACCGTGCGGAAATTTTCATAAAAAACAAGACGCCCCCCCTTGTATTTTTTTAACATTCGGATATACTATATAAATCATTGAAAGATGAGAAGATTGAGAGCGGGGTAGGGCAGTTGGTAGCCTGCGAGGCTCATAACCTCGAGGTCGCAGGTTCGAATCCTGCCCCCGCCACTAAAAACCTGATTGGTCGTTGAACGAATCAGGTTTTTTTCTTTTTAAAGAGATTTTTTCTTGTAAGAAAAGAATGAATAAGAAAAAAGAAAGAGCGCAAAAGTACAATTGTTCGTGCTTTTACGCTCCTAAAATCAAACTTGATTTTTGAACTTTAAATCATGGAGTCTCCGGTTTCTTTTCGGAAAGATTGAACCCCACCTGCAGCCAGCCGTCTTCCGCCTGAAGAAACGCCGGCTGAACGTACATATTCGCGAATCTCGAATCCTCTTTAACGTCTTTCAGAAGCCGTGTTTCCTGAATTTTGATTTCAGGTTCAAATATCTTTTCGAGACGTTTCGACATCACGCGGCGCAAACTCACCATACTGGATGGAAGGCGTTTTTTCACTTCCGGATTGAAATCCGGCGGCAAAATTTCTACGTTTCCTTCACGAACAAGAACAAATTCCGTTCCACGGTGTTCAATTTTGTACGAAATCGCAATATTGAGGGCCGGATACGCTTTTCCGTCGTATTCCATCGACTGACAATGAATGCAAAAAACGATTTTCCCATCGTCAAACGACGTGCTGACCGGCCAGTCACGCACAAAACGCATCGCCCATTCTTTTTCAGATTCCGCATTCTCCGCAGTTTTTGCATTCTCGGCAGTCCCCGCAGTTTTCTCAGTTTCATCCGTTTGCGTCTTTACAGCGTTCTGGAGCCACTTCGGAGCCGTCGCGAGAAACTGACTGCGCGCGTTTTGGTTGAAATTCATTCCGGAGAAAAATCCTTTGAAAATCCCCTGAAATGCCGACTCATGAACAGAAATCTGAATATCGTACAAACCGTTCATCTGAGGCGCAACCGTGGGCGCCGTGAAACCATCGCGGCACGCAACACGCACCTGCATATGAATTCCCGCATCGTCCGACCACATGTGAGTCTGCGGTGTGAGACCGCGCGGCGCCAGCTGACGTTTTCCGTCTTCCGCAAGTCGCTGATTCCAGTTTTCAAGAATTTCATCAATCGACTGGTTGAACTGACGACGAAGCCGAGCGGCATTCTGAGCGCGAGCCGTTTGTTCCATCTCGTCTTTTTGCGCAAACGCTCGCCGAGTCGCAAACGACTCAATCAAATGACGATTGTAAACGTCACGCACATTTTCAATTCGAGAATTCGTACGAATATTTACTTGCGCGGAAGTCGAATCGAAACCGTCTTGGTCGATGAAAACACTTTTATTCACAACAATTCGACTGCTTGCGCGGGAGGAAACGATTGCGGGACCCGCATACGCGTTGGTTCGACTGTCCGAAGCGCCGTCCAAAACGATTCCCAATTCGATTTGGTCCGGATTGCAGACAGGCCGAACAGAAAGATTTCCGTTGAAAAGCGTGGTTCCGCGAATGGTCGCACGACGCACCTGTTCGTTTACGGCTTGTTCCTCTTCAATCAGACGGCTTCCGTATTTGTCGAAGACGCTTTGATTCATGTGCACAATTACGTTCGACTGCGCCCAGACGGCCGACGTTGCGGTCACCAAATCAGAAACCTGATTCATTTCATCCATCCAGTCGAGCAAATCTTCGATTCCGCGCTGCGTCAAAGAGGACGGGTATTTTTGAGCCGCAAGAAGCAAAATCGCCATTTCTTTTTGTGCGGAGGCAAAAAGAGCCTCTGCCGCGTCCGGAGACTGCATTTGAGCTTCCAGAGCGAGATAGCGACCGATCGCGCTGCGAAGACGAACGAAAAATTCCAGTTCCAGTCCGAACGCGCCGCAGGAAAGCTGACGATGAATCTCCTCAAGTGCCGTCGCGTCTGCCGGTTCGTTCAGATGAAGCACATCCCAATGCAGGAATCGAATCCATTCCTGACGTTTAGCGGGCGTCGATTTCGCAAACAATTGGTTCACGTAACCTGCCGCTTCACGAACGTCTTTGTAAGCGGCATCCAAATCGGCCTCTGTCGGAGGGGTGTAACGACACGCCATCCACCTCGCTGCAAGAATCTTGCACGAATCCCCAACTGAAAGACTCTCTTGTTTCTGGGGGGATTCCGCATTTTTCACCGACGGAATTTCCGAAACGGAGACCGAGTCCATCAGTTTCTGAAGCGTATAATGGCGGAACGGAAGCGGAGGAAGGGAGCCGGACGCGAGTAAATCTTCATTCGATTCCGGAACGGACGCCGAATTATTTTCATTTTCTTCCGAAGCAGCCGTTTCACGAACATTTTCAGTTTTCGAGTCTGAAGAACGCGACACTTTGGAAGCAGCAGCGTCCGGCGCAGACTCCTCAGGAACGGAAACTGTTTCCGGAATTGATTCTTCCTGCGAAAAAGTCGAGATTTTGGGGAGTCGTTTCGCAGCTGAAACATGTGCGGGCGACAAAACATCGACCGAAGAATTTCCCGGTCCTTCACACGCCGAAGCATCAGGGACCAACGGCGGAATTTCAGGCGGGTCGTTTTCCGAAACGGATACGGAAGCGACGGATGAAACTGTCGGCGAAACCATCTCGGATTTTCGGGAAGCAGACGCCGCAACCCATTCATTGGAAGACGTAACCGTTGTTTTATCAGGAAGTGAATTTTGTACAATTTTCCGTACGTTTCCATTTTCACTCGACGTCATCTGACGGAAATTCGAGTGCGTCTGTTCAGACGACTGGGACCGTTCGGACTGCTGCGGTTCTTCCAAATAGGAAGCGGATTCCGACGCCACAAACTCTTCATTTCCCGTCATAGTTTGTGCAGAGGACGCCGTTCCATTTTCCTCTGAAACCTCGTCAAACAGAGCCTCCGATGGAGGAGAGGGGAGCGAAACGGCAGTTTGTTCGAAGAACATTTCTTCTGCCTCCTCAAGCGTGACGGGGGCTTCGCTCTTTTGAGCCGCTGCAACGACAGGAAGCGTAAAATTTCCCGCAGGCTGACCGGCTCGCCGAGCCAGAAACGGTTTTGCGGACGGAAAAGAACTCCAAATGCTTGAAAAAAGCGGTGTTTCTTCCAGTTTTTGCAGCTCGTTGAGAGAGTCTCGGAGTGCCGCAATGGGGGGATATTTTTCCACGCCGTACGCAAATCGAAGATTCACGAGGAACTTTCTTACGTGTTCCTTCGAAGCTGCGGTTTCCTGAAAAAGACTGGATTTCAGCTGCGAAATCGAAAGATACTGATTCCAGCGGTGCAGACGAACCGAGTACGTCGATAAAAAATCTTCGACGTTGGAAACATCTGCAAGAACCACTTCCCGCAATGCAGCTACAGCATCCTGACGGCTCGAATTTGCAACGTAAAGACGATAGGACGCAAACATTACGAGGAACAGAAGAATTCCTACCGCGAACTTCTTTTTAGTGGTCATCCAAAACTCCCTAAACTCAAACTTCCAAACGCTTTCAATATTAAACGTTTTTCAGTATCTGGAATCGTCCCTTTTGAACATTCCGTCTCCCTTCGATTTCAGTTTGAGGCGGCACCTGTGAAATGGAGTTCACGAAGCGAAACGACAACAAAAAGTAACGTGAAAGAGAAACAGGTACAAAATGTCTCTGTGCACCGGACAAAACCTTCCAATCCATTTCATCGTAAAGAACCTTGAAATAATTTATCCTCTTTTCCGTGAAAACCCCTAAATATTGAGATTCCCCCCTTCCAGAAATGTGTTATTTCGGTTATAAAAGATAGTGAAATTGGAGATTATTTGTTGGAAAGGGTAATTTCGCAGATGAACGAAACCTTGCAGAAGGAAAAACTTTTTTTTCAGATTGTGACGCTGGGCTGCAAAGTCAACCAGTACGAGAGCGAACAAATTCGTCAGATTCTCCTCGAACATGGGTTTTTATGTAAGAATGGAGAGGATGGAGAGTCTGTATCGTCCTCACAAGCACCTGATTGGGTCTTCATCAACACTTGCGCCGTGACGCAGGAGTCGGAAGCAAAATCTCGAAAAATCATTCGACAGCTGAAAAAGCGGTACGATCCCGCAAGAATTGTCGTTTTTGGATGTTCTGCCGAAAATAATCCGGAACAATTTCGGAATATTCCAGGCGTGACCGACGTGATTCAGAGCGAAAAATACGGAGGAAACCGCCTCGCCGCCGTTCTCGACGCGCTCAACCTTTCGCCCGACTCGTACAAACTCTCGCTTCTCGGCGGGCTGCGGCGTTTTGGGGAGCGACATCGCGCGTACATTAAAGTTCAAGACGGATGCAAGCAGTTTTGCACGTACTGTTTAATTCCGCACCTGCGTCACGAACTAACAAGCGTTCCGCCGGAGGAAGTGCTTGCAGAAGCGCAATCTCTCATAAAAAATGGATACAAAGAGATTATTGTAACTGGAATTCATCTCGGTTATTACGGCTTAAACCCTCGAAGCCGCGCGCAGGGACTCTGGACGCTGGAAGACCGAAAAGCCCCCCGAACCACCAATCTGACGCAGCTCATGGAACAGCTGGCGACGATGGAAATTACGTGCGAAAATCAGAGTAAAAAACCGGCGGATTTTCGGCTGCGAATTTCGAGCCTCGAAGCTCATGAGGCGGGAGACGACCTGCTTCATATTATGGCAGAAAATCGAACGAGAATCTGTCCTCATCTGCATCTTTCCATGCAAAGCGGCTCCCCAACGGTGCACCATCGAATGAATCGGCCTGGGACGATTGAACAGTATATGGATCGGTGCAGCGCCGCCAAACGGATTCTGGATTCGCCGGCGCTCACGACCGACATCATTGTTGGTTTTCCCGGCGAAACGGAAAAAGAATTCCTCGAAACCTGCGACGTTGTGCGTCAGATTGGTTTTTCGAAAATACATATTTTTCCGTTCAGCGCCCGACCAGGAACACCCGCCGCCGCAATGGGAGACCAAATTCCAGCGGAAGAAAAACATCGGCGCGAACTGTTTCTTGCGGAAATCGAACGGGAAATGCACGCAAAATTCGTCGAGTCGCTCCGTGGACGCAAAACCCGCTTTCTCGCAGAAAGGTTCCATCCCGAAACGAATACAGTGACAGGAACGTCCGAATATTACATTCAGGAAGAGTTTCCCGGCACAGCGTCGATGGTTGGAACGTTTGTTGTACGATAGTTCGTCCCTGAAAATGCCGCAAAATTCATAAAAAAACGCAGCTGAATCATCACGACGAACCCAAACGCCCTAGGACGGAAGCAAACACGCGCCCTTCGATTTTTCAACTGCGTAACACCCGCCTGTTCCAAAGGAACTCACGGATATTATAATTATCGCACTTTACCATCCGAATATTCATGAAAGTCGCAATTACCTGCAAGTTTTACACATTCTTCCCAGTTTAAAACTTTTTGACGTGCAGCTCGGTGCAGAGATAATCGATGCAGCGACGAACTTCCTCATCGTTTTGAACCATCTTTTCCGCCTGATTGACCCCATGCAGGATGGTTGTATGGTCGCGTCCGTTGAAAAACGCACCAATTTCTTCCAGCGTGGCGCCCGTTATTTTACGAGAGAGGTAGTAAATGATGTCGCGCACAATTACGAGCGTCGTTTTACGAGACTTGCTCTTCAAATCCACGAGTTTCACCTTGTAAAATTTGGCCGCCAGTTTCGCGATTTGCGCAATTGTAATCGTATTTTCTTCGATTCCCGGCTCAAATTCCTGCTGGGTCATTACGGCCGTAATCGTCCCTTCCTGGTTCGTTTTTCGCACGAATTCCATTCGCTTCATCCGCTGAATCATCATCGCGGGAGAGTCTTTTTCCGAAACAGAAATTTGTACGATACTTTCCAATCCATCTTCCGTAATGATGATGTTTTTGGAATGTTCTGGAAGCTGCAAAATCGCACGCCGAACCTCTGCGGAAGGTTCCTGAATCTCAATACAGACGCCCTGACGGAGTCGTGACATTAATTTAGGCTGGAGAGGTAAAATAGAGAGAGGCTGATTGGACGTTGTGAGGATTCGTGTGCCGCGCTTGTTTAACCGATCCAACATTTGAACGAGTTGTTCCTGTGTTGATTCGTAGGTCACGATTTCCTGAAGATTTTCGATGACGAAAAAATCGAGCTGATTGTATCTCGGCAAAAATTCGTGGGTGGTGCGCGTGCGCTGCGCATTGGCCCAATCGCGAGCAAACTCCTGCGCCGTCACGCATTTTCCCGACGCTTGAGGGTGCTGCGAGAGCCACGTCACAAGCAGACCTTCCGCCAAATGCGTCTTTCCGTATCCCGACGGCGCGCTGAAAAGGATGGAAAACGGATTGGGAATGTCCTTCAGAATATCGTACACAGCGGAACAAATGACGTAATTTTCCGGTCCGACAAGAAAAGGACGCGTACGAAGTTCCGTGGAAGACTGAACCTCATTTGCCGCCCCACTTCGTTTGCGTGTGGTAAATTTTTCCTGAAGCGGAATGGAAATTACTTCCGGCATAACGCACTCCTCGAATATTCTAATATCACTTTCTCCTATTATACGCTTTTTGTCTCCAAAAATCAAGTTCGTCCTCCTTTTTTTTCTTAAAAACTCCTTTTTCTTTCTTTTTTATGTTAAAAAAGAGAAAAGACCTTTCGTTTTTTCACGTTTTCCACTATAATATACAAAAAATCGGGTAAAATTTCCGAAAAGTCAAAAAGTGAGGAATGAATGATTTCTTTAAAATATTCGTATTTTTCTAACGTTTTATTGATTGTCGCATTGTGTTTTGGATGTCTTACTGGATGTTCGAGAACGTCGGAAGGAACCGTTTCTGACGAAATCTCCACGGACGATGAAGTCGTCACGATCGAACTGGACGTTCCCAAAACAAACGTCAAACCGCGTGTCGAAACCATTGACAATAACACACAGTATTCAAATCCACTCTCTGTTTCACGGAAGAAGAATGTGATTCTGATGATTGCGGACGGTGCAGGTTTCGGCTCCTTTTACTGCGCGGCGGATTTTGAAACCGGTTCTCCCACGGGTGTTTTTTACCAGCAAACTCCTTGGAAATCGACTTCCGTCGCGACTTTTCACAAAAAAAGTTTTTACGATCCGGCTCAGGATTGGGCCGACTTCAAAAATCTGCGCGTCCCATTTTTCAATAAAGAACCCGCTTTCATCCCTCCAGATTCCGCCTCGACCGGAACCGCCATGATGACGGGCGTCAAAACACGGAATGGCCGCGTTGGAATCGGTCCTGATGACGAACGGCTTGAAACAATTGCGGAGATTTTTCATCGTACCGGACACGCAGCGGGAGCCGTCACGACGTACCAAATCGCAAGCGCCACAATGGCGGATGCGGCGGCGCACGAGATTGAGCGCAAACACGGTCAGGCGCTTTTTGCACAGCTGCTTCTCGACGGAAATCTCGACGTCCTCATCGGTGCGGGACATCCGAATTTCGACGACGATGGAACTCTGCGTGCGGCTCCTGTTTTCGGAAAATATGGTCCCAGTCCGGAAATTTGGGCAAAAATTCAAGCAAAAGACCTTCCCGATGAATGGATTTTTATTGAAAAACGTTCCGACTTTCAGGAATTTGCGAATGCGTCTCCCGAAAAAACGCTCCCGAAAAAAATCCTGGGGTTGATACAAACCGCAAATTCTTCCCAGTTTCACCGACGTGAAGGAGCGGCGTCCCTCGAAACCTCTCCGTCCCTTTCCGAAACGGCTCTGACGGCGATTCAGGTGCTTTCACGGTCGAAATCCGAGAAAAAAGGGTTCTTTCTGTTGGTTGAAGGGGGAGCGGTCGACTGCGCAAACGACGCAAACAATCTCGAACGATGCGTCGAGGAAATGCAGGATTTTAACGCTGCGGTCGCCGCCGTTTGCCGGTGGGTCGAGACGTATTCTTCATGGGACGAGACGCTCGTGATTGTGACGGCCGACCACGATAACGGTGCGATTTACGGCCCCGACTGCGGATCGGACGGCATTCCGACTTCGGCGCCGATTTACCGTGGAAAAGGGATTTTTCCTGACGCCAAGTATTATTCCGACGATCACACAAAGCAGCTCGTTCCTCTTTACGCGCGAGGTCCCGGAGCGGAAAAAATCAATGATTTTATCGCAGGAACAGACGAACGTATGGGCAAATTCTGGAATTATGACGGCTGTTACATCGACAATACAGCCGTTTTTACGCTCATGATGGACGGAACTATGGTGGAGTGAGTCCGTTTTTGTCGATCGTTCGAACAAAAAATTCTTCAATTTCTAACCTGAAAAAAACAGGGGAGGAATTGAAATAAGTGGGAAATACGATATAATAAAGAGAAATTCTATGGAGACTTTCCTGCCGTACGGGTGGAAGACGTTCCATAGTGTATCGGTTTCAAAGAAAGGTTTTCTGATGAAAAAGTTCGTTTTACCCACCCTTTTATTCCTTTTACTCTCGTTTCAGATAGCTTCTGCTGCCGACGGCCGCAAAAAAAATGTCATTTTGATGATCGGTGACGGCTGGAGTTACGCCACGTGCTGTTCCGTGGCCGACTACCTCACCGGGAACCCGTATAAAGGTCTCGTTTTCCAGCAGGCTCCATGGATTCAGCTCGGATGTTCCACCTATCCGATCGACGGCAGTTACGATCCCGCCGTCATGTGGACCGATTTCGCAACGCATCGTCAGAACGCGACCGACTCGGCCGCCAGCGCAACGGCATTGAATTCTGGTCACAAAACAAAGAATGGTCGAATCGGAATGACTCCCGAAGGCGAACCCATAGAACTCTTCTCCGAGATGGCCAAAAAAGCAGGTTTTGCGTGCGGAACCGTCACTTCGGTCGGCGTCTCTCATGCAACACCGGCTTGCGTGGCGGGTCACAACATCAGTCGCGGCGACGGACAGGCGCTTTTTCACCAGATTTTGAACTCCGGAACGCTTGATGTTTTTGTCGGTTGCGGCCACCCCGGTTTTCAGGAAGACGGAAGTCCATACAATAAGGCTGAAGAACTTTACCAGACCTACGGACCCAACGAAGAAGACTGGACAAAAATCAAAGCCGGCGACCTCCCCGAAGGTTTCATTTTCATTGATTCCCGTGAAGATTTTCAGAAAATCGCCTCAGGCGAGATGCCGACCCCGAAAAAACTGCTGGGAATTGCGCGTACAAAAGGTTCCATTTCGAGCGATTTAGACGGAAACAGCACCGCAGCTTTTATTCCCACGCTCTCGGAAATGTCGCTGGCGGCGCTGCGCGTTTTGAGTCAGAACGAAAAAGGTTTCTACCTGATGATTGAAGGAGGAACCATCGACGGCGCAAATCACGGGAACAAAATCGATCGAGCGGTTGCGGAGTCGCACATGTTCATTAATGCGGTAAATACCGTGTGTCAGTGGGTCGAACAGAATTCCTCCTGGGACGATACGGTCGTCATCATTACGGCTGACCACGCAACGGGCGCGTTCTGGGGCGAAAATGCCGATCAGCCTGAAACAAGGTTCGCGACCCCCGTTTTTAACGGAAAAGGAAATCTTCCGACCGGAAAGTACTTCGCACGAACGCACACGAACGAACTGGTTCCGATGTTCATCCGCGGCGCGGGTTCCGAGAAAGTCGTTCCGGCACTCATTCGCGGTACGGACGCCAAAGCGGGAGGTTTCTGGCACTATGACGGTCGGTACATCGATAATACGGACGTCATTCAAATCGGAAAAGCCGCACTGTGCCTGTAATTCCTTCAGACTATTTTGATTATTTTAGAAAGAATCTATGAATACCATTTTCCATCAAACGGTTAAAATCATCCAGAATGAATCTGCGGCGGCCGACATCTGGCGAGTGCGTCTGCAATCGAAAGAAATCGCGGAAAGTACACAGCCTGGTCAGTTCTGCATGCTTCGAATTCCCGGTGTTCAGGCTCCGTTGCTGGGGCGTCCGCTCGCCATCTTTCGTACAGAAAACGATACCGTTGAGGTCGTTTATGCGGTGGTCGGAAAAGGAACGGAACAGCTTGCGCGCCTTCTTCCCGGACAGGAACTCGAAATCTGGGGGCCGCTCGGAAATGGTTTTCCGCTGGATCCAAAGGTTGAAAAACGTCCAACGCGCCCTCTCCTTGTGGCTGGCGGAATCGGTCAAACGCCGATGTACCTCCTCGCGGAAGCCTTTCTGAAAGAAGAAAGAACCGAGAAAGTCACACTGCTTTGGGGGGCGCGAGACCTTGCGCATCTTGCGTGTCTTGAAGATTTTAACACGCTTGCAGCAAAATACAAGGGACGACTTGCGATTTTCAATGCGACGGACGATGGAAGTTTCGCACATTCGGGGTTCGTCACCGACCTCGAACGGGAACAACTCGCTTCCGGCACGTTTTCGCCCCAAAATTCCTGCGTTTATTCCTGCGGTCCGAAACCCATGCTGAAAATGGTCGCGGAGATTGCAAAAGATGCCGGTTTGACGTGCTGGGTCTCACTCGAAACCCCCATGGCGTGCGGGATGGGAATTTGTTTCACCTGCGTCACAAAATGTAAAGATTCAAGCGCTCCAGAAGGGTGGGATTATTGCCGAACCTGTACCGAAGGCCCCGTTTTTGACGCCGAAAAACTCGTCTGGTAAAATCGCCCTGTGTGACTTAAACAACAAACCCCGACAGAAAATCCATTCTATCGGGGTCTTTTTTCTGGTTTTACAGAATCAAAACGTCCTAAAACGTTCTCGAAACTTCAACTCAGTCCTGTTTCAGCTGTTCGAAACCAGCAGATCCGCCGCCGCCTTTGAGGTCTTTGGCAGGCGTGGAGTTGTGAACGGGAGCCGCAGTCGGAGTATTGTCCTCTTCGGGAACTTCCGCAGCAGGATCGCCGGCCCACTCAACACGTTTGCGGGAAAGACCAATTTTGCGGTCATCCGTATCAACGCGAAGGATTTTCACTTCGACTTCTTCGCCGACTTTCACGATTTCTTCCGGATTATCGACTTTGTGGTCGGCCAGTTCGGAAATGTGCAGCAGTCCTTCCAGACCGTCTTCCAAACCGATGAACACGCCAAAGTTGGTGATTTTCGTCACAACGCCTTTGACGAGCTGTCCCGGTTCGTACTTGCTGGGAATATCATGCGCCCACGGATCTTCCGTCATCTGCTTCAGACCAAGCGCAATGCGGCGGCGAGCCTGATCGACCGACAAAACGCGGCATTCGATTTTCTGGCCCTTTTCGACCATTTCGCTCGGATGCGTGATTCGGCGAGTCCAGCTCATGTCGCTCACGTGCAGCAAACCGTCGATTCCTTCTTGAATTTCGATAAACGCACCGTAATTCGTGAGGTTGCGGACGACGCCCGTGACGATGCTTCCCGGCGGATACTGATTTGCAACAGCTTCCCACGGATTTTCTTTCGTCTGTTTGATTCCGAGAGAAATCTCCTGCTTGTTCTTGTTGATGGAAAGAACCACCACGTCGATTTCGTCGCCGGGAGAAACCAGCTCGCTCGGATGATTGATGCGTTTCGTCCAGCTCATTTCGCTGATGTGAACGAGTCCTTCGACGCCTTCTTCGAGTTTCACGAAGGCACCGTACGACATCACGTTGACGACCGTTCCCTTAACAACCTTGCCGGCCGGGTACTTCGCTTCAACTTCTTCCCACGGGGAAGCGGTCTTCTGTTTGAGACCAAGAGCGATTTTTTCTTTTTTGTAATCGACAGACAGAATCTGAACTTCAATTTCCTGGTCGAGAGAAAGCATCTCTTCCGGATGATTGATTCGTCCCCAGCTCATGTCGGTGATGTGCAGCAGACCGTCAATACCGCCCAAGTCGACGAACGCGCCGAACTCTGCGAGGTTCTTGACGATACCTTTTCGCAGCTGTCCAGGCTGAAGCTGTTTGAGGAGTTCCTGCTTCTGCGCTTCGCGTTCCTTCTCGATAAGGAAACGACGGCTTACGACGATGTTGCGGCGGGGTTCGTCAATTTTCAGGACGGAACACTGAATGGAACGACCGATATATTCGCCAATGTCTGCCGGACGACGGATGTCGACCTGACTTGCGGGCAAAAACACGTTCACACCGATATCGACGAGCAAACCACCCTTGATTTTACGGATGACGGTACCCGTGACGACGTCGCCTTCATGAACCGATTCCATGACTTTTTTCCAGGCTTCGATTTTCTCAGCTTTGCGCTTGCTGAGCATAATCATACCTTTGGATTCGTCCATCTGCGGCATGCCGCCGGCGTTGCTTCCGTCTTCAACTTCTTCGATCAAAACGCGAATGGTGTCGCCGGGATTCGGAAGTTCCTGTCCCTCTTCCCATTCGTTTCGGTAGACCAAACCTTCACTTTTGAAACCGACATCTACAATCACGAAGTCGCCTTCAACGCGGATGACCTTGCCTTCTACAATCTGATTGACGGTAAGGTCATTTCCGCCCCAGTCGATTTCGTTCATTGGGACACCTTCCAGTGCCGCATCCAAATCATTGTCCCAATTATCCTGTCCCAGGTCCAGTCCACGAACTAAGTTACGATTAACCATTAAAAAAACCTCTGGAAGTTGACTGAATCAACTCCGCAACACAAAACTTGTAAGAGTCACGACTTTCCTATTGATTTTCCGGTCCTCAACAAAATGAAAAGTCTTTCAATTTTTATTCTAACACATCTGAATTTCATTGCAAGGGGGAGGGGAGGAAAAATAGTCGGTTTAAATCAAAAAAATCATCTTTTCGGTCTCTTATTCTCCGAAAAGCGTAAACGGGCTGGATTTGATAATCTTTACAGTTTTCATACTGCCGATCAAACGGCGCGGACCGTCAAAAACCACAATTCGGTCGCACGGCGTACGTCCCGTCAGCTGCACCACTTCGTCCAGATTTTCAGGAAGGTCAAACGTCAGATTTTCTCCAATCGTTGGAACTTTTTCCGCATTTTTGCTCGTTCCTTCGACCAGAATTTCGACTTCGTTTCCCACCAACTTTTCACTGTCTTCCGCACTGATTTGATTCTGAACCGCCAAAAGTTCGTTGTTCCGCCGTCGTTTCACCTCTTCCGGCACATCATCTTCGTAAAGCTCAAACGCCTTCGTACCCTCTCGCGGACTGAATTTGAAGATGAAACTATTTTTGAAACGAATATCTTTTACAAGCTGAACCGTCTGTTCGAAATCGTCGTCCGTCTCGCCGCAAAACCCAACAATAAAGTCGCTCGTGACCGCAGCGCCGGGAACCGTTTCCCGAATCTGCGCGCAAACCTCACGATATTTTTCCACCGTATAACCACGATTCATCTTTTTCAGCTGCGCATTGGACCCGCTCTGCGCCGGGACGTGAAAATACGGCATCACATGCGGCAAATCGCGTACAGCGGCAAAAAGATCCGGCGTCATGCTGTTCGGATGGCTCGTCACAAAACGAATACGCTCCAGCGGCGTCGTCTCCGCAATGCGTTCGCACTGTTCCAAAAGTCCCGAAAGACGCATTTCACGCCCGGAATCATAATACTTGCTGACCGTCTGACCAATGAGCGTAATTTCCTTGCACCCCTGATTCACCAGCGTACGTACCTCTTCCAGAATTTCGTCCGGATTTCTGCTCTGTTCCGGACCGCGCACGTACGGAACGATGCAGTACGTACAGAATTGGTCGCAGCCGAACATAATGCGTACGTACGACAAAAACGGATTCTGTCGGGCGCTCGCAACTCGCTGCGTATCAAAAAAGTCAAAACTGCACTCGACTTCATGCCGACCGCGGCCTTTACGCGCAAGACTCAGTTCCATCTGCGGACCCGCACCGGAACGAATTTTCCATATCAGCTCCGGAATTTGCGCAATCTGACCGGGACCAACGACGAGTTCCACGTGAGGTGCACGCTTGAAAATCATCGCATTGTCTTTTTGCGCCATACACCCGATGACGCCGATGATTTTGTTGGGATTGAACTCTTTCGCGTCCTTGAGCCGTCCGAGAGCGCTGTAAATTTTATCCTCTGCATGCTGGCGGATGCTGCACGTATTAAACAGAACAATATCCGCCTCTTTCACCGACGCGGCCTGCACGTACCCCTCTTTTAAAAGCGCCGCCACAATGAGTTCCGAGTCCAAAACGTTCATCTGACAGCCGACGGTTTCAATGTAAAAACTGAGCATGGGAAAATCTTTTTTCTTCTTGATTCTCTATATTAATTAATAATGTATAAAATTATGTAAAAATTTATACAAAACGGCGGAACAAACGGGAACAAACGACGCTACTTTTTCCACGTTCCCCGCGCCCAAACGGAAAGCAGAAGCCGAGTTTGGTGCACCCACGTTACGCCCTCCATAAGTCCACGGTAGGGAAGAGAGGTAAGATAGGGTAAATGGGTTAATTTTTTCCAGAATTTCAGCGTCGTCGGAGCCGCAATGGTGGAACGACTCGCATGCTCGTTCAACTGAATGGGATAGGGAAAAAGAATCATCTGCCGCATTCCGTACATGTACATTCGGGAAAAATAATGATCTACGGGTAAAAAATAAGGTTTTATGTGATTTACAAACTCCTGTGCCGCTCGGCGATTCAAAAGATGCGCCCCCGTTCCATTAAACCAGCCAAACAGATAGCAAAAGGAACAGTCCGCGTTTTTCAGCTTCAGAACCGGAAAAAGATGATTCGGAAAATGAAATTTCTGACTCAGCCCGTTCAAACGCAAAATATCCCACCGATCCTGAAACGCCATCGCTTCGTCCAGAATTTCCTTCAAATTCTCCGGAAGCGTCACATCATCTTCACAAATAAGAATATGCGACTCGTTCGAATCCAAAAAGTTCCTTAAAATACGACCTACTGTCGCACACAACGCAACGTGACCGGGCGAAAGCGGGTGTCCGTACAACCACAAAGCCCGCCATCGGGAAATCTCTTTCGGGACGGTTTTACTGCCGTCAATTCCCTCTTCACGTTCCCACGGTAGCTGCGTACGCACCGCACTTTCCATGAACCGTGCGTAACGTTCGGGAGCGCGAGCAAGATTGATGACACAATATTTCATTGCAGGTTGATTTTTGTTCGTTTCAGTTTTGATTTAACTTTGTCTATTGTTCTAAATTCATACGTCTTTTACGATTTCTTCCGATTTTCACGGCTGAACGGCGACATGGCGCGTAAACGTGCAATGATTTCTGGGAAAACGTTCAAAATACGCTCGACTTCTTCCCGCGAATTGTAACGGCTGAAACTGAATCGAGTCGAACCATGAATGGCGGTGAATGGGACTTTCATGGCGCGCAGAACGTGCGACGGCTCCAGTGAACCGCTCGTACAGGCGGAACCGCTGGACGCACAAATGTTGTGTTCGGACAATTCGTACAGAATTGATTCTCCTTCGACAAAATGACACGAAACATTCGTCGTGTTCGGCATACGCTCGGCTTCGGCGCCGTTTATCTCCACATCGGGAATTCTCGCGACGAGTTCCGACTCGAAATAACGCTGCATCTCCGTCAGTTTCACCATGTCGTCGATATGCGTCCGAAAAGCCGTCTCCAAAGCGGTCGCTGTCCCGACGATGTACGGAACATTCTCCGTTCCTCCGCGCCGCCCGCCTTCCTGGTGTCCGCCGATGAAAAAGGGACGAATTCGAGACCCTTTTCGCATGTACAATAATCCGATTCCTTTCGGCGCATGAAATTTGTGACCGGAACAGGACAAAAAATCGACGTTCCGAAAATCCTGCGCAAACAGATTCTTCGGACCATTTTTCGACATCGAAACCGGAATCTTCGAAATAGACTGCGTGCAGTCCGTATGAAAAAGCATCCCAGGGTCCGTCTCTTTCGTAATCCGCGCCAGTTCCGCAATCGGGAATTTTACCCCAGTTTCATTATTTGCGTGCATAATCGAAACAAGCAGCGTATTTCCAGGCTCCAACGCACGAACAAAGTCGATTTTGTTCAGCCGTCCCTGCCGATCCACAGGTAAATAAGTGACGCGATAGCCGCGGCGCTCCATCTCCCTGCAAACCTCCAGCACAGCAGGATGTTCGACCGTTGTTGTGATGATGTGCCGGCGGGCGGAATTCGCGGCGGCGGTCCCGAAAATCACGTGGTTGTTGCTCTCCGTGGCGCAGGAGGTGAACAGAATCTCATTTTCAACGTCCGTATTGAAGAATCCCGCGATTTTTTCACGTGCTTCCCGTATCGCTTTTGCAACGACCAAAGCCGACGGATACATCGAACTCGGATTAAAATATTCCGGTCCAAAAAACGGTTTCATCGCCTCAAACACCTCAGGAGCGACGCATGTCGTGGCGTTATTATCTGCGTAAATTAACGGATAGTCCATCCAATCCACCTTCTTTTAAGAGAAATGAAAAAAAAGTTTCAATTTTTGTACTCAAATCTGAATTACACGAATGTCCGACTGAACCTGTTCCCGCAAAGTGGTTTCGACGAGTATTTTCAGCGTCATATTCGCACCTGCACAGGACGCACAGGCTCCGTGAAGTTCCACATACACCAAGTTTCCCTTAATGTCCACGATGGAACAATCACCGCCGTCGCGCTGCAAAAGAGGTCGAATCGACTTCTCGATGACCGCCTCGATTTTCTTCGAAAACTGGTATGGAGAAAGCGTCTCTCCCGCAGACGCCGCACCGGACGTCGACGCGGTTGCAGATGCGGAAACCGACGCAGAAACCGACGCGGTCGGCATCTGTCCGAAAACAGGAAGCTCGCCGTTTGCAGATTGGAGCGGAATCGCGTTTTTCCCAGTCGAATCGCCTTCTTTCAGCAGTTTTTCCTGTCCCCAAATATCGTCCAGAATATCCTGAATTCCGCCGGGCGCATGCAGGCAGTTTTGACACGCACCGCCCGCCTTGAGCGCCGCCGTCACTTCACTCGTCGTCCGGAGATTCAACTCTTTGATTTTTCGGCGCAAAAACGGCTCTGTAATGTTGAAACACTTGCATACGAGTCGGCCTTCCTCCTCTTTTTCAAGCTGTTCCTGCAAATCAATTCCGAGTTTTGCGAGGTTCACGCCCCGTTTTTTCGCCCAATCGGACACGGCCGCTTCCAACGCCTCGGCCCCCATCACGGAACAATGGATTTTCTGGTCCGGCAAACCATCCAAAAAATCGACGATATCACGATTTGTGATTTTCAATGCTTCAATCGGCGAGCAGGCGCGAGCCTCAAGAATCACACACAGTGCTTCCGATGCCGCAATTGCAGATGTACAACCGAATGTCAAATAACGGGCTTCGACGATTTTGTCTTTTGTCGGATCTTCATTTTTTTCAACTCGAAACGTAAAACGAAGCGAGTCGCCGCACGCGATGGAACCGTGTTCACCGATACCGTCCGGATTTTCAATTTCTCCAAGATGCGTCCCGGGTTTCCCATGCACCGCATCCAAAAAAAGCTGCTTCGTTTTTTCGCTATATTCCCAAGCCATTACAACGCTCCTTATTTTCAAAAAGCATATCCCAAGAAAATGTTCTTAATCTATTATACCAGATTCCAGCAAAAAAACAAGTTAGAGCAGGGCAAAGAATGGGTAAATTTTTTAACAATTGTTATACTTTCGCTTGAGATTTTTCTCTTTTGACGGTCCTCACGACCTTTTTTGAAAGAAAATGTGAGGGAGAAATCTAGCCGGGAAAATATTTCCCTCTCACAACACCATAATTCAATACAATAATCAAAGAATATGGCGGAATCTTCCGAAAACGAAAGCTCAAAGCGTGAGACTCGTCAGGACGCCGTAAATCCCCGAACAGTCGGGCCGAACCCGTGTTTTCGAACGCAGCGGCGGATGATTTCCAGCTGTCTGACCGTCACCAAAAGTTTGGAAGAATTTTCGTTCGTATGTGTCTTTGTGTTTGCCATAAGTAATGTACTTTTACACAATGGCAAGAATACCTCAACATATAAAATGGAAATTGAAAATTTGTCGCTCCATGGGGTAACTGGATCTTATTTTCTTCTTTTAGACTCGTTCTACTTGAAAATATCACATTGGGCGGCTACAGCGGCAGTCGTTTCTCAATAGAGTAACGACTGTGAAGCGAAAATTCAAATTGCATCGGGTATAATTAAGATTGTCAAGCGGAAATTACTCAAATTTTTTAAGATTTTTGTCACTCTAAATTTGAACTCTACGAGCCGTGTATACATCACTGTATTTAAAACTGTACGCAATCTATTTTTCTTTCTGATTGTTGCATTCTGCGCAAATTTCAGATGGAATGTTTTCTATTTTTTCTCTCTTCCTTCGAAAAACATAAAATTTTTTCCTTCCCTCTTCACGTCTCCTAGGAGGATTTTCAACAAGTGAAAAACCTTCCAAAAAAGAAACAACCGTTACTTTTGGCACAGAGTGAATATGGAAAAATTTTCTTAGATTTTTTAAATTTATGCCGATTAGATAAAAAGCACAAAGATGTTAAGTTGCGGATCTCAAAATGAATGAGTTTTATTGATGTATTAAATCCATGAAGTCCAGTCATACCACACGAAACGGCGCAGGAAAAAGTTCTTCTGCGCCGTTTTTGTTTCCATTTTCATCTCATCCAAAATATTCTTTGAGCGTAATGGAAGACCACGATTCGTACCCATCCAAATTCGCGAGCTGTTCTTCAATGGGGTAAAAACCCGTTTCGAGCACGTCTTTTTCGTTGGGATACACTTTCGGTTCCTGCACATCAATCAGATGAACGACCCCCAAATGGACGCGTCCGACCTCATTCGTATCGTCATTAATGAGTCCAACGATTTTTTCGCCCAAAATTGTCGTATCCATCCGAACTTCCTCACTGCGTTCCCGCAGCATTCCGATGTGGTAAACCTCCGAATTATCGCGCGCGCCGCTGCAATCCGCTTCCGAAAGATGGCCGCCGACCCCGACACTATGTTTGAGATGGAGCCGTCCCTCGCCCATTCCTTTTCCGCGAGTGTATCGAAAAATGAACGTTTTTCCAGACGCATCCGTCCAGCGAAAAAGCATGTAGGGAATCAGCTGTTTGAAGCTCGGATTCTGTTCCGCTTCACTGCGTGGACAAAAACGAACGACGGACGCATCAAGAATCTGCGGCACATAACGCTCAATTTTCTGTGTGAATCCCTGAAAATACCCGAGCTGGCGGAAATATTCGGTCGGAATTACGAGTACGTGTTCGTCGGTCATGGTTTTCTCCCCTTTATAAAATAATCATGGCGTCGCCATAACTGTAAAAACGATATTCGTGGTCAATCGCCTCCTGATAGGCCTGTTTCATCAATTCGTCTCCCCCAAAAGTCCGCACGAGAACTAAAAGCGTCGATTTTGGAAGGTGAAAATTGGTCATCAGTGCGTCGACCGCATGAAATTTGTACGGCGGTTTAATGAACAAATCAATGTAACCCGAAAATGGAAGCAAGTCCTTCGACGCCTCCAAAACTCGAACGGAAGTGGTTCCAACCGTCACGATTCGGCCGCCGTTTTCGCGACAGGCTCGCAAATTCGCGGAAACGTCGGGAGGTAAACAGCCCCATTCCTTATGCATCTGATGTTCTGAAAGTTTATGTACAGATATCGGTCGGAACGTTCCCAGACCCACATGCAGCGTTACAAACTGCTTTTTCACACCCATATTTTCGATGCGCCGCAACAATTCATCCGTAAAATGCAGTCCCGCAGTCGGAGCCGCCACCGCGCCGGGCTGCGAGGCGTACACGGTCTGATAATTTTCCACATCCTGTTCGTCGGAAACGCCTTTTCGAATGTACGGCGGAATCGGAACGCTGCCGACCTGCTGCAAAATGTCCCAGCATGAGTCCGTGCACGGTTCCCCGTTGAGCATCGGAAGACAAATCCACGAACCGTCTTCTGAAACCTTTTGCTCCATCAAAAGTCGAATGTACGGTCGAGAATAAGTGTCGAGAAGCGTAACCTGCTCGCCCGGCTGCAACTTTCCCCGCGTCGTTCCAAGAATGTGCCAGCGCGGAAGCTCCTGCGCATATTTCTCGAAATGGAACCCGCTTCCACTCAAATCCGACGGTCCGGCAGGTTCCAGAAAAAGTCCCTCCCAGCTTCCGCCTGTAAGTGTACGTGTGCCGCGAAGCCGTGCAGGAACAACTTTTGTGTTATTTAATACCAAACAGTCGTTGGGACGCAAAAAATCCGGAATGTCGCGTACATGATGGTGCGAAATAGTGTACGTTTTTCTATCAACGACCAACAGACGTGCGTCACTGCGATTTTCGAGCGGACGCGACGCAATCAGACGCTCCGGCAAATTATAATCGTAATAATCCAGAGAATCGAACTGGGATTCTTCTTGACCAACCATAAAACCTCCTACTCGGATATTTCCCACACTACGGAAATTTTATTATAGTCGATTCTGGAAAAAAGTAAATCGGGATGGTTCCAATTTCCTCAAAATTTCCTTCCTGATGGGGAGATTTTTACTCCTTTACACCTGTTTTTCGGGAAAAAATAAAAAATTTTTCCAATCGAATGAATGACCGAGCGGGTACACGCAAGCATCACGTTTCGCGTACATATTTCTGAAAAATCAAAGAATTTTTTCGTGACGATATTCTACAAATTTCTGTATCATTATTTACATATTCAAACGTACGTTTTAGTTTCGTTTTTTACGATACTAAAAGAATATTATACACAATAATTCATACATCTTGCAAAAGAGACCGTCCGACACGAACCCAATAAAGGTGCGGCCGCACGCTGCGTCAAAGTCACAAATGTCGGAAAACAAAAAAACTTCCCAACTTTTGAATTTTGGGAAGTTTTTCATTTTATTTATTCTCGACGGATTCATTACGTATACGAAATGAAAATTACTCTTCACGTTCTGCCGGAGCGGCAGTGGTGGGACGAGCGCGGCGGTTCAGGTCGATTTCGATGACTCCGAACGTTGCTTCGTGACGCTGCAATGTAAGCTGAAGCGCATGAAGCATTCTTTTGGCGGTATAATAATTCATTACAACGCGCTGAGAAATATTAATCGGCGTCGTCGGAATTCCAACCGGCTGAGGATTGAGACCGAAATCAATAATCATTTCTTCCGGCGCTCCAGAAACGCGGCAAAAATTTGCATAGGCACAAACGGCTTTTTCATCGTTAATCTGAACAACACGCTGCTGTTCCTGAGGGGCCTGTTCTGCTTCGTTGGACATATTCAACTTCCTTTCAAAATAAAAAAACGAGGATTCTCAAGTTTTACACCCAACACATTTGGAATCGGCATAATCTTAAAAATCATTTTTACTGTTTGTTACGCATTGTTATATAGGATTTGTTCGATTAAGTCGATAGCAATTTGTAGGTATTTTTTCAAAATTACGCTTTTTCTCCAAATTTTTTTCTTGAAACAGGAAAGAAAAACAAAAAATGAAAATTGGACGAATATTTTTTACGATCGATGATGTTTCTGTCGGAGAACAAATTGTCGCCGAACTGCTGAATCGTCACTGGATTGCGTGCGCGCAAGTGACCGGCCCCATCCAGAGTCACTATCACTGGAAGGGAAATATCGAACATGCACAGGAATGGAAATACGAACTGAAAACAACCGCAGAAGGTCGGGACTTGGCGGCAGAATACGTTTGGACGAACCACACGTACGACGTTCCAGAGGTTCTGGTCGATACAATCGAGTCGGTAAACCCCTCTTTCAGCGAGTGGGTCGAGGCCGAATGTCAGGGATTGTAACCGGAACGCGCATAAAAAAAGCGGTGGGAAAAACTCACCGCTCCGTTTTCGAATGAAAATTACAAATCGACGTTAAAATCGGTATTTTCGTCAATTACTTCAGGTTCCGCTTCCGTCTCTTTCGCAAATTCGACGGCGCTCAAAACGGCATTCATAATCCCGTCGGCATTCGGATTCTCGTTTTCAAATCCGCGAACCGTTACGGTGTACGCCTTTCCGAACTGAATCGTCGTGCAGATCAAATTGTCAAATTTATCCTCAGTTTTAGGATCTTTCGAACGCTGCTCGCGCTTCATCCACATGTATTTTCCCGCTTGCACCATGTCGCCTTTGAGACCAGATTTTTGGGCGTCTTCCGGCGTCGCAAGCGTCTCAATTTCGGCAGATTCCGGATTTTTTACGAAAACACTCTGTCCGTCCTGGTCGGGATTGTCGAATTTCACAACGATTTTCCCCTGCCGTTTGGCCTCTTTCCAGCCCTTGGGAGCGGCAAACATGACCCCGCTGTCATACGAGGATGCTTCCGAAAGAGCAACCGAGGAACCGCCTCCGACAGAAGCAGAACCCGCGCCCGGTTTGGACCCGCCGCACCCGACGCAGGAAACAACAAGAAGAACTGCCATCATTAAAAATGCGGAATTTTTAAGTTTATAATTCATCTTTTTATCCTTTATAATGGTATTTGTAAGTGTGAAAATTCAAAATACTTTCGGCGAAACCGATCGAATCGGTTCCCTTCTTCATCTTTCGCGGGGTCGAAACCTCCAGCGCACAAAAATCAAAAGGAAAATCCGGAACCAAAAATTCCCCAAAAGTTCGAAAATCAACTCAGGATTCAATCACCTTTTTGTCGAGTTTCACGAAATGAAGCATCTTTTTGGACTCGGTCAGCTCTGCGGCACGCTTTTCGGCGGCCTCTTTTTCCCCATATTCGAACGTTTCGACACGCTGGAAGTTCTGCGAATAGACGGACCAGAACGCTTTGAGCCGAACTTCTTTATTGGCGTTCGCGTCAGAAGCTCGTTTTTTCGAGGCGGCCGCTTTCTTGCGGGACGGCCGTTTTACTTTAGGCGCTTCCTCCTCATCTTCGAAATCTTCCTCAGTTTCCTCGTTTTCATCATCCGCGTCGTCCTCGTCTTCGAAATCGTCGTCTTCGTCTTCGATTTCATCCGTCATGTCGTCATTATCGTTATAATCGTCATCGTCGTAAGGACGTCCACTTCCCCGTTTTGAGCGTTTTGCCATTTTTATCCTCATTTATCTGGAAAGTTTGAATTCAGCTATTGAATTCAAAAAACACTGCGTCATTCTGTAAAATAGTTGGCAGTATCCTACAATCTATTCTATCATACCTTTTCCATGTTTAATTTCTATCCCCCCCTAACGACAAAAACGAAATTTTCTCAAAATTTTATGGAAGATTTTGCCTTTCGAAATAATTATGGAGTTCTAAGTTTGCGGATATTGTGCATCTATTATATTTACCATATTCTTTGTATTTTATTTATTCTCACCATTTAACCCATTTTGTCTTTACTCCCCCATCTTTTCAAACTCCGCAGGAGCAATGAACGTTCATTGTGCCGGCGGGAAAAATTGTTCCATGAATTTCAACTCATCTTCGGGAATGCGTGGAATGTAGTGACGAAAATCATACTCCGGATTCAGATGACAAAAATCTTCGTCCCGAAGTCCTGGATTCATCTTCAGAATAACGTACGTATACGATTCTCTCATTTTTGGTTCTTTTCCCTCTTCCGGCCAATCGTAAATAATGAGTTGAATCGGAAGAATCAGCTCGCGGTCCACATAAATTTGAATTCGATAGAAATCATTTTGATTTTTATCTGACTTTTCTGTGAACGTTACTTCGAGGGCGTAGCAGGGACGCGTCCCCACTTTCGCATCTGCGTAGTACTGAATCTGCGCAGTTTGAAAATCGTCCTCATTTTCTGAAATGGAAATCAATTCCTCCAGCAGACGTCGAAATCCCAGCTGTAAAATTGGGCGAGATGCACAGTTTTTGACGCCGGCACTGTCGGGTTCCAGCGACAGCGTTCGCCGCCACGCGTTCGGACCGCTGTTGACGATGAGCCGATCTTTATAGTGCCCCTCCCAAAAAATCCACTCTCTTCCTGAATAACGTTTCGGATATTCGAAACGCGCATAAATACTGTACGGATTTTCCCTTAATTTCAAAAACATGACGTCTCCGCCGTCGATTGTATTATTCGTGGGGTCCCATTTGTATAAAATGCAATCATAATCATGAATTTCGTTCGAATACGTCTCAAGCCGATTTTTAGCGAGCTGATTAAAAAAATGGAGGATTCTCAGTCCTTCGTTTGGGTCGTATGACCCTGAAAGATTGGAAGACGGCGGGCTGCTCGGCGGGATCCCCCATTTTGCTGCCGGATCGGTTTTTTCACGGTTTCCAGTCGGTTCCGTTCCGTTTGAGGAGTCGGCGGCGGCAGAGGATTTCTCTTCTGGAATTCCCGGTTTGTATCGGACTTCCTCATCCAGACGCGGTGCCTCGAGCGGGGTCGATACTCCGCGGTTTTGAGGGGGCGGCATCAATATTTTAGGCTGACTGGGCTGATTGG
>CAYTLK010000001.1:144863-149088 GCA_964438515.1 uncultured Planctomycetaceae bacterium
TGGAAACGTCGAACGAAACGTCCAATGTTTCATTCGGAAAATCAAAATTTTCCTCTTCAATAATCAAATGAGGTTCTGACGGAATGGTTTGCGTCAGCGTCTCAATCTCCTGAAGAACCAGTTCTTCAGACGTTTTTTCATTTTCATCAGCGAGCGACGCCGGCTTTCCGCTTTGATGAACGCCCGACGCAGACGACCTCGCAACCGACTCCAAAACCGGCTCAAGATTTCCTGCTGTACGTTTTTCAATTGGAGACTGAATCCACTCCGCCACCTCTTCCGGCGTATTTTCGTACGTTCTCGGAGCTTCCTGGCGCATTTTCTGAAGACGAAAAATAGGCGGCAAAGGTCGATTTTCGAAAGCGACTCGCCGAGCTTCCAGGTTCGCAGCCACCGCAGCAATTCCTTCCGAAATAAGTTCGTTATTCAGATTTGGAATTTCGAACTCCCTTGGAGAGTGATGTTTTTTGGAATCTTCGAGCAAAAATTTCCATTCATTCGGGATCTCCGCTTTTCTTTGATTTTTTTGAAGTTCCTCGAGAGACAAAAGATGCTCATCTTTCGTGGAATAATTTTCGCGGATGCAGTGCGACCAGACGTACAATCCCGTCATCAAGACGGATATTCCGCAAATTGCGTACACCATTCCGAAGAGCCACTTCTCAGTTGAATTTACGTTTGAACCATCATTCCGCATATATAATAACCCTTATTTTAAAAGAATCTCACTCTATTTATACCTCATAATTACAGCAAAATCAGTTTTTTCCGGAAATTTTCACAAAAAAAGAGAAAAAAATAAAATTCCACATCCAATTACAGCGATTACAGAGACTTTTCCGATTATGCAAAATACATAAAACAAACAGTCAGCGAAAGGTTTCTTTCCTTGAATGGGACTGCGGAGAGAAAAATTTTACTTTTTTTGGAAAAATTTCGAAAAAAGGAGTTTTTTTACTGGACTTTTAGAAATCATGATGTAAAATATAACATATATATTAATTATAGGAGAAGTTTTGACTATTTTGAAGTGTGCGGGTCAAAAAAGATACAAGGAGAGGGTGTAAAAAGTCGATATTTACCAAATCACGTGAAAAGCGGAAGACAAAACGGAAATTTGACGCAGAAACGGAATCAACATGTTTTTGGATTGAGTAAAATACATGGATTTTAGTTGAATTTGCGGTTGTTTTGTTTATCCCATCGTTCAAATGGTAATTGATTTTTTCCAAGAGATTGACCGAATATTATAATATATGGGTGAATCCCCTTGACGCACACAGTACTTTTCAATTTTACAGGGTTTAGTTTATTCCGCAGTCGTGGAACGGAAGAAATTTTATGAAGAATCGACGACTCCGTAAAAATCTTCTCAGTTGGGAAAACCTGTACAGTACAATTTGAGGGTATATATTCGAATGCCGTCAGAATTTCCAGTAACCGTAGGGTTTCTGAAGAAGGAAAACAGGATGTGGACCTTCTCGACAGCATGATGCTTTTTACCCGTTTCATCCCAAAGGGGGTATTACATTGCAAGAGCCAGAATATCTGGATGACAATTTTGATCCTGAAGCTGAAATTGACGAACTCGATCTGGATGAAAGTCCGCTTGGGGCTTCGCATCTTGATGATTCGCTTTCGGACGATCTTGATGATTTGGATGAACATTCCGATCTTGAGATCGACGACCAGGATAATTGGAGTGATGACCCGATCCGCATGTACTTGCAGCAGATGGGGGATATTCCGCTTCTGTCCCGAAAGCAGGAAGTCGTTTTAGCGCGTAAGATCGAATCCATGCGTTCCAAGTTTTGCCGAAAAATTCTGGAATGTGATTATGTGCTTCGCAAAACGTGCAAACTGCTGGAGAGTGTGCAGCAGGGAAAAGTGCCGCTCGACAGAAATCTGCAGATCTCTGCAGACGCAGCAGAACGAAATCATATTATGGCAAAACTGCCGGAAAATTTGCGGACCGTCAGCAACATCCTTGAGAAAAATAAAATTAATTATCATATCGCAACCAGTTTGAGCCGAACTTCTGCCGAGCGTGAACGCGCCTGGCTGGAATTGGGACGCGGACGGCGCCGGGCGGTGAAACTTCTGATGGAACTTCGACCGAGGACGCAGCGTTTGGAATATTTTCTTCCGATTTTGGAAGAATATTCGAAACATGTAGATGAATTGCGCATGCGTATTCAAAATGCGCTCGCGCGCGGTGCGAAAATTCAGAATGTGATGCCGACGATTAAAATGTACCGTCGTTATTTGATGGAAACGCGCGAAACGCCGACGAGTTTGAGAAATCGTGTGACTTTTTTGCGCTCGGTGTACCAGGAATATCAGGACGCCAAAAGGGGTCTTTCGGAAGGAAACCTTCGTTTGGTGGTTTCGATCGCCAAAAAATACAGGAACCGCGGTTTGAACTTTCTCGATTTGATTCAGGAAGGAAATGCGGGCCTCATGCGGGCAGTCGATAAATTCGAGTATATGCGCGGATTTAAGTTCTGCACGTACGCGACTTGGTGGATCCGTCAGGCGATTACGCGTGCTGTGGCGGACCAAAGCCGTACGATTCGCATCCCGGTACACATGGTCGAAACGATGTCGAAAGTGCGAAATATCGTGCGCCAGCTTCAGCAGGAACTCGGTCGTGAACCAACGGTAGAAGAGGCGGCTGCCCGAAGCGGTACTTGTATCGAAGAGACACGCCGTGTGATGACGATGAGCCGCTATCCGATCAGTCTGGATCGACCGGTCGGAAACAGCGAGGACAGCCAATTTGGCGATTTGCTCCCCGATACGTGCGCCCAGGCACCGGCGGTGGGTGCGGGACAGGATATGCTGCGCAACACGCTTAAAAGCGTTCTGGAGACGCTCAGCTACCGCGAACGTGAAATTATTAAACTGCGTTACGGTTTGGGCGACGGATACAGTTACACGCTTGAAGAAGTGGGGCACATTTTCAATGTAACGCGAGAACGAATTCGTCAGATTGAAGCGAAAGCCGTCCGAAAACTGCAGCAGCCCGGCCGCAGTCAGGAACTCGTTGGGTTCCTTGAGTAAATTAAAGAAACGCGTTTCTTACGAGCGAGCCGTGGATGAAATATTCACGGCTTTTTTCATTTTCACGCGAAACTTAGGGCGAAATGGAGATTCCAAATCATGAAAAATCTGCGAGTCTGCGACATTCCGTACCTGATACCGTCTTTTTGGCTGAGTCTCTTTCAAAATGGCCGTTACAATCGAAAGGGAATGAATTATTTTCGATTAATTCTTGAAAAACGCACCGAAGATGAGGCGCTGTGCGAGTGGGAAAACGTCAAAATCCCGGAAGAAGATTGGAAAACTCTGAACGAAATCATTCTTTCTTGCGGAATCTTCCAACAGGGATTCATCTTTCCGCACGACGAAATCGCCGTCTTTTGCGGACACTGGTTGAAACGAAGCTGCGACGACCTGGAAACGGAAGAATTCCTCTGGGAAAGTGAAAAGCATTTTCAGCGTCAATTCCCCCAAAATGTCGATTGGTGGAAACCGGAAATGACGTTTCTGGAATTCTATCAGTTTCTTCAGACGCTCCCGCAAGGACCGCCGCCGCCGAATAAACCCCGTTGGGGCTGTTGTGCAATTCTCCTCATTTTGCTTTTCGTCCCGCCGATTCTTGCGGCTTGGTACAGCTTCCGAACTGAAGGAATTTGGAGCGGAATTTTGGCGTTTCTTTTAATTTTCAGCATTGGAATCGGTTTCGTCACTCTTTTCGGCTGCGCCTGGATGGAAATGGAACGTCTTTTCAAGCATCTTTTCCGCAGAAAAAAGTGAGCGGGAAAACGATTCTGTAAAAATGTTTTCCCGCTCACTGTCGTTACGATATTCAGAATGATGTATTATTCCAGAGGCGCAACCTCTTCGGCGGGTGCGGGTTCCGCAGCGGGTTCCACCGTTTCGGCGGGTGCGGGTTTCACAGCAGGTTCGACCGTTTCGACGGGTGCGGGTTTCACAGCAGGTTCGACCGTTTCGACGGGTGCGGGTTCCGCAGCAGGTTCGACCGTTTCGGCGGGTGCGGGTTTCACAGCAGGTTCCACCGTCTCGGCGGGTGCGGGTTCCGCAACAGGTTCCACCGTCTCGGCGGGTGCAGGTTCCGCAACAGGTTCCACCGTTTCGGCGGGTGCAGGTTCCGCAGCAGGTTCGACCGTTTCGGCGGGTGCGGGTTCCGCAGCAGGTTCGA
>CAYTLK010000001.1:149188-150572 GCA_964438515.1 uncultured Planctomycetaceae bacterium
GTTTCGACGGGTGCGGGTTCCGCAGCAGGTTCGACCGTTTCGGCGGGTGCGGGTTCCGCAGCAGGTTCGACCGTTTCGACGGGTGCGGGTTCCGCAGCAGGTTCGACCGTTTCGGCGGGTGCAGGGTTCTTCGTCGATTTCTTTGCAGGTTTTTCAGCGGCTTTTTTGTCGGAACTTTTTTCTTTTTTCGACACTTTCGAGGCTGTCGGAGCATCCGCAGCGTCCACAGCCGTGAAAATTCCACGCCAAACGACGATTTCTTTTCCCGTCATTTTTTCATCTTGTTCCGGGTCAAAAACCACGCCGGTGAAAGCACAATGCTTCCCTTTTTTCAGGAACGGTTTCTTCTCGGTATGAAGAATTTTGACGACGGCATCCGAACCATCCAGCGTCACAATCAACACGTTCAGGTCGCCGCGCTTTTTCACATCCGTAATCGTCCCGACGAGCAAAACCCCTTTTCCATGATTTTCTTTCGCAATCATCGGCAAAACTGCCGCATTGAGTGCCGCCGCTCGGTCTCCCGAACATTGTTCTTTCATTTCTGTACGCATTTTTTTGACGAATGCGTCACTTTCACTATTTTCCTTGAGAAGACTGGATTTCAACATACACGTTTGAAACGCCTCGAGATTCTGCGGGTCGAATTCCATCACGATCTCTCCCACATCGTACTGCGGCAGATTGTCGAGCGTAATTTTGCAGGTTTCATCTGCAAACTGCTGAACAGAACTTTCATCAAGGTCGAATCCCATGGAACCGTCTCCCAGCGGGTCCGACTCAGCGTCCGAATCTGTATCGGAATCCGCGTCGGTTTCTGCATTTCCCTCGGACGGTGCATTGGGGGCGGGAACCATTGCGATCGGTTTTTCCGTCTTTTTGACTTCCGACTCCTCCTTCACCTCAGGAACCAAGTCGCGCGCAGGGTCAAATCCCAAACATGTATATTTCCAAACCTCAACCGGAACCTGGGGGAAACGGGCGGCGTATTTGTAACTTTGCGGAATGAACGGAGTCGGAATTTCAAACATGCTCGGCGCGTGGTAGCCGGTCGTGATAAAAATAATCCAAACGATGTAATGCGCCAAAGGAATCGCGCACAGTCCGCCGAACACAACTTTAAGGATTGCGCCGAATACCGACCCTTTTTTCTTCTTCGAATGCGCCGTTCGACGAACAATCTTCTTGGGTGTTGAGGGCGCTGCAGGGACGGATGGGTCTCCAGAAGGGGTAATTTCCGCATTCTCAGACACCGATTCTTCTCCAAATCCGCTGAAATCACCCATTCCTGCATCTTCTGCAGGCTCCGCAGGCTCTGCATCTTCCACAGGCTCCGTCGAATCTTCCGTTTCGGCGGTCTCCTCAGTCTCCTCAGTTTCCTCAG
>CAYTLK010000001.1:150672-161260 GCA_964438515.1 uncultured Planctomycetaceae bacterium
GACGTAAAATTAAAGAGGTCGTTCGTTTCTGCCGTTGGTTCGTCGGACGCAAAATTGAAGAAATCGTTCGTTTCTGCCGTTGGTTCGTCGGAACTTTCCGGAACGTCGAGGACGTCGGGGTCGTTGGATTGATTGAATATATTCATCAAATCATCTTCCGAATTTTCTCCCTCTTTGGAAAGTCCCAAATTTTCAGGAAGATCGTTTGCCGCCTCATTGGAAGGGTCTTCAAAGAAATCCGCACCCGTTCCGCTGCTCGGAGGAACATCCGACGAGGAAGAGTCTTTTGTAAAATCAAACATAAAATTCGAATCCGGACCGGATTCTGAAGAAGGCTCTTCGTTCCTGTTCGATTGAAGACTTTTAAAAAGCTCATCTTCAAAATTGTTGGAATCGTTACTCATATCACTCCTCGGAAAATGGAAATCTTCTTCTATTGAAAAATGTACGTAATATTTTATACAAAAAAACGGGTTCCTGGTTGGAATATTGGAGGTCATCTTTCAGGATGAAATTCATAAAACCAAGGAATCTAATGTATTGTATCGCATTTTCAATTTTTTTCAAGAAAATACTCCCCAAAAAAGTGAAAAAATGTGAAAATTTTTTAGATTTTGGACATTCTGAAACAGAAACGGCTTCCAATTGGACTTTTTCAGAAAAAACCTGCGTTTGAGTTCTGTCGACTCCTGGGCTTGAGTTCAGTCGGCCATCAGAAACGAAAATCCAGAATGCGTTGGGGTTAAAAATCGTTTTCCCGATAAAACCGTCTTTCTTCCGGAAACGGTTTCTCGTCACAAATCGCGACGGCGGTGGCGGTGGCGTGCGAGGAACAATGCGAAATCGTAATCAAAATTTCCGAAATTCCGTTCATGAGTGCGACAGCAAGCACCCCGCCTCCCAAACGAACGTACGGTGCGCCGGAAGGATGCGTGAGAATTTCCATATCGCGCCACGCAATCCCACGAACCCAACCGGTTCCGATCGCCTTGAGAATCGCTTCTTTTGCGCACCAGCGCCCTGTATAACTCTCCACAAACTGTTTTTTGGAGCGGCAATACTGGTTTTCTTCGTCCGTATAAACCCGGTCGTAAAAATAATCGCCGTGTTTTTCCAACATTTTTCGAATGCGGTCGCACTCCGTAATGTCGGTTCCGATTCCATAAATGTACATTATTGATTCTTGATGATGAAATGATTTATGATTTACGAACTAAATTTAAACACGACGTATTTTAGAGTTCCGTTTCGCAGCCGCTCACACATTGCGTGCTCGCGAAACGGATGACCGTTACGGACGGCGAAACAAGCACGACCAGGCTTTAAATGGTTCCTGACGCGCACGGGAATAAATGGTTCCCTGTTTGACCTCCACTATTTCAAACAGTGTGCCGAGTTCATTAAAAATATCATCCTGACTGACCGTGGGGAGGAAGTTTTGCCGCACATATTCCGGATCAAATTCGTCTTCGTCACTTCCAGCAAGCGTGTAATAATAGGAGCCGGATTTCGTGATGCGCCACAGCATATCAATGTAATGCGACAAAAAATTGCGTCGAATAAAGTGATAAAAACCAATATCGTACACAAAATCGTATTTTGCTTTATGCTGCGAACAAAATTTAAAAATGTCCTCATGCACAATTCTCAGCCAGACGTTTTTCTCGCGGGCGCGTGAATGCGCTCGGTCGATCGCCATTGCGGAACAATCGACGGCCGTCACTTCGTATTTTTTCTCCGCAAGGTACATCGCTTCGATACCGCTTCCGCAGCCGATCTCGAGGATGGACGCATTTCGGGGAATTCGTTTGGAGTCGATCAGGCTGCGAAAATCCGGCTCCAGAAGACCTGTATCCCATGACGGAGTTCCCTGACGATAAAAATCGTCCCAGTCAAATTCTTTACGCGGACGCAATATCGACAGGTCTTTGGAATTCATATCCAAACCGTCCAGCGTAAAATCAATCGCAAATTCTTCAGGAACCCGAATAAAATCATTCATTGGAGTAATCCTCCACCTAACACATGAAAAGGTCTAAAAAATATTTTCGCAGATGTATTCTAATCTATCCGAAACAAAAAGAAAAGGGGGGGAAAAAAAATTTTTTCACTTTTTTTTCATTCAGTCCTTACTTGATCCTAAAAAAGCATAAACTTTACACTTAAAATCTTTTCTATTTTACGCATCTTGTGTATTTTGAAAAAATTAAGGAAAAAGTTCCGGCACATTTTTCATAGGGAATTCCAATTTTGTGGGAATGGATGTTTTTTTCGTCTTTCGTGAGGAGGAATCTTCAGAAAATTTTTTTGGATTCCTTGAAAAAAAAGAAAAAAACGTGTATAATGAAACCAAATCCTTAAATTCATAAAATGGATTCCTCCTTTTTTTCCTGCTAAAGTCCCATGAAAATTCACAATCATTATGAAGTCGCTTTCGAAGCGTTCATCCAGCAGCTTCACCTTCCGTGTCTCGCGACGAAGGAGCGAAAAAGGAGCCTCTGCGAAGAAAATTCGGACATGAAATTGAAAAACATGGATTTCATCATCTCCTCCAAGCAGATTTCCCCTCCGCTTGAATGGAGTTTGAGCGAAACGAACGATTCTCTTCCCAACTCGGATCCCGATCGAATAATTATTCCCGCTTCGACCAATTCGTGGCTGTGCGACATTAAGGGTCGGCGCTTCCCGTCCGGTCAAAAGCACCCGCAATACTGGCGAAATTGGGTCGCAAAAGACGATTTGGTGAGTCTTGCACGCTGGGAAAATCTTTTTGGGGCGGGATTTCACGGACTCTTTGTGTTTGTGTACGATGTTTGCGGCACACGCCTCCCTTTGCCGGAAGAACGGCTTTTTCCGTGCGGCGGGAAACGTTACGCGTTTTTCGTGATTCCGCTGGCGACGTACATGGATGGCTGTCGTTCACTCTCGGTACGCTGGGAGACGGTGACGATGCCCACCGCACTTTTTCGTCGTTACGCTCTGCCGCTCGATGAATTTTTCGGCTGCAAATTTTCCTCTTGACAAAAACGATAAAAATTTATATCGTTCTTGTGGTTCGAATGACGTTTCGAAACTTTCGGAAACTTTCGGAAACTTTTTGAAATTTTCAGAGACTTTCAGAAACCCAATTCGACCCGTTTTGTTCTTTCCATTCTGAATTGGACCGTGTTTTTGCGTACAAAAATTCAGAACGTTGGGGGGATGAAAACAAAATTTCGCAACAAAACAAGAGGAAAAACGAATGCAGTCTTGCTATCAGGGAATTTCGCCGGTCAGTCTTCGGAAAATTCTGCCTTCTGCGGAACTTTTTGGAGGCGACGATTACACCATGCTGAATGGTGCGGCCGACGTGGAAAAAATCCATCCAGGGGATGTGTTCTTTGCACTTTCTGCGGATTCCGGAAGCTGTGAAACACAGATTCAGGAAGCTGTCGCGCGAGGTGCCGGCGCCATTGTGTCGCAGGAAATGACGAGCAATCCTTTTAAAACGACCCCTGAAGGACGTTTGGTCCCCTTTTTTCTCGTCGAGTCGGCTCAAAGTGCCTACGCGCGTTCCTGTCAGGCGCTCTATCGTTTCCCAGCTCGCCAGATGTACATGGTGGGAATTACCGGAACAAGCGGAAAAACAACGACCGCGTTTCTTGCCGCAGCGATTTTGGGCGCTGCGCAAAAAAACGTGGGGCTTTTGAACTCGCTGGGATGTTTCGACGGAATGGACGCTTCGGGAAATTCCATCGCAAATCTTCCGCCAAAACGCACCGGAAGCTGGTTGTCGCGCATGCAGCAGAACGACTGTTCCCATGCGGTCGTGGAGGTTTCCAGTCAGGCGCTCGATCAATCCCGGTTGGAGGGAATAGATTTCAATACGATTTGCGTAACAAATATAATGCGCGCGCATCTCGATTTTCACGGTTCGATCGATAATTATCGGAAAGCGAAAATGCGCATTTTCGAATATCTCGACTGCGGCGGAACGGCCGTTCTGAATGCGGACGACCCGATCGTCGCGGACGTGCGGAACTGGCTGCGTATTCCGGCTCTGACGTTTGGAATCAGCGAGCCTGCGGACGTTTCCGGAATGGTTCTGGAACAATGTCCTTCGGAACAGACGATCCTGCTTTCTGCCGGAGGAGTGACGCTCCCTTTACGTACGAGAATCGTAGGAAACCATTACATTTACGACTGTCTGGCGGCGGCGGCGCTGGGGCTTCAAATGGAAATCGACCTTCCGACCATCGTGCGCGGCATCGAGTCGGTGGATTCGATTCCGGGACGCATGGAACGCATTGAGTGCGGCCAGCCGTTTTCCGTTTTTGTTGATGCGGCTCACACGCCGGAAGAGCTAAAATCAACGCTTCTTTTCCTTCGCGAGGTCGTTTCCGGACGCATTCTAACCGTTTTTGGAACGCCTGGAACCTCCCGAAATTCTCGACGAAACGTGCTGGGGGAAATTGCGTCCCGACTTTCGGACCATCTGATTCTTTCGGACTGCAATCCCGAAAATGAACGTCCCGAAACCATCATCGAAGACGTTTTGAAGGGGGTTTCGAGCCGCAGAATGAAGCGTGTGGAGGTCTGTCATTCCCGCTCTCTGGCGATCGAAAAAGCGCTCGACCTCGCCGAACCGGGAGACTGCGTTGTGATTGCGGGAAAAGGAAGCGAAAAATTCCAACTCGTCGGTCAAAATGCATTGAGACACGATGATCGGGAAATCGCGAAACGCTGGCTGTTTGAAAATGCCGGAAAATTTATGAAATAAGAAACGGAAATAACCAACGTTTTTGATTATCGCACCAACAAGGAGAGCAGCGCACGCAGAAGAAGACGGATTTTCACTCCTTTTCCAATCACGGGCCGCCTCTCCCAGACGCGAAAGTTAATTTTTCGAACAGATTTCAAGATAGCGCGTCCGCCGTCATGAAAAAGACGAATTTCGAGACGAAAACGACGCGGGACGCGATTCACAAGCGGACGTCCCGCCTCAAAAAACGATTCCGCCCACGCGGTCTCTTCCTCCATGAGACGCTGAAAATCCGGCGAAATACGTTCCTGTTCGAAATCGGATTTTGAGTAACCGAACCGTCGCCGATCCTCTTCCGGAATATAGATTCGTCGTTTTTCACGCCAGTCGCGCGCCGTATCCTGCCAGAAATTCGCAAGCTGGAGGCCGGTACAAATCGCATCCGACATCTGAAACGACACAGAATCCGTCGTCCCCGCAAGATACAAAATCAGCCGACCCACCGGATTGGCCGAGTTTTTGCAATAATCGAGAAGCTCCGCACGGGTTTTATATTCGTGCACTATTCTATCCTGACGAAACGCAGTCAGAAGGTCCGAGAAGAGAGATTTTGGGATCTGAAATTCCTCAACCGTCCTCTTAAGCGCGATGAAAACCGGGTACAAAGGCGCGTCCCCGGCGTAAAGCGCGTCGAGCTGCGCTTCCCACCAGTCGAGCAAAAGCAGCGACTCGCCGTTTTCCGACACTTCATCCCCCAAATCATCCGCCCAACGGCAGTATGCGTACAGTGAATAGAAATGCATACGTAAATTTCTTGGCAGAAAAAACGTTGCAACCGTAAAATTTTCGTAATGTTTTTGCGCGAGGGAACGACAATAAGCGTTCGATTCCTCAATCGAAGGAATTTTGTAGGATTCATCGAAGGTTTTTGGGCCGTAAAAGATTAAATCTTGTACAGGAAATCCGGTTGAAAGCTGCATTTTGATATTCGTTCCTTAATTTTTTGGACTTTATTCCAAATTTTTCAATTTTCGGTCTCTCATTCGGTACTTAATCACAAGCGTCATTGCACTGAGAACCATAAAAATATTGATGATGTAAAACCATCCGACCCAGTTCCAGCCCCCAATAAAACGAGCGAGACCAAGTAAATATCCAAGCACAATCAGCGTGTAAAACCGCAAACTGACGCCGCCGCACTGTTTGGAAGACCAAAGTTTCCACAATCCGATCGGCCAGCTGGCACCAAAACAGATCATCATTCCTGCTTCAAAAATCAAATTCCAGTTCATCAGAAAATCTTCCCCGGGGGGGTTCCTTTTTTTTCGAATGTGATTATAATATAAAGTATAAAAAAAGTATAACAGCCCAAAAGTATAACAGCAAGAGTGGCGGAATTGGCAGACGCGCTGGATTTAGGTTCCAGTGAGGAAACTCATAGGGGTTCGATTCCCCTCTTTTGCACTCCCAAACAAGAAAAGCACCCGACGAAAAGGTGCTTTTTTTGTTTGAATACACGGAATTCACAAACTTTTTCTTTCTCTTCGTCTCATTCGGGATTCTTGAAGAGACAGCTGATCGACTCGTTGAAGTGGAGTCGGCGAATTGCTTCCCCCAGCAGCGGCGCTACGGATAAAACTTTGACGCGATTGGGCGTGCGTTCCGGCGTCAGCGGAATCGTGTCGGTCACCACAATTTCTTCAATCGGAGCGGCATTCAGTTTTTCAACCGCCGGTCCGCAAAGAACCGCATGCGTCGCCGCAACATAAACCTTCGACGCGCCCGCATCTTTCACCATTTGAGCCGCTCCGCAAATGGAACCGGCCGTGCTGATCATGTCGTCGAACAGAATTGCGACTTTTCCATCCACGGAGTCGCCTGTAATGTTTGCCTGCTCGGTTTCCGTGGCGCTCGAACGACGTTTATCGACGATTGCAAGCCCGCCGCCCAGAACGTGCTGGTGTTTGAGACTGCGTTTCGCGCTTCCCGCATCCGGACTCACAATCACGAGTTGGTCTTCCGGAATCTGCAGGGATTTAAAGTATTTGTCGAGCACAATCGACGCATTCAGATGATCGACGGGGATGTTAAAAAATCCTTCAATCTGCGCCGCATGCAAATCCATCGCCAAAATTCGATCCGCACCCGCTTCCGTCAGAAGGTTTGCAACGAGTTTGGCCGTAATTGGAACGCGTCCGTCGTCTTTTCGGTCCTGACGCGCATAACCGAAGTAAGGAATAACGCACGTAATTCTTCTCGCGTTCGCACGCCGAAAACACTCAATGAGGATGAGCAATTCCATCACGCTTTCGTTGACGGGCTGACAGGTGGATTGGATGAGGAAAATATCATGGCCGCGGACGTTATCCTCGATTTTGCAGAAAATCTCTCCATCGGGGAAATTCGTAATGTGCAGCGTTCCCAAGGGCTGGCGAAGATATTCGGAAATACCTTTAGCAAGACCAGGATTGGCGCGTCCAGTGAAAATTTTCATGATTGGGCCTCGAAAAATGGTGATCAAAAAAAGGGTATAAAATGGAATCTTTCCTATTATAACCAATCCTGAAAATACAAAAAGGGGGCGGGGCGGAAATATTCGCAAATTCCTTAAAGGAACTTTTAAAAACTCAATATTAAAATATTAAAGGAAGTTCTAAAAACCTCCTTAAAAACACATTCCGATTCGGAATATGCTGGTTCTACAATGAAATTCAGTTTTCACAAAGACTTCGGGAGCCGTGGTGCGCAGCTCCAACGGCGGACAGGAAAACTGAAATTCAAAATAGTGTTAGTATACGTTACTCCCGCTCCGGAATTTCAAGCACGACTCCGATCGGCAGTTCCTCTTCGTTCGTCAGTTTATCACGATTTTTTTCATAAATTTCATGCGAGCGCGCCGAATCGCCGAGATATCGCGACGCCATTCGTTCCAGAGAGTCGCCGTCTTCCACCACATGCACACGCGGACCATAAAGCGACCGGCCGTTGATTCCGGAATGAATGGGAATCAGATTCAGATTTTCGTTCTGCCCCACCCGAGTCACAGCAGAACGCGATGCGACCTGACGACTGTCGATCATCGGACTTTCACTCAAAAAAGAGCTGCTGAAAATGTCGTTGTCGGGCAGTTTCGTCTGAAGGGAAGTCGTTTTCGACGAATTCTCCGCATCACTTTCATTTCCGTCTCCATTTTCATTCCCGCTTTCATCCCCGCTTTCCTCCAGGAATCGGGATTCCGGATACGCGCCCGGCACATCAACCCCCGATGCAGAATCAGCCGACTTCTGCGTTGAAGAGGACGAGGATGAAGAGGAGCTTTCGGCAGTCTCTTCCTGCGGTTCCGCCGCCGCCTCATCCGCATCCGCGATTTGCTGGAGGTCAATCGGAATGCATACAAGCGAGACGTCCGACGGATTGCTCAGGGGGATATTCGAGATCTCAAGAACTTCAGGTTTTTCAACCGTCATTTTGGGCGCCACCCTCCAAAACTTCGACGGAATGACCGTCGCGAGCAGCAACATAAGAACGCAAAACATAATAAACGAATAAATACGAACTTTTTGCATGATGATTCCTTTCGTCTGGAATAGATACTATTTTTATGAACAGTCACTCCTAGTGTTCAATTCAATTATACATCATAAAAACAGTTTTGAGACAAAAAAAAGAAAAAATATCCAAAAAAATCCGGGTCCCCCCATTGAAAAATATCGAAAATGAGTTATAACATCATTTCAGTTGAGACGTTGAAAAGATATTTTCTTCAATACAACACTTCGGGGCGTAGCTCAGCCTGGCTAGAGCGCTGCGTTCGGGACGCAGAGGTCGCTGGTTCAAATCCAGTCGCCCCGACTTATTCTTTCTCCTAAAACCAATCGATTTTTCGGTCGATTGGTTTTTTTATGCTTCTATCTTACTTCAATCCTCTGAAATCTCATGTTTATTTTCTGTCCAGTTTTCTGTAATTAATCCACGCGGACATTACGTGCTGCACATTATCGATTCGAATAATGTACTCTTTCTTTTTTCTGCCGGGAAGCCGCCAGGCTGCAGAACCTGGAAGGCCGCCGCGAAGATATTTTCCGGTAACTTGGGCATTCAGGAGAAACTGCGCAATCTGGTCGATTGCCGGAAGGAGCTTGCGCTGATACGCATCGTCCCCCTCAACCACGTTGTAAATCGCGATGAGTCCCTCCATCTTCGTTCCGTTGCTGCACGGACTGATGTTCCCGCCCATGGAACCATCCGCAAACGTTCCGGTTCCGTGAATCTGCGAGGGAAGCACCATCTCCGCCATCTGTTTTGCATGAAAAATCAGCCGTTCTTTTTCCTTCTCCGTCAGCCCATTGTCGGACATTCGGAACAGTTTTTCCGTCCCCAGCATCGCCCAATGGTCGAATTCTGGCACGATTTTCATATCTTTTCGCAAGTCGGCGAGATAGAGCAGCGCTTTTTTGGCGCCGTCGAGCCATTTTTTCTGCGGGTCCGCCTCGTAGAGATACAAAAGTCCGAGAGCCGCCTCGCCGGGATAGTAGGTGGACAAAAACTCATCATCCACCGATTTCGTCGAATAGATATATTTCGAGTGAAAACTCCCATCTTCTTTTTGCAGATAAAGCACAAAATCCCCTAATCCGCGAATAATTTCCGGTTTCGCGTCGGGTTCGGTCAGAAGATTCGACATTCCGATGAGCGCCAGCCCGGCAGCCCCCAGTTTCGCCTGCGGTTCCGGATTGGATTCTTCTTCGGGAAGCGACACGATGGTGTACATTCCTCCGTCGATGGGACGCACGTAATTTTCGAGAATATACCGCGACAGTTTCAAACGCGTTTCGTGCATCTCAGTTCCCGGAAATTCTTTATCGTACAAATAAGTCGCGTAAATCGTCCCTGCGTGACGCAAAACGTTGTATTTGGTCAAATCCGTAAGGAGGGCCGGATTGAGATGACGTTCGTAATTCACCCGCCCGTTAGCATTCGTGTTGGCGATGATGTACCCCGCCGCAAGATGGATTCCGTCGAGCACCGGAACCGCCGGACGTGCGGAAGAACGCGCCCTCTCTTGAGACGTAGCGGCCGCCTTATTCTTACTGGTTTGCACAGATTCCTCATCTTTCGCATTTCCCCGAAACGTCACAAAGAGACCGGCTGCAAGAAACGCTGCGACGATTGCGATCTGCAGTCGGCCGCGAAGTATTTTTTGAAAACTGAGTATCATTTCAATCATCTCCTTTATCTGATTTTTGGATTCTTATTTCCCATTAATATTTATCAAATCCTTCCAAACGTGTCAAGTGGATTTTCCGTTAAAAAAGGAAGAACAGAAGAACCTTTCAAAAAAACGTCACGTAGTTAATATTTAGTAACTAAATGAATACAGAAACCGCGTCCGAATGACCGATAATCAAAGATGTATTTTCTGCAAAATTTTCGTTTTGAGCAATCCGTGAGTCCATTTTTCAGAACCGAGGGGGATTCCATGACACCAAAAATCCGTTTTGCCGCCGTGCTTTTAAGCAGTTTAATGAGTTTGGGACTGGGCGTAAATATAGAGGAATCGACGGCCGCGCCGCATGGTTCGCCCACTCGGCCGGAACCGAACAAGCCGATTCGTCATGATTCGTTCCATTCGACCCGTCCAGAGTCGCAGCCCAAATCCCGACCAGAATCCAGGCCTCAATCTCGGCCGCAGCCGCAATCCCGACCAGAATCCCGACCCAGCGAGCGTCCGACTCGGCCTTTACCGCGTATTGAAGCCAAACCGCATAAGCAGCCGGACCCCCGCCCCAGTTTACGGCCCAGCGAGAGACCCGGAAACCGCCCGGAATCGCGTCCCGATTTCAAACC
>CAYTLK010000001.1:161360-172111 GCA_964438515.1 uncultured Planctomycetaceae bacterium
CGTCCCGATTTCAAACCCGGTGAAAGACCCGGAAATCGTCCCAACTGGCGGCCCGACGACCGACCCGATTATCGTCCGGACCCGCACCACGGACACTTTGACCCGCACCACGGGCACATGGACCCGCATCGATTCCACGAGCCGCCCATGCGTCACCCGCTGTTTTTCCTTCCGCCGCCTCCGCCGGTTTACTGGCAGCAAACGGTCATCGTTTTGCCGAACGAAGACCCGATGGATGGGCTGTATTATTACGACGATTCCCCGACGACTTCCGCGCCTGCGCCGTCGTACGATTATCTGAGCGAGCCTCAAAACCGAATTTATTCGTGGGACGTGTTTCGTTTTTACGGCTGGCTGCAGCAGTACAGACCGTTCCATCCCGCTTGGGTGACGTCGTGCGATCAAGGGGTCGGATTCGCCGCCTCGTACAATCTCGACCAGTCGCGGTACTATTACTACCCGCCGAACTGTGTGATTCCCGGAACGGAATTCATCGACAGCGGTACGGGTCAGAACTTCGTGTTCAATCCTTCCGCAGCAAATCAGAAACTTTTGCCGGACGTTCAAAAAACGCTGACTCCCGAAGAGGTCGACAGCGCGTGGGACTTCATTTACGGGGCCGATGCGTACTACATCAATGGCCGGGCGGTTCAGGCAGAAGAAAACTACGCACGCGCCATGATCGCGCAGCCGACGATGCCGGACCCGTGGTTCCGTCTGGCGGTTGTGGAAATGGCACGGCAAAACTATCCGCAGGCGGCGCAGAACGCCATCAAATGCCTCGACCTGTCGCAAAACTGGCCGGCAAGTCCTTTTGCGCTTGATGATATGTACAAATATCAACGGTTGCAAAAACAGCGCGATTTGCAGGCTCTGTCGTCTGCCGCCTCGCGGGACCCTGGAAACAGCGAACTGCAGATGCTGCTCGGTCTGATGCGCTACGCAGACTCGCTGGGAAGTGCGGAGGGCGGAAAAGTCGCCATGAATCATTTTCGGAATGCGGTCCGTCTCGATCCGGGACTGGAACGTTATTTGGGAAATCTCATTCAGTTTTTGGACTCCCAAACCACAGCGCAAACGATTTCGGAACAGTAACCGCTTGCGGAAAGCATAAAATAGTTCATTCCTTTCAGAATTTTCAGAAAATTTCAAAACTTTTCAGAAAAAACGCTGCGGGGAATGAACTATTTCAAAAATTTCTCCCTGCTTCTGCTTTTCCTGCTTGACATTTTCCGCGTTTGTGATAAACTGGTATAAGTTACACTTCGTACCGCTTCAGAATTGCTGGAACGAACGAATTTACAGGTTCACAAATCATTTACAAAAGTCAAAAAAATGTCTATTATTGTACAGAAATTCGGCGGAACGAGCGTCGCCGACAGTAATAAGATTCTGGCGGCAGCCCGTAAGGCGATCCGCGCACAGGAAGAGGGACATCAGGTCGTCATGGTCGTGAGCGCCATGGGGAAAAACACGGATAAACTCATCGCACTGGCGAAAGAAATCGACGAGAATCCGCCGGCGCGCGAGATGGATATGCTGCTTTCGACGGGGGAACAGGTTTCCGTCGCCATGGTTGCAATCGCCATTCAGCATCTGGGTTACAAAGCCGTCAGTATGACGGGAGCGCAGATCGGAATCAAAACGAACAATTCCTTCATGAAAGCCCGCATCGAATCAATTTCGACCGATCGCATCCGTCAGGCGCTGAATGAGGGAAACATCGTCATTGCGGCAGGTTTTCAGGGCGTGGACGACAATTACAACATCACGACCCTTGGACGCGGCGGCAGCGATACAACGGCAGTGGCCCTTGCGGCCGTGCTCAACGCGGAATCCTGCGAAATCTACACCGACGTGGACGGCGTCTATACAGCCGACCCGCGTGTGGTTCCGAAAGCTCGGCGCGTAAAGCAGATCAGCTACGACGAAATGCTTGAAATGGCGAGCCTCGGCGCCGGCGTCATGCACAGCCGTTCCATCGAATTCGCCAAAAACTTTGCAGTTCCGGTCCACGTTCGCGCAAGTTACAGCGACGAACCTGGAACGATCATTGCGGCAGAACCGGAGTCCAGCGCACGATCAGTTTGCGGCGCAGCAATCGCGAAAGACGAAGTACGTTTTTCAGTTTGCGGCGTTCCGGACGAACCTGGAATGGCCGACCGGATTTTCCGCCCCATTGCGGGACGTCAAATCGCGATGGATATGATTGTTCAGAACTTCGGGACCGAAGGAAAAGCCGAGATTTCGTTTACGATTCCCGCAACGGAACTTTCCTCCACGCTCAAAGCGCTCGACGAAGTGAAAAACTTAACGCCTGAAGCGTTTGAATCATTTACGTACGATAATAACCTCTGCAAAGTTTCGATCGTCGGTCTGGGGATGGAACGTCAGGTGGGCGTTGCAGAAAAAATGTTCGAAACGCTGGCGCAGAAAAACATCAATATTCAGATGATTACGACCAGTGAAATCAAAGTATCCGTACTTGTTTCAAAGGAGCAGGGCGCGGAGGCGATTCGTGCGGTACACGAAGCATTTGAACTCGATAAAACCCCAGCGGATGTGCGTCCGCTCGTGAAACCGAAGAGGATTTCAGACGAAGAAAAAATTCGGCTCATCAATCGTTTGGGACACATGGAAGATCTGCTGATCGAATCCGTGACGCTCGATGAAAAACAGGCGAGCATCACACTGTTCGACCTTCCGCAGGAACCCGGTTTGGCGTCAAGAATTTTCAAACGCGTCACAGAAGCGGGCCTCATCGTCGATATGATCGTCCAAAGTTCCGGCGACAAATTCACGAATCTAACGTTCACGATTGATCGGTCCTGTGCCGGCGCGGCGTTGGATCTCGCGAAAAAGATTGCGGAAAAAGTCGGCTGCACGTCCCCGAAAGAGTGTCCTCACGTCGCCAAAATCTCCCTCAGCGGCACCGGAATGCGCAGCCACACGAACATTGCGGCCCGAATTCTGAAAGCAATGACGGATGGAGGTTTGAATATCGAAATGATTAATACAAGCGAGATGCGTTTCAATCTCGTCGTTCATCATGAAGATGGAAAACGGGCGCTTGAACTCATCAAAACCGAACTGAAAGACGTCATCGTCGACTGAAACACGCCGAGCACATACGTTTTTTTGAAAATAAAGTTTAAATCAAACATAATTCAAATAGAATCAAAAAAGAGCAAAGGAGTTTCGATTCTTTTGCTCTTTTTCATTCGATGGATTCCTTTTTGCGAAATTACTTTCCGTTGAAATCCGGGAAAAAACACTGTGTTTCATGTTTTTCCCCAATCTGTACGATCGGCGGAATCTCTGCGCCGCATCTCTTCTGCGCACGAGGACAGCGCTTAAAAAAACGACAGTGATTGGGCGGATTCACAGGGCTGGGAACGTCCCCGGAAAGCACAATATGCTTCCTGCGCCGAGACGTATCGACGGTCGGAATGGACGACAAAAGCGCCTGCGTGTACGGATGAGCCGGATGGGCGTACAGCTCGCCGCTCGGCGCCGTCTCGATGATTTGACCGAGATACATCACCGCCACCCGATCCGAAATGTATTTCACCACCGAAAGATCGTGCGAGATAAATAAATACGTCAAATGATGTTCTTCCCGAAGCTGAACGAGCAAATTAATAATCTGCGACTGAATGGAAACGTCGAGCGCCGAAATGGGTTCGTCGAGCACGAGAAAGCGCGGCTGAAGCACGAGCGCACGCGCAATGCAGACTCTCTGACGCTGACCGCCGGAAAATTCATGCGGATATCGGTTCAGACACGACGGTTCCAGCCCCACCTGACGAATGACGTGATGAATACGTTCCTCCCTTTCTCGCGGCAAACCGATATGCTGGACGATGAGACCTTCTTCGATTATTGAACGAATCGTCATTCGAGGATTCATCGAACCAAAAGGGTCCTGAAATACGATCTGCATATTTCGCCGAAGCGCTTTCATTTCGGACGGATCCGCGTGAATGACGTCGCGTCCCTCGAAAAAGACGGCCCCGGACGTAGGTTCCACGAGACGCAGGAGCGAGCGCCCCGTCGTTGTTTTACCGCATCCGCTCTCGCCGACGAGTCCCAGCGTCTCCCCTTCATCGAGGTGAAACGAGATGCCGTCGACCGCCTGCACGTACCCCACAACGCTCTGAAACAGCCCGCGTTGAATCGGAAAATAGGTTTTCAGGTTTTGAACTTCAAGAAACATCGGATTTCAGGTTTTCTTCTGGTTTGGGAACCGCAGTTCCAGGAAAAACAGGTCAGTTGGATCCATTCATGAAAAACGCCATCATATCGGACCCCTTTTCGAAATGGATGCAGCTTTTTGCCGCTTCCGCCTCGCTGTACACGCCGATTCCGTTCGACTGGAAGCCCGTTCCGCACATAATCCACGGAACATTATTGTGCGTGTGCGTCTTCAGCCGGCAGGGAGTTGGATGGTCGGGCGTCACTAAAATCCGATATTCACCCTGCGCCTTCAGCGCCTCGTGAACCGGCCCCACAATGTATTTGTCGATCTGTTCGAGGGAATAAACCTTCGTTTCAGGCGAGCCGTCGTGTCCCGCTTCATCCGTTGCTTCGACGTGCACACAAACGACGTCGTACTTTTTGAGCGCTTCAATCGCCGCCTCGCCTTTTCCGCGAAAGTTCGTGGTGTACAGTCCCGTCGCGCCCTCCACCAAAATACGGTCCCAGCCGAGAATCACCGCCAGTCCGCGCAAGAGGTCCACCGCAGTAATCATCGCGCCGGTTTTTCCGTAAAGCTCCATGAAGGCCGGCATCGCCGGTTTCCGTCCCTGACCCCACAACCACACATCCGTCGCAGGAAGTTTCCCTTCCGAAATTCGTTTCCGATTCACCGGATGGTCCGCAAAAATCGCATGAACATCACGCATAAGTTTCACGAGTTCCGCGCAGCCGGGTCCCGCAGGATGCACGCCGAAAATACTTTTATCCGTATAATCGTGCGGCGCGTACGTCCGTGTACCGTCCCCGAAAGGAGCGGGTGCACCCAGCAAATCGCGCCAAACGACGATGTTCCGATAGCTCACGCCCGGAAAGAACGAAATAACGTCCGACCCCAGTTTCTCCTGCGCCGCCGCAAGCAGCGCAGCGCCTTCTTCTGAAGAAATCTGACCGGCATTAAAACTCTTCATTTTACCGTCCGCAACCGTCACGAGATTGCAGCGAATCGCCCAGTCTTTCGGTCCCAGATCAATTCCGAGCGCCGCCGCCTCAATCGGTGCCCGGCCTGTATAATATTTCTGAGGGTCGTAACCCAGCAGCGACATCGTCGCCGCATCCGACCCCGCAGGAAGATTCAGCGGAGTGTTGTTCGACCAGCCGACGATTCCCATTCCGGCAATTTCCGTCATATTCGGAATCTTTGCGGCCTCAAAAATCGTCTTGTTTCCCAACGCTGGAATCGGTTCATCAGCGCAGCCGTCTGGAAGAATCATTACGTATTTCATAAAAATTTTGAAAGGGTCCAAACCCTAAAAAAGCAAAAAGGTAAAATTTGGTATAATTGATAAAATCAACAAACGTGATAAAATGGGCAAATTTTTCCCAGTTTCGTCTCCCATTATAACACATTTTTTTCTTTGCGCCTATCCCGGTCACAAGAAATTTTAAGAAATTTGAAGAAAATCCACTCACCACCCCTTCCAATTTTTGCAAAACGTGGAAAAATGAAAAGACATTTTATTTTCGGTGTTCGGAATGTCTTTAAAATCGACCATAGAATTCATCATTCGGTCGTATAATTCATCATATAATTAATAATGTATAGGAGCTGCAAAAATGAAGACGGAAAACATGCAGAAAAAGTATCCGCCGCTCGTGCTTGGGAGCCACAATCAGAAGAAAAAAAAGGAACTGAAAGGCTTGCTGGAACCTTTGGGATTCGAACTTCATGATTTATCGGAGTTTCCAAACTCGATTGAGGTGGAAGAAACGGGTCGGACGTTTGCAGAAAACTCCCGAGAAAAAGCAAGTGTGCAGGCGAAAATCCTCGGAATGTGGGTCATCGGCGAGGACAGCGGGCTTGAAGTTGAAGCTCTCGGCGGCCGACCCGGCGTCTTTTCCGCTCGTTACGCAGGAGTGGAACACAACGACGAAAAAAACAACGACAAACTTTTGGCCGAGCTGGAGGGGATTCCCGCTGAAAAACGAGGCGCGCGCTACGTCTGCCACGTTTCGCTCAGCGACCCGGAAGGAAACATCCGAATTGAAGCCGAAAATTACTGCTGCGGACGCATTCGTACAGAACGCTGCGGCTCCAACGGTTTCGGTTACGATCCGCTGTTTGAAATTGTGGAATATCACAAAACGTTCGGCGAGCTTTCCCCCGAAATTAAAGCATGCATCAGCCACAGAGCCTGCGCCCTGCGCGACTTTATTCAACAACTCACTCAATGCTTTCAAAAAGATTAAATCCGTTGAAGAACTCAGCTTATTTCCGCTTTTTTGAACTCATTGGGGAGTTTCAGCTTCATTTTTTTAATATTTTATGCCCGATGCATTTTGAATTTTTGCTTCAACATCGTTACTCTATCGAGAAACGACTGCCGCCGCCCAATGCGAAATTTCAAGTGAAACGAGTATGGATCCTGTAAGAGCCTGTAAATGTACGGAACGAACAATCTCCTCATCCAATACGAATATGCGATTTTCGCCCTCCTCCTTTTTTTGGGAATTTTCGCGAGCAAAATCTCATCACTGATTCGAATTCCGACATTATTGATGTTCCTCCTCATCGGAGTGCTTGCCGGAAGTGAGGGAATCGGTCACATCCCATTCAACGATTTCAGTGTCGCCGCAAGACTCGGAACCCTCGCACTGACTTTCATCCTGTTTTCCGGCGGTTACGACACTTCATGGAGTTCCGTGCGCAAAGTTCTTCTTCCAGGAACGATCCTTTGTACCGTCGGCGTCTTCATCACCGCGATTCTTGCTGGGATTTTCACGTCCTGGCTCCTCGGCTGGAACCTTCGCTGCGGTTTGCTGCTCGGCGCGGCGGTCTCTTCCACCGATGCGGCGGCGGTATTCACCCTTTTTCGCTCCAAAAGTGCCGGCTTAAAAGGAAATTTACGCCCTCTTCTGGAATACGAGTCGGGAAGCAACGATCCCATGGCGACTTTTTTGACGCTCTTCATGATTGCAATGATTCAGAACCCAGAAATGTCGTTCGCGTCCTTTTTCTACCTCTTCCCGCTGCGCATCGGCGTCGGCGCCCTCGTTGGTTTTCTCATCGGAAAGTACATCGCACACCTCATGAATCTCGTAAAACTCGATTACGACGGTCTGTATTACGTCATCGGAATTGCAACGGTTTTCCTTTCATACAGTGTCAGCGAGATTTTTCAGGGAAACGGTTTTATGGCCGTTTACGTTTGCGGCCTCACGCTCGGAAATTCCCGTTTCATTTACAAACACGGACTCGGACGCTTTCACGATGGAATCGCGTGGCTCATGCAGGTCACTCTTTTTCTTACGCTCGGACTCCTTGCAACTCCAAGCGACATTCCCACCCTTGCGTTCAATGGGATTGCGCTCGCCTTTTTCATCATGTTTGTCGCGAGGCCCGTCAGCGTTTTCCTATCACTCATAGGTTCCCATTTCTCCCTCCGAGAACAACTTTTGGTCTCCTGGGGCGGAATCCGAGGCGCCGCGCCGATTGTACTCGCAATTTTTCCCTGCCTTGCGTTTCACAACACCCCTGAAATGGAAACGATTTCGCATACGATATTCCATCTTGTGTTTTTCATCGTGATTTTATCCGTTCTGATTCAAGGAAAAACGCTCATGCGGCTCGCACACTGGCTGCAGCTTGATGAGGTCGCGCGGACCAAAGCTCGGCCGCCGCTCGAATTTGAAGAAACCGGTATTACGTCCAACCGAATGTATGAATTTTACATCGGCGAGCACTCCCCGGCACTCGGAATCGCCATTAAAGACCTGTTTTTACCTGAAAAAGTGCTGGTCTATCTGATTCGCCGCGACGGAATTTTCATTCTTCCGCGCGGAGGAACCGTCGTTCAGTTCGACGACGAACTCCTGATGCTGATGGACCCGGAAATTGCCGCCCAAATCGAACGATTATTCCTTCCGCCTGACGAAATCCGACTTCGGGAAAAACCTTCCGAATTTATCGGTTAAAAGGAAGTCCTAAAAACTAAATATTAGGAGTTTTCCGAGTGTGAGGTCTGGGGAGAGGGGCGGCTTGCAAAAAGCCCCACTCCCCACGACCGCTACGTCAGTACGGGAGCGTATGTTTCCTCCCGTTAGGATAGAAACACCGCCATGCTGCAAAAAACCCTCGAAACACCCTCTCCGTCTCGTCATTTCACCTCTTCTTACGGTTCCACATCCGGAAAATCCAGAAGTTCTTTCTTTTCCGGCAAATCCGACACTTCTTCAATTACGAGAGGCTCATCTTTTCCCGCCTCGTTCCGCATCGGAATATCCGGAAGAACAACCGGCGCCCGCAGCCCAAAATGAGCGACCGTCGGCGCCTCCTGAAGCGGTTCGTCCAAAGAAAGAGGAAGATTCCCAGTTTCCGTCTCCGATTTCTGCACAATTTTCTCTCCCGAATTTTCAGCATTGTTTTCGACACCGTTTGCAGCACCGTTTGCAGCACTATTTTCAGTACCGTTTTCAGAACCGTTCCCAATCGCCGCATTTTCCCCAATTGAGGGTCCCGACGCTTTCAACTCCGCCAGATTCCCAACCGCCGCCGAAGGAGTCGGACTCTCCAAAACCTCCGGAAATGGAATCATCGGCTTCCGTTCCACGTAAATCACTGGCTGAACCTGGGAATCCAGCACCGTTGCCGGAACATTTTCCGCAACCATTTCCTTTTGCGGCTCCGGAGCCTCCGACGCAAAATGAAATCCTTCCGGAATCCTCTCTGACACCCCCCCCTTCGGCGCAGCTTTCACCACAGAACGTTTTTTGCTCCCTTTTTTCGCACTTTCTTCCGATTTTCCGTCCTTTTTTTCAGTCGCCTGCACAAGAGAAACGGAATCTGACTCCGAACCCGCTTTCGACTCGGCTTTCGAACCCGCTTCCTCAAGCTCCGAAATGACGCGAACCTCCGCCTCCATCGACGTTTGGCCCTCTGCAGACGTTCCCACCACAACCGGCGGCAAATCCTGCATGGAAATCGGCCCCTCATCGTCGGAAATTCCACCCAGACCGCCAAAAAGGGAGAACGGCCAAACGGCATTTCCGACGATTGGACTCGGCTTTTTAGGCGCGTTCGTGCTAAAATTTGAGGGGAGTACCGAATAATCCGAAAAATTTTCACAAAATTTCTTATCAGGACCTAAAGAAGGTGACGGCTCCGACCTCCCGGAAAAGTCTGAATCACCATCGCTGATTCGCGACAAACGATAATCGTTCAAATTATCATCTAAAACATTTTCTCCATCTTCCGTATCTTGCCGCGGCTTTTTCACAACATAGGCGGTCGAAACCTCAACGGGGGGTGGATTTGAAACATTACTGTCAATTGTATCGATTGTTTGGGTTGTACAGCATCTTGTAGAATTCCGCAACAATGAAATTGTAAAGACCGATTTATGAACTACAGCGTTAAATGTGATACAAAGTACGAAGAGAATCAAACACAGTACAAATTTTCGAATCGTTATCGTACACATAAATGCCTCCATATAAAGGAAAGAGGGCTTGTTAACATACAATAGAACCTCAATCCAGTTTACTATATTATGTCGAAGAAATCCAGTAATATTTCCCTTTTTTGTTAAAAATTTTATTCTTTTCAGAAAAAGGCTAACGTTAATCGAGAATGGCGAAACTCTGTCGTTTGGGAAAGTTGTTTAAAAAGAAAACAACTTCGGATTTTTAAGACAAAAAAGACACCTTAAAATCATTACAATTCACAGAATTCAACGGAAAAGTTTTAAAAATTGATTTATTTTAACTTTTTTCGTATTTTGTACTTGAAATTATTGAACATGTGTGGTATAGTAAAGCTATAGAAAGTAAATAATTTAAGAAGTTGAGGCAAAAAACAAAAAATTGTTAAAGTTGCTTTACGTTAAAACCGATAAATTAAAAAGTTTGGATAATTCAAGCAGCCTAGTCAAATAGGGTGAATTTTCCAATCAGGCAATCTGAAATGATTGCAAAATACAAAAATTTTAGGAAATTTTGAACAAAAAAGCAAAATAGTCAAGAAAATCACCCCGGTGACTATTGACAAAATTGAAATTTTGGGCAAAATAAGAAGGAATGAAAGAACAAACATTTTTCCATCTTCAGGGCAAGATGATTTTTGTTTGGGATTTGTAAAAAAATGACGGCTTTGTGGTATAGGCTGTCAAAACATTAGTCCAACTGGACACAATGGTATCTCAAAGTTTAAACGGAGGATATTTCAATGAAACGTATGATTTCCCTGATGGCAGTTGCCGTCCTGTTCGCTAGCGTCTCTATGGCCAACGCTGGTTTCTTCAAATGCGCTCCGGCTTGTGCACCTGCATGCGCCCCGGCCTGTGCCGCTCCTGAAGCCGCTGCTTGCGAAGCTCCTGAAGCTGCCGCTTGTGAAGCCCCTGCCTGTGAAGCTGCTTGCGCTCCGAAGTGCTGCTTCAAAAAATTCAACTTCAAATGCTGCAAACCTTGCTTCAAAAAATGCTGCAAACCCGTTTGCGCTCCTGCTTGCGAAGCTGCTTGCGAAGCCCCGGCCTGCGAAGCTGCTTGCGAAGCCCCGGCCT
>CAYTLK010000002.1:0-15484 GCA_964438515.1 uncultured Planctomycetaceae bacterium
GTGAGAGGGAAACATTTTGAATGTTGTTTCCCTCTCAGACTCTCCTTTCAAAAACATTTTAATATTGTGTTCTTAGAACTTCTTTGAACTTCTTTTAATATTTTGTTTCTTCGGAGTCCGGGGGCGTCGAAACGTTCGTCGTGCGAGAGACCGTCAGCACCATTTGCCGATTTTCTTTGTGATTGACCGAATTAATTGTAATCGTTTGGTGCCCGTGTTCCGGCACTTCAATCCGCATCATAAACGTTCCGTCCGGCTGAACCGCAACCCACTCGGAATTCATCGTCACCTGACTGTCCGGCGTCGTACTTCCGTACAGCACCATTTCTGTCGTGACGCGCAGCGGAAACTCTTCCGTCGTCACTTCCGGCGCTTCCACTTTCAGCGTTGAACTGTCTGCCGCCAGCGTTTTACTCGCTTTTTCAGACCAGCGTTTGTACAAATTATGATTTTTAGGCGACCAGGCCGGCAGTTTGGCGGGCTGAAGATTGCAAACCGTCATCCAGGCGACTTCCGCCGACTTTTCGTAACGCAGTGCGCTGCGAACCTGCGGGGTGGAAACCACGTTACTTTTCAGAAGACCGTAGAATTTTTTCTGAACAGGGCAAAAATACCCAAGTTCCACAACAAACGTTGCAGGAGGATCCGACACGGGAATGAACCAATGATTTACGTGGCCGTGAATCAAAACATCTCGCAAGTGCTGAAAACGTCCGCCAGTTCCAAAGTCGCCGTCGTTCAAAACGTTGATTCTCAGCATGGGTCTGGCGCTGTACCAGTACTGACCCATTCCGATTTTTGCGCGTTCCACAGTTTTTCGCCGCAAGCACCATGTTGCGTGAATCCAGAACGGATCAATCATATCGAGCACAAAAGAATCTTCCGAAATATCGCTCTGCGCGTCCGGCAAATATGCGAGATCGTTTGCGCGCGAACGCGTAGAATACAGTTGCGGCATAAACTGCTGCGCGGCAGCGACTTTTGCAATGGACGCTTCCGTTTTTTTGAGTGAAGCGCTGGAACGTTCCGAAAACGCACGCATCATCTGCGCATTTTCTTCGGAAACGGGCTGCGGCTCGGGAGGAACGACCGCCTCTAATTCTTGTACGGACGGAGATGAATTTTGTAATATAGTAGGTTTTGGCTGCGGCGGAACGGGATCGGATTCCAGCATGTTTGCATTTCGCAATTTTTCGAACAGACGTTCAAGCAAATCGAACTTTCGAAAACTGTGAGTGCGCGTGATACCGTATTCCCTCGCGATGGGATCCAGTTGTTGGATAGTCATTTTTCGCAATTCAGAAACTCTATACACGTTCTCAACTCCTTCAGAAAACTCAGAGGGATGGTTCCAGCGGACTGGAATCTGCACGAAATTTTACACCCGACGCATTTTTAATTTTCGATTCTCCGTCGTTTCACGACAGCGTAACGATGGAGATGCGACATTTCAAAATGCACGAATATAAAGTGTTTGTACATTATATCTTTACTTCAATTTTTTTCAATGGGAGCAACCCCAATTTCCTCTTTTTTCTTCTTTTTTTTCAAAAAAAAGTTCCAATTCTTCCAAATTTTCTCTTTTTCAGCTTTTTTCTATAAAATTTCTTCAAGATTCATCTTTACAAAAACCCTAAAATTTAGTTATAGTATCCTAGATATTCGGGAAATTCCCTTTGAAACCCGACGCATTTTGAATTTCCGCTTCACCGTCGTTCCACTTTTTGCAGGACGATGGCCGCCGCGGCCGCCCAAAACTGAATTTTCATGTGGAATCAGTGTACAAAAGGATTTTTTATGAAACGAAAAATTTTTTCTGTTCTGTCGTTGTGCATCGTTTGCAGCACCTTGTGCCTGATGCTCGCCGCGGGAAGCGTGTTTGCAGAGGCCAAAGACGCAAAAACAAGAGCGAAAACTGACGCAAAAGCAACAGCCGCCGCGAAACCTAGCGCAGTATCCGATGTGAAAACGGGCGCTGAAACAAGTGCGGAAACCTTTCGTTTGATTTCGTCACGAAGATCTGGTGACGTCGATCTCGTCGAAAAAACATTCGATGCCGCCGGAACGCTGATGCTCGAAATTGATCCCGCAACCCACGTAAGTGTGGCGTCGCCCGGCCGTGAAGAAAAGAATAAAAATAAAGAAAAAACGGCTCCGGAAGCGGGAAGTTCGACGAATGGAAGCCGTGCTGGAGGTGCTGAAAGTTCTGCAGGTACAGGTTCCGCCGACGCCGCAAGTTCTGCCGACACAAAAGATGCAAAAGGCGCAGCCGCTGATGGAAAATCCCCGCTGATTCAGAAAATTCCGATGAAAGTTTCCAGTGTGCAAAAATACGAAGAAATGTTCATTCAGGAAGGAAATCTGCTGCAGGGTGAAAACGCAAAATCGACGCTGGGCGCCTGGTATTTTCTCGAAAACAAAACGCAGATTAAGATCGAAAACACCGAAACAGAACCCATTTTGGATTTGAATCAGCCGTTTTTTGGGATTGAGATTAAAAATGGACAGATTCATTTTTTCCGGCCCGGCGGTTTTTTGACTCGCGACGAGCTGGACGTCATTAATGTGCAGGGAAACACGCTTTTGGCGGATTATATTCTTCCAAATCGCGACGTGAAAATCGGCGAGAGCTGGAAACAGTCCCCCGACACGATGGGAATGCTGCTGCAGATGGATCTGGTGTTTAATCTTGATATTCGTACGAAACTTTCGGAGGTGAAAAAAGGGATTGCAATCCTCGAAACGAGCGGCTGGATCGAAGGAAGTTACGAAGGAAATACGTCCAAAATCAACGTGACGGGAAAATCGTATTTCGACCTGAAACGCGGACGCATTTTGTGGTTCGGACTCGTAATTAAAGAACAGCGTACCGCAGGTTTCGTTTCGCCGGGAATGGATGTGACGGCCAAAGTTCAATATAAAATTACGCCGATGGAATCTTCAACGCATCTGACGGGGGATTCCACCTCGAAACTTGCGTTCGACGAATCCCAGTACGGACTTTTGCTGTTTCAGGATCCCGGAAACGTCTGGAAAATGGTTCTGACGCCGGATTGGGAACCGTTAAACTGCAGCGATTTTCAGTCGAATCTGCGTCTCCTGCGTGACGGCGAACTCGTGGCGCAGTGCAGCATCGCGAAAAACAAAGATGCAAAACTGACGCAAAACATGAAGCCGGAGGAATTTGCGAAAAGTGTACAAGAAATGTTGGGCGACCGATTCGACAGTATTTTGGACGTAAAAACGATGACTCACGACGACGGAACGGTCATCGTGCGCGTCGATGTGGCGGCAAAATACCAGGATTTGGCGATTCGGCATTTTTACTACCTCATTACGAAAAAAGGCGAAAATCCCAAACAATATACGATCGTATTTACGCTCGAAGACAGTTTGCTCGAAAATTTCGGCGAGGAAAATGAAAAATTGGTTCAGTCGTTTTCGTGGGTTGAACAAGCAAAATAAAAAAATAAGCAATTTGAATAAAATAGGTACTTTAAGAATGCGTGATTTTTTACAGCTTGAGGGGAAAAAATTCCTCGTTTTTGGCGTCGCGAACCGAAAAAGTGTCGCATATTACATTACAAAAAACCTTTTGGAGTGCGGCGCGCAGTGCGTTTTGGTCGTTCTGAACGAGGCGGTACGTGAAAAAGTTGGAAAAATCTTTCCTGAAATCGCGGCGGCAGACGATATTTTCTGCTGCAACGTGGAACGTCCGGAAGAAATTGAAGCCGTACGCGACGCGGCGGCGGCAAAACATTCTGCCGCGAAGTTTGACGGAATGGTTCATTCCATGGCGTTTGCCGATTATTCAGACGGCATGAAACCCTTTCACGAAACGCGGCCCGAACAGTTTCTGCAGGCGGTGAATATTTCTTGTTTTTCGCTGACGACGCTTGCAAACGCCTTCAAAGAACAGCTTTCACGCACCGCTTCCATCGTTACGATTTCCATTTCCACAACACGAATGGCGAGCGAAAGTTACGGATATATGGGACCCATTAAGGCGGCGCTTGATTCGTCGCTTGTGTTTCTCGCAAAGTCGTTCAGCGATTTTTCCGAAATTCGTTTCAACGCGGTGGCTCCCGGCTTGCTGAAGACGTCTGCATCTGCTGGAATTCCGGGGTACGTCGATTCGTATCTCTATGCGGAACAGGTCATTCCGCGTCATCGGGCGGTCGAGACGGAAGAAGCGGCGAATGCTGCCGTCTTTCTTTTAAGTCCGCGTTCGAGTGGAATTAATGGACAGAAAATCATCGTCGATGCAGGAATGGAGATCAATTATTTTGATAAACAAATCGTCAAAAAGTTGAATCAATAAATCAAAAATATATTCAAAAATAATCAGAGCAACTTTTTAATTATTCAAAACAATCAAAAAGTCCGTTTGATTCGGGGCCCTTTTTAAAAAACACCTTTTTTGAATAGATGGGAATCGGAACCGAAATCGAACAAAAAAGAAATAAAATCGGAAAGAATTCCTTCATTTTTGCTTTCGTCCCTTGCGGGGCCTTGTATTTTTGTATAAATATTGTAAAATATGGAAAATTTACAAAAACCCTTTTTTTATATGAAATGAACCCATGAAAACAGTCAAAGTTGGTTTGGTCGGATTCGGTACAATCGGAACCGGTGTCGCAAAACTCTTGCTTCTTCAGCAGAATCGCATTTCCCAGCGGACGGGTTACGATGTGCGTCTCGTGAAAATCGTGGATCTCGACACAACGCGCGACCGTGGAATTGCACTTCCCGAAGGAATGCTTTCGCCCGACTATCACGACATTTTGAACGATCCGGAAATTTCTGTCGTGGTTCAGCTTATCGGCGGGACCGGAATTGAGCGTAAAATTATGCTCGAAATGATTGCGGCTGGAAAAAATATCGTGACGGCCAATAAAGCGCTTTTGGCGACATTCGGTGAGGAAATCTTTACGGAAGCCCGAAAAATGGGCGTCTCGGTCGCGTTTGAAGCTGCGGTCGGAGGCGGAATCCCAATTATTGCTGCAATCGGCGAATCGCTGGCCGCCAACGAGATTGAGTCGATTCACGCGATTCTCAACGGAACGTGCAACTTCATTCTTTCCAACATGGAAGAAAACGGAAGCGACTACGAACCGACACTCAAAGAAGCGCAGCGGCTGGGTTTTGCAGAGGCGAATCCCGCGATGGACGTTGAGGGGTCCGACACTGCTCAAAAACTTTCCATCCTCTCGCACATTGCGTTTGGCGTCCATCTCGATTGGAAGGATATTCCGAAAGTGGGAATTCAAACCGTTTCTGGAATTGATTTTCGTTACGCAAAAATACTCGGTTACAGCATCAAACTTCTTGCAATTGCGAACCGTACGAAAAACAAAAACGGCGCGTCCGATAAACTGGAACTGAGTGTCTGCCCGACGCTCGTGAAAAAAGGGTCTCCTATTGCTTCGGTGAGCGGCGCGTACAATGCGGTGAGCGTGATTGGTGATGCGGTGGAACATTCGTTCTATTACGGAAAAGGCGCAGGCGAGATGCCGACCGCAAGTGCTGTCGTCGCAGATGTAATGGACACAATTGTTGGACGTACAAAAATCACATTCAACACGTTGAACCTCTGGAATCGTGAAAAAGAGTGTGCGGAAAATATCGAGATTGCAAATTCAGCTGACGTTTCGGGACGTTATTACATTCGCGTCACGGTGGAAGATCAAGTCGGTGTAATGGCGGAGATTGCAACGACGCTCAGCAAGTCGGGAATTTCCATCAGTTCCTGCGTTCAGGATGCGGCCGACAACAATATTGTTCCGCTCATCATTATGACGCACGAAACCACGGAAGGTGCCGTCCTCACAGCACTCGATGCGATTCGGAAGCTAAAATGTGTCAAAGGTGAAATCGTTCGAATGAGAATTTACGGCTAATGTTGTATTTATACTGATTCTGCTTGAAAATTTCGGAAATCGGAATGAGTTTTTCATGTGTAAATTTTACGTTTCGACGCCGCCGGGAAAAGGGGCCATTGCAGTGCTTACGCTGATTGCGTCGAATCCTGCAGCTCTCATTTCGACTTTTTTTGTTCCGAAATCCAGAAAAGCTCTTTCTTCTTACGCGCCCGGAGCGGTCGTGTACGGTCAGGCTGCGGAAGAGGACGTGCTCGTCTGTCCCATTTCACCTCAAGAAATGGAGATTCACTGTCACGGATCGCTTGCGGCCGTCGGACGTTTCAAAGAATTTCTTCGTAATTTAGGGGCCGAGGAGATCGAATTTCCTCGACTTTCACTCTCTGAAAAACCGCTGACTGAAAACCAGCGTTGCGCTTTTGACGCACTTTTGAATTCCGAAACGTCAAAAATAGCCGCAATTCTGTGGGACCAGTATGACGGAGCGTATGAAAAAGCTCTGCAAAATGGGGAAAATACTGAAAAATGGGACGATTTTGCCGTTCATTTGACGGAACCGTGGAAAGTGGTGATGGTTGGAAGACCCAATGTGGGAAAAAGTTCGCTCTTCAATCGAATTTTGGGGTTTTCGAGAGCCATTGTGTTTGAGGAAGCGGGGACGACGCGCGACATTGTGCAGGAAAAAACGGTTTTGGACGGGTGGCGGATCGAACTTACGGATACTGCGGGATTGCATGAGGCGAACGACGAGGTCGAGCAAGAAGGAATTCGGCGCGCTCACGAAGCAATTCGGGCGGCAGACCTGATTTTGTGGGTTCGGGATGCGTCGCAGACGGCGGAGGAACGAAATTCAGAAGAAAAAAATCTCATATTTCCACCTCAAACTCGAATTTTGACGGTTTGGAACAAAGTGGATCTTCTGAAAAATCCGGAACTTTGGGAAAAATCTCTGCGAAATGATGAAATTGAGGTTTCTGCGCAGCAAGAAATCGGGATGGAAGCACTGATACAGAAAATCGTACATATTTTAGTTCCCGTGGAACCTTCAGCAGGGACCGGAATGAAAGTTCTTTGGAGAGGAAAAAAAGAATGAAACCTTTTACAAAATGTGTCGTTTTTGGTGCAAAAGGACAGTTGGGGACGGAGTTTTGCCGCATTTTGGGGTCGAGAGCGATCGCGGTCGATTTGCCGGATGGGGATATTACGAACCGATTCAAGATTCAGGATCTTTTGGACGCAGTAAAACCCGATGCTGTGTTGAACGCCGCAGCATTTACGGCCGTGGATGCCGCCGAGAGCCAGCCGGCCGTGTGCAGAAAAGTGAATGCGGTGGGTCCTCTGTATTTGGCGCAAGAGTGTGAAAAATTAAACATTCCGCTCGTACACATAAGTTCCGACTACGTTTTTTGCGGAACTCAAAAGCGGTCGCCGCTTTCCGAAACGGACGAAACCGCCCCGGAAGGTGTGTATGCGGAAACGAAGCTCGAAGGCGAGCAAAACATTCAGAAGACGCTTGAAAAACATCTGATTCTGCGAACGTGCGGACTGTACGGAAATCTGGGAACTAATACGTTGGGAAATTTTGTCGAAACGATGCGGAAATTGGGGGCGTCGCGCCGGAACCTTCGAATCGTGAACGACCAGCATTGTACGCCGACGTGGATTCCGAATCTTGCGCAGGCCGCTTTGTGGCTCCTCGAACAGAGAAAATGGGGGTTGTACCATACGGTGGACGGCGGAGAAACAACGTGGTTTGATTTTGCTCTTGAAATTTTCAAAGTATGCGAAATGGATGTGGAGGTGGGACCCATTTCGACAGCAGAGTGGAACGCGCCCGCCCCGCGTCCTCTGTACAGCGTCCTCAATACTACAAAGTACCATTCTCTCGGCGCTCCTGCGATGCTCGACTGGCACGAATCTCTGAGACGCTACTTGCAATCACGAACGGATTCCAACTGAGAATTTCGCGTTCGGAAGTCTCGTTTGCACTAAAAAAGGGGGTTTTTACGCCCCCTTTTTCGTTTTAAAGGATTTTGAAAATCGTTCTTTAAACGTTTTGAAATCAATTTGAATGCGTCCAGAAATCATTTTGAAGTGTTTCGAAAATCATTCTGGACTCTTTCAGAAATCATTCATCCGTTTCGTTTTCGTCTTCACTCTCGTTCCCGTTCTCGTTTTCGTCTTCGACATCATTTTCAATATCGTTTCCGATTTCATTTTCGAAATTGTTTCCGAGATTGTTTCTGAGTCCGTCTCCAACTTTACTTTCGTTCACAATTTTGTTCTCGTCTTCTTCAGAGGAATCATCCGATTCCGAAGGAACAAATCGAACAGCAATCAAACGATCGTCGGCGTCCAGATTCATCACACGCACACCTTGCGTGTTGCGGCCCGTGATGCGGATTTCATCCACACACATCCGCTGGATTTTTCCTCTGGCGGTCATCAGGAAAATCTCGTCGCCAGGAAATACGACAGCAATTCCAATGACGTTTCCATTTCGTTTGGATGTACGAATATCCATGACTCCCATTCCGCCGCGCGTCTGACGTCGATAGGAACGGGCGCTTGAGTCGTTGTTTTCCGTTTCTTCGGTTTCTGAACTTTCCGCTTCCTCCGATTCAATCATCGTATCGTCTTCAGGAGTTTTCAGTTCCTCCGTTTCATCGGACGCATTCACGTCGTCCATTCCGGCGGTCATACTGCTTTCGTAACCGAACGGTGTTTGTTTTCCGTACCCGTTTTCACAGACGGTGAGGAGGTTTGCGCCGGGTTTTACGATGGCCATTCCGACCACTTCGTCCCCTTCACGCAGCCGAATTCCTCGGACGCCCGTCGCAGTACGTCCCATGGGACGCGCATCTGTATGGTCGAAACGAATCGCACGCCCTTTTTTCGTCGAAAGTACGATGTCTTCGCCGGGTCCCACAATATCGACGCCGATGAGTTCGTCGTCTTCACGCAGGTTGCAGGCGATGAGACCGAGTTTTCGCGGACGGCGATAGTCGGCCAAATCCGTTTTTTTGATGACGCCGCGTTTTGTGGCCATCACGAGGTAGCGTCCTTCTGCATCGAAGTCCCGCACCGGTCGGCATTTTGCGATTTTTTCGTCTTTGTCGAGCGCAAGGAAATTCACGATTGCACGTCCCATCGAGTCGCGTCCGCCTTCTGGAATGTCGTAAATTTTACGCCAGTAAACCTTTCCTTTGTTCGTGAAAAACATAAGAAAGTCGTGGGTCGAACCGACGATGAGGTGTTCGACGGGGTCTTCCTCTTTGGTTTTTGCGCCTTTCAGACCTTTTCCGCCGCGGCGCTGCGCTTTGAAAACGGATGTGGGCGTACGTTTGATGTACCCGTTGGCCGTGATGGAAACCACCATGTTTTCTTCCATGATGAGATCTTCCAAATTCGCGTCCAGATCGACCAATTCGATTCCTGTACGACGATTGTCGCCGTATTTGTCGCGCATTTCGATGAGATCGTTGCGAATAATCGCGAGAATATTCGCGTTGTCGGACAGAATGCGGTTATATTCCTTGATGTTCACGAGCAGCTCATGGAACTCGTCCGCCAGTTTTTCCTGTTCGAGATTCACCAACTGTCCGAGCGTCATGCGGAGAATGGCGTCCACTTGAACCGGCGTGAGGGAGTATTCGTCCTTTCTGCCGTATTCCAGAACGTAATTTGTGAAACCGTCGTCTCCCAGCGCGCGCTCAATGAGTGCTGCGGGACACTTGATTTCATCCAGCAGCCGCTGTTTGGCTTCCGCCAGCGTTTTGGAGGTGCGAATCGTACGAATTACTTGATCGATGTTTGCGTGCGCAAGCAGCAGTCCTTCCACCAGATGCTTTCTTTGCCGCGCTTTATTCAGCAAATATTGCGTCCGTCGGCGAATTACATTCACACGGTGACGAATGAATTCCTGCAGCATCTCCTTGAACGGCAAAATTCGCGGTTTCCCATCCACAAGCGCCAGAAGAATGATCGAAAAACTGTCCTGGAGCGGCGAAAACGTGTAAAGCTGATTCAACACTACGTTGGGATCCGCGTCGCGTTTCAGTTCCAGAATCACTCGAACCGGCTCTTTCAGGTCGCTTTCGTCCCGAATGTTGGAAATTCCTTCGATTTTCCCGGAGGTTACGAGTTCCGCGATCTTATTGATGACGTTGATTCGCGTTTGCTGGTAGGGAATTTCGGAAACGACGATTCTCGAACGATTCCCCTTCATGTCTTCGATTTTTGTACGTGCACGAACCACGATGGTGCTTCGGCCGGTCTGGTAACCGCGGAAAATGCCGTTGCGTCCGCAGATGATTCCGCCTGTCGGGAAGTCGGGACCGGGTACAATTTTCATAATTTCAGGAAGCGGGACGCTCGGTTCATCAATCACGCGTATGAGTGCGTTGCAGATTTCCGTGAGATTATGAGGCGGAATACTCGTCGCCATTCCAACCGCAATTCCGTTCGCGCCGTTTACAAGCAAGTTCGGGAATTTGGAAGGAAGAACGACGGGTTCGAGCTTCGTCTCGTCGTACGTCGGCGTGAAGTCCACCGTATCCATTTTCAAATCTTCGAGCATCAAGGACGCAAAACGCGACATACGCGCTTCCGTATATCGCATCGCAGCGGGCGGAAGACCTGCAATGGAACCGAAGTTTCCCTGTTTATCCACGAGAACGTAACGCATGTTCCATTCCTGAGCCATACGCACCATCGTCGGATAAACGATACTTTCGCCGTGCGGGTGGTAGTTTCCGGAAGTGTCGCCGGAAATCTTCGCGCTTTTCACACGAGCAGCCGTCGGGCCGAGATTCAGGTCGTTCATTGCGACGAGAATACGGCGCTGTGAGGGTTTCAAACCGTCGTGGACGTTTGGAAGCGCGCGGCTCACGATGACGCTCATGGCGTACGTGAGGTAGCTCGTTTTCATTTCGTCTTCGACCGCGAACTCCAGCAGTTTACCGCCGCCTACGATTTCTTCAGTTTTTTCGATGTTTTCGGGGTTTTCGTTTCCGGAATCATCCACAGGGGGAATATCATTTGCGTCTGACACGATCCATCCTTCTTAAAATAAATCACTTATACAATTAATATTATATAAAATACATTTTACCATTTTTTTGCACTTCTTACAAGCCCCCCGCAAGGAAAAACAGGGAGGAAAAGCAAGTTTTTAGGGATTTTACCTCTAATGCGCTCGAAAATTTCGCTTTATCGCGTTTCACTATGCGGAAAGGACTGCCGTTGTAACCGTTTTTAAACAAAAAGTTTAAACAGAATCCGCAGGTTTCAATGTTCGAAAGAGTACGGTTTTTGAAAAAGTATTCTTAGAGATTGTCGGCTTTTGATTTTTAATCGATTTTTGTTTGAAAAATGGATGCTGGAAGATGGATGGAAAGTGCGGGTGCGTCTAAAGGAAATAGGTGTCGGTAAAAAAATCTCAAAACTTCATGGAAAAAGAAAAAATAATATAAGAAAAAGTTGAAAAAAGTCTTTCAGAGGGCTTTTGCCGTTATAATCGTTACATCTTAATGCGTGTTTTTGTTTTTTCCATTCTATTTTCCACTCCGGGGTTTGACGTTGCGGGTTTTATGTATTATAATAAAAAGTAGAGTTTTCCGTAGGGAAGTGGAGAATTCGTATCAGCATTGGAGGGATTTTATGTTTTCTTCTGTTATTGCAGCTTTGCTTTTTACCGTCATGCAGGTGCAGGAAGCGCCTGGAATCGTTGAAAGTCCCGTACTGGCCGCTGCGGCGACAAATGATGAAGTGGGAGCCGTCCAAGTGCGCCTTCCGGAAGTTTCAAATGTTTCAAATGTTTCGGCGAGTTCGAACGTTCCAGGTGTTTCGAATCTTCCGGTGAGTTCGAACGTTCCAGACGCTTCGAATCTTCCGACGAGTTCAAAGGCCTCAGGTGTTCCGGGAGCCTCAGGCGTCTCGAATGTTCCAAACGTTTCAGAACATATTTCCGCCATTTTAAAGGAAGGAAAACGTTTAGAAACGGAATGCCGCTTTCGAAAAGCGTTAGAATTGTACGAAAAATCAATTCGACAGTCTCCAAATGAAAAAGAGTTACAAAAAAGATACAGTCGTGCAAAAATAATGTGCGATATTCAGAAGAGATTCCAGAACCCTTCGTACATTCAGACGGTTGAGGGGATGGATGAAGAACATTTGAACGTCTTTGTGCGTTCGGTGCTTCAGGCGCATGCGAATCATTACGTTTTTGAACTGACGCCGGATGAGGTTTTTTATCGTGAAATTTGCAGTCTGGAAATCGCGATGGGAAGCAGTTTTTTTTATGAAAACATTTTAGCTGGTCAGAATCCGCAGGCGGTGAAGGAATTCGTTCAGAAAATTCATCAGCTCCCCAAAAGGATTCACGTGAAAGATACGGTGGAACTTCAGCACCTCACTATGCAGCTGGGAGCGAGCTGTGAACGTCGTTTTGGGAAAAAAGCATCCTTTTTTGTGATGGAATGTCTGTTCGGATTCATTACGAGTCTGGACCCGTATTCCGAAGTTCTTTTGCCGATGCAGCATCAGGACCTGATTTCACTCGTGAGCGGCTATTTAATCGGCGTTGGAATTGAATTTTGTACAAACACAGAAGGGACGCGTATTACAACGTTGATTCCGAATTCACCCGCCTCCATTTCCGGCTTGAAAGTGGGCGATCAGATTCTGGCGGTGGATGGAAAATCCATCACGAATGCTTCCATGGAACAGGTTTCTGCAATGCTTCAGGGAGATGCGGGGGCGTGGCTGACGCTGTGGGTTCAGACAGGAAATGATTTGCCGCGAACGGTTCAAATACAACGGAAAACAATTCGATATGGAAGTATCGAAAAGAGTTTTCTCCTTCCGGAAGCTCCTCAAATCGGGTACGTACGAATCACGGGGTTCCAACAAAACAGTGCGTCCGAACTGAATCAGGTGATGATGGATCTGCACGCGAAAGGGATGCGGAATCTCATCCTTGATTTGCGCGGAAATCCGGGCGGCTCGCTCATTGCGGGCGTTCAGATGGCGGATCTATTTTTGAAACAGGGAAAAATCTTGCAAACGCGGGACTTTCGGAACGAACAAACCTATATGGCGCACCCGCAACAGACGTGGGATATTCCGATTGTATTGCTCATCGACGAACAAAGCGCAAGCGCCACGGAAGTTTTTGCGGGCGCGATCCTTGAAAATAACCGCGGGCAGGTGGTTGGGAGCCGTAGTTTTGGAAAAGGCGCCATGCAGGGGATTTATCCCATTGCGGACACGGATTTTGCGCTGAAACTGACAATCTCGCACCTGTATTCACCGAATGGGAATCGTTACAATCACCAGGGAATTCAGCCGAATCTGATGGTTTATCGTACAGAAAAACCCCTTTTTGCTTCCGGAAACGACTCGGCCACGCCTCCGGAAACGTTCAGTGAAAGTTCGTCCGCAGAGGTGAAAACGTCGGCGTTGGAACCCCAGGAATCGGATCTTGTGCTGCAAACGGCGATTCAGAGTTTTTCGGCGGCTCGTTGAGCCGTATGGAACGATTAATATCGTTAAAACAATATCGATTCAGCAGGTTGTTGAGACGGTTCTGCTGAGTCGGTATTCCGTAAAATTTATCGTTAAAACTATATCGTTAAGGTTTTATCGATGAAATGATATCGATAAATCGGGCTGGTGCAGATACTGCGGGACGGACAGACCGAAAAGGACTCCGTTTCGAATTCATGAATTTTACATTAGTGAATTTTTACATTTCATGAATTTTGTGGACGGGAACCATTCGAAAGACGAGTCGTTCAAGGGGGCGTTTGATTCGCGTAAAGAGCGGCTCGCTTTCAGGATGAATCGGCGTGACGTGAATCGTAATAATTCCTGCGAACCGGCCTGCCGCCACATCCGCCATCAGCTGGTCGCCGACGATTGCAGTTGTTTTTCGGTCCCATCCGTTTCGTTTGATGACGCGCCAGCAGCCGAACGGCAGAGGTTTGAGCGCCATCGCCTCGTAAGGAAGATGGTACTGATTTGCGAGACGACTGATTCGTTTCTCCTTTCCGTTCGAAAGCAGACAGACTTGAATTCCCGCGAGTTTAATGGAGTCGAGCCAGTCGAGCACCCAATCTTCGAGCAAATCGGTATCGTAACGTTTCAGCGTCGAATCCACGTCGAGCAGAATGGAATGAATTCCCAATTCATTCAAAATCGCCGGGGTGAGTTCGTTGACGACTCCCACTTTATAATGCGGCAAAAACGGCCATAAAAAAAGCCGTGCGAAGAAGGAATACTGATTTACCATAATGGGTTCCTCTAAATTATTCGGTTGGATTTATGAATGTTCGGTTCGTAAAGCACTGCGTCTGCGTGATTTTGCAGTACAAGTGAGACGAAAACCTGAATTACAAGTGGATTCAATATAAATTATATCGTATTTTCAAATTTTTTGCTAGAGGTTCCTGGGATTTTTATGAAACATTGGACGCTGTTTGTTGAATTTTTCCTGATTTTCGCTCTTTTCTTCCTGTATGGAGCGTATGCGGTTCCGGATGTGAATGAGGCGCACTATCTCGAAAAAGCAATGCATTTTTGGAATCCAAACTACGCGCCGGGCGATTTTTTTCTGAATTCACCCGACGCACACGGCGTTTTTTACTGGTCATTCGGCTGGACGACGCTTTTTCTTCCGCTTGAGTCGGTCGTGTGGCTGGGACGCGTCCTTACGTGGGCGGGACTGGCGGCCGGATGGTTGTGGATGATGCGTCCGCTTCTGCCGAAATGGGGCGCTGGGCTGCTGAGCGCCGGCGTCTATTTGTTTCTTGCACAAAATTGTTCCTTTGCAGGGGAATGGATCGTGGGCGGAGTGGAAGCGAAAGGATTTGCGTACATTTTTGTGTTTTTCGCGCTGGGGGAACTCGTGCGAAATCATTGGAATCGGACGCTTTTTCTTCTTGGTTTCGCGGCGATGTTTCACATTATTGTGGGGGGGTGGTGTTTGGCCGCGCTCGGAATTGCGTGGCTGATTCTGAAGGATTACGAACGGGGACTGAAGCGTTATGAGCCGGAAAAAGCCGCAAAATTGTGCTTTCTTCCCACACTTCGTGCGATTTTGCCGGGGCTGATCGGCGCGTTTCTTCTGACGCTTCCCGCATTGATTCCCGCATTGCAGCTGAATGCCGGCGTCTCTCCGGAAATCGCGAAAAACGCGACGCAATTATACGTTTTTGAACGTTTGCCGCACCATCTTCTTTTAAGTTTTATCGCTCAGAATACACCGCAGAAACTGCTGTATTTTGGACTTTTATTCATCATTTGGAACTTTTTGTGTGCACGGCCGCGCTATTCCAGCGGGGAAATGTCGTTTCGTACGTTTGTGTATGCGGCGATTCTGATCATGGTTCTCGGCTGGATCATCAACCTGTTTATGAACGTTGCGCCCGACACGGTTGCGTCGATTCTGCGTTACTATTGGTTTCGGCTTGCGGATGCTTTTGTGCCGATCGGTGTTGCTGTTTTATGTACAGAATTCGCTCTGCGCCCCGTCTTGGAGGCTGCTGCTGAAGGCGGTTCAAACGGCGGTTACGGAGGTTCAAATGGAAGTTCAAATGCTGGTT
>CAYTLK010000002.1:15584-28026 GCA_964438515.1 uncultured Planctomycetaceae bacterium
GCAAAAATCAGAATCGGCTCCAAAACTTTCGAAAGCGGAACGGAAGGAAGTGCGGCGGCGCGAGCGTTTCACCGCGCGGCGGCTGAAGTTTCATCGACGCTGTATCGTTGCGTTTTTGATTTTTCTCGCATCTTTTCAGGCGTACAGTTCGGCGCAGCGATTTACGAAACCGATGAAACCGCGTTCGTGTTCCGGGGCGGCGTGCGGTCAAACGTGGTTGGATTTGTGTCGTTTCGTACGTGAAAATACGGAAGAAACCGATGTTTTTGTGGTTCCGTACACGGTTCGAACGTTTCGATGGTACACCGGCAGGAGTGAAGTGGGAGTTTGGAAGGACATTCCGCAGGACGCGAAAGGTTTGTGGGACTGGTGGGCGAGAATGCAGGACCAATTTTACGGTTTCGACCCGACGAAATCCCTGCAGACGTACGGACGCGTCCCGTCGTTTACGTTGCTTCCGAAAGGAAAATTCGAATATTTGAAGAAAGAATACGACGCAAAATTTATTATTCGTAACAAAAATGATATGAAGGGGCGATCGGTCCCGCAGGACGTCCCCAATGGAATTGAGGGGTTTGAATTGATTTACGAAAATAAAGATTTTGAGCTGCGAAAGTTGTAAAAATCGGGTTGTTTCCGCATCATTTGGCTCTGCGCGTCCTGCATCAATGGAAGAATGCAGGACGCACACACTTTCAGACGACTTTTTCTCACAACTTTTTCTCACAACTTTCGACTGCTCAGCGACTTTTTCTCACAGAGTGATGCTTTTTCTGTCTTTGCGAAATCTATCCGCCTGAAAATTTGGAAAAATCGTCAAAATTTGTCTTATTGTTGAAATTTCTTGGAAAAATTTTTTCTTTTTTCATATCCCCCTCTTGAAAATAGATAAAATACAAAGATAATAACGATTAAGTGTTATTATATTCAGTGAAAATTCTTATAGGGAGAAATCCTATGAATCGTTTGATGTTTGCGTTCCTTTTGGTGGCGATGCTTTTCGTGAGCGTTCGAGCAGACGAGCCGGCCCCTGCGCCCGTTCCGGAACAGAAACCAGCAGAAGGCGTTCCCGCCCCGGAACCCGCTCCGGCTCCCGCCCCCGCACCTGCGGACGAGCAGAAACCAGCGGAACCCGCTCCGGCTCCCGCCCCCGCACCTGCAGACGAGCAGAAACCAGCGGAACCCGCAGCGGCTCCCGCACCTGCGCCCGCATCTTCACCCGCACCTGCGCCTGCAGCGGAACAAAAACCAGCAGAACCTGCAACGGCTCCCGCACCTGCATCGGCTCCCGCTTCTGCACTCGCAGCAGAGCCGAAACCCGCAGAAACGAAAACCTATAAGACGTTCGAACTGAAATCAGAACCTTTGAAAGTCGATGTGAGTGCTTCAGCAATCGTCTGGACCGAAAATCTGGAGGTGCTGAAACTTCAGCCCAAGAATTGGAGCAAATTTGAAGTGGAATCCGTCGTTCCGCACGGAACCCTCGTGAAAAAGGGGGATGTGGTTGTAAAATTCAAGAAGGATGATTACGAGAATGCAATTCAGGACCAAACGTTCGAAATGCAGCTCGCAGAAATCGCTCACGAACGGACGCTTCTTCAGCAGAAAGTGAATGATATTACGTTCCAAATTACGATGAAAACCGTGAAACGTAAGAAAGAAACGTGCGAGGCGAAGTGGGAACAGACGAAAAAATACGATTTGGAACTGAATCGGCGTGTGACCGTCCTCGCGATGGCGTCCGCGGCCCAGACGCTTGAAAACAATAAAGCGGAACTGGAACAGCTGGAAAGAATGTACAAAAAAGACGAATTGGTCGAACAATCCGAAGAAATCGTACTCAAACGTCAGCGTCTGACGCTTCTGGCGGCGCAGCTCGAATACGATCGTGCAGTAGCGCGAAACGATTGGTCGGTTCGGATGCTAATTCCGTATTTGGAAGAAGACGCGCAGGACGAATACACCACGAGTTCCGCTCAAATCGATAAAGAAATAGCGGAATTGGACCTGACGCTTCGTACAACCGAAATCGAGAAAAAGAAAGTCGAAATTCAGTACGCAAGACTCCAAAAAAAGTTTAATGAACTGAAAGAAGACGCAAAATGGTTCGAATATCGCGCTCCGGCGGACGCCATTGTGCTGTACGGCTCTCTCGAAAACGGAACATGGATGAATTACGCAAAATTTGCGGCGGGTTTAGCGCCTGGGGCTGAAATTCCCGTAAAAACACCCTTCATGACGCTCGTAAATCCGGAAAAAGTGTTTCTGGGAGTCACAATTGCGGAGGGTGATTTTGCAAAAGTCGCCGAGAATCAAAAGGGATATTTTGTCGCAAATTCCTTCCCGGACGTGGAAATTCCCGCAACCGTCAAAAAAATCTCGTCGGTGATTGCGGGAACTGAATATTTGGCGTTTGCTGCGGTTGAACCGGCTGCAGGCGCTCGTCTGATTCCGGGAATGAAAGGGAAAATAACGATTGCAGCCGTGCGAAAATCAAACGCTCTGCTGATTCCGGAAGCTGCGGCGGCTCGGGACGACAATAATTTTGAACGTTACGTTTATGTGCTCGACGAATCGAAGAACGAACCCGTTCGACGAACCGTCAAAGTGGGAATGAAACTGAATGGAAAGCTCGAAATTCTTGATGGATTGGAAGCAGGAATGAAGGTCCTTGAGGATCCGGCGACTGCGGAGTGAAACGATGAAATTTCCTGCTTATTTTTTCCCAATTTGGGCTGTAATTTGCTGTGGTGCGTTCGGAACGTTTGGGGATTCGACGAACGCCGCCTCTGCAGAGGTTCCGCCCTCTGCGGAGTCGCAGTCTTCGGTAGATGTTCTGCCCTCAGCGGATGTACAGCCCGCTGGAATTTCAGACGAACCGCAAATTCCAAAGGAAATTCCGCCTGTGACGCTGCAGGAACTGGATCGTTCGATTCTTCGGGGGGTGCAGTTCCTCTTGCGCGGTCAGAATTCCGACGGGTCGTGGGGGACGCCGAGAAACACAAAACAACTTAATATTTACGCACCGGAAGCGGCTCACGACGGCTATCTGGCCGGGACGACGGCGCTGGCGCTTGAGTCGCTGCTGCGGGTGGAACGGATGCTTCAGGAAATACCGAATGGAAAGCCGAACGAAAAACCGAACGAAAAACAAAGTTCCGTACAATATTCAGAACTTTCCGACTCGACTCGGGAACTGAAAGCACTTGAGCCGCAGATTTCCGCGTCGATTGATCGTTCTGAAACGTGGATGTTTGAAAATATGCGCAAACTCAAACGCAGTGCGACCGACGTCCTGTACAATAATTGGGGGCACGCGTACGGAATGAGTGCTTTTCGATTGATGTACGAAAGAAAACTGCCCGTTTCCCTGGAGACAGAAGCGTTGGAACAGCGTCAGGAAACGATTCGGGACTGCATCCGCTATCAGATTCATATGCTGGAATCGGACGAGTGTCTCGCCGGCGGGTGGTGTTATTACGATATGGAAAATTTTGCGGAACATCCCAGCGCCTCGACCCTTTGTTTTCTGACGGGAACGGTCCTCGTGGGACTCGCGGACGCCCGGGAGTGCGGTGTGGAAGTTCCTCAGCGTCTGATTGACCGCGGTGTCGATTCGATTTTGCGCCAGCGCCGCCCCAATGGGTCCTTTGCATACGGTGAATACACGGCCAATTCTGCAAATCCGATCAATCATTCGGCGGCGAGCCTCGGACGCTCGCAGGTGTGTCATCTGGCGCTGGGGCTTTGGGGAGATGCGCAAATCGCGACGCAGCAGGAATATGCGGACTGGCTCAATCGTCTGATTTCGCGCATCGGCTGGCTCGATATCGGTCGTAAACGTCCGGTTCCTCACGAATCCTGGTTTAAAGTGGCGGGTTATTTTTATTATTATGCGCACTATTATGCGGCGCGCATCGTCGATGAATTAGACGATCCGACCCTTCAGAAAACGTTTTCCAACCATTTGGCCGCCATCAATCTGGGACTTCAGGAAAAAGACGGATCCTGGTGGGACTATCCGCTGTACGATTATCATCCGTACTATGGAACGGGTTTTGCTCTTTCCACCCTCGTCCGCTGTCGCGTCCACCTGAAATGAATTATTTGTAATTTTTATCAACATATTTTCATAAAAAGAGTGTACAATATTCATAACGTGCCGTGACTTTTTTGCCGGAGTTCTTTTGAATTTCCAAGCAGAACGCATGTGCCGGAAATGTGGGTAAAAACGGAAATATTTTCATAAATTTTGAAAATTTCCGAATATTTTCGTTTTTTTTCCTTGCAAATTTCCTATTAGATTATATAATCAAGAATAGAGGAAGGATAGAGAATCATCCGTGCAGCAGGGATGGTCTTTCTTTCCTGAATATCAACTCATCTCCCCGCGTCAGGAGGAAAATATGGCACTCTCCGAATTTGATCGTAATCTGGTGGACCGTTGCTTGCAGAAACAGCCGCAGGCGTGGGAGGAATTTGTAGACCGTTTTGCAGGTCTCGTTTCCTTTGTTGTTCGAAGTACATGCATGGAACGAAGCATTTCCCTCGATCCGAACGTTCAGGACGATTTGGTGCAGGAAGTGTTCGTGGCGATACTTTCGAATAATTTCGTTGTTTTGCGCCGTTTCCGCGGAAACAGCAGTCTGGCCGCTTATTTGACCGTGATTTCACGTCGGGTCGTGGTTAAAAGTTTGCTCGAAAAGTACCTCCCCATGAGGAAAAAGCCCGTCGCGAAGGCGGAAGATGAAGAAAAAACAGATTCCCAAAAATCGGAAATAAAAAAATCGGAGCCGCAAACTCAAAAAACGGAATCGAAAAAATCGGATGCAGCCGAAGCCGCTCTGACGGAACCCCGTCCCGCAAGGGAGCCGGAACAAGAGTCGATAAAGATGGAGGAAATTCCGGAACCGACGACGGCGGCGGCCGAAGCATATATTGAAAATATGGACGAAATTCTGTACCTGATTTCCAATTTGAGTGCGCGCGATGCTAAAGTTGTGAAAATGTACCATCTAGAACAAAAAACGTATGCGGAGATTGCTGCGGCGCTGGGTATTTCAGAAAATACGGTGGGGCCGATTCTTTCTCGTGCACGTGAGACGATGCGTCAAAAAGGGTGAAAAAGCGTCAAAAAGGGTGAAAAAGCGGCGCGGATTTCCGCGAAACTCGAAGTTTTTTTGTGAAACCATCCGATTGGTTTCGTTATTTCCGCGAAATTCCAAGATTCAACAAAAAGTTTGTATTTTCTGAAATTTGAACGAAAAAAGTCCGGCAAATGAATCCAAAAAAGGAACATTTATCGGACTGTATTCCAGAAAAACTGCGAAAAATATTCAACGGTCGCCGTGACTCGCCGAGATTCCTCTTTCATTTCTTGAATTTTCTTTTGGCCTCCGTCATTTTTCTTTCAAGGTCGTGCAAAAGCAATTCCCAGTGCGTTTTGCCGTGCTTTGGAAGGTGCGTCCAAGGACGCGGCGACGGTTAGAAAATATCAATAATGTAGTGGAATCCGTCGTGGTACGGTTTCGGTTCGGGATAGTAATTGTAGTTCTTTTTGTTGTAAATCGGAATACGCATTTCCGGCGGATACCGATGGTACATATTATCAGCACTGCGATAATATTCGGCCGGATAGTAATTTTGGGGATAGTAAATGTAGGGGTAGTGATAAAAACGATTCCAATCCTGAGTATTGTAATTTTTACCCCAAGTTTCGTTATACGCAGGTGCGTAATTCCCCGATGTTCCGGCTGCGGCCGGTCCAAACATCCCCTGGACGCGACGAGCGCGCTCGGCAGACACGCTGCTTGCGAGGACCGCAAACAGGGCCGCTGCCAGCAGGAAAACTGGAAGATGACGTATCATAAAAAACCTCAATCCATTGTAAAATGAAAACGAAAAACGTTTTCAACGGACACTTTTTGAATATTCATGTTCAAGACGCTTGACGTTTGTCAAGTTCTCTTCTAACTCCTTTTATCTAATTTCGGCTTTTTTCCCTCCACAATTGAGGAATATTCCAAAAATTCCGTTTATTTGATATAATGGTTTGAACGCGAAAGGTGTGAGTATTCTGCCGATTCGGAATTTTAAGTCTTTTCTTCACGCAGGTTTGTGGAAAAAGTTCAAACTTGCTCAAATTTATTCTGTATTTTGAAAGAAAAACGCTCTTTTTTGTCTTGCTGGTACTTGAAATTATTCTGGAATCTGCTATAATTCAAAAATCCAATCGGGGATATAGCTCAGTTGGTAGAGCATCGCGTTTGCAACGCGAGGGTCATCGGTTCGAGTCCGTTTATCTCCACTCGACAGGGCGAAAAACAATGACGTTTTTCGTTTTGTCACACGAATTTGATTCGTGAACATTCGGAATTCTTTCTTCAGTTTTCGGGTTTTTTCCCGAATTTCCTTGATTTCTTTTTCCGAATGCGTATCGGCGCAACGCTGCGGCGACTCAGGATGTTTTTTTGAGTGGTTTTCTGCGCAGATACTGATTTCTGTACCAAAACGATTGTGCTTTTCATCAGCTTTGAGGCTCTGTGCGGACATTAAACGGGAGATTTTCCAATGACTGCAGACCAGATTAAAAGAGTCAAAAAGTTACGATGGCTCGTGATGTTTCTGCTTCTTCTTGTTTTTAGCGTTTGGGGGTTATTCACCTCCGAGCCGAAGGACCTCACGTACAGTCCCTCCGGGGCCGTGTTCAGCGCGGAATCTGAGGCGTCTGCCGAGAATATTTCGTTCGCGGATGTTGCGTGGATGATTACCGCTTCAGCTCTCGTGATGCTGATGACGCCGGGACTTTCCTTCTTTTATGGTGGAATGGTTCGTCCAAAGAACGTGATTTCCACGATGGTTCAGAGCGTTGTTTCGATCGGACTCGTTTCCGTTTTGTGGGTCGTCGTGGGGTTCAGTCTCGCGTTTGGCGACTCGTGGCACGGTCTCATCGGAAATCCGCGGCAGTTTTTCATGTTCCAAAACGTCGGCGCAAGCCCGCTTGGAATCGGTTCAGAAATCAAAATGAACGATTACGTTCCTGTGACGTTCGTTGAGGGAAAATACGTAAAAGACGCAAACTTAAACGTTGCTTCATTGAAGGACGGAGAGCGTCTGCCTGTGGTGCGGGCGGCAGATGCGGCGGCGGATGGAAGCATTCATGAAGATTGTGTGATTACTGTAACGAAAAATGGAAAGCGTTTCATGAATTATGGCGCACTCGGACTGACGATTCCGCTTGTGCTTTACGCGCTTTTTCAAATGAAATTTGCGATCATTACGCCGGCGCTCATTACGGGTTCTTTCGCGGAACGTGTTCATTTTTCCGGCTATCTCGTTTTTATGACGTTATTTACGATTTTCATTTACGCTCCGCTCGCACACTGGACGTGGCACCCGGACGGAATTCTCGCATGGATGGGGGTACACGACTTTGCGGGCGGAATCGTCGTTCATGCGTCGTCGGGCGTCGCGGCGCTTGCGGGCGCACTGTACCTCGGTCGGCGTGTCGAACCTGGGGAGCATTCGCCGGCAAACATTCCTCTCGTGCTTCTGGGAGCCTGTCTCCTCTGGTTCGGATGGTTCGGATTCAACGGCGGGTCCTTCCTTCATGCGGACGCAGGCGCTGTAAAAGCGTTTCTCAACACGAATACCGCTTCGGCTTCCGCGATGCTTACTTGGTTTCTGTACGATGCGGTGCGCGGTCGGAAACCTTCTGCAATGGGCGTGGCGGTCGGATGTGTGGCGGGACTTGTTGGAATCACTCCCTGCGCGGGATGGGTCACGGCGGGTGTGGCGGTTTTCATCGGAACATTTATCGCAATCGTCTGCAACACAATGGTGCACTGGCGCGCGCGGCACCCTGGAATCGACGATGCGCTGGACGTCTTTTCGACGCATGGCGTCGGCGGGATTGTGGGAACCATTCTGACGGGGTATTTCGTCGGAGTGCTGGTCGAACACGGCGGTGCGCATGCGTTCTGGATGCACGTTTTGGGAGTTGCGCTCGTTTTTGCGTATTCGTTCATCGTCTCGCTGTTTTTGTATTGGGTCACCGACAAACTCGTGAATATGCGTGTTTCAGCGGCTCACGAACGATTGGGACTCGACCGCAGTCAGCACGGCGAGCACTACGGAATCCTGTATGAAGACGACGAACATGAAATTCGTGAGAGCGCGGCTGCTGCGTCAGCGGCTTCGGTAAACGATGCAAAATGAGGTTCTTTTGAACGGTTTGCGAGCGGGGAACGTCATTTCTCTGTTGAAATTGCGTAACTCTGCTTCATCAGAGGATTTACGTCGTCCGCTCGCAAAAATCTAAATTGCGGATACAATCCGTTTTTCTCTAAGGAACCGCGTTTTTTTCAGAACGAAGAAACGCGTCTGTTGCTGAGTGCGAAGTTCTGATTCAACGCTGCACGCGAGATTTCGGTTCCACTTTCGATTAACGCTGCGCGAGGCGCGGATTTGGGGGACCAAAAGAAAGTCCAAACCAGCCGTCCTGAAGCGCCAGCTGATCAATCGTGAGGTCCGAAAACCTCGGATTTTTAAGGAACATTTCCGGAAGAATGTTTTTTTCACCCGCTTTGGGAAAAATCTTACTGAAAATTCCACGGACCGCCACCTGCTGACCCATCGGAATCCGCCCGATCAGACGAACGGGACCATCGCGGCGTACGTAAAGCGCCATTTCGCTCGCTGTGCCGGTTTCGAGGAGGTACGGAACTTCCACCTCAAAATCCTTCCACTCACGCTTTCCGACACGCAATTCTCGTACGGAAATCCGAATAAGAATCCGGTTTTCTATAATATGTACTGTAACTGCGTCATTTTGCGCAAATGTAATAATTAGTTCTTCTTCCGGTTTCGGCATATTTTCCGCCAGTTTCAGTTCTGGAAAACGCGTTTGAATGTATTCCAGGAGCGATTCGGTCGTGAAAGTCCGTCCGTCGAGACGAAATTGCTGTAAAAAGTTGTTGATCGTCGATTCGTGAATCTGAAAATTCAGCATGCTGTTTTGCGGCGGAACCGGGCGGGGTGTAAATGCACCGGGATGCTGTGAGCCTGCGAGACGCAGCCGAATGACGGCAGACTCATCCGTCGTCTTTGCGTCCACTTGATCCAGCCGCAGTTCCAAACGGGAAAGGGTTCCGAGAAGTTTTTCCTGATAAAAACGTTCCGCAACGGTCAATTTCTCGTTCACCTGCGCGTCGAGGGACGTACAAACCTCATTTCGTATGCGATTTTCCGTCATTTGCCGCACTTCTTCCTGCTTCGACTCCGCCTGATTGCGCGCCACGCCGTTCGCGACGAACCCAAGAACCGGAATGGGGTCCAAAGGGGTGTGGAGTCCCTGAAGTTCGATACGATTTTCAACTCTTGCGACAGCTGGAAGCGTCTGAAGCCCTCTGGAAGAAAAAAGAACTTCTTTGAACGCGATGTATTGCGCGTCGGAATTGTTGTAAACGGTGACAACGTTCGGCGAATAAGTGTTCGATTTCAAGGACCCTTCCACGAGGAATCCGAGTCGGAAACGCTGCTCGTCGGGAACCATACGGACGCTGACGGCCGTGTTCGAAACGCCGCGTCCGTACACGGGACGATTGAGGACGTTTTCCTGAATCGTACGTTCTTCGGAACCGGGCTGCGGAAGGCTTGAATTCAAAAAAACGCGTGAAACATACAGACGCATGTTTGCGTTTCGATACGCAAGGTCAAGTGCGTGAAGGGCTTGCGGTAAATCCGTCCCTTGTTCCATTTCGAGACGCCGAACTTCCATCACGATTCGATTTCCGCTGACGACATCTTCTGCCGTTTCGTAATCTTCGACCGCACACATGAGGTAGTCGTCAGTCGTTCGCACCGCGCCCCAGCGCTTCAAAAGCGTTTCAAGCCGTAAAAAAGCGGACTGCGTAAGGAACTGTTTCTGCGAAATATCCACGTTTTCGGGATGAAGACGTTCCAGAATCTGCCACGCGATTTCACGTCTCTGCGAGGGCGTGAGCTGCGGAAAACGCCGCAGAACGTCAAAACGAACGTACGACTGCCACGTCGCCCGATACGGATGCGCGTCAATCAAAACTTTTACATCGTCGAGAGACGCATTCCACTCCGACTCCGCAACGACCGGAACGCCATTTCCGGCTTCTGGAGGCGTCATTCGAAGAAGTGCGTCGCAGTAATTCCACAAAATCAGGCGCCGCTGGAGCGTATAATAACAGCGCACGAGCGCGGACGTCGCCGTTTTATCGTTTTGTCGGCTCTGAAGGTTCCGTCCTTCTGAAATTTTCGTCATTAATTGCAGTAAAATCTCCTGCCGACGTGCTGAAATCTCGGAATTCTGAAAATCCCATTGCGAAAGCGGCGTGTGTTTCACCTCATGATGCGTGATTGCTCGAATGATTTTTCCGTTTCCAATTCGCCGCTCGCGCGTGTCCTCCGACTCGGCGGCGGGGAAATTCATAGAAAGTTCCTCAACGAGTGTCTTTACACTCTCACACCACGGTTTCAGTTCCACTCCCTGCCGAATTTCGGCCGTTTCTTCCAATTCGTGCAGCAGCAAAACCGGTTCGTGCCATCGAATCAGATTCCACGTTTGTTCGAGCGCCATCCGTTCAGGCGTCTTTGTGGAATTTTGTACGATTTTTTCACGCAACGGAAAGACTTTCGGAGGCTCTGCATTTACACAGAGTGCCGTCTGAAACAGGACGCCAAAAAACGTCAGCGCCGCTATTTGAAGCGAAAATCTTCGATTGCAGGAACCACCACGTAAAAACATTGGGAACTTCTTTTAAAATTTAAAAACAGTTTCATTTTTATAACTTTCTACATTATCGGCAAGAAACGCCTCGTACAAAAGTGAATTTTCTGCAAAAAAAGAAAAATCAATATAATTAGAATAATCGTTCGTTTTTTAGAATGGTCGTTTCAGGGACCGACGCTGTACGTGAGGGAGTTTGTGAGCGGAAATTGCCGCAAATAATCGTAAATTTCATCAAGCGTAATCGAACGCAGAAGTTCCACCTCTTCGGTCGTCGAACGATATTCGCGGTCCAAAATCCAGTCGGTTCCCACACTGAACACCCGATTTCCGGCTTTTTCATCTTCCAGAATCAGCCCGGTCGCAAGACGGTTTTTTGCAAGATTCAGTTCCTGTTCGTTAATTGTGCCGTTTTCAGCACTTCGCAGGAGCGTTTGAAGTCGTGCCCAGTTTTTTGCGGCGTCCTCCGGCTCGCAGCAGAGGCGGGTTTCGAAAAGTCCGACGTCGCTGTACTCGCAGAAATTCAGCAGCGCGTATTCTGCCAGACCGGAATCAATGAACGTCCAGTACATCCGACTGCCGGAATCGTCGCCCAAAACGGACGCCAGAAGCCGTCCCGCCAGCCGTTCGCGAAATTGAAAAACGGAAGCGGCGCTGCACGACAAAAGGTACTGCTGGCTCGCCTGCGTCTGTCGGAAGGTCTCAAAACCCAAAACGGGGGAAAATACAGTCGTTATTTGCGGGACGCAAGACGTTTTATTTGTTTTATTTTCTGTATCTATCGCGTCTTTCGCGTCTTCTGTACTTTTCGCTCCTTTTGTATTTTCTGCACATTTCGCATCTTTCGCACATTCTGCATCTTCCCACATTCCGCAATAGATTTCAGCCAGTCGGGTGAGTTCGTGAAAATCGACGCATCCGCAGGCGCAAAGTGCGATGTTTTTCGGCGAGTAACGCTTCTGAAAATAGGTTTTCAATTGGGCGGCAGTGAGTTTTTTGACGCTTTTTGAGGTTCCGAGGACCGGATTTCCGAGAGGATGACCGTTAAAAAAGGACTGACGAATCCGCTCGTCCATATTAAAAGGCGGTTCATTTTCGTACATTCCGATTTCTTCGAGAATCACCTTTTTTTCGGACTGAAAATCTTTCACACGGATTTTTGGACGTAAAATGTCGGTGTAAATTTCGATGCAGCGTTCGAGATATTCCGGCAAAAGTGACGCGAAAAAAACGGTCGTTTCTTCCGTCGTCCATGCGTTGAAAGAGATTCCCAGCGCGTCAAATTCCCGATTTACGTCCTGCGCGCTTCGAGTTTTGCTCCCTTTGAAAATCATATGTTCCAGAAAGTGGCTGACTCCTGAAACCGTCGCCGTTTCGTTTCGCGCGCCGCAGCGGACGAAAAATCCCAGCGAGATGGAACGAGCGCCAGGAAGCGTCTCCGCGACGACTTCCAAGCCGTTTGAAAGTTGATGATGAAAAAAGTTCATAAATCAATTCAGGATGAAACTGGACGCTATTTTAAAAGGAGGTATCGGGTATAAATCGGGACGTTTTTCTTGTTTCACCCAAGGAACAACCTCTGGGATTCGTGCGGTTCAGAACGAGGAATGAATAGAGTGCGTTTATCCGTGGATGAATACAGATTTTTGGGAAAGTAGCGGGGAGTTTGGGCGTGAAGGAGGC
>CAYTLK010000002.1:28126-31108 GCA_964438515.1 uncultured Planctomycetaceae bacterium
GAATTCCGAAATAGGTTTCTTCCGCTGCTCTCTGGGCGCACCAAAGAGCAGCACAGCCGCCCGCATCAACCAATCGCGCGGATTGCCGAAACTTCTTCCGCCGACACGTTTTGCACTGAATCCTCGGAAACTGCCGCGACCCCTTCCGGCTCCGCAGTTTTTTCAGCTTCTTCAACACGTACAAGTTTCAAAGCTTTGCTGGACGCCCGACGTTCAGAGATGAAACCGCGCTGACTTTCCGCGACAAAATCCGCATAAGTCGAAGCCAGACCTTCCGGAAAACGCGCACGCAGGAGAGATTCATTTTCCTGTTTCGTACGTTTTTCTTCGTACAACAGACGATACGCTTCGCGAATCTGCTTGATTTCGGCATTCGAAATTCCGGCGCGGCGCAAGCCGATGAGATTGACGCCCACAACGAGTGAAGAACCGCCGTCCACGTTCACAAATGGCGGTACATCCTGCACGATGTGAGAATTTCCCCCCACCATGGCGAACATTCCGATGTGACAGAACTGATGAATCGCCACGCCGCCTGAAATGTTGGCGCGGTCTCCGATGTGCACGAACCCGCCCAGCATCGCGTTGTTTGTAATAATAATGTGACTCCCCAACACACAGTCGTGCGCTACGTGCGCATTCACCATGAGAAAATTATTATCGCCGATCAGGGTGTAATTTTCCGGATACATGGCGCAATGAACCGTACAATTTTCACGGAACGTATTTCCGTTTCCGATCAAAACGCCGCCGTACTCGCCGTGGGAACAAAGATGCTGGGGTTTTCCTCCCAAAACGGCACCTTCGTGAATGAGGTTTTTTTCTCCGAGCGTGACGCCTTTTTTAATCGATACGCGGGGCATCAAAACGCAGCCAGCTCCGATGGTGACACCAGATTCGACGATGCAAAACGGTCCGATTTCTACATCCGATGCAATTTTTGCATCCTCACTGACTATCGCTGTTGGGTGTGTTTTCACTGGAACTTCCTTTGTGACAGACATTTTGTCGTCCGTTGGACACTATTTCACTTTTTCGGGATATTTTGACCCTTCGCCGCCGCAGCCGACTCTGATCAAGCTGGAATCCCACACATTTCCCGGCCTTATTCTATTGTAAAAGACAAACCCAAGGAATTTTATGGAAATCCTATTCCATTTCTTCTTAATATAACTCTTTTTTTATATTTTGACAATGCAAAATAAGTCAAAAACTCAAAATCTTTTCAAAAAAATCAAAAAAACTTGCAAAAAGTCCGATTATGTAAAATAGGCAGAATAAACAAAACAATCTGTTTCTTCTTCCATTTTACTATTTTGCATTATTTTGAATATTTTACAAGCCCCCCTCCCGTCACTTTATCAAAAACTATCAATATTTGAAACTGGATTTGACGTTTTTGGGGATAATTTTGGATTTTTTTGCTAAAAATCGCCCTCCGCCCCGTTATCATCTGCAACTTTCATGGTATAATAAAGAATAGAATTGAACGAAATTTTATTTTTCAGTTCCATAAAATTTTCTCACGGCTCATTAATATTAATGAGACATTATATTAATGATTGCTCGTCCCACAGATTTTCGAGGAAACCGGAGGCGGAATTTCTCGTTAAAACCATCAAACAAGGATTTTTTTCATGACCGATTTGACAAAAGAAACCCGTTACGACGAAGCAATCGCGTTTCGAGAAAAAGGAGACGTGATTCTGGCGGTTGAAAAGCTGGAATCTCTTTGCGCAGATTTCCCAGATTACGCACTTCCTCACGCCGCGCTCAGCATGATTTACAGTCGGCTCGACAAATTTGAGGATTCGTTGAATCATGCGGAACTCGTGTGCGAGCTGGAACCCGAAGATCCGTTCAGTTTCGTCGCGATGAGTGCGCTCGCCATCAAGTGCGGGAATCACGAGATTGCAGAAGAAGCTCTCCAAAAAGCCCAGCTTGCGCAAATGCGCTATTTTCACAAGCAGGAACTGGCTCGAAAAGAGGCGGAAGAGGCGGCGGAAGCGGAAGCGACTCAAAAAAATGTCGAAAATCATCAGGAAAATGAAAACTAATCAGAAATTCAACCTGAAAAAGGGGAATCATGAGTGAACTTATTGCGGTCCGATGTCACGTTTGCCGTGTCGGAATGAAAATCAAGGCGGAATATGGCGGGAAACTCCGAAAATGTCCCAAATGCGGTTCGATTTTTGTCGTTCCGACGCAGGACGGGGACACGATTGCGCCGTCGCCCGAAGTGATGAAGGAGCTGGAACGTCAGGCGGAAGCCCTGAAGAAAAAAGACGCTCAAAATGAAGTTCAAAAAGACGCTCAAACGCAGGGAAAAACAGCACCTCAAACAGCACCTCAAACAGAGCCTCAAACAGAGCCTCAAACGCCGAAAAACACGGATGAATTCAAAATTTCCGTCGTTGAAAACGCCATCGGAAGCAACGAGTACAACTCCAAAAACAATTCTCTGCCGGAAGCGGCGGCCGTGGATGAAATTCATCCGGTTGAAAGACCCAAACGTTTGGAACCAAAATTCCGGTACGTTATTCTGAGTTCCGAACGGATGCTTGCGTACTGGCAGATGGATCGCGGGTGGCAGTGGAATGACGGCACCAAATTGGTTTCCGCGAAGCGCAACTCGGAACTGCTCCCCAAACAGGGGGATTTTCGTTTTATTGAGCTGCAAATGGGGGAGTCGAACGGAGAATTTCAAATTACAAAACTTCGAATTTTTCAGCTTGCGCGCCATTATTCCGTTACGAAAATCGCACTCGATGAAAACGAAATTCTTACAACCATTACAGGCGTTTCCGGGTTGGATTCTCGGCAGAAGCAGGCGCTTTTGCAAGGGTTCAAAGCACACCTGATGCGTTCCGTTTGGGCCGACGCGCAGCCGATTTACGAATACCTCTTCAACGAAGATTTTCACAGCTGTGAAATTCCGCAAAACACGCATTGAATTTCGCATCAAAAACACGTACAAAAACA
>CAYTLK010000002.1:31208-45998 GCA_964438515.1 uncultured Planctomycetaceae bacterium
GTGAAATTCCGCAAAACACGCATTGAATTTCGCATCAAAAACACGTACAAAAACAAAACCAGGAGAAATCATCATGTCTTTTCAGCCGAGTTCGAAAATTGTACGAATAAATAATTTACTGTGTGCCGCCGGCGCAACGGACGTTCTGTTTGTCGGCGGGTTCGTGCGCGACCTGATTTTAGGAATTCCTTCAAAAGACATAGATCTTGAAATCTACGGGCTGACGTATCCGCAAATACTGGACGCACTTCGGCCTGCGTTTCATCTGGGGCAGGTGGGACAGAGTTTCAGCGTCATCAAAGTCGATAATGAAATCGACCTTGCGATTCCTCGCCGGGAACGAAAAACAGGAACGGGACACAAAGCGTTTGAAGTGGAAGCCGACTCCACCCTCACGTTTCGCGAGGCGGCCGCACGTCGTGATTTCACGATTAATGCGATTGGAATGCGGCTTGACGGAACCTTTTGCGACCCTTACGACGGTGTCGGCGACCTGAAACGCCGAATTCTTCGAGCGCCGACGGAAGCGTTCTGCGAGGACCCTCTTCGAGTGCTGCGCGGGATGCAGTTTGCTGCTCGATTCGGATTTGAAATGGAACCGAGAACCGTCGAATTCTGCCGACGTGTGCGTCCGGAATTCCCAACGCTTTCTGCAGAAAGGCTTTACACCGAATTCGAAAAATGGGCGACCAAAGGACGATTTCCTGAAAAAGGGCTGGATGTTCTGCGTGAGACGACGTGGATCGAGTGTTTTCCGGAACTGGCGTCACTCACGGATTCGTGGGACGTCACTCGAAGAGCGTGTGTTTCCGCAGCAAAAATCGCTCAAAATCAGAATCTTTCGCATGAAGAACATCTGATTCTCCTTCTGGCGGCGCTTCTTCAAGGAGTTGCAGACGCTCAGGACGCTCAAAATTTCCTCATTAGGATGCGCGCTCCGCTTTGGGTCTCCGATGAAGTGACGCATTTGGTGCGCTCGCGTGATTTTGCCGCTCATACGGCTCCCGACCCTTCCGTCATTCGGCATTTTGCGGTCGATCTGGCTCCGTCATCCATTCGAATGTGGAATTTTTTCGCCTCCGCCGTTTGGAACGGACAAAATTCCTCGACGGAATCTGCGACTGGAACTGCGGCGGGACCCTCAACGGAAACTGCGGCCGAGCTGCATTTTAAAGATTGGGTCGAGTCGGCAGAAAAACTGAATGCGGCACAGCGACCTCCGGAACCACTGCTTTTTGGACGCGATTTGATTCCGTTCGGAATTCCTTCGGGGAAAAAAATGGGCGAGATTCTCCGTGCCGCTTGGAACGCACAGCTTGACGGCGTGTTTGAAACGCACGAACAGGGCGTCCGCTGGCTCGAACAAACCTATAAGAAGTCCTAAAAACTAAATATCAAGAGTTTTTGAAAGGAGAGTCTGAGAGGGAAACAACATTCAAAATGTTTTTTCCCCACGACCGAGAGCGACAGTACGGGAGCGTTTTGTTTCCTCCCGTTAGGGTGGAAACACCGCCGCGTACGAAAAACTCATTGAATTACAATGTTCATTGTACGATTTTTGCACAGTAGGAATTTTGTGTAAAACGATATTGTACAGAAATTCTGTCGCGGTCGTTCCGGGTCAAAAACTTCTTTGTATTTAGAGAAACGCCGATTCCATCCAGAATTTCAACTTTTCAATTTTGGATGTTTCCGCGTTTCCTTCGTTTCCGGGGCGTTCCGTTTTCGGCTTACTGTTCCCGGTACGTGAACCAGCTGAGTACCGCAATCACAAGCGTTGCGACTAGAAAAACGATGTCCAGCGCAATGCTTCCGCGTTGGAACGGGAAAGCCGCACTCAAATCGACGATAAAAACGATTGCAAGAATCAAAGAAAGCGCCATTGCAAACAGACAGAGGACTTTGGACATAAAAATCTCCCCACGATTAAAATATTTGGAATAAGGTTCAGTTTTTTATCCGTCTGGATATTCTTTTTTTCGGCAAAAATCCGAAAATTTATCACTTTATCATAGCACAGGCGTTGCAATTGGAACACGGGGGGAGGGGGAATTTTTTGTAATATTTTTGAAAAACCCTCATGATTTCTTCATTTTACTGGAAAAATCTTTATAACCAGGATTGTAGGAAAGTTCAAAATGAGGTATAATTTCCAAAAAGGGAACCATTTCATTCCCGATGCACTATGAATTTCGCTTTCCCGGCTTTTCGCATTGCTGAAACGACTCCTTGCGCGGCCGCCTAAATCGAAATCCTAAAGTGAAATCCGTACAGAAGAGGAAAGTACATGAAAATTGTCGTTTTTGAAGATTCCGCGGTCAACGAATTGTATCCCGTCACGATGGGACGCGGCGCGTTTGCGATTACGTGCGGGACGTTGCGCATGGTGGATGTTGTGTCGCAGATTCCCTGTTCCTCCATTGGGTTTCTGTGCCGTCCCTACCTCGAAGGGATTTCTCGGATGGAATATCCCGACTCAAACTTCCTGTTCGGAATAAACGAAATGTGTACAGAATTGGAAAGTGCGGAACCGACGGAAAATATTTTGCTGTTAAACGCACGGTTGGTTCCCGACATTCATCTTCTCGCCTTTTTTAGAAACTGTACGAAAAAAAACAAGTCCGTTTATTTCCCGTGGCAGGATGATTTAGCGTGTGCGTGCATCCCGGCAAAACAGCTTTTAGACGCTCTTCGAACGATGCCGCACCCGAAAAAAGCGACCGATGTTCCGGCCCTCGACCTCCAGGCGGTGACGCAGGGTTGCGACCTCGTCGTTCATCATCCGATGGAACTTTTTGATTATCCGCACGATATTGTACGAAACAATATGCTGCTTTTTTCAAACAATATTCAATATCGGCTTCAAAATCTCGTTCCTGCACAGACGGGGCGCGCCGAATCACGCTGGACGACGGGAAAGTGGCATGAGATTCGTGACGGGGTTTTTGTGGGTGAAAATGTAAAACTCGGCGAGTATCTCGTGACCGACACAAGTGAGGGACCGATTCTCGTCGATGAAGGTGCGTCGATCGGCCCCTTCTGCTTCCTCAAAGGCCCTGTATATATCGGACCGTATTCAAAAGTGATCGAGCATGCGGCATTGAAAGAATACGTGGGTCTTACGCATACGACCAAAGTCGGCGGCGAAGTGGAAGCATCGACGATTGAACCTTACACGAACAAACAACATCACGGTTTTCTCGGTCATTCGTACCTCGGAAGCTGGATCAACCTGGGTGCGGGAACGTGCAACAGCGACCTGAAAAACACGTACGGAAGCGTTTCCATGCAGTATAAAGACGGCCGCGTCGCCACCACCATGCAGTTTCACGGCTGTATCATCGGCGATTACGCCAAAACGGCTATCAATACGAGTATTTTTACTGGAAAAATCATCGGAAGCTGCAGCATGGTGTACGGTTTCGTCACGCGCAACGTTCCATGTTTCGTAAATTACGCGCGTTCCTTCGGTCAATGCACGGAATTGCCGGTCGAGGTGATGATTAATACACAGCAGCGGATGTTTGCGCGTCGAAACGTGCAGCAGGAACAAGTACACATTGATTTGCTGCATCACATGTTCGATCTTTCTGTCTGCGAGCGGCAAATGGAAAACGAACCGCTTTCCCTTTAAATTACACCCAAAACGCCAAATTATGATTGTAACGATAGACGGTCCCGCTGGGTCGGGAAAAAGTACGGCGGCACGCCTTGCGGCAGAAGCGCTGGGGTTCGAATTTCTCCGTACAGGCCTCATGTATCGAGCGGTTGCGCTTGCGGGACTGCGGCGTCAGGTGGATTGGGACGATTCCGACGCTTTGACGCGAATTGCGCACGAAATCACCCTCACATGGGACGGTCCCCGCATTTTTCTCGATGGTGAAGACGTCTCTACGGAAGTCGAAACGCTTCCCGTAACTGCCGTCACAAAATATTCGGCCGGAAATCCTGAAATTCGGGAATTCCTCACGCGCTTGCAGCGGGAATACGCCTCAAAACGGAACTGCATCACCGAGGGACGCGACCAGGGAACCGTGGCGTTTCCGGAAGCGGAATGCAAAATTTATCTCGACGCAACCCCCGAAGAACGCGCCCGCCGCCGATTCGAGCAAAAAAAGCAGCAAGGGGAAGCAGCCGACTATCAGGAAATTCTAAACGGAATTCAACGCCGTGATTTTGAGGATTCGACACGCCCCGTCGCGCCTCTGAAACCTGCGCCAGACGCGATAAAAATCCTTTCGGACGGTCTGACTGTCGAAGAAGTCGTTCAGAAAATCATTCAATACGTAAAGGAAAAAGCGAAAAATGACACGTTTTGATTATTGTTACTACTATTTTTGGGTTTATTTCATCCATTTTATCAGTTATTTTTATTTCCGGCTGCGGTATCATTATACAGAACCGATTCCGAAAACTGGAAAACTGGTTGTGATTGCGAATCATCAAAGCTTTCTCGATCCCCCCCTCATAGGAATCGGAATGCCGCGTTCCTGCAATTATATGGCGCGGGAAACCCTCTTTCGCGGGTTGCTCGGCTGGCACATTTCCCACTTGAACGCCTTTCCTGTTTCGCAGACGAAGAATCCCATCGCAGGAATCAAAGAAACGCTCAAACGCCTGAAAAATGAGGAAGCCGTTCTGATTTTTCCAGAAGGGTCCCGCACGGAAGATGGAAAGCTCGCGGAGTTTCATAAAGGAATTATTTCCGTCGCGCGCCGCAGTAAAGCGCCCATTTTACCCGCAATCATTCAGGGTGCGTACGAGGCGTTTCCGCGTCATTCGATTTTTCCGAAACCTCACCGAGTTTCCGTCACCTACGGACACTTGATTTCTGTCGAAGAAATTCAAAAAATGTCCGAAGACGAACTCCTCGTGTACCTGCGAAACACGATTCTCGGAATGCTCGGAGAAACAGAGGAACCCGCTGCGGCGCTGACGACAGAAGGAACGAGGGCGGAAGGAACGGCGGCGGAACAGGATGCAGAGCAAAAAAATGAAAATAGTTCAAAAAACTAAATTTTATCAAAAGTGATATGTATAAAAAATCATTTTGGGGCAAAAAATGACAAAAAAACCTTGGTTGGCGACGATTTTAACGACGGACGGACGGCTTCCCACTCGAAAAGACGTTCTGTCCGCCATGAAAAAAGTGCCGGGATACGAAACGCTCGACTTTGAATGGGTCTCGGAAGAAACCGACCATTTTGTATTCCGTACGAAATACGCAACGCTGGCGGTGACGCTTACTGCCGCGCAGGACGATCCGATGCTCGACGTGATTCCGCTCGGTGAGTTAAAAAATTCGTGTGCGCGCGCGTGGCACTGGGTCGATGCGGGAATGGCCGTCCAGAAAGCAACCCGACAAATTCTCGTTGCGGTTTTGCCGGAAGAAAACGAATTGGAACCCCTCGACGTCGCGCTGCTTCTGACGTGTTTGACCGAAGGCGTTTTGAAAAATTTGGAGGCGCAAGCCATTTACTGGAATGCGTCTGGAATGGTTCACGAACCTGCATCGTTTCTCGAACACACTCAAGGAATGAACCGACTGACGATTCCTGTGGAACTTTGGGTCGAATTTCGTCTGGTTCTGAATGCGGATTTGACGCTTTCCATCGGAACTTGGGGCCTTTCGGCATTCGGACTGGCGGAGCTTGAAGTCGTTCATTCGAAACGGGAACCGCAGTGGCTGCTGCACTGGCTTTTCAATCTCGCGCACTACATGCTTGAAAACGGTCCGATTGATTTGGACGTCGAACACACCTTCGGGACGTCCGACAGTGAAGCATTCTCAATATCGTACAGCAATCCGTCGTTCGAATTGGGCCGAACGTCCGTCGATCAGGTGCTGAAAGTGGAATTCGAAACCAAAAAAGAAAAATAGAAACTCATTAAGGAAGTTCTAAAAACCTCAGATTTGAAATTTTTACAAAAAAACATTATTGTATAAAAATCATACGAATGAACGTTGTGCTTTGAGGGTCTTTTTTGTACCGTGGCGGTGTTTCCATCCTGACGGGAGGAAACAAGAGCGCTCCCGTACTGTCGCTCTCGGTCGTGGGGGAAAAAACATTTTGAATGTTGTTTTTTCCCCAGACCCCTTTTTCAAAAACTTTTTAATATTGTGTTTTTAGAACTTCCTTAAAAGGTGTTTTATGGCTCGTATTATTCGACGTTCGCGCTGGCTGCTGGTACGATGGGTTCTATTTTTACTCATCGTCGGAACCGTTTTGGGCGTCTGTTTCTTGATGTGCGAGCTGGATTCCCTGATTCACAAACGCACACTCGACGCTCTTCAGGAACGATTCGCAGCCGCCGATGCGTACGCAGCTTCCGCCCATCTGATTCGCGGTGAAGGAATCGAACTCTCCCGATTTGTTCTTCTGGCGAACTATAAATCGACGAATTCCGACAGTCACACCAGTTTTCCTCCGGTTCTGGAAGCGGAACGCGTCATGATTCGGTGCCCGTCGCGCATTGAGGAACTTGCAGTCGCAAAGGAAGTCCCCATTGAGTGCGTTACTTTCGACACCGCAACGATTCACGCTTATCGGCGTCCGAACGGCAGCTGGTCTCTGGCGGCTTTCGAGACGAATCCAAACGTGATTTCGTCCTTTCCGGCCCCCATCATTCAGTTTCGCAACACGTCCATCGTTCTGCACGACATGATGGATTCCAAAACGGACCGTAAACTGGTGCTTCGAAACGTCGAACTCACGATTGAAAAACCGAAAAATACGTCCGAAGATGCTTTCGGGAATCCAGCGCCTCAAACGGTCAAAGAAGGAACAACACCCGACGAATCCAGTACGTTTTCCGCCTCTCCTTTTCATGGAACCGCCGACTCGGAATTCTGTCGCAGTATTCGTTTCAGCGGTCTCTTTTTCGGAAAGGAAGGAGAGATTTGGGTCGATGTGGATGTGGATGAGCTACAATATTCCGAGGATTTTCGCAACACGCTCCCTCTTGAGGTTGCGGAACGGTTTCAGGAACTGAAAGCGATTCGCGGAACCATTGATACACACATCAAAGTCGCGTCACATCTGAAAAAATTCGACTCCGCCGCCTTCCGTCTTACAGGCCGAATGGTCGATGGAAGATCCCAGGACCCGCGTTTTCCAAAACTCGTTTCGAATCTCGCAACAGATTTTCAAATTACGAATGAAGGGTTCGTCTTTTCCAATCTCAACCTGCGTTTTGGCGGCGGAACTGTGGAACTCAACGTTCTTCAGCGCGGGTACGGACCTCGTGCGCAGCGCCGAATCGTCTCCAAAAGTCGAAAAATTGAACTGAATGAAGGTTTCGCCTCTGCGCTTCCCGCCTCCCTCGGACGGCTTCTGCACGATCTGTCGCCGACGGGACGGTTCAACATGAATGCGGAATTCGTTTTCGACGGTCAGTATTGGACGACGACCGGAAATATTGCGTGCTCGGACGTTAGTATAAATTACGTACGATTTCCATATCGTTTGGAACATCTTTCAGGAACCATCGAGCTTCGGGGAAATCACGTCCGATTTCAGTTCCAGACGCCGCCGCAGCATTTAAGCATTCAAGGCGATTTTACGATGTCGTCGAAACAAAATCCGCAGCCTCCCGGCGGAACCATCCTCGTGAAAGCGCAAAATATTCCAATCGAAGAACGTCTCGTGGCGGCCTGTCCGGCTGCGGCGGCAAACTTCATACGAACGCTTGAAGTCGGCGGAAATGTGGATGTGGGAATGGAATATCGGTTTCTGATGGACCCGCAGAATCCGGAAAGTCACGCAAAAATTCAAATCACACTTCTGAAAAATTCTTGCCGTTACAAAGATTTTCCGTACCCGCTGCGAAACATGGAAGGAACGATTTTCATTGAAGATCAAACGATTTCCGCTGAAAATATTCGTGGTTCCAACAACAACGCAAGCGTCGCACTTTCGTTTCACGCGCATTTACCGGACGCACCGTTCGATGCGCGAGAAATATCGAGCGAAAATCAAAATCTTGCGGGAAATCCTGCGTTTAACCCTGCACTCAACCCTGCTGAAAATCCATCCTCCGCCCCCGCAGGAAGAGGAATTTCCGGTCCAAATTCGGCCGAGATGCAAACTGACGCGCTTTCTGCCGCCTCACTCCTGAGTCCCCCTCCGATTTCCGGCGTGGAATGGGATTTGAGTCTCGTTGGGAAAAATATCACCCTCGACGACGAGCTTTACGCAAATCTTCCCAAACAGGTTTCAGAAATTTTCCGTTACATTCAGCCCTACGGAACCGTCGACGTTCGTTACGAATATCGATCTCCGCAAGGAAGCATCCTTCCCGGCGCGCCCGCCGCATTTCGGACGCCGAGCCATCGTGCGCTGTGGGTCGATTCCGTTGGAGACGGCATTCGAATCGCTCTGCCTGCGATGTCGTACAATCTGGATCGTTTTCGCGGCAGTTTTCAGTACAATAATGGAAATTTCTCGTTGACCGACTTTTCTGCCGTTCACGGAAGCACGAAATTTTCCGGAAAAGCCGAAGGGTCCGTCGATTCGGTCAATCAATGGAGCGTCCATCTGAATCGAATTCTCATCGATAATTTGCAGTTCGACCACGATTTGATGACCGCCATTCCTGAAGAAGCGCGAATCGTCATCGCCGCAAAACGTCCAGAAGGCGCACTGTACTACGACGGCAGAATGGATATTCATTACGACAATCAAACCAGCAAGCCGTTTTCACTCGACTGGAAAGGGGAAATCGGAATCGTCGGCGGGTCGCTCGATTTAGGTTTTCCGCTGAACGCCATCAACGGCGGAATCGAAATTTGCGGACACTGGGACCAAAACACCTTTCAGTGCGGCGGCGAGCTGGAAATCGAATCGCTTTTTCAGCAAAATCTTCAATTTACAAACATCTGCGGTCCCATTTGGATCGACAATCAGCAGCTGCTGCTGGGTGGTGAGGCGGAAAAACGGCTGCGCGACCAGCTGAATTACATTCCTCCAAACGCCAGTCCCAATGCGACCCGTGCACTCAACGCCAAATTCATCGGCGGCGACATTTACGGAACCTTCGTTTTGAGGTTCGGATATCCGTCCGTTTTTCAGAGTCACATCGTTTTAACGAACGGAAGGCTCGAAAATTGCGCGATTCTTACAGGAAACGACGAACTAAAAGCAAGAATGTTCGGTACTCTGACGCTTTCCGGCACCGATTCGTCGCTCCATTCACTGCGCGGAAAAGGAGAATTTCACCTTGCAGACGCCAATATTTACAAACTTTCCGTCATGATGTCGCTGCTGAAAATTCTCTCTCTGAAAGAAGTAAATACAACGGGATTCAGTTCGAGCGATATGCGTTTTCACATTGAGGGAAATCATTTTTATTTCGATCAAATCGACTTTTCCGGGGACGCATTCAGCCTCATCGGAAAAGGTGAAATGGATTTTAAGAGCCAGGTAAAACTCGTTTTTTACAGCGTGATGGGTCGCAACGAGCACCACATCCCCATCATCAGTCCTCTTTTACACGCTACAGGCCGTCAAATGATGCTGATTACGATTCGCGGCCCCCTTCAAAACCCTGAAATTACGCAACAGCCGCTTCCTGGATTAAATATGGCGATTCAACAAATGGAAAACGATTTCCCGCAGCGCGTTTTTCCGCTGGAAAGTCCCGCGCAATCCAAATAAGCACCCCACTTTTCCCAAAGCTCACGTGAAATTTTGTAAAATTACGCAAGATAAACAGATTGCACAACCACACAGATGAAGTCAATTTGTGCAAAATACATAACCTAAGCAAGTTGCACGTTATACCGCAGGCCGTGCAAAATACACGACCTGCGAAATCTGGTACTAAAAAACCATTCCCGGCATATAACCGCCTTTTTTCATGTTCCGTTCGCGCTGGAGTTTCATCGTATCCACAACTCCATCGTCCATCGGAGCCAGAGCGAGCACTTCTTTAAGCGGAAAACGATTTCGAATCTCTTCTTCCCGAAGATTCGGATCGTCCTGCGTACGAATCAGCACGTATTTATCGTACATTTCCCGCAAGTCGGAGCCGAACAGGCTTTCATCCAGAATTCCTTTGAATTTCTCGTCGCTTTGAATGACCTGCACCCAAAGGTCGAAAGCACGGTCATAATTTTCCACCGCCTGACGCAGTTCATTATTTTCGTACAGTTTATCACCTTCGTACACCAATTTACGAGCTTCAATAATCGTTGGGATTTTTTCAAGTTCGCCGCGCAAGTACCAGTACTCGTAATTCACAATCATACGATACCGCCGCACCAGTTTCGCCTGATTTTGAGCTGCATCCAGCTGTTTCGCGAGTTCAAGCCCCTTTTGACGTTTTTCCATCGGAAGGTTCTGCGCCCATTCTTCGTTCGAAACCTTAATTTTTTCTGCCGCCTCGCTCGCGATATTCTGAACGTCAGCCGACCGAGCTTCCATCGGAATATTGAGCGCGTTACGTTCCTCCTGAGTGAGCCGCGCACGCTTTATATTCACCAGCTGCTCGTATTTTCCGGGTGAAAGTGCGTCCAGTTCCGCCCGTTTCGATTCCGCAAGCAACTCCATTTCCTCCTGTTCGATGAGCTTCATCGGCTCGCCGAACGCAGAATCCAGCGAGAGTCTTCCGAATCCGAGCCACTCTGCGTTGAACAAATTCCATGCACTCTGCGCGCCGTCCGACGCTCCGCCGGACGTTCCAGACGGACTGTTTGCGTAGATGAAATTCCCGTCTCGTTCCAAATTATCCGCATAATATCCCTGCGCAAGCGGCGCGTACGAGTAAAACAACGTCGGACTGATGGTCTGAAGATCCACTCCTTTTTCGTCGTGGAGTTTTTCCGCCTGTTTGTACCACCATTTCCCAACGAGCCACCCGTCGCGTTTATGAACCTGAAAACCACCAACGTCCACAATGTCGGGATCGTCTTTGTACAGTTTTCTAAAGAAGACGCGTTCGTCCGATTTGTCGATTTTCTGAGAGGTGGTCCACCCGACGTCCCATGTGAGCCGAATGGCGAGCGGATTGTACAAGGTTCCGCGTTCGAGGAAACTGATTCCTTTTTTCACCCAGAAATAACGATCATTATAATTATCCTGTTCGACCGAAATATTATACGCAAGGTTCCATCCCTGAAAACGCCAAACCGTTTCGAGATGCGGATTTAGAACGATGAGCTGATTGAGTGTCGCAGCCAGATTCGTCCATTCTTTTTTCTTTTTATACTCCTCGGCTTTCTGCCAAAGCAGCATCTGCGCGATTCCATCCATTCCAAACGTTCCCAGACGCATGGTTTCCGCAGCCATATTAATTTCACCGAGGTCCTTAATATCTGCCGCCGCATTTCGCTCATGTTCCAAATACCCTCCCACGGAGGTCTCAGACGCAGGCTGGCTGAGCATGTAAATCGGGAATATTAGTACAATAATACATCCCAAATAAATCATTTTGTTACGAAATGACCGCGTATGAACGGATTGCGGTGCGCTCATGGAATCTCTCCTAAAACAGGAACGTAAAAACCGATTTTGCACTCCCTCCTCGTTCGGAGTCGAACGGAAGAAAGTACTACGGAAGAAAGTACTTTCGTGTATTTATTTCATCGGTTTCTTATTTTTTATCATTTATATGCTGGTTCCACAATGAAATTCAGTTTTCACAAAGACTTCGGGAGCCGTGGTGCGTAGCTCCAACGGCGGACAGGAAAACTAAAATCCAAAATAGTGTTCGTATATATTCTATAGATTAACGGTTTTACGGTCGTCTGTCAAGGACCCAACCCCGATTTTAAGACGAAAAAATCTCGTTATTCTGAAATACGTTCCTTCTGGTCGTTTGGTTCTCTTTTTACTGAAATTTGAACACTTTTCACAAGCTCTCACTGCCGATTGAATGACGTTTTTTCAAATTCCCGTTCCTACACTCTGTGTTCGAAATCTTTGAAATTACGAATTGTTATCATTTTGAAATCTTACAGATTCGTACAATAATATATTAAGAAAAGGACCTTTTGAAAAGGTCTGCGTCCTGTACCAATTTTAGGGATTGTGCACTAAAAAATCGAATCTTTTTCAAAAAAATTATCTTTAAAATCCTTTTTTCTTTCTGAAAATGTGATACAATGAATAATGGAGGGATTCTGTCATGAAAAAATTCACTCAGGGATTGAATTACGTGAAAATTTTTTTGAACACCCTATTTCTTATGGAAATATTGGGGTGCGGGGGGTGCGCGTCTCATTCCGCCTTCCGAACGGTTCAAAATACGGCTCAAATTACAACGGAGTCCCGTTACACAACCGCCTATCCGCCGGCTTCAGCCTCGGAACCGTATGTTTCTAAATCCTATGCATCCGAACCGTATGCTTCCGAACCGCCGGTTTCTTCACATTTATTTGCGCAGTCGTCCCCCAATTCCCCCGCGATGAATCCATATTTTGTTCCCGCCCCCTCATCAAATACCGCACCAAGTCCCGCATCGACGCCCTCATCAAGACCCGCTTCAACTCCCGCTTCGCCGTCGGCCTCCAGACCGCCTGCGGTTCCCGATTCATCCGGCGCTTCCAGCACTTCAAACGCTCCTCGAACATCCGGCTCGGCCCCCGCTTCACGCGACTCGCGCAGCACGACGGTCGTCCCCGCAACCCCCGACAGCCGTACCGTTTTTTCCGCGATGGATTTAATGCTGGGACCGAAAAACGTCATTGCTCGCCCCGGTTCCGAAGTGATTCTGACGGCGGGCGTCCGGGATCGGTCGGGTTATTTGCGCACAAACCAACGCATCGATTGGTCCATCTCCCCCGAAAGTGTGGGTCATTTTTCAAAAATTCAGGAACGTGAACCGGGAAATGTGCTGGTTTTCGACTTTGTGAAACCGCAAATTCTGTCCGACACGCAGGCGGTTACGAGTACCAGTCGTTCAGAAATCATACTGGACCGCGGAACGCCGTATTTAAATGACGATATCGTCGTTCGGCGCGGTGAATCGTGGGTTTCGGTCAGTTCTCCGCGCGAGGGAGTGACTCTCGTAACTGCAAGCGCTCCGAAAATCGACAATTCCCAAAACAAAACGCAAACCGCAAAAATCGTTTGGATCGACGCCGCCGTGAAACTTCCGGAATCCAAAGTGCTGGACTTCGGAAGCACTTACACGCTCAATACCGTTCTGCGTCGCGTAAGTGACGAACAGCCGCTCGCACGCTGGCGCGTCCGTTACGAAATTATGGGTTGTTCCACTGCCGCCTTCGAAGACGGAAACAAAATGATGGAGGTTTATACGAACGCCCGCGGCGAAGCGAAAATAACGATGAAACAACCCGTCTCCCGTCAGGAAGAAACGCTCGTTTCCGTTCAAATTATTCGTCCGGCAGAAGGCGATTTTCGGGAACCCGTCGTCGTTCAAGACTCACAGCTGCACTATCGCTGGGTTCCAAATACCGTAAATATTCAAAAAACGATGCCGCAGGAAACGTACATTGGGTCCATTGTTCCTGCAATGATTTATGTAACGAATTTAACCGATCAACCGCTTCGAAATGTACGAATTGTGGACGTTCAGCAACCCGGTTTGGTGCTGAAAGGTGCATCGCCGGAAGGTCAGGACGCGCTGGACGGGCGGCAGTGGCTGGTCGAAACCATCGCGCCGCACGAAACGTATTCGATTCAGCTGAATTATCGGGTGGAACAGCCCGGTTCCTATCAGTCCGTTGCGCGCGTTCAAACGCAAAAAATGGGAAACGAACTCGTTGTGGAGTGTGCTGCCGCACTTTCTGCCGGGTCCGAAACCTCACCGTACACCCCGACGATGCCGAAATCGGAAAAAGAACGCGACGTTCACGACCCCTTTGGAGGTGCGACCGCCCCTCTTCCGGCCCCCGACCTTGAGGACGAAAACGACGAAAATGGGAGTGATAGTAAAAATGGGAACGACAGCAAGAATGGAAAAAATGGAGGAAATGAGGGAAATGGGGTGAATGGGGGAGACAGTGCCGACGAGGACGACGTGTACGTCCCGCACCGTGAAGGAAGCAGTACGCCGCCTGATTCGAATCCGCTGAAAAAGGAAGAAACGCCGGAAATCGCGTCTTCATCACCGAAACTTGCACCGGTTTATCCGTTGGAAGATCCGAACGCACTCGTACGACTGAATATCGTAACAAACGCACAGACGAAGCAGAACGAACCTTTTGACGTCATCATTTCGATCGAAAATCACACCCACATCGACCTCCGCAACGTTCGAATTCAGGTCGTAAATACGCGCGGACTTTCCAACAAAAGCACCGACGATCCGTATTTCCTCGAACGAAACCTTCCAATCGTCCAATCGGAAAAAAAGATGAAAATTGCTGCTGTTTTTCATGCGCTCAACGCGGGAGATCAAGAAATTGAAGTGGGACTCGTTCTTCCAAATGGAAAAGAATATCGACGAACCGCACGAATCCGTGTCGTCGAAAACGATGCGCCCGCAACACCCGCAACACCCGCAACACCCGCAACACCCGCAACACCCGCGCCTGCGGAAGTTCCGTCTGAAAATCCGCCCGCACTGGAAACCGAACAGCCTTTTGCCGCCCCCGACCTGACCGTGCCGGAAGAGCCGGAAACGCTGGAAGTGCCGGAAACGCCGGAAAAAACGTCGGAAACGCCCGGCGCTCCAGAAACATCCGATGCTCCCAAAACTCCGCAAACGTTCGAATCTCCACAAACGTCTGAAACTCCGCAAACCTCCGAAACTCCACAAACGTCAGACATACCGAAAACGCCGCAAACATCCGAGGTTCCGAAAACGTCCGAAACACCGCAAGCT
>CAYTLK010000002.1:46098-50214 GCA_964438515.1 uncultured Planctomycetaceae bacterium
ACCGAAAACGCCGCAAACATCCGAGGTTCCGAAAACGTCCGAAACACCGCAAGCTGTAGAGACGCCGAAAACGCCGCAAGCATCCGAAGCTCCGAAAACGTTAGAAACACCCAAAACTCCCAAAACGTCGGGTGCGCCTCAAAAAACGGATGCATCCAAAACCAGCAAGACGCCGCCACCGACAGAAAATTCCTCCGGAACAACAAACGGAAACGTCGAAAGACGTCCTCCGAATCCTGTACAAGATCCTCCCGTGACGGTGGGGGCGCTGCTTGACGATGCGGAAGATTCCACTTCGGACCCTGCTTTCACCATTTCGCTCGAAGAATCAAAAACGGGCGTCAAAGTCGGCGAAAAGTTTTCGTACACGCTGAAACTCATCAACACAACGAGCGAGCCTGTGAAAGAATTGGAAATCTGGATGCTTCTTCCGCCGGACTGTGCCGAAATCCTCAAAGAATCCGTAGCGGGACCCACCGAAACGCAGCTGGATGTTGCGTCCGGAATCGTAAAATACGCACCGATGGAGATTCAGCCGGGCGCAGCCGTTACGTGTAAAGTGGAAGTAAAAACACTGAAAGCCGGTACATTTCAAGCACACGTACAGCTTCTGCAAAACGGAAAGCTCCGCTCGCAGAAACTGCGTGAAACGAAAATCGAACCGTAAAACTTTTTCAGGAAAAATTCAGACCCGTTCCTAATTTCACGTCCAAAATGGCGTTGATCGTGTCGTCTTCATCTTCGTCGTTTTCGTTTTCATCCAAAAACTGCAGCTCAGAAATTGCAGCATCTACAACCGAACCCGAAAGATCGGCCGTTTCTGACGCTTCGGATTCCGTACTTTCGGGAGCCGCAAAACAAAGCGCGGCGCTCGTATTTCTCCAAAAGACGTTTCCGATCTGTCCCGCATCCTCCAAAACGACGCCGGTTTTGTATGTTTGCGGCAAAATTGCCGTTATTTCGTTTGGACTTTCACTTTCCGGCAAAATTGCCGCAACGATGGGTGATTCCTCGCTTTCCACTCCCCACGACGAGGTGAGACTGGTACTCATTACCACACTGTCGCCGGATCGGAAATAATTCTTTGCAAACAAAATCAGGTCCGAAATCGTAACCGTTCCGTTTCCGTCAAAATCACAGCACTTCGTGACGGTGGAAGAAGTCGTGTCTTTGAAATAATTTTTGGCGAAAATAATGAGGTCCGAAATCGTAATGGAGCCGTTATTATCGAGGTCGTACACCACCGGATACACGGTCGGCAAACCGTCTGTAACGTCTTCTGCGTTTCCTTCAATCGTGATTCCGCTTGTGTCCTCAATACTGATGGAATTTTCTACAAACCCGATTCCGATTTTCGCAGGTTTCACATTTCCATTCTCAAACGTTTCCGCAACGCCGCCCCGGGTGGTTCCCTGCGTGAAACGAATGCTCGCAACGAGCGTGTGTCCGTCCAGCGTTCCGTCGCCGCAAATTCCGATGTCGCCGCGGCTCGTCGTTGCGGTGACTCGCAGCGTATTTTCGCTTTCCCCCGCCGTCACCGTCACACTGTCGAAGGCCGACGAATTCCAGTTGAACGTCAGTTTTCCGCCAGCGTCGAACGGCGTGAAGAGTGCCGCATCGTACGCAATTTCCGCAGTGAAAGTCGAGATTCCGTTATTATTTGCGGAGAGGACCCACCCCCAAACTTCGACCCAAATCGTATTCCATTCGTGCACCCACGCTTCATTTGCAGGAACCTCTGCCGCAGACGCAGTTTCCGCATCCACATCCGAAATGGAGGATTTTTTCCGAATGACGATTTCTGTTTCTGCCGAGGAATTCAAATTGACGGTGAAAGATGCTTCGAGTAAGAATCCGTCCGCCGTTTGCGTCAGATTCGCGAGAGGAACACCGGAGGCCGTCAGGAGTTTCGAAGCATCCATTTTCGTCGTCAGTACGTCGTCCGTCTGCGCGTAATGATCGGCAGACGCGCTCCAAGTCAGAATATTGTTTGTGTACGAAAAAGTTCCATTTGCGGTCACATTCGTCGTCACGCCGTTTCGAGTCGAACTCACCGTCACAGCGTCACTCCAACCGCCGGAAGGTTCGACGACGGCCTCCGAGAATTTCCACGTCAAAACGGTCGATTCCTCTGCTGCTTTCAGTTTTTGCGTCACTGAAACCGTCGAAATTTCCTGCTGATAGACCGCAATTCCGGTCTCTGCAGAAGCATTTTCGAGTGAAAGGGTGGAGCCAGAAACTGTACAGAAATCGTTTGTTTGTATTTCGTATTTCAGATTGGAGGTATAAAATACGATGGAATCCGCAAATTGGAACGTCGCCGTCTTTCCGTCTGCTGAAAGTGTGAAGGATTCTGCCGAGATGAATTCCGCTCCATTGAAAATTTGTACGCTTTCTTTTGAAATTCGGTCGGCTCGGACCGCTTCGGAAAGTGTGAGGGTGATGCTCGTCGGACGTTCCGCTAAAATCACGCCTCCAACACCGCTGGGGGTCGAAACGGAACAGTCGAGCAAATTCACAAAACGTGAGGTCTGAACGATTCCATCGACGGAGACACAATAATCGCACGCTTTTCCTTCTGCCGCTCGAACTTTCAAAACGTATTCCACACCGTCCGTAACGTTGAACTTATACACGCCGTCCGCAAGTTCTGCGGTTCCGTCGGAAAGCAAGTTCCCGGCTGAATCGAAAAGTTCGGCAAAAATCGTCTCACCTGCAACTGCTTTTCCATCGTTCAAACCCGTTCCATCCGAAAAAGTGACGGAAATCGTGGTTCCGGAAGCCGTCATACGGTAGTAATCGTCCTGATTATCGAAGGCGTAAACCACGCCGACCGAAAGATTTCCGCTCAAAAAACTGGCCGGGTCGGAAACGTAAATCGTGGAGTCGGCGCGGACCGTATCGAAGCCGAACATTTTGTTGCTCGTACTGGGGGAGGTGCAGGAATCCTTCTGTTTCCAGGTTCCATCGGCGCCGAGCGTGTACGTGTACGCGGAATTTTCGGCAGAATATCCCGCCAGCGTGAGGACGCCGTCCTTAAGTTTCAGGGTGCGGGAATACAGCGTCGAAAGGGTGATTCCATCGATTTTTGTAACAGTATCGATGCTTCCCATATTCGTCGTATAAATGGAAAGCATTCCATCTTCATCGCCGCTCCGTACGGCCGCCGCCGCAATGAGTCCGTCTTCCGCCGTCACGGAATAACCGAGCCGCAAATCGTTTTGTTCCGAGGTCGCGTAACTGTAAAGCGACACACCCGTTTCCGTAACTTTATAAATGAAAAACATTCCTGCGGAACTGATCGTCTCGGTTCCAACCCGAATCGAATCGACCAACGGCGCGCCCACAACGATGTACGTCCCGTCTGTCGCCACCGACTGTCCGTAATACGACCATTCTGCCGAACTTTGATTTAAGTACGAAACTATTAATGTGAGATTGAACATCTGATACGATGTGCCGGAAATTCGGAACGCGTACGTGTAACTCGAAACGTTCTGCGTCCCGACGACGAGAATATCGCCGCAATAATCCATTGTGAGACCGAAATCGGTATTGGAAGTGGGATTGGTGATTTTGAGCGACTGAACCCACGTTCCATCCTCACCGCGAGCAAAAATGTACATCGCCCCCGTGGTTCCGTTGGAATTGACGCAGCTGGGAGCCGAAATCGCGAGTGAATCGCCGTTCAGAACCATGCTCGTTCCGAAAGCGTCTCCCGCATCTGTATCGCTCGCCGAAATTTCCGAGATTTTATCATACGTTATTCCATTGAATTCGTACACGACGACTTTTCCGGCCGACTCGCCCTTGGAACTGTCGCCGGGGACGCCGATATACAAATAACGTCCTTCTGCCGCAACGCTGTAACCGTTCAACGCGTCGCGAGCGTAAGTTGCAAGCAATGCGGACGCCTCCTGCGAGACGTGACCGACGGCTTTATTTGTGTCGAGGAGCGTCACCGCGTCTTGCGCCGAACCGTTCGTAATTCCGTTAAAGACGGCATTTTCCGTCACAACGAGTCGGTAGCCGCCGGTTCCTTTGGTTCCAAGAACCTTCAGCAAGTACGTTTTTTCTGCCGTTGAAGAATTGACGGCAAAATCAATGAGCGCGTCC
>CAYTLK010000002.1:50314-89098 GCA_964438515.1 uncultured Planctomycetaceae bacterium
AAAGTCGTATTGCGCAGAATTTGCAGCGAAAAAGCCGTTCCATCTTCGGAAGTCGTCGAGACCGTAATGCAGCCCGACGCAGCGTCCCAAACGGCCGAAATCGTATCGGAAACACTCGTTCCATTTTCGTAACGGAAGGAGATTTTTTCACCTTCCTGAATGTTTTCGGGTTTGAAAACGATCGGCGCATTTTTCGTCGCAAATCCAGAAACCGTCGTCACATACGCAAACGCGCCGTCCATGGTGCTTCGGTCCCACGCGCTGTCGGAAACCGTCACGAAAGAACCTTCTTTTGCCGTGACGCCGAAAGTTTTGGACGCAGATTCCAGCTCGGAAGCCGTCGAAGGCGTCGTTTGGTTTCCCGCTGAATCGAATATTTTCTGAACTTGGAACGTGTAAAAATCAGACGCGAGCGCCGCTGCGTCGAACGAGAGCGTCAAAACGTTTCCATCGAACTTTCCTTCCGTAAAATCAACGTTTCCGCTGTATTTTCCCGTCAGAACGACGTTTGCGTCTGCAACCGTTTCGGAAAATGTTACGATAATCGTACCTGCTGTGGAATCGACGGCGATATTCGTCACTTCGGCAGGAACCGTATCGATCGTAATATGGGTCTCCGACAGTGTAAAAGCCGTTCCGGAAAGGTCGAAAATCTTATTTTCCGCAAGCGTCACGCTCCACACGCCGTCCGTAAGCGCCTCGTCAAACAGAAATTCCACGCAGGCTCCATCCACGATCCGAAAATTTGCGGCCGTCAGCGTTTTAGAAGCGTCCGAATTCGTAATGGAAAGTACGGAAGACGCGGAAAGCGACGAAAGATCGATATTTTCGGAAAATTGGAGGAAAACCGAGTTTTGTGTCGTGTTTGTTACTGTACCGTTTTCAGGTGTGCAAACTGCGGTCGGAAGCGGCTCCGAGGCGGCGTCTGCGCGGAGGATGTAACGCATCGTCGAGTTGGAATCTTTCGGTAAAACCGCGATGTAATACGTTTCACCCACCGTCAAAGCACTCGCGGAAACGCTGTTTCCGGACGCATCATACAACGTGACGGCACTCGAAACGTCTGTACCGTCTTCGAGAACGGCAGAAATCTGAGCGGAATTCGAACTTGCGACAAATCGGAACACGTCCGCGTCGTAAACCGGTGCCCACTGCACGAGAGACGCAGTTGCGGCGGAGGTTCCATCTTCGTTTTTCACCGATGCTCGCAGAACCGCAAGCGAGGCCGACCCGTCACACGCTAAAACGGAGGCCGTCCCGGTCGTTTGAAGCCCTGAAACTTGCGTCCAACCGGTCGAAGCCGATAGAAATTCTGCGAGGTGCGACGTCGTGGTCGTTCCATCGGAGGAAGTTCCCGCAACCGCCAGACGCAAACCATCTTCGGAGAGAGAAATTGCAGAAATTCGGATTCCGGTCTGAAGCGCTGCGGCCGCCGTCCATCCAGAACCGTTCCAGTCGTATTGATAGATGGTTCCCGTGGAGGAACAGCAGAAAACGACACGTCCGTCAGCCACTTGAATTTGCGGATTCAAAAAATATTCATACGATGTCGCCGTTTCGAACTGTGCGGATTCGACCCAGACGCCGTTCGAACGAACCCAAAGCGTCAAAAGTCCTTTATCCGTTGCGGAATTGGAACGTGCGTAAATCGCCATTGTATTTTCCGAAAGCGCGACTTCGTACCCGAAATGATACAAAATCGACTGATACGATGAGGAGAGCTGCTGCGAAAATTTCCACGTTCCCGCCGCAGAGTCGAACGTGTACAGAAAAACGCAGCCGCAATTGTTATAAAGGTTTGCGCTGTCGTTGGCCGCCGGTGCGGAAACTGCGAGCGTTCCGTCTTTCAGAGCCACCGAGTAACCAAATAGGTTCGAAGCTGCAGCAGTATCGACTCCCGAAATGGTTTCAGGAATCGTGAGCGTTGCAGAAAGAGTCCAACTTTCGATTCCTGTACTAGAATCCTTCGTCCGTGAATAGATTTTTACCGCTTCGGAGACTCCCAAAACGAGTGTGGAACCGTCGAGTGCCGCGTCGTACAGCGTTCCGCCCGCATCGAGGGTCTGCATCCGCACCCAGATTCTGCCTTCCATGTGGTACAAAGTCACAAAAGATGAGCCGGAAACGAAGGCGTAATCGCCGGAAATCTGTGCGGCCGTTCCGAAAGATTCCAACTGGGAGCTTGTAAGCGTCGAGGAATCGAGGTCCGTAAGGGAAATTTTCGAATTCGATGTGACGGTTCCAACCATTCCGCCGCTCAAAACGTTCGACTCTAAAAAAGAATTGTTTCCTTCCGACTCCAATTGGGCTCCGGAAAGAGCAACGAGCGTAAAATCGACAGAAATTTGCGTCGGATTCGTTATTTTAAGGGTGTAAATTGTTTCGGATTCGGAAGTATTTTTCAAAGATTGAATGCGCTGACCGTTTGCAGAACCTTCCGCATCGACGGAGCCGACCGCCAGACGCGTTCCGTCCGAGGAATAAAGCTCAAAAGTGAGCGCGTTTCCCGCAGCGTCGGTGAGTGCAAAATTCATGGTTTCCCCAGCGGCCAAAGTGACGGAAAAGGTTTTTTCGCCGCCTGCGTCGAGCGTTCCGACGGTCGCCGCCTCACGGAGCGTTTCCGACGTCGAAAACGTCAGTTGCTCCGCGTCGAGCGCCGCATAAAAAACAGCATCAAGCGTCACGTTTCCCGCTTTCGTCGAGGAAACTTCCACAATCCAGCACGCATTTTCCGCATCATAAACGGGGTCCAGCGTCGTCAGCGTCATTTCCGGATCGGAAGTTTTGAACGCATACTGCAGGTCGGTCAGCGCGGCACCCTCGGTTGGAATCGCAAAAACGAGTGTCTCGCCCGCCGATTGGAAGGAAGAAGAGGCGCTTCCTTTCAGAATTTTGGTTCCCGTTGGTCCCGTCGGTTCGAAATCGACGAAAATCGTTCCGGAATATTCGTACGAAACGTTCAGCGTGGGAATCGAATCGCCAGTAACCGCTTCAAGGCCAGAAATTGCGAGTTCGTACGTTCCGTTTGCAAGTCGGTCGGTGACGTTCCAAACGACTTTGTTTCCGTCCAGAATTTTTACGAAATCCAGCTTCTTTCCCCCGAGCGTCGCCGCCGCGTCCGCCGCTCCCGACGCCAGAATCTGCTGCGCGTATTCCACCACAATGAGGTTTGAAAGATCCGTGGCGGGCTGCACGGTTCCTGTATCGATGACGTTTGCGTAAGTACCTGATGTGACGTTCAAAACGTACGATGCGCCGTTTTCGTCCGAAGAATAAAGCCGAAACGTATACGTTCCCGCAGCCGTTGGAGTGAACGAATACGACGTTTTTCCCGTAATTGCGGCCGTTTCTTTCGTTACACTCACGGATGCGCCGTCCGGCCCCGTAATTTCAAAGTTCGGGACCGACTCTCCCGCGGTCCGCACATTCAGCGTGAACGTTACAGGCGCCGCGGCGTCCGTCACGTTCAGCTTCCAGACGTCCACATCTGCGAAATTCGAAAGCGTATAAATCCGGTTCTGAATTCCATCCAAAACCGACATTTGATTGGCGCTGAGAGACACGATTTTTCCAAACGCGCCCTCCTCGGAGTGCTGGAACGTCTGAATCAGTTCCCAACTCATCGTTCCTTCAGAGGCGGTTCCTCGATAAACGCACACAATTCCCGTGTTTTCAAGGTCGGAATTCAAAGCGGTCGTTGAAGAAACGGCCAGCTGGATTCCTGAAATGGAGAGAGACGTTCCGAATTCGGTGACTCCAGAAACGTTGGTCGGCGCAGAAAGTTCCTGAACGAAATTCCAGGTTGAATTGGTGCTGTTCCACGTATAAAGACGGACGCAGGCGCTGCTGTTTACTTTACACGAAACGGCGAGCGTATTTCCCTCTGCGGCGATCGCTCGACCAAAATTCGTCACGGAGGACCCAACTTCCGACGGATTGGAAGTTCCGTTGAGCGTGCTGTGGAGCGTCCAAGCGGAAGCGGCGTCGCTGTACTGAAAAATGTTGAGCGTATTTGAGGCGGCAGACGCAACATACAACCGCTGCGAAACGGCGTCCCACGCGAGTTTCGACCCGAATCGGGAAGCGGACGCGCCCGAAGCATCGGAGAGCGTCGTGCATAAATTCCAGCCGGAGATTCCTTTTTTGAAGACGTACACGGCTCCCGAATTGGTTCCGCCGACCGCGCTTGAGGAAGCGGCGACAAACGCAAAGTTTTCCGACAGAAGGACGCTCGACCCGAATGCGTCTCCAGCAGAAACCGAGGCGGCAGAAAGTTTCGAAACGTCAAACTGTGAGCCGTTCGGCGTCAAAAACAAAGCCGTATTGGTTCCGGAAGCGCCAAGAAGGATATTTGTACCAAAAATCGAGATTGAAGTACCGAAATCGGAAAGGTTCCAGCCGGCCTCCGAAGCGTCTTGGGCGGTCAGCGTAAACGTGGAGACGGTCTCCCACGACGACCCCGCCGATTCCAAAAGACGGACCGTTGCAGAGACGTACGCCGATCCGCTTTTAACGTATGAAACGGTCGCCATATGCGTTCCGTCCACCGCCATCGAACGAATGGTTTCTCCCGCAAACGTGCAGCTGGATTCTGAAACGACCGTATTCTTTCCCGACACATTTCCCAGGCCGACCCCTGAGGCGTCCAGAACATTAATGAGTCCCAAGGAAGAAGAGGTGTTGGTTTCGACTGCGCAGCTTTCAGTGACGGTCAGCGTGTAATTGAACGTCTCGGAAAGCGCGGCTCCTTCCGACGGCAGAACCCGAATGTAGTACGTTTCGTTACTCGCGGACGCAACCGAACTCAAGACGCTCGTAAAATCATCGACGCTGGTGCTGCAGGCAAGCAGATTCTGCCGCGCGTTGTACAGTTCCATCGTGAAACCGGAACCGGAAAGCGAGTAAAGCTGCGCGTTCAGTTTTCCTCCATTCGACGTAATGCGGTACGTGTCGGCAGAATCCGAAGCTCCCAACGTTCCTAAAACGACCGCCTGCCGCGCGGAAGTCGTGGAAGCAGCGGTACTTACATTCGAAAACGCAAGCGTCTGCGGCGTATCGTCAATCCGATCGTTCGTCACGCCGCCCTTCATCTCGGTTTCAATTGCGCTGTTGCTTACGATGTAAATTGTATAATTCGAGGCGGCATTCGACTGATTCTCAAGCTGAATCGTCGTTGTATCCATCGAACTCACATTTATAGATTGTTTCAGCCAGTTTCCCTGGAAGGAAGCGAGCGTTCCGCCGACAGAAACTTGAGCGTATCCGTCTCCGTGATTCATACACAAAACAGTGATAGAATTCACATCTGCGACCGAAAGTTCGAAACTCGTCGATTCTCCCGCCCCCAGTTCTGCTGTTTCGATTCCGTAAACGGCCAGCGTCCCGGCGGGTTGAACGGCATTCAGCGCCAGAGGAGCGGCACTCAGCATCATACGATTTTCAAGGGTTTCGAGATGAAGAGTACGTTTAGAATTCGTTTTCATTTTCATTTTCATTCCTGAATTCAATTATAATTAAGGTTATAATGAAGGTTGAAACAATATTTTGATTCAAAATTCTTGTATTTTTCTGTTCCGCAAATTCTATTTTAACATAAAACTTGTTTTTCTCAACGCTTTCCCGGCGAGATTCCTGAAAAAGAAGAAAAAATACAAAAAAAGGACGCCGAAATCTGAATTTATTCCGCCGTCCGTTTTTCATTCAATTTCGAACGTTATTCTTTTTCACTGAGTTTCACATCCAGCGCGTCCGTCTGAATTCCATCCAGTTCCTCGGTAAAATCCGGTTCGCTGAACAATTCATCCAGCACGTTTCCACTTGCGGCGGCCGATCCGGCAGTTGCAAGATTCACGCCGCTTTCAGGCGCAGCGTCCAGCAGTTCCCACGCGGTGTCGTGGAGTTTATTCTGCGTCAGCGTCGTTTCCGATGCGGCTCTTTCGACGAGAATCGCGTTCCATTTCGCTTCCGAAATCATTCCTGTGGCGGTTTCCACCACGGTTTCCGTCACGGCGGCACGCGCACCACATTCCGTGTCGGGAGTGCTCGTAAGGAGTTTCCCGCCGTTTTCACGAGCCTGCGCCACGATTTCCGCATCGACGCCGGAGATTTCCAGACGCGTTCCGGGATCGAGGATTTCGTTCATGAGGTCGCCGTCGGTGTACACGTGGCCGTTAAAGACGAAGTGGGAATTTCCGTCTTTGTCGGTGTAGGTCAGTCCGGCGTCGATGACGGTATTGTAACCTTCGTACGAGCTGCTCATTCCGAGCGCGTGACCGAGTTCGTGGAGGAGGACGGTGTACAAGTCGTACTGATCGTCGATGACGTCGTCGCTTGTACCGACGTACCAGCCCATTCCCAGAGCGTCTTCGTCGAGATAAACGACGGCTGTGTCGGGTTTTTCGGAGGCGTCGCACCCCAGAATGACGGTTTCTCCCAAAATTCCGCCATCCACATTCTCAAAGTCTTTTACGATGATTTGAACATTAATGTTCAATTTTTCTCCCAGAGCTTCACTCCAGGCGTCCAGCGCGCTTTCGAGCGTGTCCGCAACATTCGAATCCCCTTCCGCTTCAAGCGTGGAACCGATCCACGTTTTGAAGAAGTTCTGCGGATACTGAACGCTGGAATCGCCCTGCGTTTTTCCGTAATTCTTCGCAAAACTGATGAGGTCCTGAATATCGATGGCACCGCTGTTGTTGAAGTCGAGCGCCCACGCTGCGGCATCGGTCGTGCTGGTCGTGTCGCTTCCGTAACGTTTTGCGAAACGGATGAGGTCCTGAATGTTGATTTTCCCATTATCGTCCGCATCATACACGACGGCAAAGACTTTCGTATTCACCACGACTTGATGATTCACATCCAGCCGCGTTCCTTCCGAGTCGCGAAGCACCACATCGTCGAGGTTGATTCCCATATCGACGGAATTCACGGTGTCTGCCGCAACGTTATCGCCTTCGAGCGACTCGAACTTTACTCTTCCGAGAAGCACGAAACCGTCTTCATTCGTAACCGCGCTGGAAAGGTCGCCGCCGATACCAGTGACTCGGCCCGTCGCATCGTCGATCGTGAATGAAAGACCCTTTTCAACGAGGGAACTGTATTCAAAATCGGTTGCGGTGAAGTAGTTGCTGTTGTAGGAAAGATCGACGTATACGTTTGCGATATCGACGCCTTTTTCCTGCGTGTTGACCCACAGTTCCAAGTACGACGAATCCCATTCCGTGATGTAATCCTTGCTCGAAACGAGCGTCTTGGACGTTTCCGACTCGGATTTCTCCGTGACGAGCGCGGCGTAAACACCGTTTCCTTCCACCACGGTTTCTTTTGCGGCTGTGGAACCCTGAACGGCGCTGCTGTTCACGTAGTTTCCGATGGTGTACTGCGTCTCATGCACCAATTCCGAAACGATTCCGACGCCGTAATCCGTAGCTGTTTTGGAAATGTCCTCATCACCCGCAGCACCCGAGTAGTTCATCACGAAAGAGTATTTTACGTCTCCGCCTGAAACATTCGTGATGTCCACACTTTCGGAAGCGGTGAAGTACAGGCAGCTCGCGACGTAATTCTTGCTGTACGTTGCAAGTCCTATTTCGATTTGGTTTCGGCCAAAAGTGACTGTCGTTGTGCCGTCCGCGTTAGTCGTAATTACCGGCTCGACCTCTAAATTATCCTTTCCTGCGGTGAAGTTCGTCACACCGCTGAAGGTGGCGGTCAGCGAGGGGGTCATCGCCTGTGTGCAGCTTTCATAGGCGTGGGCCATTTCGGCGGCCGTGAGCGGCAAATTGCTGCGTATCGCGACTTGGAGACAGTACTTTGTACCGGCTGAAAGTTTCGAAAGGTCCGTAATGAAGTTCTGCGTGTTCACCACATAATCAGAGGAGCCGGCCGGAATCACACCCACCACAATATCGAACGGTTTTTCGTAATTGATACTCAATTTCACGTCCAAAGTTGTGCCGTCCGTCAAATTCAGCGCCACATTCTGGCTCTGACGATTTTCCGTGACGTCATACGGTTTGTAATACGCGTAAAACTTCCCGTTTTCGTACGTGATGTACCCGAAAACAGAGTCTGCCGTTGTGCACTGACCGACGTAGTTGATATTCGTTACAGTATACAATGTTTCAGACGCATTGTCGTACAGTGAAATCGACGCGCTGTTTGTTTTCAGCGCTGCGGTCGTGGCGGCATCCATCTTGATGTCGAGTTCCTGCTTCAAATACAGGTCGCCGGCTTTGTCGTTGCGGCTCGTCATTGCTGCGGAGTAAATCGGAAGGATGTTCACCGCCGAATTTGCCGGCACGGAAAGCTTAATTTCCGCACCGAAGTTGCTTCCTGTGCTGAGGGAGGAACCTTTCGCAATGATGGAACCCGCCGCGAGAGAAATCGTGTTCTGCGTCACCGTAATATCCGCGTCCAGCGTGACGTCTTCGGTCAAAACGTAGGCGATGTGATATCCATCCGCATCTTCCGCAGCGTTCGTCGTCGTAATTTTTGCTTTGCCGCTGGCCTGCAAATTTACACCATCAATCCAGTTCGGCGTAGTTGCGCTCTGGAATTTAGCTTCTGAGGCGAATATCGTCCCAGCTTTCAAAACGGTTCCAGCTTTCAAAACGGAATAGACGGCTGCCGTTCCAAATTCTGTAAGGGTGTAGGCGCTTTCGATCGTCTGCGTACTCGTAAGAACCGCAACCGCCTTGCAATTCGTGGAAGAAATGGTAGACCCGGACAGAATCGTGAAGACCGCCGGAGTCGTCATGGTTCCCGCCTGAATCGTAATCTCAAAGTCGCGCGTTATACTCTCCGGAAGCACACTGGCGGCACCGGAAGTGTTCGTCACATATTTTCCGTCTCCCGAAAGAGTCCAACCCTCAGGAAGCGCATTAAGCAAGTTGCCAGCATTCGAACATGCGAGCTGCGCACCCGCCGAGAACGTTGTTCCGACCGACAATTTCGTCCCTGCCGCCAGCACGGTATTGGTGTTGAACGTCACTTCCTGCGTGGTGATGTAGTTGTTTTGCAGCTCGCCAGTAATGTTGGTCGAGGTTGCAAACGTTGTATCGACCATGATGTCTGTATCGAGGCTCGCGTCTGCAATCGTCGCCGATGCGCTGACCCGCAGCGTCACGTCCTGCGTCGCGGTGTTTCCGTCTTTATCCGCAGCGGTCACGGAAATTACATAGACCCCCATTTCCGTCGGAGCCGTATTTTCCGCACTTCCGTTGTACGTCACTGTAATGCTGGCGGGACTTTCATCCGGGTCGCGGAATTGATCTTTCAGCAGATCTGTGAAGTTCAGCTTGTCGCCTGCCGCACATTTGATGGTGAAATTCGCATCCTTCACGGGTACCGGAGCGTCTGGAACGTTCGAAATCGTAAGCGTAAACGCAAAATCAGACGTCTGCGCCGCGGCAGTTCCAACCGTCTTATCCGTTACGGAAATCGTAAATGTGACGGTTCCGAAAAAGTCGGCGTCTTCAGGCGAGAACGTCACAACGCCCGTATTCGCATCGACGGAAAGTGTTCCAGTCGTGCTGTACCCCGTTCGAGTGTCGGTCACCGTCACGGAATCGGCTTTGACCGCATACGTCATTTCACTTGCGGCTGTGTCGTAGTCGGTGACGAGATCCTTCACGTCGAGCGTGTAATCGTCGTCCTGTTCCTGCTCGCCCCAAGCGTGTGTCTTACTGCCGGCGGCAGAACCGTCGGCCCACGTCGGCGCCCAGTTCACGTCCTCAATCTGAACGTTGATTTTCGCACTGTACGTCTTCGATTCTCCATCTTTCGCGAGAGTGAAGGAGAGCGCTTCGTCCGCATAAACGCCGGCCGGAATGGAGATCAAAACGTTTCCATCGACGATTTCAGCCGTATAATGCGTTCCCGAAGCATCCACCGCCGAGACGTACCAGCCGTCTTCGCCGCGAAGGTCGGAACCCAGTACGGTCAGCGTCTGCGCGTTCTGGCTGCGCGTTGCGGAGGTCGTTACGGTTCGTGCAATGGCGCTGAAATTCAGCGTGCAGTCTCCCGCAGAGGTTTTTCCCGTTTCCGTATTTTTCACCGTATATTTCAGTGCAACGGCCACCCCGTCCAGCGCCTCCCAGTCGCTTTCCACTGCAGAAATGGCGGAACCATTTTCGAGGATTTGATAGCGCGTCAGAACGAGCGAGTCGGCATTGAACGTCACCTGGAATGTATACGTTCGGTTCCCCTTCACGATGGAAAGGACGCCGGTTTTTGTGTCGAGCGACACGTTTTCTGCCGGAACAAGCGTTACACCGCTGCAAACGAGTGTTCCGCCGTCTTCTGCCGTGTCGCAGAATGACAGAAAGTCCGCATGTTTGTACGTCATTGAGGAACTGGAGACCTGATACCAAACGTTCTGTGCCGGAGCGTACGGTGTGTCGTCGGTGTTCGTGACCGTCAGAACGACGCTCTTTTCAACGCCATTGACGCTGTACGAAATCGTCGCGCTTCCATAAGCGTTTTCCGCAATCGTGAAGGAAATCACTCCGTCAGAAATCGCAGGATTTACCGCAAAGAGCGACTCGCATTCCTTACGAGTGCGTACGCCGTCCGCGTTTGTAACGACCGCCCCTTCGAGCGTCGTCGTCTGAACGTTCGTGACGGTCCACGTCGTCGTTTGAGTGTATCCGCCCCACGCTTTGGACGCATCAAACGCATTCACGACCGAGACTTCAATCTTTCCGGCTCCCGAATCTTCCGCAACCGTCTTCGCGTCCGCCGAGAAAGACGTAATTCCCGCCCAGTTGATCTGAACGTTAATCGTATACGTTTCTTCCGCATTATTCGCATCTTTCACCGTGACGGTCAGCACCGCTGCGCCGTACAGTCCGCTTCCCGGCGTCCATGTAACGGAACTTCCGTTCAAAGCACACGTTCCGTTCGCAGTTCCGCCCATTGTGACGTTTGCAGTTCTGCCCGATGTGACGTTCACAGTTCCGCTCGTTGTGACGCTTGCAGCAGAAACGCTCCAGCTGTCGCTTTCCGGGTCCGCAAAGTACGTCGAAAGGTCGAACTCGTATGCAATCGTTCCTTCCGTCTTCTGAGTCTGCGTCAGTGTGTCGGTTTTCACCTGTTCCGGAGCCAGATTCGTTTTGGAAATCGCGGCGGAGGCACACGAAACCGCTTCGTCGTAACTGTCCGTTGCGGTTACAACCAACGTTCCCGCTTTATGCGCCGCTTTCACTGCGGCACGGTCGGAAATCGTAAATGTAAGCATCCAGACGCCATTTTCAAGCGCCGCAGAATCCAGCGAGATTCCTTCTGCACCAGCTGTAAATTCGAACGTGTATTTCAACGTGTCGAGCGTGTCGGAATCGCTGAAAAGCGCCTTAATTTCCGCTTCGGTGTACGTCAAAGTAACCGTATTCGTTCCTTCCGGCGGAAACGCGAATTCTTTGTCTGCAAGCGTTGCGGCCGTCAAAATCGGCGAGTGGTTGTACGACATCGTGATGGATTCGTCCCAAATCGTCTCGTTTCCAGCCTCATCCACAAATTTGAAGAGGAATTCCGTGTCGCCGGAACCCAGCGTGACGCCAGCCGACGGATACTCGGTCCAGTCGGAACCGTCGTTCGTCGAATAATACGTCTTGAAATTCAAACCGTCTGTAACGTCAAACGTGAATTTCGCAACGTTTTTCGTCGTGCTTCCGCTCTCTTCAACGATGTACGTTTTTCCGTCCGTCACTGTAATGCTGTTGATGACCGGCGCAACCGTATCGATGACGATCGTACCAATCGACTTCACAGCGTCAAATGCCGCATGATTTGCCGCATCGAAAATCTGATACGTGAACGCATGGGTGCCGTCCTCCCGATCCTCAACAACCACTTCATCAAAGGAACCGTCCGCATTCGACTGTACCTCGGCGATAAACATACCATTATCATAAATGACGAGCCAGCAATCATTTGCGTCGGTGACTTTTCCGGAAATGTCGAACGTTGCGGTCGTGCTGTTGGTCGGCGTCGTGCCGTCAAGCGTAACGGAACCGTCGAACGTCGGTGCGGTGCGGTCCACGAGGAACGAATACGAGACCGAAGGTTTCGCAGCGTCCGAAACGTTTGTAATTCCATCGTCGCCCCAGAAATTGACCGTATACTCGCCGTCCGCGAGGTCCGCAATCGCTTTGGAAATCGTCGTTTCATAGGATTTCTGCGCTTCCGCATCGATCGTTCCGGAACCCGAAGCCGCCACGTCTCCCTTAGCGTTCACGACGTTCCAACCCCAGGATTTGATGGCGGTATCGTCCGTAAATTTCACGTTAATTGCGAGATCTTTCGTTCCGTCGAGAGCGTACGCGCCGTCTTCTTTTTCGTAAGCCGTATTGTTCGTGAAATCAAAATCATTCACTTTCACGGACGGCGCTTTGTCGTCGTAAATGTACTCAAAATGGAACGTTGCGCCGATTTTTTCGCCGTAAGCGTCTTTGAGCGTGAAACTCAAGTCGGCATAAAGCGTCTGGCTGAGCGTCACGTCGTTCATCGTGAAAATCAGTTTTCCGTCTGCGAATTCAGCCGACGCAATCGCGGTGTTGTTCGTGAGATTCAGCGTCCCTTCGAGCAAAAGCGTCGCTTCATCAATGAAATAATCACTCATGTCGAGCACGATTTTTCCCGCATACTCGCCGGAAGTTTCTTTGAAACCGATACTCATCAGTTCGTCAAAAACGGCGCTCGTGCTCGTGCTTGAACCAGCGTTGTAGTACACGTTTTCCGTATTTGCGACGGGTTTGACGTTCCAAATGACCGTATACGCTTCGGAAACGGCACTCACATTCCCGGCGTCGTCCGTTGCGGTCAGCGTGAACGTATTTTCACCATAATCCAAATTGACGCTTGCAGCGTTTGCGGGCGCGATGTCCCACGAATTTCCGTTGTGCGTGATCGTCAGTTTCTTCACGCCCGACAGATTGTCGGAATAATTGAAATTGAGCGTAATCGGCGAGACGTACGAACTTCCGGCCGTATTCGTAATCGCAGCGGTTGGGGCTTTTGTATCAAGTACGTAATTCGAAATTTGTTTGCTCGCGGAATTTCCCGCATTGTCGTAAACCGTCACGGCAAAAGTGTAGGTTCCGTCCGCAAGCGTCACGCCCGTCAGATTCGTGAAATCCCCCGTACTGGCGGCCGTTCCGTCTGAAACGACGAAATCGGTGCGGAACATTCCGGAAACACTTGCGCCTGCGTCTGTCGTTCCGGTGTACATAATGTACGCATTCAGCGGCTCGTTTTTCCCCTCGGTCCAATCGACGTTCAAATCGAATTTCGGCTGCGTTTTGGACGGAGTTTTCACTTGCGGGTCGAATTTCGTAATGGAACCGTCGAGCGTTCGATCCACATGAATCGCCGCGGCGAGCGTTTCGGAAGCCGTTTTGTTTCCAAAAATGTCTTCTGCTGTGTAGGAAATCGAAATGTCGGTCCCATCGTCAGCCGCCAAAATCGTCTGAGCCAGTTTATTGTCCGTAAAATTCTCAATATCAAATATCAAAGACTTTACGGTGCCGTCTTGGGTGTAACGGATTGTGACTTGCGCCTCGTAAATTTCGTTGAAATCGGAAATCGTCAGTTTCAGTTCGACATTCTGGGAGTTTGCCGTAAGTTTACTCGCAGCGATTTTTCCTGCAAAGTCGCTGCCGTTCGTCAGAGAAACAATTGGTGCTTCCGAGTCGTTCGTAATGAAAATTTTCACATCCATACCGTCGATCGTCGTTTCTTCTTCCGCATCCACTCCTTTGGCCAATTTCCCGTATTCGTCGGTGTAGGAAATCGAAATACTGGAAAGGAACGTCTGAATCGTGTCCCCGGTCGGATCGTTCAGCGTGACCCACAGATCGCCGGCGGCGTCGATTTCGTAAGATGCGACTGCATTCCCGGAAAACGTGACGGAAACATTTTCTTTCACAATCGCGGAACCGTCATTTTCTTGAAACAGCGTCTGAATATTTCCGATTTTCGAACGATAATTGCCGGTATAATCCTTCGTGTTGAATGCCGTCTTAATGTAAATTTCCGTTTCATTCAGCTCCACACCCGCAGCCGTAATTTCGGGAACTTCATTATAAATGTATTTAAACGTCTTTGCCGATTCGTTTCCAGCAATGTCGGTGCAAGTGAAAACGAGGGTGTTTTCGCCGTACGCCAGCGTGAAATCAATGACGTACGCGAGCGTTTCGTCGCCTGCCGTCACGGAAGTGTACGAAATGACGTTTCCATTGAGCGTAATCACGGGCGAGGTGGTGTCGCTTGCGGTTTTCAGATGCAAATCGGAAATCGTCACATTCAGCGTCTGTTCGTCCGACTCGACATACTTCCAGACGCCCTGATTGGTAGAATAGTCGTCCGACATGGAGGGTTTGACCGTATCGACGAGAATCTCTTTTTTGACTTCCGTTGTTTTGTTTCCAGCAAGGTCCTTCGTGTAGGCGCCCAGCGTGTGTGTGCCGTCTGCAACTGCATTCGTCAGCGTAAACGACTTCGAAAAAACGTATGTCTCGCCGTTTTTCACACACGCATTCTTGAACGAATCCGCCGTCAGTTTGACGCTCTGTTTGTCCGCACCGTCCAAGGTGAAAACGACCCAAATTCCCTGCGTACTGTCCGCGATTTCCGCCAGAATCGCATTGTACGCCGTTTCACTCAACGTGGAAGAAACCGTGTAAGTCGGCGTCGAATCTTTAGTGTACGTTTTTCCGTCACTGTAAGTAACTACGATGTCGGGCCACGTAAGCGTGTCGAACGCCAGAGTCGGCGCCAGAGTGTCGAGCTGAATGGAATACGTATTTTCACTGTTGTCCGCGCCTTCGTAACTCAGCGTGAGGACGATAACCGTATTGGATTTCACCGCATCAAGATTGAGCGTGAAATTTCCGTCCTTATCGACCGTATATTCGAAGCCGGCCCCAGTCTGGTTCTGCCGCATGTTTTGGATCGAAACCGTCTGGGGATTTCCGTCCGAATCCGTGTAGGAAATTTTTCCAACGATCGTCATATTCCCATTTTCAGGGAGCGTACCGCCGATTTCGATTCCGTCTTCACCCGTCTGCGCCGCGACAAACGACTGCGTCTCTTCGTCCGCAACAATCGGTGAGGACCCGTTGACCGTCAAATCCGAGATTTCCGGTTTCACGATAATCTGCTGAACGACATCAATCTTCGCGTCGTACTGCGCTTTCACCATTGTGTTGAACTCGCTCTGGCTCAAAACCCCGTTTCCGTCGAGGTCCATGAGAGGATTCAGTTCCAGCGTGCTCACGTTAATTCCGTACTGCGCCTGGAAAAGCGCTGCCGAACGCTGCGACCAGCCGGCACCTTTCAAAAGATTCCCGTACGCGGTGAAATATTCCGTATTTCCCACCATTCCATCGCCGTCGATCGTGTCGCCCGGAGTCGTGAAAAGCACGCTGATGGGATTCTGCGAGTTCACTCCCGTCACCGTCACTGTGTAGTCGGACCCGAAACCCATCTGCAAGAGCAGCGTCGTCATTCCGCTCTGAACGTCCGTCTCACTTTTCAGAATATTCTGCTTTGCGCCGTTTTCATCCTGAATCGTGACGTTGCTCACGTCCACATTTCCCTGAATATGCATCGCAACATACTGCGTCGAGGTGTCGCGCATGTTATTCGCATCGTTGAGCGTCACATAAAAAACCTCGGACTGAATATTCGTCTCCGCATTCGCCATAGAAACTGCGGAAAGCATCTGACGTTCCTCCAGAGACTCCAATTGCGGCGTACGGTTTTTCCGATTCGCGGCGATTGCACTCTTCGTGCGAAAATGACCTGATTTGTGAAAACGACTGGATTCAGAATTTTTTTTCATGATTGTTTTTCCACTTATACGGGGATGAACCGATTTTAAGGTCCGCGTTCGATTAAATCAAACGATAATTTAAACTGTGCCGATTGAATTGGATTTCACTATAAAAGTACATACGGATTCTTCAAGATAGAAGAATACATATTGTTACAATCGGCATATCCGTCACAATCTGTTCATTGAAAAGTCTAAAATATAGACACTTTTCCCAAAATAATGTTTTTAATGACAAAATTTGCACAATACGAGCAATTTGAGTAAAATACGCAGAATACACAACTCAGGATCGATTTTTCTACGAAAGTTCTGAATTCCGTCCATTCTTCTCGATTTTTTGCTATACATATATTCTTACGTAACTCACAGGCAAAATGTCTCTATAAATTTACTAAAAAAAAGAATATCTTGCAAGCCGAAAAATTGCATATAAGAGATAATTTTGGAAAATTACAGAAAATCGGTGTTTTTATGTAAATAGATACAACCGTTAAAACCGATAGTAAATCTGAATTGGATATTCATACACCAGTCATAAAAGGTGACTAAAGGAATAAGTCATGAACACAAAATCATTTCATAAGAAAGCGATTCTGAAGGGAATCAGCGCTTTTTTGACCCTGGCAGCTCTGTCTTCGTCAGTCTTCGCGCAGTCCTCGTACCCTTCGGAAAGCTTTGGACGGGATGCCGCCCTGGCGTCCTTTGACCGAGCGGACCAAAATTCCCGCGCACAGGCGCAGGCCGCTTCGCTGAATGTGGCGAACGAACAAAGCACCCTTCCGCCTGACGCAGAAAGAGGGTTCAGCGAAGAATACATCGTCGAACCGGAAATTGCGGAGCCGGACGGTCTCATTCTGAATCGTTTGAACAACGCACCTGCTTCCCAAATCGGTTCGGCATTTCTTGGCGCGGGTTCGTTCTTCATCAACGGATACGCGGCACAGGGACTGCGTTACGGAAACACGGACGGCGACTATTACGCCCCGATGGGAATGAACGATAAAGAAGGCTATCAGCTCAACCAGCTCTACCTCTCGATCGGCCGCAAAGTTGAAAAAGGCGACCGCTGGTCTTTGGGCGGACAAATTGACCTCATGTACGGCACCGACTATTATTATATGTCGTCTGCCGGTCTCGAAAATCGATGCGACAACTCGCCGCACTGGAATTCCACGGACGATAATTACATGTACCGCGCAGGACGAAGCGAGTACGGATGTGCGCTTCCTCAGGCGTTTGCGGAATTGTACGCGCCGATTATGGGCGGTGTCGATGTGAAAGTCGGTCATTTTTACTCCGTGATGGGATACGAATCGCTCGAAAGCAACCGAAACTTCTTCTATTCCAACTCCTACGCGCGTATGTACGGAATGCCCACCTCCATGACGGGAGCCGTTGCAACGCTGGGTCTTGTGAACGGATGGAGTCTCGTTCTGGGAGGCGTCAACGAATGGAACGCATTCGACTCGGATGAGGATAATTTTTCCGGCGTCTTTGGACTCACGTATGAAGGTGCCGACAAATTCTTCACGTTCTCTGCGACCTTAATGTACGGTAAACAGTGCGCGCCGTGCTACCAGTTTGAAACCTATTCCGACGCGGCAGACGTCACCGTTTTCAACACTTTCGCAAAGTTCCAGTTCACACAGCGTCTGTCGTACGTCTGCGAATTCACCGCCGGTTACGATGACCGCGATTATTTCGAGATGGCGACGTTCGGCACACACCGCGGACGCGCGTGGTTCGGACTGAATAACTACCTCTTCTACCAGGTTTGCGACACGCTGACGCTCGGAACTCGTTTCGAGTGGTTCAACGACGCCGACAGCACCGTCATCGACGGCGGATACGGTTTTTCGACACGCGACGAAGCCTCCAACTACTTCGCGCTGACGGTCGGAGCCAATTGGACGCCGCTTTGCTGGATGACGATTCGACCGGAAATTCGTTACGATTTCAGCGACTGGGAGTGCGGAAATCTGCGCACGTACGACGGCTGGACGGACGAGTCGCAAGTCACGGTGGGCGCCGACATCATCGTACGATTTTAATCACAATTTGAATTTTGCCGAATATTCAGAAAGAACGAGGTCTTCATGACGCCTCGTTCTTTTTTTCTTTTCACGCTGCTTCTCATTCTGCTTCATTCTGCTTCATTCTGTTTCACGCTGAAAAATCCGTTCAAAAAGATGCTTTCCACTGGAAATTTCATCTGAAAATAAAGAATTGAGAGAAAATGTAGGAAATAGAAAAGATACAGAACGTTTTAAATCTTCCTCTTTTTAAAGATTTTCCGTTTATTTTCGTCGAATGGGGTGAGAATGCTTGACTTTTTGCGGTAAATGATGTACAATGGAAGAAAATATGTCATTTTTCCCTTTTTTCAACCCCGCAAATGACCAATACTCCGAATAAAATCAACCGCCTGTTAGAGGCGTTTCAGAAATCCGTTGTTATTTTTGACGGCGCGATGGGAACCGAACTTTATCGAAACCATATTTTCACGAATAGTTGTTTCGATGAACTGAATCTTTCACGCTCCAATCTCGTGGTACAGATCCATACGAGCTACCTCGAGGCGGGTGCGGAGGTTCTGACGACAAACACAATCAGCGCCAATTCCTTCTTTCTGCAGAAATTCGGATTTGCGGACAAAATGGAAGCAATCAACGCCGCTGGTGTGAAAAACGCACAAAAAGCAATTGATGAATATCGCGCCAATCACGCAAACGCAGCGGACCGAATCATTTACATCGCCGCCAGTGTGGGGCCGCTCCTCGACCTTCATCACGCACTGAGTTTTGACCATGCGGTAGAAATTCAGATGGCGCAAATCCTCGCACTGTACCATGCGGGCGCGGACTTCATTATGTTCGAAACGCAGACGGACACCGATGCACTGATGGTCGCGGTTTACGCCATTCAGCGGATTCGGGAAACGACTGGCGAAGAGATTCCGTTCATTTTGTCCTTTCGGCCGTACGCGAAGCGGGAATATTCCACAACGTGTCCTTTGCCGGAAATGCTCACGAAGTTTCAGGAAGCGTGCCGTCTGTACAACCTTCCGAAACCGCTCGCGTATGGAATGAACTGCGGGCTGGGACCGGAAGAAATGCTCGAAGCGGTTCAGGAAGTCATTCCGCTGGTGGACGTTCCACTGGTGGTTCAGCCCGAAGCCGGGTCGCCGCGTCAGGTGGAAGTGCGTTCCATTGCGATGACGTCGCCGGAATTTTTCACGGAATATTGTAAACGTTACATCGATTTGGGCGCTCGCGGCGTTGGAGGGTGCTGCGGAATCGGTCCCGACCACATTCGGGAAATGGCGCGGGCGGTGAAACCTCTGACCAATGCGCGTCTGAATGACGTGAATATGCGTGCGCTCAACGAAAAAGCCGTCCTTTGGGACCCTGTGCCGCTCGAAGAACGTTCGAATTTGGGGAAAAAACTGTCGGAACGTGCGTGGATTACGAGCGTGGAACTCGTACCGCCTCGCGGCTGCGACCTCACGGCGACGATTGAAAAGTGTAAACATTTGAAAGAATTGGGACTCGACTGCATCAACATCCCCGATGGACCGCGCGCAAGCTGCAAGATTTCGTCGATCGTGACGGCCGACCGAATTCAGCAGGAGGCAAAAATCGAAACGATTCTGCATTTTTGCTGCCGCGACAAAAATCTTATCGGAATGATGGCCGACCTGCTTGGAATCGCCGCCTGTGAAATTCACAACCTCCTTTTCATCACGGGCGACCCGCCGAAACTCGGTGAATATCCCGATGCTACGGGTGTTTTCGACACGGATTCTGTCGGAATGACGCGAATTCAGCAGCGTATGAACCGCGGCGTCGATCTGGGCGGAAATCAGCTCCCTCAAAAAACCTCTGCCGTCACGGGGGTTGGACTCGACCCGAACGCGCTCGACCAAGACCGTGAAGTGGAACGTTTCTTCCGGAAAGTCGAAGCTGGGGCGGAATTTGCCATTACGCAGCCGGTTTTCGATACGGACGTTCTTTTACGGACGCTGGATCGGGTAGAATCTGCCGGAATCCCGATTCTCGCTGGAATTTGGCCGCTTGCGAGCTACCGAAATGCGTTTTTCATGAAGACGGAGGTTCCCGGCGTCACGGTTCCGGACGCAATTATGGAACGGATGGAGCGTTACGAACAAAAAGAGGACCAGCAGTCGGAAGGAATCGCGATTGCACGGGAAATCGTGGAACGCATTCAAGCACGAATGGCCGGGATTCAGGTTTCCGCACCTTTTGGAAACATACAAATTGTGTCTCGCGTTTTGAATGGTTTTGTACAGAAATAAAAAGTTTTCATTTACAATACTATACAATATATTAATGGTATAAAACAGAATATGAATTCCACTTCCGGATCTCCCAAAAGAATTTCGTACCGTAATTGGCTTCAGCGGATTTTCATCCTGTACGTGATTTTCCTTTCGTACCTGCTGATTATCGACAATCCATTTGCGGTCGTTCCGATTGATGAAGAACTGGTTGAGGAAGGTTTCGGCCTCTGTTTGACTCCGCATCTCCTTTCCTTTATCGTCCTCGCAATCCTTGGACTGTGCGCGCGGTTCCGACGTCCCGGCTGGCTGTATTTCGGAATGTTTCTCTATGCGGGCGGAACGGAACTCCTGCAGGGCGCACTCAATCCGTGGCTCGGACGCTGCTGCGACCCGTACGATTTTGTGGAAAATGTACAGGGCCTGCTTTTCGGCGGTGCGGGCTGGTGGATCTCGCAGAAATGTTTTCACGGAAAGCGTTCCGGACGCCGTGCCGCAGAGGTTTCCGAACCTTGTGAGACCGAAAAAGATGCGCTGCCGCCGACTAACAGCCCTCAAAAAGAGATTCAAGACAAAATCCAGAAAAATCAAAAAACAATCGAAGACCCTCTGAAAACTGGAACTTTGGGAAAAACAGCACTCACAAAATGTCTCCGCACAAACGAAAACCGTAACCCTGCGGCTCCTTGAAGCACCTAAAATTTAGAACTGAATCGAGAGAAAAAACATGGAACAAAATTCAAAAAAAGATGAAATCGTCCTGGAACCAGAAAAAGATCTTTCCGAATATCTGACTGTCGGGGAGGAAACTGCACGAACGGCGGGACAGATTCTGCTTGATTATGTCGGAAAGTTCCATATTCACGAAAAAGGGCGTGCGGACCTCGTGACGGAAGCGGATTTCGCCTCCCAGGAAAAAGTGAAAGAAATGCTGCTTCATGCTTTCCCGACGCATACAATTCTAGGAGAAGAAAAGCTGCCGGAAACGGATTCGGTCGGCGGAAAGGGCGTGTATCGCTGGATTGTGGACCCGCTCGACGGAACTACGAATTACGTACACACGTTCCCGCAATACTGCGTCTCGATCGGACTCGAATTCAATCGTCAGATGCAGGTCGGAATCATTTTTGCGCCGGTGACCGGTGAGTGTTTCACAACCATGCTCGGCCGCGGAGCGTGGCTCAATGGGGTTCCGATTCACACAAGCAGCGTCCAAAAACCCGAAGAAAGCCTTGCAGCCGTTGGATTTCCGCCGCATTTGGATTACGACAATCAGGATTTACGTGCATTTTTGAATGCGCTGCGCTGCACACACGCCTTGCGTCGGATGGGTTCGACCGCCTTGAATCTCGCGTACACCGCCTGCGGACGTCTGGACGCCTCGTGGAGTTTTCATGCTTGCGCGTGGGACAGTGCGGCTGGGTCGCTCATGGTGCGTGAAGCGGGAGGAAGCGTTCAAAACGTGTACGGAAAAAAGTACAAAGTGGATGACGGTCACTTCCTCGCAACTGCCAATCGGAAACTGCAAACGGCTTTTCAAAACATCATCCATCGTTCCTTTCCCATTCCGAAAGATTGGACCGAAATCGAAAATTCATAACATCGTACATTTTGCCCGTCTCACCCATTTCGCTCATTTCACTCAATTTGTCAGAATTTTATGATGAATACCGATTCAACTATCTCCAAAATTGCGTTTGTAACTGGCGGCAGCGGCTTTTTGGGCCGAAATCTGACGGCTTTTTTGCTCGCAGAAGGCTGGAAGGTCTGTTGTATGGTGCGTCCGAATTCGAAATACGAACATTTGAAAGAAATGGGTGCTGAAATCCTCCTCGGAGATTTTCTCACGCCGGACGTAATGCGTGAAGGGGTGCGTGACGCGGACGCCGTTTTTCATCTTGCGGGCTGCATTTCAGCTCGATCTTTTGAAGAAATGATGCAGGTTAATTGTACATTTACCGAAAACCTCATCAAAATCTGTGCAGAACGTCCGACTCCGCCGGTTTTTCTTTACGTTTCCTCGCTTGCGGCTGCCGGACCGTCGGAGTCGAAACGTCCTCATGAGGAAAACGACGAATGCAAACCGGTTTCCTTTTATGGAACGTCGAAACTGGCGGCTGAAAACATGCTTCGAACGTATGCGGACCGCGTCCCCATCACGATTATTCGGCCTCCGATGCTTTTCGGACCGTACGACCATGAAGTGCGTCAGTGGCTCCAAGCGATTCAAAAGACCGGCATCTTTTTCATCCCGATGCTTCGTTCGTTTCGTTTTTCGATGGCGCATTCCGAAGATGTTTGTTCGTTGCTCCTCCTTGCTTTCGAGCGCGGCGAACGTTTACCGTTCGGAAATCCGTCGGAAAGAGGAACGGGAATTTACTACGTTTCTCAAACCGAGCATCCGACGTATATGGAAATGGGACCGCTTTTCGGTCGGGCGCTGGGACGTAAATTTACGTTCATTTTGCCGACGACTCCCATTATTTTGTGGTTCGTCTGCGTGTGGAATGAGTGGCGCACGCACGTCACGGGCCGCATTCATGCGTTAAATCGGGATAAATATCGTGAAGTTTTTGCGGGTTCGTGGAGTTGTTCGGCGGAAAAAGCACGACGCACCCTCGGATTCCAAAATCTGCACACCCTTGAGGAACAATGTCGGCTCACCGCCCAGTGGCTGATAAATACGGACAAAAAACAATAAAAAGCAGCAGCACATCATAAACAATCAGCAGTAATCAATAGTAATCAGTAACAATCAGTAACAATCATAAACAAAGCGGAAGCAGTCAGCATTAATCATAAACAACTCGGAAACAATCAAACACAATCAGGATTCAAGGAAGTTCCAGATTCCTGCGGGATTTTTCCTGAAAAAGTCGGCTTTTCACTTCATTTCCAGAGGTTTTCATGGCATCAGAAATCAAAGTCTTTGACGAAACAATCGATTTCACGCAAATTCAGGAACGTCTGTACATCGGAATGGATGTCGGCGGTACAAAAATCAGAACGTCGCTCGTGAGTGAGGCGGGTCAGCTTTTTGCGCATCTGAAACAGCAAACTCCGCGAGATTGTGAGGCGGAAATCACGATTGAAACCATGCAGTCGTCCATTCATGAACTGTTGGAACATCTGAAAATTCCACTTTCGCGGATTTCCGCCATCGGAATCGCTATTCCAGGGGTCGTGGAGCCGGAAACTGGAAATGTCGTTGTGACGCCGAATATGAATCTGACCGGAATTCCTCTTGGAAAACTGCTGAGTACGCACTTTGGAATGCCCGTTTTCTTAAGCAACGACGGGAATCTTGGAACTCTGGGCGAAACGTGGCTCGGCGCCGCCAGAAACGCACAGAGCGTGGTGGGAATTTTCGTCGGAACAGGGGTCGGAAGCGGAATCGTCATCAACGGACGTCTTTGGAGCGGAGCGGGTTATGCGGCGGGTGAAATCGGACACATCGTCGTTGAAACTCCCGCTCGAAGCTGGAAAGCACGTATCGACGCCATTTTACCTCCAAGTGTCGCCGCCGAAATGCAGCAAAATCTCATGGAGGAACTTCCCGTCTGCGGCTGCGGAAATATCGGATGTTTGGAGTCTCTTGCGAGCCGAACCGCGATTGAACACGCAATTCAGGAGGCTGTGAAACTCGGCATTCCAAGCAAAATTACGGAATTTACCGACCCGAACGTTTCGATTGTAAAAGCGGGAGCGCTCGCAAAAGCATTGAAAGCGCAAGATCCGCTCGTGACGGCCATCGTCCACTATACGGCGGAAGTCCTCGCGTACGCCTGTCTGACGGTGCGGCATCTGATCGACCCGGAGGTCATCATTTTTGGCGGAGGCGTGATGGAAGCGTGTCACCGCTACATTCTTCCAATTATAGAACAAATCGTCTCGAAGGACAAACTGCCGGCCGCTCCTTCCAATCGGCGCATTGTACTTTCCCAACTCGGCGACGATGCGGTGGTGCTGGGAGCCGTGGCGCTTGCTCGTGCGCGAACGGACCATATTGAAAATCCCATTGAAGCGGTGACGCAGAACGAAGAAAAAAGCAAACTCGTTTGGAATCCCGACTCTGGAACGATTTCTGCCGACGACACCGCTTTTGACGCCGATTTTATGATGAATTCCGCCGCGCAGCCCGTTGTACGGACAGAAAAAGATGGTAAAATTCATCGTTCCGAGCTGAAAGCGCTTTGCGGACCCACCACCTGTCACCTCATTGTGGGGGCGCGAGACGTTGAAAAAGTCAAAATTTCCCAAAAAGGACTGGATTTTCTGACGATTCACGGCGTTTATGCGCGAATTTGCACGCTTGAAGAAGGGGTCGAGGTTTACAATCACGCCACTCAACCCAGCATTGCGATTTTCCTTATGGGGCCATCCGATGTTTGAATACTCGAATAAAATTCGACATTTTTTCAAAAACTGACTGTTCAGTTTTCAAACAGTCCGTATTCCTCCTTTTCACCATCCATACACCGTCCTTTCACCTGGTTTTACCTCGTATTTTACCGTCCTTTCGCCGTGCTTTTACTTTTTTCACTGTCCTTTCACCTTTATTTCATTTTCGTTTCATTCGAATCACACATCATGGCCAAAAAAAATCCGAATACGTCGATCGCGCACATCCAATCCGTTGGAATCATCGGCGCAGGTCTTATGGGTCTGCAAATCGCAGCATTAAACGCCCGAAACCTTTTTCCTGTAAGGATTTACGACTCGAACCCTGTAATGCTGGAAACCGTCTGGAAGCGTCTTGAAGAGGAACTTTCGGATGTGACCGACGACGCACTTCGTCAGGAAATGTTGAACATGGTGGAACCGGCGGCTCTCGAAGATTTGGCGGAATGCGACCTTATTATTGAAGCAATTATCGAAAAAATCGAACTGAAATTGCAGCTTTATCAGTCCTTTAAACCTTACATGCGGCCAACGACTCTTTTTACGACCAACACATCCACCATTCCGATTGAAAAACTGTCCGAGATTTTCCCCGTTCCTCGGAATTTTGCGGGGATGCACTTCCTTCATCCCGTTTGGAATCGAGAATTGGTGGAGCTGATTCCGTCGAGCAAAACGTCTGAAGATGTGCTGCAGCGGCTCTGTGATTATTCGATTGCACTCGAAAAAACGCCGCTTTGCGTGTGTGACTGTCCCGGTTTTGTCGTCAATCGACTGCTTCAGCCGTACTTGAATGAGGCGCTGTTTCTGCTGCGGGAAGGAGTTTCCATGGAAAACATCGAAAAAGCCGCCTTACAGTTCGGAATGACGTGGGGACCGCTGCGAATTATGGATGAAATCGGGCTGGATACCGTCATGAATGCGGGAAAAGTGCTTTATATGGCGTATCCCGACCGCATCGAACTTTCGCCGATTCTCGTTTACATGATGAAGAAAAAGCTTCTGGGACGAAAAGCCGGCGCCGGTTTTTATCTCTGGGGCGAACAGTGGAGGGAAAACGTTCACAACCACAATTACGGACCCAAAGAATTCAATCCGGAGGTGCGTCTCATTATTGAAAACTGGAGGAATCCTCTTCCTGGGTCTTACTCGCTTTCTGAAATTGGGGATCGGCTGGCGACCGCGATGGCGGACGAGGCGCAGCGGATTCTTGATGATGATGTGGTGAGCGAGCAGGGGCAGGTCGATATGGCGGCGGTCATCGGTCTTGCTTTTCCCGAGTCGAAACGCGGCCCGCTTGCGTGGAAAGACCGCGATTCCAGCAGAAAGTGTTAAAAAACGAAAAGGAACTTGAAAAAAGAAGTCCTAAAAAACTCAATATCAAGAACGATTTGAAAAAGGTGTTGAAGAAGTACCGTAAGTTTGTTTGAAATTTTCCGAATTTTTCCCATTTTTTCCATTTTTTTTATGACGCCTCCTTGTGCTTTTTCAAAATTTATTGTAAAATAAGAATAGAGTGATATAAGATACCATTTAAGTAGAGTATTCACCCATATGATGGGAGGGAGACGATTATGAAAGTCCTTATAATTGGCGGAGTGGCGGCGGGTGCAAGTGCTGCGGCCCGACTTCGACGTCTTGATGAGTCGGCAAACATTATTTTATTTGAGAAAGGGTCCTTTATTTCTTACGCAAATTGCGGACTTCCGTACCATATTGGAGGAGTCATTCCGCGAAGAAATTCACTGCTCGTGATGCCGAAAGAAAAATTCGAGGCGTGGTTTCATGTGGATGTTCGGATTCAGAGTGAAGTCGTGGAGATTCGCCGAGAGGAAAAAACGGTACGCGTTCGGACTCCGGAAGGGGAATATACGGAATCGTACGATAAAATTTTGCTCGCGACGGGTTCTTCGGCGGTCGATTTGCACACGCCGGGGGACGACGATCCGCGAATCTCCCATCTTTGGACGTTTGCCGACATGGAACGGGTGCAGCGTCAGATTCAGGACGGGGCGCAGAATGCAATCGTCGTCGGAGCGGGTTTTATCGGACTCGAAACGGCAGAAAATCTGAAGGAACGCGGGTTGAACGTCACGCTCGTGCAGCGCGGAAATCACGTTCTTCCGACCATCGACGGCGAAATGAGTCATTTTTTGGAACAAGAACTGACGCGAGCCGGAATTCGTCTTTTGCTGAACGAAACGATCGACAAATATGAAACGAGCAAGAATGAGGAAACGAATACGAATGTTGAAAACGGCGACAAAAATCAGCTTTCAGCGATTTTGCACAGCGGCGAGCGCCTTCCTGCCGACCTTGTAATCGTCGGAACGGGCGTGCGTCCCAATTCTGAACTTGCGCAAAAAGCGGGTTTGGAGTGCGGACCGCGCGGACACATCGTCGTGAACGAACGTTTGCAGACTTCCGACCCCGATATTTACGCGGCGGGCGATTCCATTGAAGTCGTGGATCCGATTTTTGGCGAAAAAACTTCGATTCCTCTTGCGGGACCGGCAAACAAACAAGGAAGAATTGCGGCAAACAATCTCTGCGGCGGAAACTCCACGTACGACGGGACCCTCGGCGCAAGCGTCGTGAAAGTCGGAAGTCTCACCGCTGGAAGTGTCGGCTGGACGGAAGCAAGACTTCGGCAGATGAATAAGCCGTTTCAGAAAATTTATATCCATCCTGCTTCCAATGCGGCGTATTTTCCCGGCGGAAATCAAATGCACATCAAGCTGATGTTTGCGGAAGACGGAAGTATTTTGGGTGCCCAAATTGTCGGAGGAAAAGGCGTCGATAAACGAATCGACGTTATTGCGCAGGCGATTCGCACCGGGCTGAAAGCTCCGGAACTCGGAACGCTCGAACTGGCGTACGCGCCTCCGTACAATTCCGCGAAAGATCCGGTAAATTACGCGGGTTTTGTCGCTTCGAACGTTCTTTCAGGAATCTCAAAGGTGGTTCAAGCCGACGAAATTCCAGAAGACGCACTTATTTTGGACGTCCGCGAGCCGGAAGAAAACGAGTTGGGTGCAATTCCCGGCGCCGTCAATATTCGTTTGGGCGACCTCCGAAATCGACTCAACGAGTTGAATCGCGCCCGAAAAATCGTCACTTGCTGTCAGGTCGGTCTGCGCGGCTACCTCGCGGAACGGATTTTGCGTCAAAATGGGTTCGACGTCTGCAATCTTTCCGGCGGTTATTTAACCTGGAAGATGTTCCATCCCGAAAAAAACACAACGCAAGCAGCGCAAGCACCACAAACGGCGCAAGTAACGCAAGCAGTGCAAGTAACGCAAGCAACGCAAACGTCTCAGAATGCGCAAACGCCCGGAAAATGTAGCAGTTCGGAATGCGCACGTTTTTCAGAGTCGCAAATTTCGGAGATTTTGGACGTTCGCGGCCTTCCGTGTCCCGGTCCTGTAATTACGTTAAAAAAGACGTTTACGTCTCTTGAAGAAGGCGGAAGAATCCGTATTTTGGCGGCCTCATCGTTTGAAAACGACCTGATTCGATGGATCGACGGAAACGGAAACCGATTGATTGAAATTGTGCGAAAATCCGATTTCGTCGAGGCCGTCGTGGAAAAATCAGCGCATTCCTCGTCTGCAAATACGGTTTCAGAAGGTACAAACAGCGCAAACGGCGTAAATAACGCAAATTCTGTCGCGATTGTGCTTTTTAGTAACGATCTCGACAAAGCGCTTGCGGCGATGATTATCGCAAACGGTTTCGTCGCGTCGGGTGTGCAGGTCAGTATTTTTTTCACATTTTGGGGGTTGAGTGTTCTGCGTAAGACGCCTGAAAAAGCGGTTCAAAAGAATTTTATGTCGCGAATGTTCGGATGGATGCTTCCGAAAGGCGCCGACGATTTGAAACTCTCGAAAATGAATATGGGCGGGCTGGGAACCTCCATGATGAAGAAGGTGATGCGGGAGAAAAACGTCCTTACTTTACCGGAACTCATTCGGGCGGCGAGAGAAAATGGGGTTAAATTCATCGCGTGCGAAATGGCGATGGACGTTATGGGACTCACTCGCGACGAACTTGCGGACGTGGACGAAGTCGTAAGCGTTGCGTCTTTCGTCGAACTCGCGAAAAATGGAAAAAATGCACTGTTTATTTAAAATGTACTGATTGTACTTCAAAATACAAAGAATCCTTTCCGTTTTTCGGCTTTGGTTTCACGCATGATTCACCTTACGAAACGACTGTCGCTGTGACCGTCCAAAGCGAAATTTTCAAGTGAAATCCGTGTAATTGAATTTTGATCCCAATAGGATCTGATTTTGGAGGAAATTTGTATGAATTTCAGTGCATGTGTGAGACGGTCATTTTTTTCCTTTTTGACGGCGTTTTGCGTTGCTGGCGCGTTTTGGACGGCGGAGGTTCCGGCTCAAACAGACGAAGCTGCTGCGGTTTCGCCTGATTCCGCAGTTTCGCCTGATTCCGCAGTCTCAGCTGTTTTTGACGTTCGTGCTTTCGGCGCCGTTGGGGATGGAACGACAAAAGACACGCATTCCATTCAGAAGGCGATTGATGCTTGTTCGTCCAGCGGCGGCGGAACGGTGTTAGTGCCGGCGGGAACCTACGTAACCGGCTCCCTTTTTCTCAAAAGCAACGTGGATTTTTATCTTGCTGCGGGGTCGATTCTGCTTGCAAGTCCCGACCGCGCCGACTACAATGCGCCGGACGTCTGTTCGCAAAACCGTTTTTATCCGAACGAATCGTCTTTCGGGGCGCACCTGATTCTTTGCATCGAGCAGCAGAACGTTACGCTTCGCGGTCCGGGAAGAATTGACGGAAACAGCAAAAAATTCATTCTCAACGATGCGGGCGTTCCCTACCCTGCGCAGGACAAAATTCCTTGGCGGCCGTCTCAGATGCTTTATTTTGTGGAGTCCGACCAAATTCGTGTACAGGACCTGGAACTCACGAATTCTTCCTACTGGACCTCATTTTACCACGGCTGCACACACGTTTTTCTTCGCGGACTGCGCATCTGGAATTCCCGCAATCAGCACACCCATAATGGAGACGGAATCGACGTAGATTGCTGCGAGTTCGTCACGATCAGCGACTGTCAAATCGACTCGGCCGACGACTGCATCACGTTCCGCGCAGCGGCCGACGGACTGAAAAAACCGCGTCCCTGCCGCAACGTGACCGTCACGAACTGCGTTCTTTCCACACCCTGCAACTGTTTCCGCTTCGGAGTGGGGGACGGACTGGTTGAAAACGTTTCCATTTCAAATATCGTCATCGAAACGGCCCGAACCGCTTTCAATTTCGTCTCCAGCTGGAGTGATTCGGTGCGCGGAGCGGATCTGCGAAACATTCGAATCACGAACGTGACCGTTGATTGCGAGGTTTTGGCGCACCTTTATTTAAACTTTGCGGAAAATGTGGATTTTCGCGACATTTCCATTTGCGGGATTTCGGGAACACTTCGTCAGGTTGCGGATATGGATCCGGAACGCCGAGACGAAAGCTGCGTCTGGCTCAACGCACCCACGCAGACGATGGTTAAAATCGCTGGAAAACCAGGATGTATGATTCGTGACGTAAAATTCCGTGATGTAAATCTGTGGGTTTATCCGGATGCGGTCTGGCAGGCGTCCAACGTGGACGGTCTCATGCTTGAAAACGTTTTTCTGCGGTCTGTAGATTCGAAAAAACCCGTCAATTACGAGCTTGAAAACGTACAGAATCTCTGGCAGAGCGAGGGAAATGAGCCGCAGATTTGAGTCCAAAAAACACAATAAGGAAGTCCTAAAAACTCATTATCAAGATGTTTTTGAAAGGAGAGTCTGAGAGGGAAACAACGTTCAAAATGTTTCTCTCTCACGACCGAAACGACATTGCGGGAGCGCTCATGGTTCCTCCAGTTCGGGTGGAAACACCGCGCGTACGAAAAGACCCTTGAAGCACGATGTTTAGTGTATGATTTTGTACATTAAATGTTTTTTGTACAATTTTCAAATCTGAAGTTTTTCGGACTTCAATCGTCAGAATTTTGGGGGAGAGAGTCGATCTGAAGCTGGGTTGAAAAATTTTTTTCTCGCCCCCCGTTACATTTTAGCCGCTCTTGTGGTAAAATAACTTTTTTGTTGCTCGTTCTGTTCGTTCTGTTTTGTATTCAAGAAAAAAGTACATTTATTATGTCTGAAAATCCCATCGAAATTGGAACTGAAAACGTCGAAGAAACTCCGAAATCGCGTCCGTTTATCCATTTACACTGTCACAGCGAGTACAGTTTGCTCGACGGTGCAGGCTCTTTGAAGCGTCTTGTAGGGAAAGCGCAGGAATTCGGAATGAACTCGCTGGCGCTCACCGACCATGGAAACATGTTCGGCATCATGAAATTCTATCAGCGGGCGAAAGACTCTGGAATTAAACCCATCTTGGGGTACGAAGCGTATTTGGCTCCCGACAGTCGTTTTAATCGTCAGTACCAGGTTCGTCAAAACTCGGCGTACCATTTAACGGTTCTGGCGGAAACGCATGCGGGATTCAAGAATCTTCTGAAAATGGCGACGCAGGCGTATACGGAAGGAATGTACCGCAAACCGCGAATTGATCGTGAATTGCTGCACGAATATGGAGACGGACTCATCATTTTGAGCGGCTGTTTGGGGGGGGAAATCAATCAGCACCTCATCAACGGAAAGGAGCCGAACTGGAAAGCGGCGTACGAAGCGGCCGAATGGTATCGGAAGGAGTTCGGAGACCGTTTTTATTTGGAAATTCAGAACAACGGATTGGAATTACAGCAGCACGCCGCTCGATTGATGATCGAAATATCGGAAAAAACGGGGATTCCGTTGGTCGCAACGAGTGACGTGCATTACGTCGAGTCGGACGATTGGGATATTCAGGACATTTTGTTGTGCATCAATACTGGGAAAAAACGGGCGGATGACGATCGAATGAAAATGGAAACGCATGAGTTTTATTTTCGTTCGCAGGAAGAAATGTACAAGGCGTTTCCCGGTCAGGAAGCCGCCGTGGCGCGCTCGCAGGAAATTGCGGACCGTTGCAACGTTGAGCTGGAGCTTGGAAAACGTTTCTTCCCGGTTTTCGTCCCGCCGGAAGGGAAAGATGAAGTCGATTATTTGCGGGAGGTGGCGGTTCGAGGGCTGCGCGACCGTTACATCGATACGCCGAAACGCTGGAAAGACGGCGTCGTCGGTGGAGAATTGAGCGACGAGGTGCTGAAACGTCTCGAAACGGAACTGAGTGTGATTAAACGTCAAGGATTTCCGAACTATTTTCTAGTCGTTTGGGATTTCGTTCGGGCGGCACGTGAAAAAGGGATTTCCTGCGGCGCGCGTGGTTCCGGCGTGGGGTCCCTCGTCTGTTTCGGACTGGGGTTGAGCTACGTCTGCCCGCTCGAATACGACTTACTGTTTGAAAGATTTTTGGACGTAAATCGAAAAGAGGCGCCGGATATTGATATCGATTTCGAACAGGCGCGGCGTGAGGAAGTGATTCAGTACACTCGTGACGCTTACGGGGCCGACCACGTTGCACAAATCGGAACGTTTGGAACGATGGCGGCCAAAGCTGCGATTAAAGATGTGGGACGTGTGCTGGGTTTTCCGGTCGCGCAAGTAGAAGCGGTGACCGCGAAAATTCCCAAAACACCGAAAATTACGATTAATAAAGCGTTGGAACTCAATCCGGAGTTTAAGGACCTGTACGAGCACGATTCAGACGTGGTGGAAATCGTCAAGTTGGCGCGAGGCTGCGAAGGTTTGGCGCGCAATCCGGGAACCCACGCCTGCGGGGTGCTGATTACGCCGCGTCCTGTGGTTGAATTCGTTCCGATGCACGTAATTAAAAATAAAGTTGGAATGGTGACGCAGTGGGAAGGCGCGGAGGTTGAGGCGTCGGGACTCCTAAAAATGGACTTTCTCGGTCTGCGAAACCTCTCGATTCTTTCTCAGACGATGAATTTTATCGAACAGACGACGGGAAAGAGGATTGATCCGTACAGATATCCGCACGACAATCAGGCAACGTACGATTTGCTGTGCCGCGGCGAGACGAAAGGCGTTTTTCAGCTGGAAGGTGAGGGGATTCGAGGTCTTCTGCAGAGGCTGCGGCCGGACAGTTTTCGCGACATTATTGCAATTTTGGCGTTGTACCGTCCCGGACCGCTCGGCGGCGGAATGGTCGACCAGTACATCGACGTCAAACACGGACGCACGAAAGCGGAATACGTTCATCCCGTGCTGAAAGACGTATTGGAAGAAACGCACGGCGTCATGGTGTATCAGGAACAGGTGATGCGTATTTTGAATCGTCTTGGAAAAATCGAACTGGCGGATGCGTACAAATGCATTAAAGCGATTTCGAAGAAAAAAGAGGAAAAAATTGCACATTACAAAGAACAATTCATCAGCGGCTGCGTCGAAAACAGTCTCGAAAAGAAGGAAGCCGACCATTTGTTTAGCCTCATCATTCAGTTTGCGGGCTACGGTTTTAATAAAAGTCACTCGACGGCGTATGCGAAAATTGCGTACATCACGGCTTATTTGAAGTGCCACTACCCGGTGGAATTTATGGCGGCGCTCCTTTCCGGCGACATTTCCCAGCGAAATTTTAAGAAAAAAGATAAAACGGTCGAACACATTGAAGACTGCCAGCGCATGGGGGTCGAGGTCGTCCTTCCCAGCGTAAACACCTCGGCGGCAGATTATCGTATTGAAAATGGGAAAATTTACTTCGCAATGACGGCCATCAGCGGCGTCAACGAGACGTTTGCGGGCGCGATTCGTCGTGAGTGCGTTGCGAATGGGCCGTACAAAGACCTTTTTGATTTTTGTGAACGTCTTGCAACGGCTCGAATTCCGCGTGCGACGCTCCTTTCGCTGCTTGAAGCGGGCTGTTTCGACTGTTTTAAAGGAAATCGCGCACAGCTTGAAGCAATTTTGGACGCGGCGATTCAGGCGGGAGATTCGACGGTGGCGGATAAAGAGCGGGGACAGATGTCGCTGTTCGACATGTTCGAGCCGGAAGAGGAAAAAGAAGCGGAGGCGGCTCCCAAAGAGATTGATTTGCCGAAACTTCCTGAGTGGCCCGAAAAGGAAAAACTGGCGCGAGAGAAAAAAGTACTCGGATTTTATCGTTCCGGACACCCGCTGGCGGCGTATCGGGATATTCTGAAATTTCATTGTACGCACACGACGACCGCACTGAAAACTCTGAAGCATCGTACGCAGATCGTGATGGGAGGAATTATCGGACAGATCGAAAAGAAAGCGACAAAAACGAAGAACGAACTGTACGCGCGTTTTACGCTGGAAGACGAAGAGGGGGCGGTTCCCTGCATCCTTTGGCCGAAAAAATATGTTCTTTTCTGCGATTTTATTCAGCCGGACGCCGTGGTTTTGTGTGTCGGTGAGGTGGATAATCGAAAGAAGGAAGAAGAGGAACAAGCGGAAAAAGCGGCAAAGGAGGCAAAAGAAAAAGCCGAGAAAGCAGCGAAAGAAAAAGCGGAAAAGGAAGCAAAAAGTCTGAAAAGCGCCAAATCAAAAACGAAAAAGAACGTGAAAGACGATAAAATCGAGAAAATGAATGTTCTGGACGATGACGACGATGACGATGATGAGGACGATGAAGAACTCGGAATGATGGATGAATCGTCTGATGACGACGCGGGAGAGTCTGCAGGAGGCGGCGGGGGTGTAAGTTCCGTGAGTTTTATTATCGATAAAATCGTGACGATTGAAAGTTTGCAGAGGGATTATTCGGACGGACTTCATTTATCGATACGTGAAGATGTTCATTCCGCCCAAACTCTGAAAACGTTAAAGGAAATCCTCCGTTCCTCCCCAGGAAATGAAAGACTGGAATTCGAGTTTTTTACGCTCGACGGAAATCACATTATAATGCAGTGCGACTTCACGATGCAAACAACGCCGGAAATCTTGAAGCAGGTTCGGAACTTGCTGGGACCTAAAAACGTTCAGGTCCTCGTGAGACAGATTCGGCCCGAAAAAAGGGAAGAACACACTTGGAAGAAAAAGTGGAAAAAGAAGGAAGATTAGGAACAAGAAACGCCATGTTTTAAGGTTTTTTTGTACCGTTGCTTTTTGATCGCGGGGAGCGGGGCGTTGAAAGCCGCCACTCTCCCCAGACCCATCATCTAGAAAATTTTATAATATTGTTGTGCTTTTAGGACTTTATTTCATTCTCTGTGCGACTTTTTTCGCCCAATATGTAATGATGATTCCCGCTCCCGCACGCGTCATCGCAATGAGAGATTCATCCACAATTCGATTTTCATCAATCCAGCCGTTCATCGCGGCGGCTTTCACCATGCTGTACTCGCCGGAAACGTTGTAGGTCGCCAGAGGAAGTTCCGGGAAATTCTCGTGTACGAGCCGCACAATGTCGAGGTACGCAAGCGCCGGTTTCACCATAATAAGGTCGGCGCCTTCTTCTACGTCGAGTTCCACTTCACGCAGCGCAGATTCTGCAACGGACGCAAAATCCATCTGGTAGCTGCGTCGGTCGCCGAATTGCGGGGCGCTGTCGGCTGCATCTCGGAACGGACCATAGAACGCGCTCGCGTATTTTACCGCGTAACTCATAATGGGAAGATGGGTGAAGCCGTTTCCGTCGAGTTCGTCGCGCATGGCCGCAATCATTCCGTCCATCATTCCGCTGGGAGCCACCATATCGACGCCCGCTTCCGCCTGAATGCGGGTTTGACGCCGCAGCATTTCGAGCGTCGCGTCGTTATCGACGTCCATCATTCCGCCGGGAAGCTGTTTCATGCAGCCGCAGTGTCCGTGCGACGTGTACTCGCAGAAACAAACATCGGTGATGCACAAAAGACTCGGCGCCGCCTGTTTAACGGTTCGAACCGCTCGCGCGATGATTCCGTCCGCCGACATCGCATCGGAACCGGTTTCGTCTTTATGGGCGGGAATTCCAAAAAGAAGGATTCCTCCAATTCCGAGGCCCGCGAGTTCTTTTACTTCTTCCGCAAGGACGTCGAGCGACATCTGAAAGACGTCCGGCATCGAGGGAATTTCGACTTTTACGCCCGTTCCTTCACAAACGAAAAGCGGGAGAATCAGTCGTTCGGGAGTGATGCGGTATTCCGTCACGAGTTTTCGCACGGCCGGATTGTGACGCAGGCGGCGAGGACGAATCGGCATATAATTTTCAGGTTCCATTTAAGTTCCTCCTATAGTTCTTTTTTTATCCTGGATCGTTTTCAAAACATCCAGTTTTATTCAGTTTTATGTAATATTTTTTAAATATTATTGAAGTTTATTCAACATCGTTGCAATTAATTAAATATTGTAGCACAAAAAAGTCTTTTGTACAGACCTCCTGCGTCTGTTTTGGAAGGAAGAGTGGACTTTTTTCTCCTTTTTGAGCCGGATTCAGTTCGGAGACACGTTTTTTTCCTGTTTTTTCGGACGGCGTTTGACGTTCCACATCCCCCAAAAGAGAAACAAAAGCGGAATCCAAAGGAAGTATCCCCCATATTCTGTGAATATCGTACGTCGCGAGTCCCGCTGCACATGCGCGTAAAGAACATCGGATTTTCCCGTCGGAACCTCCGAAAGAATGCATCCGTTGCTGCTGATGGACGCCGAAATGCCGTAATTTGCCGCCACAAGGAAAGGTTTGCGGTTTTCAATCGCTCGAAAAACGCCGCACGCGAGATGAAGTCGATTTTCGTTCGAATATCCGAACCACCCATTATTCGTGAGATTGATGATGCAGTCCGGCTCGCAGCCCCTGCGGCGTAACGTCGCGATTTGTCGGCGCGTCAGTCGGCCTAAAACAGACTCGAAACAGAGACTCATGCTTGCGGAAAGCGTGTCGCCGTTTTGAAGCGGAATCACAATTTCGGCCGGACTTTCGCCCGAATTTAACGATCCAATTGGAAACATCGATTCCAAACTCGGCCAAAATTTTTGCAGCGCCCTCACAACGGGAATGTACTCGCCAAACGGTACAAGAATCATCTTGTGATACGCGTTCGATATTCGAACTTCCTGTGTGTCGAACGGAACGAGAATCGCCGAATTGTAGTAACGCACATCTTTTTGCGTGTACTGACAGATGGAACAGCCCGCTAAAAAGGACGTTTTGATGTAATTTTGAACGTAAAAACGCAGATTTTCCTGTGAAACGTCCGCGATTTGCGCCGCTCGTTTCTGAAACTCGTCCGCAGAAATCGGCTCGTCGTTTTCGTCGAGGAGTCCCTGGGGCTGAAACGCATTTTTTTCCGCAAAAATGATGGGGTAGCGGTAGATACATTCTGGAAAAACGACCAAATCGACGTGAGGCGTCGTCGTTCCATCCGCTTCCGTCTCGGAATATGTTTTTTGTGCAAGTTTCAAATATTCGCGTTCCGTTTTTTCCACAAGTTCCGGTGTCGTGCTGAGTTCGGACGGAATGCACCCCTGAATCAGCGCGATATTTCCAACAGGTGCGTTCGGATTGGGTTCCGCAAGTCGGAACGCGCCGTACCCGACCAAAAAAACGGAGGCGAGAAAAAACGCAGTAAACGCCGCAAATTTTGAGGAATATTTTTTTTCGAAAAGCACAACGGTCAGAGCGGCGCTGAGGAACACGAAAAGCGCGGAAGTCCCCCACTGACCCGCCAAATCGGCCGTCTGAATCATGAGGGGTGTACGGTAAAAAACGTCGGCGACGGACGCCAGCATGAATCCGGAAAAAATCCAGCCTCGCAGCACGTCGCATGCAGCCCAAACGATCGAAACGACGAAAAGAAACGTGAGTGTTCGAACGGAAGACGAAAAAACACGGCGTCCTAAAAGCGGATAGAGGACGCGCGGGAGTTTTCGATGTACAATATTCCGTGAAACGGCAGTAAAAAGCGGGAGGTAGCAGCCCAAGTAAGCCGCAAGCGCCAGCATTAATACATTATTAATAGGGTGCGGATAGCGGATGTAGTGCGCTTCACAAATCCAAAAGAGGGTTCCGAAAGCCCAAATCTTCCAGTACGGATGGCGGCCGGGAAGCCGACGTCGAAAAAGAACCGGAAGGAGAATCGCCGCAAGTGACGGAAAAATCAGCCCTTTCCACTCGAAAAGCGGGAGGGCGAGAACGTAACAAACGACGTGAATCCCTAAAAGAAGCGTCAAAAAGTGCGGAGATCGAAAAAATGAAAAACGTACATAATTAAAATCGGAAACAGCTTTGAAACGCATAAAAACTCTCCTGCAAAAACACGCGGGAGCTGGAATTATTTGCGCAGTTCTTCCAGTTTTACTCCCACGCAGTCTTCATATTCTACCGGAAATCCGTTTCCAGCGCAACCTCCATTTATAAAAACTTCGGCTTTTGCGTCTTTTTTTTGTCCCAAATTGAGGAAACTTCCGACTTGAAGCCCCAAAAGTGCCGTCAGTGGGAGGCGCGTGCGTCCCAGCGAAACGGAAATCGGTACGGAAATATCCATTAATGGAGACGCGTTGATGGTCTCGTTTTGATTTTTTGAAGAATCTTTCTCAAAATTCTGTGAAAAATCGAGCGAGAAAGGCGTTTTTTCCTGTTTATTTTTCCAATCGGACGGTTTTTCCAGAAGCGTTTCCGGAGTGATTGCGTCTGCGGGCCGCGGAACGTTTTCGGAAACCGGCAGTTCAAAGGTTTTTGCAATTACGAAACTTTTTTCCGTCCATTTTTCGTGCGAAATTTCCGGAATTATAAAATATGTACATTCGTCGTTCTTTGTTTCCGGGACGTTTACGATTTGTATAGGTTCGAATGATGTTCCGTTTTTCAAAGTGTCGAGAGGAATGCGCGTTTCGACGATGGAAAAAGACGGCGATTCCGAATTTTCGACCCGTTTTGAGGGACTGAAAACCGGTTCGGCTGTGTTTTTTGTGCGCGATTCTTCTTCAACTTGTAATTGTTCGTAAATCTTTTCGGTGAAACGACTTGCATGCAGGCGCCACCGCTGTGTATTTGCGGGATGCGCGTAATGAATTTGCGACAAAATCCGTTCCTCACGCAACGCACGAGCACGCGGCGAAACGATTCTTGTACGAAAATGAAACCGGTGAAGAAATCTCGGAAGTTCCGAAAATTCCAATGTTTGTTTCTTCGATTCAGTTTCCGGTTGAGTTTCAGCTTTAATTTCCGATTCAACTTCAGCTTCAGTTTCCGGTTGAGTTTCAGCTTCAGTTTCCGGTTGAGTTTCCGATTGAGTTTCCGATTGAGTTTCCGATTGAGTTTCCGATTGAGTTTCCGA
>CAYTLK010000002.1:89198-92187 GCA_964438515.1 uncultured Planctomycetaceae bacterium
TTTCCGATTGAGTTTCCGATTGAGTTTCCGATTGAGTTTCCGATTGAGTTTCCGATTGAGTTTCCGAATCGGTCGCGAGGGTGGAAAAACTTTCTAAATAGGAATTTTGTTCGATTGTTTTCTGAATGTTTGAATTGTGTTCTGATTTTTGGGACGTTTTTATTTCGATTTTTTCGAGTTCGCGGACGGGCTTCGGCGTTTCGGGAGACAAAATGCGTCCGGAAGGGGAATTTTGAGAGTGCGCCCTTAAAATATCGGGGGCTGAAATCGGCCCAAACATCCACGCACACCCCTCGCTCCCGTCAAACTTTCGAATGGAAAACGAACGAAATTCTAAAGCATTGTTTTCTTGAGTTTTTTCGTCTGCATTTCGCTGCGGCAAAACATCAAAAAGCGGTTCCAAAGACTCAATGCGGCCGTAAAAAAATTGGGCCGAATGGTAAAATGGGTTTGGAGACGGTTCCGTTTCGACGGGATTTTTCGCTGCTTCTTCGGCTGAATTTTCGATTGAATTTTTCGCTATTTTTGCAGTTGAAATTCTGTCTGAAATCTGTGTTTCTTTCAAACTCTCGAATTTTGGAAATTTGGAGGGAGCGAAAAGGGATTCCAGCGCGTTTGCAAGCAAAAAAATTCGTGATTTTCCCGCGATTCCAGGGTTCGAGTACCACGAAGGGAGAATTCCGCCGTGTTCCGCAAGGAGAAAGACTCCCAGCGCGTCTTGAAAAGGAAAAGTGATTGCAAAACCGGCGCCCTGAAACGTTTTGGGTCGTTTCCAAACGGTATTTCTCGGCATTCCGGCGGGATTTTCGGGGGAAAGTTCAAATGTTTCGCCTAAAATATCGAGAAATCGTTCAAGAACGGTCGCGAGTTCCTGTAAAAACGGGGATGTGTGAACGGATTCCAATCGAAATTCCGAATCAGAATCAAACGCTTTCGGAACGTTATTTTTGGGAATGAAACCGCTGAGAATCGCATCCATACGTTCCTCTTCACCCGCGGCGGGTGCGTCGTCGGATTCCTTAAAAAACGTATTTTCTGTGGAGGATGAGGGCATACAATTCACCAAATCCGAAAGGAATTTGAAATTTTGAAAAGAAACAACATTCGAACTTCTTCACGATTATCGGCACAATCGCGCCAGAACTTAAGCTGAAAACAAACGGTCGGACTGTTAAAATTCATACAGACGGTATAATTTTTCAGGAGGTGCTGGTTTTTTATCGAAAATCGTGTACTATATAAGGTGTAATCGACAAATTTTGCCGAACTATAAGAATAAGGAATAATATCATTCTTTATAAAACATGAAAATAAGTACAAAATTCATTGGAGATAAAAGAACGTGAATCATCAGTCGCAGGCCGCCAACAAGGCGTGGGGGGGCGTTTTCGAGGACGCCGCCGATCCGAGAATGGAAAAATTTACGGAAAGTATCAGTTTTGATAAACGTTTGTATCGTCAGGATATTCGCGGCTCGCAGGCGCATGCGGCGATGCTTGCGAAAGTCGGAGTTTTGACCGACGAAGAGGCGCAGTCCATTCGGGACGGTCTCGAAGGAATTCTGCACGATATTGAGGCGGGAAATTTCGAATACTCGCAGAAACTCGAAGACATTCATATGCACGTCGAGAAGGAACTGATTCAGAGAATCGGCGACACCGGGCGTAAGCTGCATACGGGAAGAAGTCGGAACGACCAGGTTTCGACGGATTTTCGGCTTTGGGTTCGTGATGCGATCGACACGCTCGACGGACTTCTGAAAAATCTGCAAAAATCATTCGTAGGGCGCTGTGATGCGGATTTCGACTGCATTTTACCGGGATACACGCACACTCAGCGCGCTCAGCCGGTGCTCGCGCCGCATTACTGGCTCTGCTACGTGGAAAAATACGCGAGAGACCGTGAGCGGCTGATGGACTGTCGAAAACGGGTGAACACGCTGTCGCTCGGTGCTGCGGCGCTCGCAGGAACGTCCATTCCGATTGATCGTTTCGAGACGGCAAAACTTTTAGGTTTTGAACGTGTGGCGGCAAACTCGCTCGACGTGTCGAGTGACCGCGATTTCGCACTGGAATTCCTCTTTTGTTTGGCTGTGATTTCCGAACATTTAAGTACTTGGGCGGAAGAGTGGATCTGGTGGTCCACCTGTGAGTTCAATTTCATTAAATTACCGCAAAAGTTCTGTACCGGGTCGAGTATTATGCCGCAAAAGGTGAATCCGGATCTGCTGGAACTGATTCGCGGAAAAACGGCGAGGGTCATCGGCGACCTTCAGACGCTCATGGTGCTCGTTAAAGGGTTGATTCTTGCTTACAATCGGGATTTGCAGGAAGATAAAGAACCTGTTTTTGACGCTTTTGATACAGTTTCCGCTTCTTTGGACCTTGCGGCCGACATGGTGCGGGACGCGAAGCTGAATCGGGAAGCAATTCAGGAACGCCTTGAAAAAGGGTATTTGGACGCGACGACGTTTATGGAATTCCTCATTAAACGCGGAATCCCGCAGCGGACGGCGCACGGAATGGTCGGTCGGCTCGTACGTTCGGCGATGAATCGCGGCGCGGCGCTTGCGGAACTCCCTCTCGCGGAGTTTCAGGCCGAGTGTTCCGATTTGGATGATTCCGTGTATGAAATTCTGGGCGTGCAGAAAGCGATTGAAGCGTTTCAGAGTTACGGTTCCACCGCGGCCGTTCAGGTTCGCAGTCAGATTGATGCGTGGAAAAAACGGCTGGAAGACGAAAAATAAACGTACTGTATTCATTATTTAACTGCTATTCATCAAAACTCATGGATTTTTCGAGAGAGAACCAAATGAAGTCCTTAAATAAAATGTTCCGGTTTGTGGAAGAAAAATGTTTCTTTCTGATGGTCCTTTTCGGCGTCCTGTTTCTTTGGAACGGCCTGCTTTCCGAACGGTTCCATCTTTCGGAAAACTCCATGATGTTTGCGCAGAATGCGGCGGACGACGATTTCGGCGGCGACGATGATG
>CAYTLK010000002.1:92287-123221 GCA_964438515.1 uncultured Planctomycetaceae bacterium
GATGATGCGGCTTCCGGTGATGATGCTTCCAGCGGCGATGATGCGACTTCCGGCGATGATGATTTCGGCGGCGATGACGACGATGCGGGTTCGAGCGATAAAAAGAAGTCCGGCGGCGCGAAACACGCAAAAACAGCGGCGGATGCGGAATCTGCGGCGGATGAGGAAGCGGAACAGATTCTGGAACAGTATCGGAGTGACGCGCTCTATTCGACGAAAAAGTATGAATATGGAGACGCGGCGATTCGTGAGATTTTGGCGTCCAATCCCTCTTCGGTTCCGGAACTTGTGAAAGCGGCTCGTGAATTTGCGGCTCTTCGTCGTTTCAAGCTCGCGAATTATTATTACAAAAAGGCGCTTTCGGCTCCGCCCAGTGAGGATGATGTAACGCTTCTCGTGACGCTTTACGGCCGCGCATTTTTTGCGGCTCTTTCGGAAGACGACGATCTTTCTCCTTCGGGAATCGCGTTTGGAAAGCGCGTCCTCGAAATATTAGAAAAACGTTACAGTTCCGACCCTGAATTCATTCAGCAGATGATTGAACAGCTGTACAGCACGGTGGAAGGGGAGCGAAAAGTGGCGGAAACGGAGCTGATGATGTACCGTTCCGTCTCGCTGCCCGCCCTGTTGAACGCGTTTGCTGAGCAGACGGATGAAGGAAAAGTGCGGATTTTGCAGGAAACGCTGCTGATGTTCGGCGACGGTTTGCCGAGCGCGCTCGCGGCGGGGCTGGAATCTCGAAACGAAAAGCTGCAGCTGGCGGCGGTGCGTCTTTTGACGGCCCAGGTCCCGCAAATGAATCATGAAGCGCTTTCCATGCTTTTTTATGCGGCTGCGATGGACGGTGAAAAACAGGATTCCGTTCACGATGCCGCTTTGAAGGCGCTTAATAAACTGTCGGGAAAAACGCTCGTAAAGTCCCAGCTCGCGAAACTGATTGAAACGGAAATCGAAAAACTTCAGTCCGATAAAAAGTTTTTGGAACAGCAGGGAAACGATGCGTCCATTGTGGTGCTGTGGCGCTGGGACGTCGAAAAGAAAGCGCTCGTTCCGTTTACCGCAAACAATCTGACGTCCTATCGTTTGAATTCTTTTCGGCTTTCAAAAGCCCTTTGGACGCTTTACCCGCAGTATCCCGCCGCAAAAAAATACCTGTTTTTCACAACGTCCGAGTACCTGACGACCTTTACAGGCACTTACACCGAAACGGAATTGAAAACTGCACAGATTTTAAAAACACCCGAATTTGCGCGTTTAGAATCCGAATTTTCGCTGGAAGAGGTCGAAAACTACCTGAAAGAGTGTTTGGAGTCGAAGTTTTACGATGCGGCGGTGCTTGCGGTTTTGGCGCTTGGGGAAAAAGGGGACGCATCGCTGCTTGAACCGATGGCGATTCGAAAGCAGCAGAAAATAGATCCCACGCTTTGCGTCACGAATACGGAAAGTTTTTCTCCCATTGTGACGGCGCTTCACTCGCCCAACCGTCTTTTGCGGTTCGCGGCGCTTGAAACGGTGATGAAACTCAATCCGCAGACCCCGTTTTCCGGTTCGTCGCGCGTGACGGACACGATGGCCTGGTTTTTGAAGACGAACGGCCACTCAAAAGTCCTCGTTGCAGATTTAACGGATGCGGACGCCACGCTTTTGGGCGGGAGATTTCGACAGGCTGGGCTTGATTTCGAAATTGCGACTTCACCGCGCGCAATCCTTGAAAAAGCTGTCCAGTACTGCGATTACACTATGATTTTGATGAACGTGCGGCTTCTTGCGGCCAATCCCGACCTGCTTCTTCAGCAGCTGCAAATGGATCCGAGAACGGCCGACATTCCGGTGGTGCTGCTTGCAAATACGGAAGATTTTAAAAAGGCGGAAGTCCTTGCGCGACGGCTTCCTAAATGTATTTGGTTCCCGAATCCGACGCGTACGGAGGATTTGCAGCTGCTTTTGACGCTCGTCGCGCAGGTTCAAACTTCGGTGAATCTGAAAGACGAACAGCGTGTGGCGGAAACTCGGGCCATTTTGTTGTGGACGCGTGACGTTGTGCGGTCCCATCAGTCCGGATGGGTGCAGAAGAAACCGCTTCCGCTTCCTCCTGAGGATTTGTACGCTTGGACCCTCAAGCGCAACCCCGCCGGCGCACCGTCTCCCGCCGACGTTTCGTCTTCCGCCGGAAAAGCCTCCAAGAGTTCCGTACTTGCGAATGATTCTGGGGAAAATGCGGCGAGTACTGAAAATGCGGCGGGTACGGAAAATGTTACGAGTGCAGTGAATGTGGAAGATACGAAGAATGTGGACTCTGGGAAAGACGCTTCGGGTGCCGAATCCGACCCGCTTGAAGAAATGGAGCCGGAAAAAGACGAATTCAGTGTGGATGATGAAGAACTGGAAATGGATTCCGCGTCTGAAGAGGCGCTGGATGACGGTTCCGGCGACTCGGAACTGGATGAAATTCTTTCCTCCGGGGAGGCGCTTCCCGAAACTTCCGCCGCCGCGAATTCACCTTCGGATGCGTCCGCCCAGGCGTCAGTTCCCGGTGCGGAGCCGCAGCGTACGGGTGAGTGGGAACAAGCGCCGCTGCAAATTTACGATGTTTCGAAACTGATTCCGCCGGTGTTGAGGATTTATTACATTCCTGAATTTCTGAAAGAGTCGCTGGAAGTGATGCGCTGGAGCGGGACGCCGGAGACTCAGCACGCGCTGGCGTACGCAGGAAGTGCCGGAACGTTCAGTTATTCGGCGTCGAAGCGGGCGGCACTGGTTCTGCGGGAAAATATTCTGCGGTACGGTGTGCTGATGACGACGAAAGAGGTCGGCGATTTGTACGATTTGTACAACAACACCCCGGCTGGAAAGACGAAACTTTTGGAGGTGCGCGGTCTGGTTCTGGATGCGTTGGAGGTCGCGATCAATCCGAAAGCAAAACCCGACCCGGAAATCGACGTCGTTCCTGAACCGCAAAGTGAAGATGTGGAAAATGAAGAAGCAACAGAAGAAGATACGGCCGATGAGGAGAATGTGACAAACGAAGAGGATGGAGAAGAATATGAGGATACAGAAGAGATGGAAGATGCAGAAGATGTAAAAGATGTTGAGGATACAGAAGATATGAAAGATACAGAAAATGTAGAAGATACGGAAGAAATGAAAGAAGCATTCGATGACGAGGAACTGGAAGATGATAAAGATGCAGAGAATGTTGAGGGAGCGAAAGATGTAGAAGATACAGGAAATGATAAAGATGTGGAAAATGTTGAAGATAAAGAGCCGGTGTCCGAACCCCAAAAAGAAGTTTTAGACGAAATTGAGGGCGCGGACCTCGAAGGAATGGACTTCGAGTGGAACGACGCAGAAGAAAAGAAGTAAGAGGCCGCAAGGATGGGGTACCGCGATTTACGGTCTTGCGTGCAGGATCTTGAACGGACGGGGCGTCTCGTAACGATCGAGGAATCGGTGGATCCGGTGCTTGAGATTGCGGCCGTTCAGCGTCGGGTGTATGCGGCGGACGGTCCGGCGGTCCTGTTTACGAACGTGAAAGGGACGCGTTTTCCGATGGTTTCAAACCTTTTCGGAACACGTGAAAGAATTCGGTACATTTTTCGCGACTCGGTGGAAATCCTCCCGAAAGTTTTGCGTCTGGGGGTCGATCCGTCCGATTTTATGCGGCGTCCGAGCCTCTATTTGAACTGGCGTACGCCTTGGTCGGGCTGGTGTTCCCGTCCGAAACTTACGTCGGGCCGAGGCGCACCCGTTTTGGAATCGACCTGCACGCTCGCCGAGCTTCCGCATTTAAAATCTTGGCCGGACGATGGGGGGGCGTACATCACGCTTCCGCAGGTTTATACGGAAGATCCGACCGCGCCGGGCCTCATGCATTCGAATCTCGGAATGTATCGGGTTCAGCTGGACGGAAATACGTACAATGGGACGAATGAGGTCGGAATTCACTATCAGATTCATCGCGGAATCGGGATTCATCACGCTTCGGCGATTGCACGCGGCGAAAAACTGCGGGTGAATGTGTTCGTCGGAGGGCCTCCTGCGATGACGATTGCAGCGGTTATGCCGCTCCCGGAGGGAATGAGCGAGCTGTTGTTTGCGGGAATTCTGAATCAGAGGCGCGTCCGGATGGCGTCCGTTCCCCGAACGAATCTTTTACCGGTTTCTGCGGACGCGGATTTCGCCCTTTGCGGGTATTTGGAGCCGGAAACGCTGAAAAAAGAAGGACCTTTCGGCGACCACGTGGGTTATTATAGTTTATTGCACGATTTTCCTGTAATGCGTGTGGAGCGTATTTTTCATCGTCGGGGCGCGATTTGGCCGTTCACGGTGGTGGGTCGGCCGCCGCAGGAAGATTCGATGCTGGGGGAGTTCATTCACGAAATTACGGGCGAACTCATTCCGGAGACGATTCCCGGCGTCAAAGAGGTGCATGCGGTCGATGATTGCGGCGTCCATCCGCTTCTCCTTGCGATTGGGTCGGAACGTTACACTCCGTACGAAAATCCGAGGCGTCCGATGGAGCTTTTGACGCTTTCGAACGCGATTCTCGGGGCGGGCCAGCTGTCGCTTGCAAAGTACCTCTTCATTGCGGCCGGCGAGGACGATCCGACGCTCTCGGTACGCGACGTTCCGCGTTTTTTCACGCACATTCTTTCGCGCGTCGACTGGCGCTGCGACCTGCATTTTCAGACGGGAACGACGACCGACACGCTTGATTATACGGGCGGAGCGCTGAATCATGGGTCCAAACTCGTGATTTCCGCAGCCGGTCCCGTTCGACGGACTCTTTCGGCGGAACTTTCTTCCGAAGACGCGCAGCGTCTCGCGCAAAAGTTGGAGCCGCTGGGCGTCCGCGCCCCCGCAGTGATTCTTCCGGGGATTCTGCTTTTTCAGGCTCCGCCGTGGTGTGACGACGGAACGCAGCACGATGCGCAGCGTCTCGCGGAAAAGATTTGTGAACGTTTTTCAGATTCGGACGTTTGGGGTCTTTTGAAGACGTTTCCGCTCGTGGTTTTGACCGATTCGACCGCACGAGCCGCCGCTTCGATTCGAGATTTTCTTTGGACGGCATTTACGAAAACCGACCCGGCGCGCGACCTTTTTGGGGCGGGAGCGTTCGTTGAAAACCGTCATTATGGGTTCGACGGTCCAATTGTGCTGGACGCTCGGACGAAAACGTTTCATGCGCCGGAACTTTCGGAGCCTCCGGAAGTCGCGCGGCGAGCGGAAGAAATACTGAGCCGACACCCTTTTGGGAAATAAATTGAAAAATCTTTAAAAATATTGGAAAATTTCTGCCTGTCCAACTTGTAAAAAGGCGGGATTTCTGTTATTTTATTAATAATGTATTTTTTCAGACTCATGGTGAGCCGAAATTTTCAAAATCATTTTGATTGATTTATTCATTAATTTATTGGAGTTTTCAAATGAAATACACCTCCATCCTCAGCGCGGCGGTTCTTGCTGCGGCCTTCGTTGGAAGCGCTTTTGCGCAGGAAAAACAGAACGAATACACTTCGGTCGCTGACGTTCAGAAGGTCGCCGACGACTATCGCGATTTTCAAATTCAGGGCGAATACGTTTGGGCCAACGGCGATAAAGTGTTTGCCGTTCAGTGCATCGCGGACGGCGACGGAAAATTCACCGCAGTCGGTTTCCCCGGCGGTTTCCCCGGTCAGGGTTGGATCGAGAAGGCGGTTCGAATCGTGTACAAAGGCGGAATTGAAGGCGATGCCGTCGTTTTGAAGCCGGTTTCGATGGACATGGAAGGACAGCGCGAATTGCCGATTCCCGAAGGACACAGCCCCGACATCGTGAAGATCGATCTTGCGGGACAGAATATGACGTTTGTGTGCCCCAACAAACCCGACCGCGTCGCGAAGAAATTCGATCGCGAGAGTTCCCGCCTCGGAGCACGCGACACCGGCTGCGTCGTTTTTTACGATGGAATGACGAAGGACGCGACGAATACCGACAGTCTCGCACGTTTCCGTAAAATCAACGACGAAACGGGCGCCATGTTCTCCGAATTTGCAACGAAAGAACTTGAAAAAGGCAAAGAATGCTTCATTCACGTCGAATTCATGCTTTCCTTTATGCCGCGCGCAAAGAGTCAGGGGCGTTCCAACAGCGGCGTGTACCTCAATGAGTGCTACGAGTGCCAGGTGCTCGATTCCTTCGGTCTGCGCGGCGAAAATAACGAATGCGGAGGCTTCTACCAGCAGCAGCGTCCCATCTGCAACGCCGTTTTCAGCCCGCTGAAATGGCAAACGTACGATTTTCATTTCGTCCCCGCAAAGTTCGAAAATGGTAAAAAAGTCGCCAACGCCCGTGTTGATGTGGCGCTCAATGGAATTATGATTCACAGAGGTCTGGAAATCACCGGACAGACGCCCGGTTGCAAGTCCGAAGCGGATGAAGCTCGCGGAATTTACTTCCAGGGGCACGGAAATAACGTTCAGTACCGCAATATCTGGGTAAGATACGCAGAATGATTAAGATAGGAAGGTTGGTTTTATGAAAAAGTTTTTGTTTGCTTTTTCGCTTGCGGCAGCGTTTCTTTCGGCGGCGTTGGTTGCGTCTCCTGCATTTGCGGCGCAGTCGAACGGCGTGGGAACGAGTGACGATTTTCACGGTCCCGTCGGGATGTGCATGTACAGTTTGCGCGATATTTGTGAAAAACAAAGCGTCGATGCGGCGATGCAGTTTGCGGAAGACTGCGGTTTTACGATTGTGGAAGCGTCGAATTTCTTCGGACTTTCGGCCTCGGAGTACAAAGAATTGCTCGACAAACACCACCTTTCGGCGCCGTCGCTCCCCATGGGGTACGGTCAGCTGAAGACGACGGAGTCGCTCAACAAAGTGATCGCGGATGCGAAAGCGATCGGCGCAAAGTACGTTCGTGTTGCGTCGATTCCTCATTCTGGAAAAACGTTCACGCTTGAAGAAGCACAGGAAGCGGTCCGCGTCTTCAATGAGGCGGGCGAGTACCTCGCGAAAAACGGTTTGGCGTACTGCTACCACAATCACGGCTTCGAGTTCGTCAAATACGACGGCTGTCCGGAGGATGAGTGTTTGTTTGACGTCATCGTTCGCGGCTGCGACCCGCGTTTCGTCAATTTCGAGATGGATGTTCGCTGGGTGATTGCGCCCGGTTACGACCCCGTCGTGTACATGAAACGCTACCCCGGCCGCTTCAAACTCATGCACGTCAAAGACGTTTCCGGTAAAGACGGAATGCTTTTCGAACAGGGGCCGATGGATTTTCCGGCAGTTCTGAAAACTGCACAGGAAGTCGGCGGAGTGGAATACTACTTCATCGAACACGATGATACGCGAAATATTGAAGCGGTGACGCCTCGAAACATTCAATTCCTCGAAGGGGTGAAGTTTTAGAAACTCGGTTCAGAAAAGAAACTTTTGAATTTTGAACCGATTCTTTTTTGAGTCGGAACGGGAGAGGGTGCGGCATGCATCGTCTCCCATTTTTCTTGGAGACGCATGTTTCTTTCCGATGGAGCGGGGATAGAATAGGGTACTTGGGAGGTTTGAGATAAATGTGTAGGTTGGGAAAATAAAAAATTTTTGGAAAAACTAAAAAAATTTTTGGGAAGCGGAAAGTCTGTATGAAATCCTTTTCCTCTATGAAATACGTGTTCAAATGATTTCTTGAGTTGTTGAAGTCGCGTTTTACGTAAGAAAAAAGGGGTAGGGGGGGCTTGAAAAAAAACGAAAAATCACCATAATAGTGAATTCCATAGCTTATATAGGTCTATGCGAACGTGGGGGCGGTGCGCCTTCCACCCGTAAAAGCAAATAAGGGAAACGTTTTACTGTAGTGATACAGAAAAGTTTCGGATTCATTTACAGTCGTTTGTACTAATTTTAGTTGAGGTCGTTCATGGCGGAATTGGAAGTTTTGGAAGTCAAAGTTCGTGATACATTTGGAAAACGCAGAATTCGTCGTCTCCGAGAAGATGGTTTTGTCCCGGCGAACCTCTACGGTCACAAACAGGATGCGGTGAATTTGATGATTGATGAAATCGCGATGAACAACATCATTCGCCGCGGTCATCAGATTGTAAAGCTCTCCGGCGCGGTTACGGACGAAGCACTCATCAAAGAAGTGCAGTGGAACGTCTGGGGAAATGCTATTCTGCATGTGGATTTCGCGCGTATTGATGCGAACGAAAAGATTCAGGTGGTTGTTCCTGTCGTCCTCAAAGGCGATGCGCCTGGATTGCGCGAAGGCGGCGTTGTGGAGATGCTCGTCCACGAAGTCACGGTCGAATGCGGCGCTCTGGATATTCCGGACAACATTTTGGTTCATATCGGTGAACTGGCGCTCGACCAGCAGATCACTCTTGCAGACCTCGCGCTCCCTGAAGGTGTGAAAGTGGATTTGCCCGCCGACACCGTCATCGTGCACTGCATCGAGAAGAAGGAAGAGGAAGAAATCACTCCGGCCGAATCTGTCGATGGTGCAGAACCCGAAGTCATCGCACGCAAAAAGGACGAGGAAGAACCCGAAGCGTGAGTTCCTCTTTATTCTTTTTGTGTCCGTAATCAAAGGTTGAAACAGGTGGTTCAATGGGGTGGTGGAATTTCCTTAAAACATGGTTTTTCCGCGGAGATTCCAGCTCTCTGAAACACGCGAAAATCGTGGACCAGCTGTTTTCTGAGGATTCGGACGCATGGAGCGATGCGGAAAAAAACAGGGTGGCGACGCATCCTGCAGATCAAATTTTTGAAGAGGAATATCGGGAGTCTCTTCCAGAGGGTCGGGCCGTCGATTCGATTCTTGCGAAAAAGAAGAGTGCTTCCGAACTCCTGAACGCCGTGAAAGCGCAGTGCAGCCGTATGAAATTGATTGTTGGTTTAGGCAATCCCGGTTCTCAGTATGTGGGAACTCGGCATAATATGGGGTACGAAGTGCTTGCGGAGCTCGCAAAACGGTTTGGCAAAGGACGGGCCAAGTCGAAATTTCAGGGAGAAATCATGGAAGGTTCCATCGCGGGACAAAACGTGATTTTTCTCAGTCCTGTAACTTACATGAATCTGAGCGGCCAATCCGTTCAGCCGTGTAAGGATTTTTACAAGGTCGCCCTTCCAGATGTCCTTGTAATTTGTGACGATATTCATCTTCCAGTCGGTAAAATTCGGATGCGGACTCAAGGTTCCGCAGGCGGACAAAAAGGGCTGGCGGATTGTATTCGAGCACTCGGCACCGATAATTTCACTCGTCTTCGTGTCGGAGTCGGCGAGAAACCGGCCAGTTGGGATTTGGCGGATTATGTTCTTTCCAAATTCAGTAAACCGGAGCGGGAACTCATTGATATTGCGGTTCAAAACGCAGCAGATGCGGCAGAACTCTGGGTGAAAGAGGGTGCGGACCGTTGCATGACGCATTACAACGTCTGAAGCGTTCCTTGTTTTAAGGCTTATTTTGCCGTTCGCGACAAATAGTCATATTCATCATTTTGTAGCAGTATTTGTATTTTTTCAGGAGTATAACATTGGCTCTCAACGTTTATGAAGGAATGTTTATTCTGGACTCTGGCCGTTTCGCCCGCGATCCGGAAGGAATTTCCGCTCAGTTGAACAAGCTGGTCGGAGAAGCTGGCGGCGAGATTCTCGTCAGTCGGCTTTGGGAAGAACGCCGTCTTGCGTATCCGATTAAAGGACAGCGCAAAGGTGTTTATTGGTTGATGTATTTTCGTCTCGACAGTCTGAAACTTGTGGAACTGAACCGCCAGTTTGAACTGTTTGACGCGAATATTCGCAACTTGCTCATCAAAATTGATCCGCGCATTGTGGACGAACTCGTCGAGCATGCAATTGCGGGTCCCATCGCGATGCAGGACCGTCAGCTTCCCGAAATTGAAGAGGAAGAGGACGCCGTTGAAGGTGAATTCGAAGATTCTGAAGAGTGATTTCGTGCGTGTTGAACGTTCGTTGGAAACGATGAATAACGCATAATTTTCAACCATTCCCCATTTTTTTCAGGAGAAATTTACAATGGCGAGTTACAATCGTGTGATTCTCGTAGGAAATCTGACCCGGGATCCGGATTTGCGCTACACGCCGTCAGGAATGCCGGTGTGCGAGCTTGGGTTGGCCGTGAATGATCGACGTAAAACTCCAGAAGGAGAGTGGGTGGAAGAAGCGACGTTTATCGACGTCACACTTTGGGCGAAACAGGCGGAAACCTGCAGCCAGTATCTTTCCAAAGGCGCGCAAATCCTCATTGAGGGGCGTCTGAAGATGGATCAGTGGGAGCAGGACGGCCAAAAACGCTCCAAACTCCGTGTGGTGGGTGAACGAATGCAGATGCTCGGCGGTCGTACAAACGGCGGCGGGGGCGGTGCGCCTCGTTCCAATCGGAATGATTCAGAAGCCTATGGAGGCGGATACGACGATTCGTATTCCCAAGCTCCTCCACAGCGCGGCGGAAATCAAAACTCAAATTCAAATCCAAATTCGAATTCCGGGAATCAGGATTCCCTCGAGAACATCCCCTTCTGACGTTTCCGCGTCGGTCGGGTCAAAATCCTGAATTTTGCTTTCAAACAGCGGCACAGAACGTCCTTTCTTCGGACATCTGGACGACGTTGGTAAAAAAGCTGGTGAAGCACCGCTTCATCTAACTTGTGTTTCGGCACAAGGACACCTCGTTATTGAACTTGAACAGGCTTTTCAGCTCTTCGTTCCTTCAATAATGTGCACGTTTCATTCACCTGTTGGTGAATATATTTCGTTTGAAATAGAAAGGAAAAGAGATGCCCAACACGAAAAAACAAAAGAAAATTAAGCGTAATTCCTTCAAAATGAAGCGCCTCCCCAAGGGCGAAAACGGCGGCGTTCAGCTTCTGCTCATCCAGTCGGTCGATAACCTCGGCAAACAGGGCGAAGTGGTGGAAGTGAAACCCGGTTTTGCATACAACTATTTGGTTCCGCAAGGTCTTGCGACCGTGGCGACCGAACATCACCGACGGATGATTGAGAAGCACAAAGCGCTTCTTCTCGAAATCCACAAGGCAAAAAATGCCGAGTATCAGGCGCTGTACGAACAGCTTCAGAACGTCAGTGTTTCCATCAGTGCAAACGCAAACGACGACGGACATCTGTACGGGTCGGTTGGTACGCCGGAAATTTTGGCCGCTTTGAAGGCTCAGGGAATTATTATTTCCGAAGATCAGATTCATCTTCCTGCTGTGCTGCGCGAAGTGGGTCTGTATTCCAATAATGTGAAGATTCACATTTCAGATGAATATGAAACGGACCTCCAGGTTTGGGTCGTTCCGGCAGCCAATTTGAAATAATCACTGCTACAAAAAGGCTGCGAAACGTATGTTCAGTCACACGTTTCGAGGATTCTAGGAGTCAAAGGTTGAGTGTTTTCTACTCGGCCTTTGGCTTTTTTTTGAAAAAATACGGAAGAGTGAAAAAAATTTTTGAGTTTTTTTGCGAAATTCTTCTAAAAAATTCGAAAAATCTCTCAAACTCCACTTGACCAATTTCCAGAGTCGGATATAGTTATTATATTCTAATATTATTATGCTCCGCATAGTATAATAAGAGTATGTAAGATGAAAACAGATTGTTCCCGTTTTGTTTGAAATTCGGTGAGAAATTCAAACTGGAAAGTTCCGCACGCTGTGCAGCGTCCGTTTTTTGAGGACGAGGCGCGGTGAATGGTGAAACAACGGGGATGAGCGTAAAAAATACAAATAAAAACATAAAAATTAGGGTAAAACCGAACAGGATAGAACGCTATGGCAGATTTGGAACGCGTTTGGGATGTTACGCAGGATGTTTTTTCGAGCATTGGACAGGCGGTTGAACGTGGAATCACGTCCGTTTTTGGGTCTTCAAACGCTCGATATTTGAAGAAAATTCAGCCGAAAATTCAGGCGATTAATGCGTTGGAGCCGCGTTATGTTTCGATGTCCGATCAGGAGCTGCGCGAGCAGACGATCAAGTTTCGGAAACGTTTGGAGGCGGGTGAAACGCTGGATGATTTGCTCGTCGAGGCGTTTGCGGTCTGTCGAGAGGCGGGAAAACGCGTGCTGGGAATGCGTCATTACGACGTGCAGCTCATCGGCGGTGCGGTCTTGCACAGTGGTGCGATTGCGGAAATGATTACGGGTGAAGGAAAAACGCTCGTTGCGACTTTGCCGGCCTATCTCAACGCGATTTCCGGAAAAGGCGTGCATGTAGTGACGGTGAACGACTATCTCGCCCGGCGCGATATGGAGTGGATGGGTCCGCTGTACATGTCGCTCGGACTCACGGTGGGGTCCATTCAGTCGAACATTCCGAACGAAGATCGTCAGGCTGCGTACCGCTGCGATATTACGTACGGTACGAACAACGAGTTGGGATTCGATTATCTGCGCGACAACATGCGTCCGGCGGCGAAGAACGACTGGCGCTATCCGACGGAGCTGCAGCAGGCGCAAGGGGCGCTGAATTACGCGATCATCGATGAAGTCGATAATATTTTGATCGATGAAGCACGTACGCCGCTCATTATTTCTGGACCGGCACACGGCGACATTTCGAAGTATCGCGAGGCGGATCGGATTGCGCGTCAGCTGCAAAAAGGTGTGGATTTCGAGGTGAATGAAAAGGAACACACGACGACGCTTACGGACGAAGGAATTCGTTCCGCCGAAAAGCTTGCGGGCGTGGAGTGTTTTTATACCGCCGGAAACATGGAGTGGCCGCACCTCATCGACAACGCGCTCAAAGCGCATCATTTGTACAAACTGGATGTGAATTACGTCATCAACGATGGTGAAGTCGTGATTGTGGATGAATTCACGGGACGATTGATGCCGGGCCGAAACTGGTCGGACGGCCTCCATCAGGCGGTGGAAGCGAAAGAAGGGGTGCAGGTTAAGCAGGAAAATCAGACGCTCGCAACCGTTACACTTCAGAACTTTTTCAAACTGTATCCGAAAATCTGCGGAATGACCGGGACGGCAATGACCGAGGCGACGGAATTCTGGAAGATTTACAATCTCGATGTGATTGCGATTCCGCCGAACAAAAAAATGCAGCGCACCAACTTCCCCGATTTGATTTACATGACGGAAAAAGAAAAATACGATGCCGTAGCGGGTGAGATTGAGAAAGTGAATCGCTGGGACGTCGTGGAACTCACGGACAAAGACGATCGCGAGTGGTACGGGAAAATCGTGAAGGAAACGGACGAATACGTGGATTTTATCTTCCAGGGAGACGGCGAAAAGAAAGTGGAACGGATTCTGCGGAATCGGATTTACAGCATCCACTATGCGGGTCGACCGATTCTGGTAGGAACCACGTCGATTGAACGCAGCGAGCACATTTCGAACATGCTGGATCAAATGGGCGTCAAGCACAACGTTTTGAACGCGAAAAACCACACGAAAGAAGCTGAAGTGATTGCGCAGGCGGGCCGCAAAGGGATGGTGACGATTGCGACGAATATGGCGGGCCGCGGTACCGACATTATTCTGGGCGGAAACCCGGACGCGATGGCGTGGAGCATTCTGCAGCAGAAGTATCCGACGCGTTTGGAAGTTCCGCGTGAGGAATGGGACGCACTTGTGGCGGAGATCGAACAGCAGGAACACATGAAAGAGGAAGGCGTCGAAGTCCGAAAACTGGGCGGCTTGTATGTGATTGGAACGGAACGTCACGAAGCGCGTCGTATCGACCTTCAGCTTCGCGGACGCTGCGGACGTCAGGGCGACCCAGGGTCCAGCCGATTTTATCTGTCGCTGGAAGACGATTTGATGCGTATTTTTGCGGGAGATTGGGTCAAAAGCGCTTTGACGTGGCTCGGAATGGAAAAAGGTCAAGCGATTGAAAGTCCCATGGTGACGCGCCGTGTCGAAGGGGCGCAGAAGAAGGTCGAAGAGCGAAACTTTGAAATTCGAAAGAGCCTGCTGGAATACGATGAAGTGATGGACGAACAGCGAAAGCGGACGTATCGGTACCGTCAGAACATCCTTGAAGGGGTGAATTGCCGCGACCTTATTCTCGATATGGTGAAGACGCAGATCGCGTCGCATCTCGAGACGTACCTCGATCCGAATTACGGAGTCGATACGTTTTGCAATTGGGCGGGCGAGCAGCTCGCAACGGAACTTTCGCCCCGTCATTTCCGCAACATGAATTATGCGGAGGCCTCCAGGGAAGCGATTAATGAAGCGCTGAATATGGTGGAATCGACCGTGATGGATTTGCTTGAGGAAAACGTTTCGACGGACGTGGAAGAGGACGAGTGGAACTGGGACGCTCTGGCGACTTCCGTGAACACGCGTTGGAATTTGAATTTGCGTGAACGGGATTTGAAAGAGATTCCGCGCGACACGCTCGACAGTTTCCTCGTGGAAAAAGTCCGGGCGTTCATTCAGAAAATCGATCTTTCGGAAGGTGCGTACGCGCTCGAACGCGGTTACGCGCTCAAAGCCGCCAGTGCGTGGCTCAAGGGAAAATTCGGGATCGACATTCCGGTCGAACAGCTGCAAAACAAAACGCAGGCGGTACTGAAAGACGAACTGTATCAGCAGATTGAAAACGCATACATTCGGAAGGAAGTGGAATTTCCGGTTCTCGCCGGCGAATATCATTTCTCGCGCCGCGACCCGGAAGGACGTCGTGTGTACAATTTCGACGGTTTGTTCCAGTGGCTGATGGACCGATTCGGCGCAACGGTCAATATGGATGAAGTCCGAAAAATGACGTACGAGGAGTTCCACGAAAAGCTGGTGCAATTCAGTACCGCAAGTTCGGAACATGAAAAGAAAGTGGTGATTGAAGTGAAGCAGCGGCTCGAAGATTTCATCGCAAAACATCAGGAAAATCGACAATTTCGGCTGGACGATGCGGATTTAGACGCTCTGAAAAAAGAAGTGTCGGACCGTTGGGGAGTCGAGGTGCATACGGACGAGCTGAAGGGACGAAATCCCGAACAGTTCCGAATGAAAATGCTTCAGTGCATTGATGACCGATATCGGCCGGAGATGCGAAAAATGGAACGTGCGCTCGTGCTTTCGATTTTGGACGCCGCCTGGAAGGAACATCTTCTGACGATGGACCATCTGAAAAGCAGCGTCGGTTTGCGGGGTTACGCGCAGGTCGACCCGAAAGTCGAATACAAACGTGAAGGAATGCGGACGTACGACGCCATGTGGAAGTCGGTCGGCGAACGCGTTACGGACCTCGTTTTCCGTATGGAACAGCTGGATGAACGTTTTGTCGGCTCCACATGGACGCAGCAGACGGCACATCATGAAGAGGCGCGGTCTGCCGTTACGTCGCATACTGCGGCTTCTGCGGATGCTGCGGCATCGGGAGGCGCTGGAAGTATCGGCGCGCAGCAAAAAGCGGCGATTGATGCGTCTGAAAACGAATCGAAAATCAAAACCTTCCGAAACGTGGGTCCCAAAGTGGGGCCGAACGACCCGTGCCCCTGCGGAAGCGGAAAAAAGTACAAAAAATGCTGCGGGAAAAATCACTGATTCGGATAGATAGATCTTGAATCTTTAATGGTGATTGTTGTATGTTTATTGGTCGTTGTGTGATTTTGCGTGACGACCATTTTTTACATCTGGAAGAAAAAACAGTGAAAAGATGATTTCAACTTTTTTTATTTTTATTCGCGGAATTCTGATGGGAATTGCGGATTCAATTCCCGGCGTTTCAGGCGGAACGGTCGCGATGATTGTGGGAATTTATGAACGTTTAATCGGCGCCATCAGCAGCGTCGACACGGAGTTTTTATCCCTTTTGTTTCACGGAAAGCCGATGAAAGCCCTCAAACATATGGATTTCGGCTTTCTCTTTGTGCTTATTCTTGGAATCATGGTGGGGTTGGGTGGTTTTTCCATTCTGATGACGCATCTCCTTGCGCACCATCTGCCCGTTACGTTCGCGGCCTTCATGGGAATGATTGTTGCGTCTGTAATCATATTGTTCCGTAGAATTAAGCATAAAGATGTGCTTTGTGGAGTGGCGATTGCGGTCGGAACAGTCCTCGCGTACTACATTACGTCCCTCCCCCAGCTTGCGGGTCAGGACGGAAACCTCGGGTACATTTTTGTCTGCGGTATCATTGCGATTTGCGCCATGATTTTGCCGGGAATTAGCGGGTCCTACATACTTTTGATTCTCGGAGAATACGCTCCGATTATTGCACGGGTCAAAAACCTTGCACAGATGAAAACGACGCCGGAAGATTTGCTGACGCTTTGTATTTTCGGCTGCGGGTGCGTGATTGGGCTGCTTGCGTTTTCGCGGATTTTGAAATTTCTTCTGAAGCACCACCACAGTTTAACGCTGTCGATTTTGACGGGTTTTATGCTGGGTTCCATTCGGTGTTTGTGGCCGTTTCAGGAACAGGCGGGAAAGTCGTTTCGGATGCTTTCGATTCAGGATTTTTCTTCACAGACGCAAATTTACGTACTTTGCGCCTTCCTTTCGGGACTCGTTGGGGTGCTGATTCTCGAACAGGCTGCGACTTTTTTTGCGGGATCGGGTGAATCGGGGAAAATCGCGCAAAAAGAATAATACTCTAATAGAAAAATGATGCAGTAATGGAACACGCTTTTGGGAAAAATCTGAATGACGCTCAGCTTGAAGCGACTGAATACGGCGAAGGACCGCTCCTTGTTGTGGCGGGGGCGGGAACGGGAAAAACGACGATGCTCGCTCATCGTGTCGCGCATCTGGTTGCGTCTGGAGCCGATCCGTCAAGAATTCTGCTGCTGACGTTCACGCGCCGTGCGGCTGTGGAGCTTATTAATCGTGCAAAAGCGCTGCTGGAATCGGTGGCGCGCGAGCAGGGCGTGCAGGTGAACGGAATCTGGGGCGGTACTTTTCACTCGGTTGCGACTCGGCTTCTGCGACTTTATGGAAGTTCCATCGGACTTCCCCCCAATTTCTCCATCGTTGATCGGGCGGATCAGGAAGATTTAATGAATTTGGTACGCACGGAAACGATTCAAACAACGGAATTGAAACGTTTTCCCAAAAAAGGAACGTGTGTTTCGCTCTACAGCCGCTGTGTCAATTCGAGAAGAAAACTGCTCGATATTCTTCCCATTTATTATCCGAAGCTGGAGGAATATTTGCCGGAACTTTCGAAGCTGTTTGACGCATATAGGAAACGAAAAGCGGAGGACTCGACGCTCGATTACGACGATTTGCTGCTTTCTTGGTGTGCCATGCTGAATCATCCGCAGATCGGCGCGCGAATTCGGGAGCGTTTCGACTGGATTCTGGTGGATGAATATCAAGACACAAATCAAATTCAGGCGGAAATTGTGCAAGGACTGACGCCTGAAGGGAAACGTCTGACGGTTGTGGGGGACGATGCACAGTCGATTTACTCGTTTCGGGCGGCGTCGGTGCGAAATATTCTGGATTTTCCCAAATTTTTCCCAGGAACGAAGGTTGTGCCGCTCGAAATGAACTATCGCAGCTGCGACACGATTCTTCAAGCAACGAACCGAGTGGCCGCGCAGCTGAAAGAGCGCTATCGGAAAGATCTTTTTTCGACGCGTGACGGAGGCGTGCGTCCCACTTTCTGCCGGTGCCGCGATGAAGATCTTCAAGCAAAATATGTGGCCGACCTGGTTCTGGAACATTTCGAAAACGGAATGCAGCTGAAAGAACAGGCGGTTTTGTTTCGTTCATCGTCGCACGCGCTGCGTCTCGAAGCGGAACTGACACGCAGAAGAATTCCGTACGTAAAGTATGGGGGACTGAAATTCACGGAGTCGAGTCACGTAAAAGACCTGCTTTCTTTTCTGCGGGTCATCGAAAATCCGCGTGATTTACCGGCTGGAATTCGTTTTTTGACGCTTCTTCCTGGAATCGGACCGAAAAAGGCGCGCCAGCTGATGGATATTTTGCGGGAGAGCGGCGGGAATTTCAACGCGTGGTCGTCGTGGACGCCGCCCAAAAACGCCTCGAACCTCTGGTTTCCGGCCGTCGCGCTGCTGAAAACGATTGCGGCGCCTGAAATGTCGCTGCAGGAACAACTTCGTCAGTCGCTGAAGTTTTACAAACCTCTTTTAGAGGATAGATGGCCGAACGACGGCGATTCTCGGCTGACGGATTTGGAACAATTGGTGGACGTTTCACAAAAATTCAAGAGTCGGCGCGAGATGCTTTCCGATTTTGTGCTGGATCCGCCGCAATCGTCCGAAGAATTTGCGGATAAACCCGACATCGACGACGATTATTTGAACCTCAGCACCATTCATTCCGCAAAAGGTCTCGAATGGAAGTCGGTTTTCATTATTCATGCGAGCGACGGAAATATTCCTTCCGACATGAGTACGGGGCGTCCGGAGGATATTGATGAGGAACTGCGGCTGTTTTACGTCGCGATGACGCGTGCGAAAGATTATTTGTACATTACGTGCCCCATGCAGTACTTCCACATCGGACCGTCCTGGAGCGACCGCTTCAGCCGTGTGCTTCCAACGAGGTTCCTTCCGAAAGAAATTTTGGATCAATATTTCGACCAAGACCGCTGTTACAACGATTCCGACGAAGACGAAGTTCGAAGTTTCAACGACGTCCTCACGGAAGAAGGAACGTCGCTCGAAGAATGGATGAAAAAACAAACAGACGACTTATGGTAAACGAACGTTATTCTAAAATCGTACGTTAATCTTTTTTCTGAGTTTGAGTGCCGATAATCATCAGCGTTTCCGCGATTTCATCGAGATCCTTGGGCGTTCCGCTCGTCCAAACGTTCCGAATGATTCCGTTTTCCGCATAAATAATGGTTGGAAATCCGAGACCGTCGATGTTTTTATTTCGATTGGCCGGGTCCTGACGCACCATATCGATCTGCGAAATTCGGAACGAGTCGGACGGGTCCCACCAAACCTGCTTGAATTGAAAACCGTACCGCAAGAAACTTTCTTGGACGAAACGGTCCATTCGGTCGCGTTCAAGCTGCTTTTGGAGCAAAAAGCGCTGTCGTTCTTCCGGATCCATTTCGTACCATCGAACCGGCTCGTTCGTTTTCGCGAAATAAACGACCGGAATCAGCATAAATCGGGAATTTTTCTCCGCTTTTTGAATTTTTGGGAAAATGGATTGAAGCATCTCGCAGGACGCATCGTCCCACGGTCCCCACAAAATTACGAAAATCGAACGATTCATGAATTCCGTACTTCCGGGAGCGGGCGCGCCTCCCAAAATGGGTTGGAACGTCTGAAAGTCCGAAAGCGGAACGCCTGTGAGAAAATGTTTGTCGGATTCCGTACGAAACAGCCGCGACCCCCAAAGCAGAATCGGCATAATACAAACCGCAACGAGCGACAGAACGAGCAGATTCGCCCAGCTTTCCAATCTTTTCGCCCGGCGTTCTTCTTCCGGCGTCATCATGCGCGGCATTCCCGGCATTTCATTCGAAAAAGAATCGTCCGCATTTGAATAGAATTCTGTGCGGGATTCGTTTTCCTCTTTTTGAACGTCGGTTCGGTCTCCAGATTCCTGCATATAACGTTCCTTATTGAACACTTGCAAAGAAGAATTCATGGTAGAAACCGCTTGGTTTTCATCGTGAATTCTTCCTAAAACGGGAATTATTCTCCCTCGACAGAATCTTCGGTCACCATCGGAATGAGGAATCGATCGATTGTATAGTACGTGATTGGGCGGCTCATCGGGACGTTTCCAGAGTGAGCGGACGGATTCCACGGCAAAATATACACGAGCGTCAGCCCCGTATTCACCTCCGTCACGTAAAGTGCGGACAGACCGGGCCGAATGGAGTTTGTTCCGGGAATATCGTGCATTCCCGCCGTCATGATGTACTTGGGTTCGGACGGAAGCATCATTGCAATTTGCTGATTTTCTTCATTTTTTCGACTTTTGGAAGAAGAAGTGCGCGAACTCTTCGTCTTTTTTCCGGCGGCGCCGCTGTTCATATATTTGATGGCTCTTTCGAGGTCGGTATACACGTTTCCCTGAAAACGCGCCTGAAAACCGGCGGAATTCGAGTTTTTGGAAAGGACGCCGGCGGAAAGAACGCCCGTGGTGGAATCGAGGATGTACACCGCTTCAATTCCGACGTCGACGTAACCCGTGCAGGTCAAATAACCGTCCACGCGGTCGGATGTATTGGCGCGAGCCACTGTGACGGCGGGAGCGGAAGCGGGAGCCGGAACCCATCGGGAAACGGCGAGACTCGAAAAAATGCCGGTGCCGACACTACAGAGAGTCAGCATGGATACTAGGGCGAGGTTGGAAATTTTCACGTTTTTTCTCCTGTGAGATGGTTTTATGGAAATAGGGAAAGGATGGAATCTCACTCCTCAATGGGTTTGATTTTTGTGTTTTTATCTGTTGTAAGTTCCGCTTCAAGCTCTGACTTTAGTTCCTGCTTCAAATCCAGCAGAGTACCGTCCATTTCCATGGTTTTTGTAATTTTTTTTGTAAAATCCAGTTTGTGCAGCGGCTGCACCACGCTCGAACAAATATTGCGCAGGTGAGACGTCATGCGTTTCATGAATCGGTACATCAGCACGTCTGCGGCGGTACGCGGAGTCGGCGTTTTCAGATTTAAAAGCTGTTCGGTGATGGTGTCGCACTGTTTTTCGGCCCACTGGCACTCCCGGATGGTACGAACCGACAGTTCATCATCTTCATTTTTGATGGATTCCATGCACCAATTGAAATTTCGATGAATCAGCACGCGCAGAATCATCAGCTGTTCCCGATCGACACCAACGGGGAGGGTCGGCGTCAGTTCCCCCATATCGAAGATATTTTTTGAGTAATCGCCGAGACGTTCCGCATCTTTAGCGATGCTCATCATCACGAGACATTCCGGCTCAATGATTCCGCGAACGGAAGCGTGAACGACCAATTCTTTGCGGATTTGCCGTTCGGCTTTATTGACGGTTTTGTCGTAACCGCAGAGTTCCTCACGCACCATGTCGGCAGAGACCCCATCAAGCGCCACACGACACGCAAGCAGAAACTCTTGTTGCGCCACCCGAAGCATTTCCACGAAATCAAGACGGATTTTCGTGAAGCCGGTCGGGATTTTTTCCGGTTTGGAGTGGAACCAGTGAAACATAAATAACCTCATCATTTCTGAAAAAGCAGAAGGAAAAAGCGAATTCGTTAATCGTTTATTTTCTACTATCTGTCTCACTCTGTCAAGTGGGGGATTCCCAACTTTTTCCAGTTTTTTACGTTTCCCAAGGAAAAAGCAGATGAATCCCCGTATGAATGATTCTTGTTGCGTTATTCTAATGGTTCTTTTTCCACCGGAACCCAAAGAATGCAAGCGTTCCCAAGAGCATCAGGATCCAAGAGGAAGGTTCCGGTGCGCCAATCATCGCGTAAAGTGTGGAGCCGTCCGCAGAAATTCCGAGCGCCCAGGAAAGTCCAGCAATGTCGAGCGCCGGGGCGGAGAGTGAAAGCGACGAAAGATCGAAGTCCGTCAAATCTCCCGCCTGACCGACGAGTAAATCCCAGTGCGTCAGACCCACGTCCGTGTCGGAAGGCATATAGCCGCCCACGAGCGACAGCGCCACGCTGCTTCCAGGGGTGATGGAAAGCGTTCCGGTCGTTGTGATTTGGTCGTATGAACCGAGGGTCACGCCGCCGATGTCCGCAAGAAGCGTTCCATTCAAGTCGAACTCATTTGTAAGTGCCAAAACGCCTGTTTTTCCCGTGGGAGTCCCCTGAATCGCGCTGTTTCCGCCGTTCATCGTGACGGCTCCGCTAATCGTACCATTCCCGGTCAACGTTCCACCTTCGATTGCAATCGCGCCCGCATAATTTCCATTCACTTCGACGGTTCCTCCCTGAATCGTCAGTGCTCCGGCAAACGTGTTTTCGGTGTTCGACAGAAGGAGCGTTCCTGTTCCGGTTTTCGCAATGGAAACATTTCCAGCAACGTTCCAAGCCGCGAGTTTTCCCTGATAATCGAGGGTCGAACCTTCCGCAATGTCGAACGTATGCAGTCCCGTTGCGTCGAACGGTTTGATGTTTTCAGCAGAACCGCCGCTCGTGAGGAAGTTGAGCTGAGCCGTAATTGTGGAGGTTCCCGAATTTGCAACCGTCGAAATGCCGCCGCGGACTCGGTGTCCCGTTCGGTTGTTTGTGTCTTTGAGGCGACCGCCGTTCATCACGACGTCGCCGATGAACTGGTCGTTCAGCAGGTCCAGCGTTCCTGCAATCACGGGGATCGTGAGGTCGGCACCGTTCCAGCCGAGCAGGTGAGCCGACTTGAGGTTTACCGTTGCGCCGGCATCAATCTGAATTTCCTTTCCGAGCGGATGATCCGTCGACATGTAATTGTAAGCCTGAGAGGTTTGAATGTTGAGCGTTCCTTCTTTCACGTGGATGATTCCGTTAAAACGGGGCGTGGAGTTGGACGTACTTGTAAGCGTCAGAGCGGCAGAACCGATTTTTTCAAACGTTCCGTCTCCCCGAAGGAGGCTCGTGATGGAGGCGTCTGCCGTGGGATTGACCGAAAGAACCGCATCCTTCAGAATCGTAATGTTCGCCTCGACCGACCCGCTGATTCCGCTCGTAAGGGTTGTAACGCCCCGGCTGATTCGGAACGTTCCGTTGTTTTCGAATGCGTTCGTCATCGTGTACGTGTCGCGGTGAATGTCGAGAACGGCCCCCGAAGCGACGGTGACTTTTCCGGTTCCGAGCGTTCCGGTAGTTCCGTCGTACGTGGTTCCGTTGATGACGCCTTCGTGTCCGACTTGCAGAATTAGGTTGCTGATGTTGGTCGCACCGTACGTGTTTTCACCGAGCAAAATGAAGACGTTGCTTGCAAGTTCCGCAGACGCATTCAGCGTTCCGCCGGAAATCACACCCGAAAGGGCCGAATGGTTTGCTTTACCATCCGAGAACAGCATGATTTTTGCCGCATCCACAATCTCCACATTCGCTTTCAGCAGCTGCATCGCGGTGGGGGCCGCAGAGTCCCAATACGTATTGAATCGAATCGCGCCGCGATTTTCGTTGTTTGTGCCTTTCCATCCGTTTCCAGTGATTCGGAAATTGGTTGTGTTGTCGGAAAAATCGCCAATTATCGTATTTTGCATCCAAAGCTGAGCGGAATCCCGAACTTCGATGGTCTTTCCGGAAAATGAAGCCCAGTTGATTTGACCTGATGTGCGCCAGTTCTGCATGGCGATCGTTCCGGTGAAGCCTGTGAGATCGTAACCGTCGAAACTCAGAGTGAGCGCGCCGCTTGTGTTTGCAGTTTGAATGAGCCACGTTCCGGAACCTGCGATTTTCTGGGAGTTGGAAACGTCGGCGATGGAGTCCGTTTGGAACGTTGCGCCAGTCGCAATGTTCGTCGTTCCGGAGCCGCTGAGGGCTGCGGTCATCGAAAAAACGCCGGAGTTTACGTTAAATGTACCATTATTCGTAACGGACGCACCGTACGCGTAGGTATTTGTACGATTGAAATTCAGCGTTGCGCCGCTTGAGACGGTCGTTGCGCCGGTTCCGAGCGTTCCGGTAGTTCCATCGTAATCGACGTTATTCACCTTTCCGACGTGTCCGATCTGCAGAATGCCGGACGTGACGGTCGTGGCGCCGTAGGAGTTGGACCCCGTAAGAATCAGACGGTTTGTCGTTTTGCCGATCGTGTTGGCGTCCAAAGTATAATTGCCGGAAATGCTGCCGGAAATCATTGCGTAAACGAGATTGGAGTCGCCGAAAGCGGAAATTCGGGCGTTGTTGGACAGCGTGACGGCGCCGGAAAGGACGGTCATTCCCATGTCGGATTCGTCGGCGACCTTAATATTGACGGCCGCCTGGAAGCGGATGGCGCCGCGTCGTTCGTTGGTCGCCCAGCCGTTTCCCGCAATAATGAGATTGTTGGAAATCGTGGTGCTTGCATTTCCAATCCAGAACTGTGCTGTGTCGCGGACTTCAAGCGTCCGCCCCAGAACGTCATTCCAATTGACGGAAACGCGCTGTCCTTGAAACGCGAGCGTTCCGGTGAAACCATCGAGATCCGCAAGCTGCGCCGCACTAAGCGACAGTTCTTTTGCGACCCCGGCTGCACCGTCGGGCGTCACGGTGAGGAAGGTTCCGGAACCGGAAATCTTGTTTCCGAGAAGCATGCTTGTATCGCTGCGATTCACCTGAAACGTTGCGCCCGAGTCGATTTGTACGGCTCCGACGAGCGTTCCGCCATTCGTTCGATCGAGTGCAAGAGTTCCCTGTGCGACTTCCGTTCCGCCGTCGTACGTGCTTGCAGCAGTGAGCGTGAGTGTTCCGGTGCCGCTTTTTACGAGTTTCTGTGACGTAAATCCTTCTTTATTTGCGATGACGCCAGTAAGTTTCGAGTTGTAGCCGGAATCCACGACGATCGTGTTTGTGCCGCCTTCCGTCGCGAGGTATGCGGGTAAATCGACACTTGCGTTTATTGTACGAGAACCATTGATTTCGATGCTGGACGTTCCGGTTGAGTCGATGACTTTTCCGCCTGCAAGGGTCATATTGGCGGTTGCGGCAGCGTAAGAAGCCCCTTTCAAATCCACTACACCGCCGGAAACGAGCGTGGGATTGTTGGTGAAAGTGACGCCGGTTTGAAAAATGGTTGAATAATCCATGGCGCTTCCGATCGACACATTTCCCGTGACGTTCGTGACGGACCCCCAGAGGAATGAGCCGGTTCCAGAGGTCGAAACGGAGGAGATTGAGGTGTTGTTACTCCACGTGATGACGCCGTTTGAAGTCGAATAGATGCCGGAAAAGCCCGATGCATCCCCGCTGATGGTGAGCGTTCCTGGCCCCTTTTGAGTGACGGTCGCACTTGAGCCGCCCGTAATTGCGTTCGTGAGCGTCACATCGTCCGTTCGCGCAAACGCAAGACTCGCATTGGCCGCAATGGAAACGGCTCCGGTTCCGAGTGTGCCGGTTGTGCCGTTGTTTCCGATTTGAAGTGTGCCGGTCGAAATGGTCGTCGCGCCGTACGTGTTGGTCCCCGAAAGAATCAGTACGCCGGCCCCCGTTGCGCCCATGGAATTGTACTCAAGCGTGAAATCGCCTGAAACGTTTCCAGAAATGATTCCGTAACAACTGGCGGTACCGTTGCGGGTTGAAATACGGGAGTTTCCTTCCAGAATGACGTTTCCGGCGATTTTGGCACATTCCGTCGCCGAATTACCGCCGGCAAAACGCAGCGGACCGAACTGTTCGGACGTGTTCCAGCCGTTTCCGCTGATGTAGAATGTGTTCGCAAGCGATACGTTGGCCGTAATCCACACCTGATTGTCCTGCGTGACGCGCACATCGTTGGTTCCGAATGCATCGGCCGTTGTTACTTGCGCACGGCCTGAAACCGTAGTCGTTTCCGCTGATGCGGCGGAAATTAAACCGCCTAACAACAAAGCTGCAATGCTTGAAAATCCGAGAATGGAAGTAATTTTGAACACGACGAACACTCCATTGAAACAAAAAAAAGTTCAGTGTGCGAACACACCTTCAGCACTGATTTTATTAATAATGTATACATTATATATCGAAAGTCCGTAAAGTCAAACAATTTTTGTAAAATTTCTTAAAATTATTCAAATTTTTTGGATTTTCAGGGTGAAAGTTGTGTCGATTGCAGTGGTTACATTGGTTATGACGGTTATTTCGGCTGATTTTCCCGCACTTTTGCAGATAGAAAGTCGTTTATTATTCATAAGCATTTTTTAGAAGTGTGATTCTGGGTGAAATCGAGTGAAAGTTTGAATCTCATGGTTTCACGAGCGTCATGCGTCGACAATCGCGCGGAGAGCCGCCGTCGGGTCTGAGACAAAAACACAGTATTTTTCGGGTCGTTTCGGGATTTTTATCGTTAATCGCGAGAGATTGAAGCAGAAACTCCTTCGGAGAGTCTTCTGCCGCCAAAAGCGCAATCAAGATAAAATGGTTAGGATGAAGAATGTACATAGAATGAAAAGTATGCGCAAAATGAATGATGTATGTAAAATGCGCGTTGAATGAGTGATGCGAAGGGGTGAATTTTCATGATTCAGGTTGGGGAAAAAGCTGGGGAAAAAGAGGAATTTGAGGGAGGAACCGAGTGAAATTGGGGGAGGAGCCGAACAAAATTTGCTTTTCCCACTATAATATTTTACAGGAATCAAATCTTCAAAGCAAGAGCCAAAACTCAAAAAAAGGAGGAAAGAGAGAAAAATTTGCTGTTTTTTTTGGAAAAATTGGAAAATTTGGACTTTTTTTGTAAAGTTTCTTGGACAAAAGAGATTTTAAATGGTATAATACGTAATGAAGATATGGAATTTAGGGATAATCCCGATTAAAACTGGATTTTTGTACAACGTTCAAGGATGGTGTTATGATGAAATTCGGAAAAACCACAAAATATTTCCCGTTGGGAATACCGGGGGTTGCGCTTGCGGCGTTCCTTGGGGGTGCCTTTTCAGGAAACCTCAATGCACAGAATGCGGTGTGTTCGACCTGCGGTCCGGTTTGTACTTACACGCCGCCTACGTATAAAGTTGTATGCGAGACTGTTTACGACGAACAAAAGGTGGTGACTTACAAACCCGTTTGGGAGACGGAAATGCGTACGCGGCCCGTCACGGTTCAGAAAAAGGTCGTCGAGACGGAAATGCGCGAGGAGCGTTACACCGTACGTGTGCCGATCACGGAGGTTCAGATTCAGCAGCAGAAGGAGGAGCGCGTTCGTTACGTCCCCGAAACGTGTGAGCGTGAGGAAGTGTCGTACTGTATGAAACCTATACAGCGTACGATCGAACAGGAAAAAGTGTGCGTGGTTCAAAAGCCCGTGTGTGAAACCAAGATGGAAACGCGAACGCGGACGGTGAACGAGCAGGTGACGTCGTACGAAACGAAGTACGTCGATCAAGGCGCGTTTACCGATCAGCTGGTTTTGAAGCCGAATCGCGGAATGTTCAGCAGCCGTTTGAAGTTCCAGGAGGCGAAAGCCGTCACGGACGAAGAAACGGGGGACGTGGTTCGTCAGAGAGCGGGACTTTACTGGACGCCGTCGAACAAAGGAAAGTACGAAGTTCAGAAGATTTGGGTTCCGAATCCGCAGCCCGTTCAGGTTCCGAGGACGTACACCGTTCCGCGTCAGGTTTGCGAGCAGGTTCCTGTGACGACGACGCGGATGGTGGAAGAACAGGTTGTGACGAAAGTTCCGGTGGTTGTAACGGAAATGGTGCGCGAACAAGTGGTGAAGAAGGTTCCCGTCACGACGATGAAACCCGTTACGGAGGTCGTCGTGACGAACGTTCCTGTAAAGGTCTGCAAGTGGCAGGAAGAAGAGCGCGTGCGTCAGGTTCCGTACACGACGTGGAAAATGGTGGACGAATGCACACAGGAACAGTACGAGGTGAGAGTTTGCAAGATGGTTCCGCAGGAAACGACGGTGCGTGTGCCGCGAGTTGTGACGCGCTACGTCCCGCTGGACGCCTGTGGAAACGAAATCATTTCCGACACTCCGGTGCTTTCTGGTTCCGTGATTCAGCCGGCGGTTCCGACCGTTCAGACTCCGACCGTTCAGGTTCCGGCAGCTGCGGCTCCGACGGGGGCGCTTCCCGCTCCGGCACTTCAGAATGACGCTGCGAGTGCTTCGGAGGCGAGCGGCGAGAATCGGACCTTTGCGGAAAAACGTTCGATTGTGGAAGAACCCAAAACGGCGGCTCCTGCTTCCGGAACTGCGGCTCCGGTTGATTCGGCTCCTGCTGTTGCACCGGCGGCGGTTCCGGCTGCGGTTCCGGCGGAATCTCCCAAGCTGGAGGTTCCCGCACCGACAGTTGCGCCGTCTGCTGCGGTTCCGACAGTAAGCACACCGACATCGGAACTTCCGGGAACAACCTCTTCGGAAGTTTTGCCGCCGGCGGCCCCTGGAAATCCGGCGTCTCCTGGAATTTGAATCAACAGTTGTTCTACGCGGCCGTTGCGTGAATGCACGGCGGCTGCGGAGTGACGGTGGTGCGCACATCCAGAATGGGAGGAAACTCATGGTCGCGACCGAGACCGTTTGTCCTTTGAATCCACGTTCGAGCCAGTTCCTGAACGGGAAAACCGTACGAATTTGCGGTCCGTTGATGAGTATGTCGCTTCGCGAGGTTTCCAAGCTGATACGCAGCAGCGGCGGCCGGGTTTTAACCTCTGCTGAGATTGAGTCGGGCACGATGGCGGACTGGATGATTCTCGGGGAGCGGCCCCGCGTTTTTGCCGACACGAATTCTCAGGACGTTCCCGACTGGCTGACGGATTCGGTGCGCGAAGATATTGAGTGCGGTTTCACCCATCTTGCGACGGAGACGCAGCTTCTTCAGCGTTTGTTTCCGAGTGACGAAAAGATGCAGGACCTTACGTCGCTGTACACGCCGGTGATGCTTGCGGAGCTGCTTCACGTAACGGTTTCCGACGTTCGGCGATGGTATTTGCGCGGTCTCATTGCGCCCGTTCGCGTCATCAAACGGCTTCCATACTTTGATCTTCAGGAGGTTTTTTCTGCCCGACAGCTTTCAACTCTTTTACAAAACGGTGTGAAACACCCTTCCATCGAGAAAAAGCTTAAAGCCCTTCGACGCATCAATCCGGGCGTGCTTCCGCTGCTTGCAAATAACGATCTTGTGATTCAGGGTCGAAACGTCTTTTTGCGTCAAAACGACACTCTTCTTGAATCGACGGGACAGATGCTTCTTGATTTTGAGACGCTGGAAAACGAACAGGCGGACGCGCGGGACCGTGCGGAAGAAGAACTCCCTCCCAACCTTCAGCAGGCGCCGGAACGTGTGGCGGATTACACGCTTTTCGACTCTTCACGCGCCTTTGGAACGCTCGAATCCCTCTTTTCCCGGTCCCCTTCGACCGAATTTGATGATGAATCTGAAGGTGAATTTCGAGATGATGATTCTGACGGTAAAATCAAAGACGAACGCGGTGCGTTTTCCGCGTCTTCATCTTCCGAAGCAGCTCTGACGTCTGCCCCCGTCGGTTCTTTCGAAAAACTGCCTGTCGGGATGGAGGTGAATCGGATTTCCATCGCGCAGATGCGCGCCTCGGCACTCGAACTGGAGGAGGCGGGACACTTGGAAGATGCGGCAGAAATGTACAGAAATCTTCTTTTTGCGGTCGGCGCCAACGCGCAGGATGCGTTTCAGCTCGGAGATTTGCTCTATCGGCTCGGAAATCTGAACGGCGCGCGCGAACGGTTTTCGATGGCGATTGAACTTGATGAAGATTTTGTGGAAGCACGTGTAAATCTCGGAATTGTACTGGGGGAATTGGGCGATATTCCGCTTGCAGTCTCTGCGTTGGAGGGGGCGATTTCCTACCACGGCGATTATGCGGAGGCGTACTTTCATCTTGCGCAGCTGTTGGAACGGGAAGGACGATGCATCCCCGCACGGTGCTGCTACCGGAAGTTCCTCGAACTCACCGAGTCGAGAAAAACCGAGTGGAGCCGTATTGCGCAAGAGAAACTGCAGGAACTCGCAGAGAGCGAAGAAGAATGAATTTTGTGTAAATTTCAGATAGAACGAAAAGGAACAAAACGGAACGTCTGAATTGGTATTTTTGAAAGGTATTTGATGAAACGGACATCTATTTTTAAGTCTCTGACGGCGGCGCTTGTGCTGTTTTTGCTGGGGACTCCCGCCGTGACGTTCGGCGAATCGCAGAGACCCAATACGCCGCTTCCTCCAGGGACGGTAATTGCTGCAAGTCCTGATTGGGCCAACGTTTATTATGGAACGCCCTCAATGGAAATTATGGAGGACGGAACCTACGTCTTCACACACGACTGGTTCGGCCCCGGCACAAAAGGCGAGCTGACCTGCGTCTATCAGTCGCACGATCGCGGCGCTTCGTGGGAAAAAGTGTCTGAATTTACAGACCAAAAAAGCGGTACGATTTTCAGAATCGGCGCTGCTTTGTACCATATTGGTTTTTATCGACCGAACAAGCCGGGAATGAGTAACGAGTGCATTGCGATTCGCCGTTCCGACGACGAAGGAAAAACGTGGAGCGTTCCGACCGATGCGGCTCACGGCCTGCTTTGTTCCGACGATCGTTACTATTCCGACCCCGTGCCGGTTTTGATTCACGACGGCCGCGTTTTCTGGCAGATCGACCGTGTAAATCCGAAGAAAAAGGACTGGCCGCCGTTTGATGTGCTTGTAATCAGCGCTCCGAGTGACGCAGATTTGCTCAACGCCGAGAATTGGACGCGTTCAAATGACGTCGATTGGGACAAAAGCTGGCCGTACAACGGATGGCTCGAAGGAAACTGCGTTGCGGCTCCCGACGGCGGCGTCAGCGTGTTTCTGCGAGTCGAAGACTGGGGCGCTTCCGGCGGTTCCGGGCGTCACGTTGCGCGCCTGAATCTTTCAAAAAATGGAAAAGAATTGAAATTCGATAAATTTTTGAACGATTTTCCAGGCGGTCATTCCAAGTTCTGCATTCGTTACGACGACGTTTCGAAAAAATATTGGGCGCTGACGAACTGGATTCAGCCGAATCGCGGTGCGAGAAACACGCTGGCGCTCGTTTGTTCCGAGGACCTCGAAAGTTGGGAGATTCGTCAGATTGTGTATCAGCACACCGATAATCAGACGGGGCTGCAGTACGTCGACTGGCGTTTTGTGGGCGGCGACATTGATTTTGTGTGTCGGGTCGGCTGGTACGGCAAAAACTTTCATGATTCGAATTACATGATTTTCGATCGGGTGAAGAACTTCCGAACGACGACTCGCGCGAACGATTCGCCGCTGCTTCCGGCGCTCAAAGAGTCGTACTGATTTCATATGTTTTCTATATTGAACGAATAATGTATACCGCAAGCCCGTAATGAAGCGAGTGAAACGAGCGGAATTAGGGTTTTTCAGGCAGAGAACACGGGATTCCATAAAAATCGGGAAGTTTTTGGATTTATCGC
>CAYTLK010000002.1:123321-148084 GCA_964438515.1 uncultured Planctomycetaceae bacterium
TATGAGTATCGTTCCTGTTTTGATTTTCGAAACAGGAAGCCTGTGTTCCTTTGCGCTCTTCTGCGTTCCTTTCTATCTCTTTATATTTCTTTGCGAGATTGTGAAAAAAGCGGGCGGAAAGAAAAAATAAGCAGAATAGATATTTTTCTATCGAAATTGAGGAGGGGGGGGCTTGCGAAATTTTGTAAATAGCGTACAATAGTGTGTAATGAATTTTTCCCTATCGTCAATTTTATACAAAGGAGTATATTATGGCTCGTATCGTCGTACTTGACTCGATTTCACAGGACGGACTGAATCTTCTGGAAGCCGCTCCCGGTATCGAATATGAAGTAAAAACCGGATTGAAAGGCGAAGAACTTCGCAGCACCCTGATGGAATTCGACGGAGCGATCTGCCGCAGCGGTGTAAAATTGACAGCCGACATTCTGGAAGGAAACACGCGTCTGAAAGCTATCGCGCGCGCGGGCGTCGGAACCGACAATATTGATAAAAACATGGCGACCCGTCAGGGAATGATCGTGATGAACACGCCCAGCGGAAACACGCTTTCCACCGCAGAACACGCGCTGGCGCTGATGTTTGGTCTTTCTCGCTTCCTCGCTCCTGCAAACCAGTCGCTCGTTGAGGGCCGCTGGGACAAAAAACAGTTCACTGGAACGCAGCTCGCCGGCAAAACGCTCGGAATCATCGGTTTGGGACGCATTGGACGTACGATTGCAGTGCGTGCGCGCGCCATGGAAATGAAGCTCGTCGGTTACGATCCCTTCCTGTCGGACGCGATGGCGGAAGAATTGGGCGTGAAAATGTTCAGTTCCTATCGTGAAATGCTTCCTTTCTGCGATTATTTGACCGTTCACACTCCGCTGACCGACGAAACTCGAAATATGATTTCTTATGATGAAATCAAACTTTTGCCGAAGGGCGCGCACCTCATCAACTGCGCTCGCGGCGGAATTTACGATGAAGCGGCGCTCGTCGACGGTCTCGACAGCGGACAGCTGGGCGGTGTGGCTCTCGACGTTTATCCGACGGAACCCTGCACTTCCAATCCGCTTTTCGGACGCAAAAATGTGCTTTGCACGCCGCATTTGGGCGCAAGCACGAACGAAGCGCAGAAATGTGTGGCGCTCGAAGCCGTCGAACTTCTGATCGATTATTTCACAACCGGAACAATCAAGTCGGCCGTGAATATGGCGCCTCTTGATGGAAAAACGCTTGCGGAAATGCGCAGCTCGCTCGCTCTGGCGTGGCGCCTCGGTTTGATGGCCGCCCAGGTGGAAAAAGGACGTATTTCGAAGTGCGCCATTTCGTACCGCGGTGAAATCGCCAAAAAAGTGACGTCCCTCGTTTCCGGCGCTTTCGCAGCAGGTCTGCTTTCCAACGCAACCGGCGGTGAGTCCAACATCATCAATGCGAAAATGCTTCTGAAAGAACGCGGAATCGAACTCGTCGAAAACAAATCGAGCGAAGCGGGAACGTTCAGCTCACTCATCGCGGTCGAAGTGACGAGTGATACGGGAACCACTTCTTTCTCCGGCACACTTTTCGGAAACAGCATGGCGCGTCTGGTTCAGGTAAACGAGTTCCGTCTCGAAGCGTATTTGGACGGAAACCTCTGCCTCTTCCTGCACGACAACGTTCCGGGCGTGATTGGAGCGGTCGGCAACATTTTCGGCCGTAATAATGTGAATATCGAACAGCTTTCCGTCAGCCGCGCGAACAACAAGTGCGGCGGAAAGGCTTTGGGCGTTCTCGGTTTGGATGCAGTCCCCCCGGTCACTGCGTTGAGTGAACTGCAGAAAGTGAACGGCGTCACGAAAGTCATGTGCGCCTCGCTTCCTGCCGCCAACGAACTTCCCGCGTGGCTGTAAAACGTTTTTGCGACATCCTAAAAACCGGTAATGTCCCCATGAAAATCATGCGGTCAGTGCCGGTTTTTAAATTTTTTGGGGGAACCCTTGCTTTTCAAATTATTTGGTGTATATTATTAATGTGTTCGTTTTTTCAATGAACATTTTAATCCAACTTTTTAAACCAATTGTACTATTCCATCATCCCACCCCTTCATCTGCGGAAAATGCCGCGGACCTCGTTTTAATTCAGGAGTTTGCATCATGTCGGAAGCCCAGTTTCCAGACAAACCGTCGGATTCTATACCATCCGGAAAGTCTGTGCCAGATCCCTCGGATCTGCACAGCGCCCCTCCCGCTGCGGACACGGCGCCTACAGACGGAAAAATCGAATCATCGTCTTCTTCCTTTTCGGCAGAATCTCATCCAGAAACATACTCGGAAAAACGTCCAGAAATCAATAGCGACTCGCTGGAGGAGTCTCGTCTGCGAACGGAACGTCCGTTTATCAAGACGCGCACCCCTTTACCGCGCGATCCGGTTCAGCCGAGAGGCGTGAGTTCCATCACCCGCATCCCGCCGGGAGCCCGTTCCCGAAGCGCGTATAATGCGGATTTCGGTCGCGGAATCGAAATTAATGACGGAAAAACCAGTACGGAAGACGTAAATAATTCATCACAGAATTCAAAATTAAATTCGGACGAAAATCAAACGCGAAATGTGTCCGATTCATCAGCGTCTCAGCGACCGGAAAACGCTGCGCGGGAGGAACGTCCCAATGCGCCGCGAAGCTGGAATTCAGGCCCCAATCGCGGGTCGGACCTTCGGAATTTTCGGGAACGCCGCGAATACTCCCAGTTTCGTTCAGGACCTGAAAATCCGTCGGATGGAAGAAGGGGCGGCGAAAACTTTGGCGGCGGTCGTTCGGGGCGCCCGCGCACAGACCGTCAGATTCAGAGCGGAAACGTTTCCGGACGTCCATACAAACCGTTCAATCCTTCGGCCGGCGGCGGTTACAACGGCGGCGGGTATAATAATAACGGCGGGTACAACAACGGCGGCGCGTATAATAATGACAGCGGCTACAACAACGGCGGCGGTTACAACGGTCGTCCGCGACGGCGCAATCAGGACGGTTACAGTGCGTTCAACCCTGCATTTCCTGAAACGTCGGGCGGGCGGCAGCATAAAGAGCCGCTTTCCCTTGCGGAAGAGCTTGCGGAAGAAATGAGCCGCGGACACCGCAGTTCGTCGGGGCTTACGCCGGACACGGACAGCATGAAGCCCGGCGAAGTGTCGCTCTGGAATGAGTCGGTCGGACGTCTTCAAAAACTGTCGATGCCGGAACTGATTGCGGAAGCGCGGCGATTTGAAATCGGGGTTCCTGATGAGGAAAATGCGAAAAAACACGACATTATTTTCCGCATTCTGAAAGAGAAAATCAAACTCAACGGATTATTGTACGGCGAAGGAACGCTTGAGATTTTGCCGGACGGTTTCGGGTTCCTCCGAAGCACGGAGTTTCATTATTTGTCGTGTCCCGACGACATTTACGTTTCTCCCAGTCAGATTCGGCGTTTCGGTTTGAAAACCGGTACGATTGTTTCCGGACAGATTCGTCCTCCGAAGGAAAATGAACGTTATTTCGCGCTTTTGCGTGTCGAAGCGATTAACTATCACGACCCGAATGAGTTTTCGCGGAAAAAGAATTTCGACGATTTGACGCCGATGTACCCGCACGAACGGCTGCGTTTGGAGTCCGACCCGGACGAAATCGAAATGCGCGTCCTCGACATGATGGTTCCGGTCGGTTTCGGTCAGCGTGGAACGATCGTAAGTCCGCCGCGAGCTGGAAAAACCGTACTTTTACAGAAAATCGCACGTGCGGCACTGAAAAACTATCCGGAATTGTACGTCTTCATTCTTCTGATTGACGAACGTCCGGAGGAAGTGACGGACATGCGAAAGCAGGTAAAAGGGTTAAACTGTGAGGTCATCAGTTCCACATTCGACGAACCGACGATGCGGCACATTCAGGTTGCGGAAATGGTGCTGGAAAAAGCAAAACGCATGGTGGAATACGGTCAAAACGTCGTCATTTTGCTCGATTCACTCACGAGACTGGCGCGTGCGTGGAACACGGAAACCCCTGCAAGCGATAAAACCCTCACTGGCGGTCTGGATGCAAACGCGCTTCAGATCCCAAAACGCTTTTTCGGGTCCGCGCGATGCGTCGAAGAAGGAGGGTCGCTGACGATTCTCGCGACCGTTTTGACGGAAACGAACAGCGCAATGGACGATGTGATTGCGGAGGAGTTTCAGGGAACCGGAAATTTGGAAGTCGTGCTCGACAAACGTCTGCTTGAGCAGCGGGTTTGGCCCACGATGGATCTCACGCAAAGCGGAACGCGGCGCGACGAGATGCTGATGTCGGAGGATGAATACCGGAAAATAATCAAACTTCGTCACGTTTTATGCGAGTTGAATCCCGTGGACGCGATGGAATTGCTGACGAACCGGCTGCGAAAAACGAAAAGTAACGCGGAGTTCCTCGAAGGATTGAAGTAAAATTTCGGTTGAGTTGAAGTTTAAGTTTGAATTCAAGCGAAAGAATCAAATTGTGATAAAATGAAGAGTGTGTGATTTTCAAAAGTTTCATATACTTTTCCTGTGTGAAAGAAACAAAAATCAAAAATGAACGAGTACGAAGGAAAACCGTCCCCGGATTTTGCGGGACGTATTGCAATTGTTGTTGCGAAATTCAATAAAACCATTACAGACCGACTGCTTCGCGGCGCGCTGCAAAAGTTCGGCGCCCTCGGCGTCTCGGACGAAAAAATCGACGTTTTTTACGTTCCGGGAACGTTTGAGATTCCGACGGTTACTGGAAAACTCGTTCAGAAACCGGAATATGCGGGAATTCTTGCGCTCGGAGCGGTGATTAAGGGCGAAACCTCCCACGACCAGCACATCAATCGGGCCGTCAGTCTCATGTTTGCGAAACAGGGCGCGGAGTTTGGAAAGCCCGTCATGTTTGGGGTTTTAACGTGCAATACCGTCGAACAGGCGCTGGCGCGCAGTGCGATGGACGATGCGGCTCACGACAAAACGCTGAAGGCGCATCTTGGAAATAAGGGTGCGGATTGTGCGGAAGCGCTCCTTGAGATGCTTGATTTGATGAAGAAAACCGTCTGAATCACTTCCTTCGATGCGTTCGGAAGGAATTTGAAATGAATTCTTCTGAATTCGTCTGAATAAGATAGTGTAATATACGAAATTCGTACTGAAACGTAACGAAATAAAACAAAAACAGAATGAGACTAAAAAATGTTAATCGATAAAAATCGTCGTGCGCGAGTGGTTGCGCTTCAGGTCCTGTACAGTCACGATTTGAATCCCGTTCAGGAATCGCCAGACGCGATGGTTCGTGAGCGGGTCAAAAATGATGTGGATCAAATTCGGTACGCGCACTGGCTCATTGAGGGCGTGACGATTCAGCAGAAGGAGATCGACGCAAAAATCGAGTGCGTCCTTCAAAACTGGCGCTTTGCGCGACTTGCAGAAACGGACAAAAATGTGCTGCGCATTGGAGTTTTCGAACTTATGAACGCGCAGGAGTCGGTGGGAATTCTGATGAATGAGGCGATTGAAATCGCAAAAGAATACGGCGATCAAAAGTCTGGCGCTTTTGTAAACGGTGTGCTCGACAAAATCCGCAAAAACCTCGCCTCCGAGAACCTTTTGCGAGCCGTCCCCGTGCAGGGAAAAGACGCCGCCTCGAACGAAAAGCAAGCCGACTAAGATTCTGAAATACGTACACTAATAAAAAGGAAAAAAGATGGGACTTTTCGGGCTGATTAAGCGTGGTTTGGAAAAAACCAAGCAGATTTTGAATACCGATATTCGTGACCTTTTTAAGAAAGAAGGGCGTCTGGTAGATGATGCTTTCCTGGAAGAGCTTTTCGCGTCGATGATTCGGACCGACATGGGGGTCGAGGCGGCGAAGGAGATTCGGGAGGAAATCGCGAAGGAGTTCCGCGGACGTGTTGTTTTTCTCGACGATCTCATCGAAGCCGTGAAAAAAAGGCTGAAAATCATCATGAAACAGGATGCCGCCCCCGTTCAGCTGCAGGAAAACGGAACGACCGTCATTATGGTTTGCGGCGTGAACGGAAGCGGAAAAACCACTTCAATCGCAAAACTTACGAAAATGTTCCGCGATCAGGGAAAAACGGTCCTTTTAGGTGCTGCGGACACTTTTCGGGCGGCGGCGGTTGAACAGCTTACGGTTTGGGCGGGACGCCTCGGTGCGGAAATCGTGACGGGACCTTCCGGAAGCGACCCTGCAAGCGTCGCGTACAAGGCGGTGGAAACGGCTCTCGCGAAAAAAATAGACGTCTGCATCGTCGACACGGCCGGCCGGCTTCAAACTCAGGTGAATTTAATGCGCGAACTGGAGAAAATTCATCGCGTCATTGGGAAAGTCTGTCCCGACGCTCCGCATGAAATTTTGCTCGTTCTCGACGCTACAACCGGTCAAAACGGAATCAGTCAGGCGAAACATTTCACCGAATCGGTACATTGTAACGGTCTCATCCTTGCAAAACTCGACGGAACGGCAAAAGGAGGCTGCGCGGTCGCCATTCGGAAGCAGGTGAATCTTCCGGTAAAATACATCGGTGTCGGCGAGAAAGCGGCCGATTTTGCGCTTTTCAATCCCGATGAGTACGTCGATGCGATGTTCGCGAACTGAAAAAATCGCCGAAATTCCTTCCGAAGCATCTTTTCGCCTCCGTTCGATGATGCTTCCGGGATGCTTGCTGCTGGTGCTGAATTTTTTTCTTTTAGGATGGACCAGCATTCATCATTCGGAATATTGCAACGATTTTCAGTGTGCCGTCAATCCGGATGCGGTGACGTACGTTCAGCTCGGAAAGAATATTTGGAATGAAGGGGCGTATTCCCGGAATCCGCTTCCTCCATTTCGTCCGGATTTCAAATGGACCCCTGTTTATCCGGTTCTTGCGGGATGGATGGATCGTTTTGGCGGCGTTTCGGCTATTTTATGCTTCAACATTTTTCTGACTCTTGGTTCGTCGTTCCTTCTGGCGCGCCTCACTTTTTATTACACGCATTCGATTCGTGCGGCACAGGGAATGGGACTCCTTTTTGCGTTGGACCCGCTGTTGTGGTCGCTCAATTTGCAGGCGATGTCGGACGTCACGTTCCTTTTTTTCCTGACTCTTGGAGCTTTTTGGACGTTTCCGGCGCTTTTTCCTGCGTTTTCAGAGTCTTCGTCTCCCGCTTCATCCCCGACAAAGAATCTGAAATCCCGCATCCTCCCTCTTTTGGCGGGTGGAACCGCGTTTTCACTTGCGATTTTGACGCGTCCGACGGGACTGTACGTTCCGGCAGTGCTTCTGCTTGCGTTTTTCGGAGGCGCTTTTGCAAAACGAATTTCAGAAATGTTCAAACAAAAAACGTGTAAAACACAAAAAACATACAAAGAATCGAAACTTATTCAAAATCTTCTTTTGGCGCTTCTTTTTCTTCTGTCGGCGTACCTTCCTCTGACGCTCTGGATGCTGCGGAACGCGCACGTTTTCGGAAAGTTTGAACTGTGCGGAAATCAAAACATCGTGATGGTGTATTACACCGGCGCGGGGGCGTGGGAGGTGGAACACGGCGGAACGCTTGAGGAGGCGCAGACACGAATTCAGCACGAATTTCATCTTCCTTCGGTTGTTGAGTGTCACAATCCGGAATCTTTCGCGCTCGATCCGGCACAAATCGACACGCAGCTGGCCGCCTGCAAACGTTCCGTGTTGTTCAAATACCCGATTTCTCTCGGAATTTCGTCGGTGGTTGGGGCGGGAAAGTCCCTTGTGGCGCACGAAACGCAGACGCTTGCGGAAATCACGCACGCTTCCGGGTCGCAGACGCCGCGGTCGTCAAGAAATCCGGCGATTTTCATCTGGTCGCTGGTTTTTCAGGGGACACTTTTACTGACGTCCCTGTTTTTCTTTCTACTGGAACGGCGGACGATTTTGCGGAAATTTTCTGAAAATCCGGCCTTCTGTCTGGCGATTGCGGGACTGGCGGCGTATTTTCTCCTCACGATGATGCTTTCCGGGGTCGAATGCTGCGCGCGGTACCGACTTCCGCTCGTTCCCTTTCTGTACATGTGTACCGTGATTTCCTTTGGAAAAAATCTCTCTTTTCGGCACAATCTTTCTAAAACTTGAATTTTTTATTTCAACAAAAATCAAAAAAGCATAAAAATCAAGGAATTTCGGGAAATCACTCTTGCTTGATTTCGTCTGATTGTGTATTAATGCAATAATGTATAAATTTCTCCCTGTGTGGAATCATCCCAAATAAAAAAAGAGACCGTTCATGGCGCGAACGCAAATGGATCCTACGAAACAATCTTCATTTTTCCGACATCTTACGGCGTCGGTGTTGGGGAAAATGTGGTGTTTTTTAATGGCTTTTACGGCTTTTCTGCTCCTCATTTCCGCTTCGTTTGCCGAGACGGGAAACCCTTCAGAACCGGTTCAGACGGGTGAAAACGCAGTGTACATGCTTCCGGGAACGCTCAGTCCGGAGGGAAATTTCTCGAATTCGTCAGTTACAGCTTCTGAAAACGCCGCTGCGTCGCCGGGCGACCTCCTCAGTTCTCGGGCGGAAAACTCGCCGGGGAGTGAGGAACTTGTGACGGGTGAAAATCGTGCTGAGTTGAATCTTCCGGACGGAGGTTCGATGGACATTGCGCCCGTGAATGTGCCGGTCGGAAGTGAGGCGGAGTCGCTGCTGCAGGCGGGGGGACAGGCGGAAGACGTACTTCCTGCATCGTCGGACATTCCCGGAGCTTCTGCGTCGCCGGATTCTTCGACGGCTGCAAGCACTGCGCCGGTGAGCGGGACGAACCCGGATGCGGGGGAAATCTCCTCCACTCGATGCACGGAATACGAAGGAAAAATGATTTCTGATGTACAAATTATTGGAAATCAGAAAAATTCAGTCGAAAAAATCATGCAGTCCATCTACACGCGAGCGGGTCGGCCGTTCCACACGATCGTTTTGGATGATGATATTCGGCGTCTGAGTCAGACGCGTCTGTTTACGCTCGTGGAACCGTACATTCAGAACCGGGACGACGGTCTCGTCGTGATTTTCAACGTGAAAGAACGGGCCGTGATGCACTATCTGCGATTTCAGGGAAACGAGCACTATCGTGTTGGAACCCTCGAAAAAGAGTGCGGATTGGTTCCCGGCCGTCCTTTCAGTCCGTATGATGCGGAAGAAGGTCGAAAAAAACTGGAAACATACTATCGTTCCAAAGGTTTTGCAAAAGTTGTCGTCAAAACGATTCAGGGCGACAAAGCGGAAGACCCAGGCGTCATTTACCTCATCAATGAGGGACCGCGTTTTCGCGTGTGGAGTACGACTTTTGTCGGAAATACGATCGTTTCGAGCGCGCGTTTGAAAACCATCGTACAAAGCAAACCGGGGATTTTTTGGTTCCAGAGCGAGCTGCGGGAAGAAAGTCTGCAGGAGGACATTCGGAAGCTCGAAGATTACTATCGGCGCCTCGGGTTCTTTTATGCGCGTATCGGACGCCGCGTCAAACGGTCGAGCGATTCCGGCTGGAACGAAGTGACGTTCGTCATTGAGGAAGGTCCGCAGGCGAAAATTCATGAAATTCGTTACGTCGGAAACGAACAGTTCGACGCGGCGCTTCTGCTTGAGGACATGAAAATTCACGAAGGAAAACCGTACAATAAAGACCGTCTTGATTTAAGCATCAATCGTGTGCGGCTTCGTTACGGTCGGCAGGGGTACGTTTTTGCGGACATCAATGCGGAAGCGCGCATGTTGGACGATCCGGGACAGTGCGACATCGTTTTTTCGATTAAAGAAGGAAAAACGTATCGCGTCGGGCGAGTGAATGTACTGATTGAAGGGGAATTTCCGCATACGCAGATTTCTACGGTGCTGAATCGACTCTCCATCAAGCCGGGCGACCTCGTAAACGTGTACGAGCTTCGGCAGTCGGAACGGCGTTTGAAGTCGTCGCAGCTCTTTGCAGCAGACCCCAGCGAGGGAAAAATGCCGCGTTTGGTTTATTCTCCGCCGGAATTGAGCGGTGAGGAAGAAATTGCGGCGCAGATTGGAAGTAATGCAGGAAGCGTCTCGCAAAACGGAAATTCCGGTTCCTCTTCGGGTTCCGCCGAATCGGGAAGCGGCAGAAGTTCCGGCTCTGCGGGGGCTGCGAGTGTCGGCGGCGGTGCGGGCCGCGACGCGCTTTCGGGCGGTCAGACGCAAAAAGTTTTCAAAGTGGCGGTTGCGGACGTGGATGATTCTTTCACCCTCGGACCCAACGAAGAGTTTTTGGACGTCAACATCCACACCCTTTTGCGTTCTGTGGAGCGTCCGGACGATGCGGCTGCGGAAAAGGATGCGTCTTCCGATGAATCGAATGATGTGCAAAATTCAAGAAGCGAAGCCGTTTCGTCTTCGGATCCGATGGAAAATGTGTGGTGCATGGAACTTGTGGACCGACGGACCGGCGCCGCGTATCGGACGTACGAATTTCCTGAAAATGCGGAAGATTTGTACTTGAACGGACGTGTCGGCGTCTCGAACGACGATCCCGAATATGCGGACGCTCCGATTTCCGTACGAGAAGTTTCGCACCCTGTAACGCCCAGAACGTTTCAACCTGAAACATCTCAACCTGAAACATCGCAGCTTGGAACATCTCAGCCTGTGGTGTATCGAACGAATTACACGCCGAATTCTTCGTACGAAAATCCTGTTTCTTACACGTCGAATGGAAGTTCGACGGACGGAAATGTGCCGCTCAAGCAAATTCCCGTGTACGATGAGGGGGCAGACGACACCGGCGCAGCGGTCGTTCGCGGAAACAATCCGGAAAACGGTACAGTTTCGGCGACTGGTGCAGCTTCAGCAACTGGTGCAGCTTCAACGAACGGTACAGCTTCAGGAACGGCGCCGTCGTGGGCGTCGGAAGAGCTTGCGGAGGCGGAACCTCCTGCGCAGATTGAAAGCGTGAATCCCCGAACGGGTCAGGCGATGTCGCCTCCGCCGCAGCCGGGAATCAGCAACCCGGATGTGACGCCGTACACGCAGCACATCAGCGACGCGCCGCCGGAGGGTTATTCGTTGGGCGACTGGCAGCGCTGGTCTTTACCGATTACGGCGCAAATGGAAGAAACCACCACAGGCCGCGTGATGTTTTCGCTGGGTGTGAGTTCCGACTCGGGTTTGGTCGGATCCGTTGTGGTGGACGAACAAAACTTCGATATTTGTCGTTGGCCGCGTTCGTGGAGCGAGGTTAAAAACGGCACATCATGGCGCGGCCGCGGTCAGCATTTCCGATTGGAAGCGACGCCTGGTACGGAAGTTTCGCGATACGTTGTGAGTTTCGACGAACCGTACCTTTTCAACTCCCAAATCGGCTTGGGAACGAGCGCGATGTACTACGAACGGTCGTATGATTACTGGGATGAACGTCGTACAGGCGGTCAGATCAACCTAAGCCGCGCACTCACGCATGATTTACGTGCGTATATCGGTTTTCGAGGATACGATGTGTTTCTCGACGACCCCGTTGCGTCGCCGCCTTCCCGTTTGGCCGACGCGCTGGGACACTCGACCCTTCTCGGATTCAGTTTCCGACTGGTTCAGGACCGCCGCGACAGTTCGTATTTGCCGACCGAAGGATATTATGCGTCGATTGAACTTGAAGAAGTGGTGGGAACGTGGCAGTATCCGCGTTTCAACGCACAGTTTAAGAAATACTGGCTTCTGCATGAACGTGCCGACATGTCGGGGCGTCACGTGCTGAGTTTCACCTCCTCCTTTGCGTGGACGGGCGACAACACACCCGTTTACGAGTCGTATTTTGCAGGCGGTTCCGCCACGATCCGAGGTTTCGACTATCGCGGCGTTTCACCTCTCGAAAAGGGATTGGCGATGGGCGGAAACATGATGATTTTGGCGTCGATGGAATATTTGTTCCCAATTACGGCCAACGATATGATTCGCGGCGTTCTTTTCTGCGATACGGGTACCGTTCAGCCGTATATTGACGACTGGCAGGATTGCTACCGTGTGTCGCTCGGTGCCGGTTTCCGTATTTCGATGCCGATGCTGGGTCCGGCTCCGATGGCGCTCGACTTTGCCGTCCCGGTGGTTCACGAAGACGGCGACGATCGACAGTTGTTCAGTTTTACCATGGGCTGGCTGCGTTAAAGGAAGTTTCCTTCCAGAACCTCGCGGAAAATTTGAGGGACGTCCTACTATTATTTTTTCAAATTTCTGATAAAATGATATAAAAAGGACGGCGTAAAACTCACCCGCAAAAAAACTTTACGGATCAAATTATGGAAAAGGAAATTACAGATCGCATAAAAACGATTCACAAACGGCTCGGTCTCCTGAAAGACTCCCTCAAATACGACGAGAAAACGGCGCGCGTCAAGGAAATTGAACTCCAGATGGTTTCTGATACGGATTTCTGGACCGTTCCGGAAAAAACGACCAAACTCGTGACGGAACTCAAAGGAATGAAATCCGTTTTGAAACCGCTTAACGATGCGTGGAGCACCATGGAAGACATCGAAACCATGGTCGAAATGGCAGACGAAGACCCTTCTTTTGAGGAGGAAGTCCCAAAACAGCTCGAAACGCTTGAAAAAGATCTCGACCACCTCGAACTCCTCACCCTGTTAGGCGGTCCGAACGATAATTGTGACGCAATTCTTACAATCAATGCGCGCGACGGCGGAACGGATGCGAACGACTGGGCCGACATGCTGCTGCGAATGTACATCAACTGGGGACAGATGCAGGGGTACAAGGTGGAAATTCTCGACCGTCTCGAAAATGACGAAGCGGGAATCAACAGCGCCGCCATCGCCATTCGCGGTCCGCTCGCCTACGGATACCTCAAAGGGGAGGCGGGAATGCACCGTCTCGTTCGTATTTCCCCCTTCAATTCCGAAGGAAAACGGCAAACGAGTTTTGCCGCTGTGGATGTGGACCCGGATGTGGATGATTCGGTGGAAGTGGAACTGCGCGACCAGGATATTCGTGAAGACGTCTTCCGTTCAAGCGGTGCGGGCGGTCAGCACGTGAATAAAACGTCGAGCGCCATTCGTCTCACGCACCTTCCGACGGGAATCGTCGTGCAGTGTCAGAACGAACGTTCCCAGCATCAAAACCGCGCAATGGCGCTGAAAATGCTGCGTGCGCGTCTCGCGAGAGTCGAAGAGGAAAAACGAGAACAGGAACAGGCCGACAAATACAACGAAAAGGCCAAAGTCGGATTCGGGTCTCAGATTCGAAACTACTTCCTCCATCCCGATCAGCGTGTGAAAGATGCGCGAACGGGTTACTACATGGGGAATTTTCATGCGGTTCTCGACGGGAATATTCAGGGATTTCTCGATGCGTATCTCCGCTGGTCCGTCAAAGGGGAAAGAGTCTCTGATGTTGATTAAAGAACGGTTTTCATGCGTGATTCACACCGTGTGAGAATCACGCTGTCCGTCGAGACGTAACGGTCGCGGGAAAAAACATTTTGAATGTTGTTTTTCCCCACGACCCTTTTTAATATTTACGACCCTTTTTTAATACTTCGTTTTTGCGTTCTTATTTGTTTTCGCTCATCGCGGCACTCAGAATCGCGCTTGTGCTTTCACGCATGATGCGCGGATCCACGTGCTTTCCTTCTTTGAGCGTCTTGCGGACGTCTTTTCCGGAAATGAATACGGGTTTTTCGTCTTTATGATGTTCCATGAGGTCCACACGGCCAATTGATTCGTAGTAAGCTGCAAAACCAACGTTGAGATTGCTGATTTTCAGGTCGCCGTTGAGGTGTTTGAAGATTTCCTGCGCATCAAAGTCGCCCCAGATGGCCGTTCCGTCTTTGTAGGGCGCGTCCGCGTGTTTGCGGCCGATGATGATGTCGGTAAAACCAAAGTTCTGACGATAAATCGCGTGCATGACCGCTTCTTTCGGTCCGCCGTAGAACATTTTAATGTCGAGTCCGAGCAGAATTACACGGTCCGGAACGCTTTCGCCGCGAGCCGTCCAGAGTTCCGTGTCGCTGTCGCCCTCACCGAGCGACCGATTTTCGATCAGTTTTTCGTACGTTTGCATGCGGATTTCTGCACACACATCGTCCCCTTTCGTCTCACCGATGAGCGGGTTGAGGCACGCGCCGGCATTGAATCCCTGACGAATCAGCGTTTCGAGGCCGTAAACAAGGGCATATTCGTGCGCACGGTGCAGCGGGTTGCGCGTCTGAAACGCCACGCAGCGATTCCAGCCTTTCGTCTCGAGCAGCACACGCACTTCACGCGGACTCAAAACGTATTTTCCGAAGCTTGGATTTTTAGGCTGCGGCAAAACCTGAATTGTTCCGCCCAGGAGCCAGTCTTTTCCCGCATCGTTCACCAGCACCATGTCGGCGCCGGGATGGTCGGTTCGGTCCGTCAAATAGACCTTTTTGATGTAATCCATTTTGTCCCACGGATACACGTCGGTCACGTCCACCGTCGCGATGATTTCGTCTTTCGAATTGACAAGCGCGACTTTCTGACCGGGTTTGATCGTCTCCGCAAGTTCTTTCGTCATGGGAAACGCGAGCGGAATCGTCCAGGCGTATTTTTTGCCTTCGTAAATGATGCACTCTTCGTTCAGCACGCGATTCCATGTTTCGGAATCCATCGGACCCGTGAGCGGACTCAGGCCGCCGTCGCCAAAACGGTAAACCGTCGAGAGGTCCGCGTCGGAGACCGGCACACGTACGAGCGAGGCGGCTTCCGCCAAAAAGTCCTCTTTTTTGCAGTCACAAACAGTACAGCAAACCGGTTCCTGTAAACCACCGTGCGGAAGAATGAGTTGAGCCATGAGAAAAAATCCTGTTCTAAAACAATTTATGATAAATGTACGAACCCAAAAATCAAACATGGAGGAAGAAAGAGCGAAAAAACGACTTTCTTCCTGCTTGATTAACGGATTTCACCGTTTGCAATGTCTTTTTCGATAGCGGCAATTTTTTCGATGCGGCGCAAATGACGTCCGCCTTCGAATTCCGTTTCCAGCCATTTATTAATGACGCGTTCCATGGCGCTTGTGCCGAGCATGTCGCCCGAGAGGCACAAAACGTTCAGATTATTGTGACGCCGACTGATTTCAGCCGTCAGTTCGTCACTGCAGACCGCAGCGCGCACACCGGGGAATTTGTTGGCCACAATCGACATTCCGATTCCTGTTCCGCAAATCAAAATTCCGCGATCGGCTTCGTTTTTACTGACAAGAGCGGCGACCTGACGTGCAACGTCGGGATAATCGACGGTATTGTCCGTCACAACTCCGCAACACTCGACGACTTCATGGCCTGCATTTCGCAGCAGGTCGATTGCCATCGATTTCATGGTTAGACCTCGGTGATCACTTCCAATCGCAATACGCATGATAGTTCCTGTCTTTACACTTGAATTCCATGGAATACCCTGTCCCTAAAAGGGACGAATAGTTTCGATTGTTATTTTAGCATATTTTCAGTTTTTTACAAGCGGGTAGGGAACGGTTTTTCAAAAAATTCATCCATCTTGTGTGGATACGAGGTGTTACACCCCCTTTTTTGCGCATTTCAGAGCCAGTTCGTGAATTGCGTACAGATCCAGTTTTCCTGTTCCGAGGACCGGAATTGCATCGACGCGGAAGTAAGCGTCCTCTGCCGGAATCCAAAGAGCCGGGTATTGCTGCTGAATGAGACGCGCTTTGATTTCCTGCGGTGAAAGAGCGAGTTCTGTATAAAGAACGACGATTTTTTCCCCTTTTCGCTCGTCCGGGACTGACGTTACGCAGAGGCTCGCGGTTTCTTCTATTGAATTTTGCAACACCTTATTCAACATTTCCTCAATCCCTTCGTGCGGAACCATCTCGCCGCCGATTTTCGCAAAACGGCTCAGTCGGCCTGCAATGTAAATGTACCCCTCTTCGTCGCGATACACGAGGTCTCCGGTGCAGTACCAGCCGTCAGAATCAAGCACTTCCGCCGTTTTTTGCGGGTCGTCGTAATAACCCTTCATTACATAGATTCCGTGTACGTATAACATTCCTCTTTCGCCGGGACGGCACGGTTCCCCGGTTTCGGTGTTCAGAACTTTCACCCCCACTCCGGGAATCGGCAAACCGAGCGCTGCGTCTCGCGGAAGAGGATCGGCGTCCGACAAATGACGGGCTTTCGGAAGGTTTGCGGCCAAAACCGGCGATGTTTCCGTAATTCCGTACCCCTGAACGGGACGCACATCCAGACGCGACTCGTACTCATCCATCAGTGCGACCGGACATTTTTCTGCACCGGACATGATAATCGTAAAGGATTTCAGATCTTCCGCTTCCATCCTCCGCAGGTACATCCGCAAAAAAGTCGGCGTTGCGGGAAGAATTGTGGGTCGATATTTACGGCACAGTTTCGCAATCGGTCGGGCTTCAAGCGGTGAAAAGTGGTAGCATCCGCACATCCCAAGCCCCAAAACCGCCCAAAGAGTCGCCATGTACCCCATCGAATGAAACAGCGGAAGCACGCCGATCATCACGTCTTGTTCGTTTAAATGGAAATAATCGCGGCATCCGATGACGTTTCCGCCGATATTTCGGTGCGAAAGCATCACGCCTTTCGGTACGCCGGTCGAACCGGAGGTAAAAATAATCGTCATCGTTTCGTCGGGATCCATCGAATTCAGACCCAATTTCCGATAGAGCGACTTGAGTGACCGTTTCGCGAGCAGGGCACTTGATACTTTGTCCCAAAGAGTCAGTTTCGGCACCACATCTTCGAGACACACCACCTCACAATCGGGCTGAAGTTTCAGTTTTTCCATCACTTTGCGGCTCGTAATTACGTGGCGGATTCCCACGCGATGAATGCAGTAGTTTAATGTGTCGTTATTCAAAGTGTAATTCAGATTGACGCAGATTCGTTTTCCGACCGTGAGCGCTGCATTCACGAGGACGGACGGGACGCTCGGCGGCAGAAGAATTCCGACGATTTTTTCATCCGCAGAAAGAATGTACTTTTCGAGGAGGCGTTTCAGAACCATCAGGCGAACGAGCGCTTTGGAGCCTGTAAGTTCCGCACCGGTAGAATCGGCCAGCACGGGTTTATGCGCCCGCGACGTCTTCCAGTGCCGCAGAACCGCCCGAGCGGGAAGCCAGTCTTCATCGAAATTTGCTGCCGTAATACGATTTTCGTTTGCGTCCATATTCTGCCTCTATTTAAAATGAAAGCTCCGCTGGGGAAACTTCAGAAAACATTTCTATTATAGGAATAATTTTACTCCAGAAATGGAGGTTGAACAGGGAGGGGAGGGGGAGTTTGGGTAAGAAAAGTGTTAAACTTTTGTAAAATTTCGGCGAAAATGGGTTTTGTACGAACCAGGAACAATTCCCAGACTCTCGGAGGACGATGAAAGAATAATGGACGATTTTGGAGTGCGCGAGTTTGTTCCCGCACTCCAAAATATTTTAAACGAAAGCACAACGAAAGCACCATAAAAGCATAAAAAAAGCATAAAAAAACAGTTCGTACAAAATTGTGCGAACTGCTTTACGCTGGTATCTATGGAGGAAAAGCGTACAAATGCGGCGTGAACCGCTCCCCGAAATGACGCTTTACACCCTAATATCCTGCCATCCCCTGTGGTATGAAAAGTCGAAAGTCAGGAAAAGTGATAGGAGAAAAGTCATCCCTCATGGATATATGTATTTTAACACTCAAATGAGGAAAATGCAAGGTGTTTTCCCCAGAAAAAATCAAAAAAGTTCAAAAAAGTTGGAAAAAAGTTAAAAAAAGATTAAAGTCTTTTTGGTAGATTGTTGCACGTATAAGAAAAAGAATATAATCGGAAAAAAACCGGATTTTTTTACTCAAGAATCGAAAAAAAGTAGGGGAAAGGGCTGGACAAACGGGAAAATTTTTGTTACCTTATAGAATATAGTAATTGAGCTGAATGCGTTGCGGATGCATACGCCGCGTATTTTGAAACGATTCAAACGATTGAGATCAAAATGAGTTCCATCCTTCATACTGCCGAAGAAACGATCGCCATATTCCAGAAAGCCGCCGAGGCGAACTGCCAAACGCAGGTGCGCGAAGGGAATATTATAAAACTGGACGCGTCGAATGCGGAAGACGTGTTTTTGACGGGAGATCTGCACGGGCACGAACATAATTTTGAAATGATTGTAAAGAAAGCAGACCTCGAGAATCATCCGCGGAGACACCTCGTTTTTCAGGAAATTTGTCACGGCGGCCCGCAATATCCGAACGGAGACGGGTGCAAGTCGCATCTCCTTCTGGAACGCGTGGCGGCGATGAAGGTGAAATATCCCCAGCGCGTCCATCACATTATGAGCAATCACGAACTGGCAGAACTGACGGAATATCCGATTCAGAAAAGTCGCCAGCTCCTCAATCTGACGTTTGCGATGGGGATGCGTCACTGCTACGGAACCCGAATGGAGGACGTGAGGCACGCGATGATCAGCTACCTCGAAAGCTGTCCGCTGGCCGTCAAGATTTCCGATCACATCTTTTTTTCTCACAGCATCCCCGACCAGCTCGACCAGCCGGACGGCGCGTTCGATGAGACGATTTTGTACCGTTCACTCGATGCCGGGTCCGATTTCATTCGCGGCGGGTCGGTCTATCGGCTCGTTTGGGGACGCGATTATCGTCAGGAAAATGCCGATATTTTCGCGAAAATTGTCGGTGCTGAAATCCTTGTTTGCGGTCACGAACCGTGTTTGGAAGGAATGAAATTCCCCAACTCGCGCCAGGCGATTATTGATTGTTGTTCGAATGTTGCGTGTTACATGTTGATTCCGACGGCAGACAAATTGACGCAATGGAACTATCGCACGTACGTTTTGCCGCTCAATGAAAATCCGTGAAATTTTCATAAATAACCGTCAAAACACGCTGCCGACTTCTATTTTTATTAGAAATCAGATTCGAAAATTCGAAAATCGAAAGTAAAAGAATGAATAAACTCGAAACGATTCATTGGGAAGGTGCCGCAAATGGTACTTTGTATCTCATCGACCAAACACTCCTTCCGCTGGAATGTGTACAATTATCCTATTCGAAAGGAAACGTGGATAAAGTTTGGGAGGCGATTCACTCTTTGCGAGTTCGCGGCGCGCCGGCGATTGGAATTGCGGCGGCGTACGGCGTCTGCATCGGAATTCAGCCGGTTCTTGAGGAAATGAACGAGGAAAAATTCTTCGCGAAGCTGGATGAAGTCACCGCGTACCTCGCAAGCAGCCGTCCGACGGCCGTCAATTTGTTTTGGGCGCTTGATCGAATGAAGGATGTGGCGGCGAAAGTGAAAGAACTCATGGACGCGACGCAGACGTTTCATCCGCTGGAGGTTGCGAATCGGCTTCTGATGGAGGCGCACGCGATTCATGAGGAAGACCGAGCGATTTGCCGCGCGATCGGAAAATACGGTGCGGAATGGTTGCCGGACGGCGCCGGAGTTTTGACCCACTGCAACGCCGGAGGGCTTGCAACTGCCGACTACGGAACCGCACTCGCGACGTTCTTTTGGGCGGCCGAGCATGGAAAAAAACTGCACATTTACGCAGACGAAACCCGTCCGCTGCTTCAGGGCGCGAGGCTCACTGCGTGGGAACTGATGCAGCACGGAATACCCGTTACGTTAATCTGCGACAACATGGCGGCGCAGGTGATGCGTGAGGGAAAAATTCAGGCGGTCGTCGTCGGAGCGGATCGAATCACGGCAAACGGCGACACGGCAAACAAAATTGGAACGTACAGTGCGGCGTGTTTGGCGCATCTTCATCACATTCCGTTTTACGTTGCGGCTCCCAAAAGCACCTTTGATTTGACGCTCGCGACGGGCGATCTGATTCCGATTGAGCAGCGAAATCCGAAGGAAGTGACGAACGGGTTTGGAAAGCAGACGGCGCCGGACGGTGTGGATGTGTACAATCCGGCTTTTGACGTGACGCCTGCGCAGTACATTGCAGGAATCATCACGGAATTTGGGGTGATTTCGCCGGTTACGGAAGAAAATATCCGGAAAGTCCTGCAAGAAAAAGAATAGGAATTTTTAAATAGAATAAGTATAGAATTCATTGTTGCTGTACGATTTTTGTATAAAATTCAAATCAAGTCTTTTTAACCGTCCAAAGAAAAAAACGAGTGGGAGATGAATTCTGGAATGAATTCCGAAATGAAAACGTATTTGATTACCGGCTGCGCAGGGTTCATCGCCTCGAATGCGGCCCAGCAGCTGCTTGAGGCGGGGCACACGGTGTACGCGCTCGACAGTCTGAACGATGCGTACGACGTTTCGCTGAAAGTGTGGCGGCTCGCGCAGCTGCGGCAGAAATTCCCAAGGTTCCATTTTGCGCAGCTCGACATTACGCAAAACGAGGCGCTGGAGGCGTTTTTCTACGATTCTCTGCGGACGGAAAATCTCACTCATTTTGACGCTTGCATCCATTTGGCGGCGCGAGCTGGCGTACGATATTCTGTGGCGAATCCGAAAATTTATCTTGAGACCAATGTGCTTGGAACGCTGAATTTGCTCGAACTTTGCCGACGTTCTGGAACGCAGAAATTCGTGCTGGCGTCGTCGTCGAGCGTGTACGGAAATTCAACCGCAACGATTTTTCACGAGGACCAGCCGACCGACACCCCGTGTTCGCCGTACGCCGCAAGCAAGAAGGCGGCGGAAGCTCTGGCGTACAGTTTTCATCATCTGCACGCGCTCGACATTTCCGTTTTGCGGTTTTTCACCGTTTACGGTCCCGCCGGACGGCCCGACATGAGTATTTTACGTTTTATCAATGCGATTGCGGAAGAAAAACCCTTCCGACTTTACGGCGACGGTTCCCAATCCCGCGATTTTACTTATTGTACAGATATTGCAAAAGGAATCGTAAGTGCTTTGAAGCCCGTGGGTTACAACACGTTCAATCTGGGCGGCGACAAACCCTTTTCGATTCGTACGCTTATTGATTTGATTTCCGCACAGATTGGAAACGCCCCGCTGATTCATTCTTTTCCGTCCCATCCCGCCGATGTTGCAAACACGCACGCCGACATCACGCGCGCTCGGGAAATTTTGGGCTGGCAACCCGTCTGGACGCTTGAAAGCGGAATTGCAAAGACGATCGAATGGTACATGAAGGAACGAAACTGGGTCAAAGACCTTCAATCACTGAATGGTGACTGACCCGCCGGAACGGGACCCATTTTCGCTCGGCTGCGCCGCAGGTGCCGACACATCCGATGCCATTCCCGACACTTCTTTTCCATCGACTGTGAAATAAACCGGCTCGGGTTTCGCTTCTACAGACCCTTTGCTGCCGCGAAGAATAGAATAATGTTTCGGTGCGGTGATTTTCGGAGAATATTGGTCCTCCGGCATCGGAATATCTTTCGTGATGAGTCTCAAACCGAGAATCAAAAACGTGAGGCCGACGAGCACCGTAAAGAGTATGGCGTAATTTACGAAACGACCAACGCGCATACGTTTTTGAACTTCATTTAACATGGAATGTATTCCTCACTCGTAAAACCATACTTTTTAATATTTTTCGGGTTTCCTCCAAGATTTCTTTAAAAAATTTGGAACTTGGAATCCATTTTAAACAAAAACTATCCGAAAAACGACTCAGAAAATCGTTTAATTTTCAACGGAGACGAATTTATGTGGCTTTTTTATGCGTTTGGTTCCGCTTTTTTCGCTGCGCTCACTGCAATTTTTGCCAAAAGAGGAATCCGCAGCACCGATTCGACCGTCGCGACAGCGATTCGAACAATAATCATACTTCTTTTTGCGATTCTCATGGTTTTCGTCGTCGGGTCCCAAAACACGATTGCACAAATTTCCCCCAAAACACTCATCTTCCTCATTTTATCAGGTTTGGCGACTGGCGGTTCGTGGCTCTGTTACTTCAAAGCCCTCCAGCTCGGCGACGTGAACAAGGTGGTTCCCGTTGATAAAACGAGCATCGTCCTTACGGTCATTCTGGCTTTCCTCCTTCTCGGCGAAACCGTCACAACTGTAAAAGTTGTTGGAATCACGATGATTGGATTCGGAACGTTCCTCATGATTAAAAGGAAACCGACGGCCTCCGATGCTTCCAAACCTTCCTCCTCAAGCTGGTTCTTCTACGCTCTTGGTTCTGCGCTTTTTGCGGCTTTTACTTCGATTTTCGGCAAAATCGGCATCGAAAATATTGAGTCGAACCTTGGAACTGCCGTTCGCACCGTTGTGGTACTTTTTATGGCCTGGTTTATGATTTACATTACGAATAAAAAAGAAAAACTTTCGAATATTCCATCGAAAGAGTTGGCGTTCATACTTCTTTCCGGATTTTCGACGGGAGCTTCCTGGCTCTGTTATTATCGAGCGCTTCAGGACGGGGCCGCCTCGACGGTCGTACCGGTATCGAAGTTGAGTGTACCGATCACGATATTCTTTGCGTATCTTTTTTACAGGGAGCGTCTGACGCGTTGGTCGTTTGCGGGTCTGACCGCGATTATCGTGGGCACGATGTTGATGGTGGATTCGTTTGTGATGTGGTGTGGAGAAATTTTTCAAAAAGTGGGGAACTGAGCAGAAAAGGGGATCCCCCCCCTTGTGAAAAAGTGGAAAGAGGATATACTGAAGAAGACTGAAAAGTTTGGCCGAGTGGCGGAATGGCAGACGCACGGGATTTAAAATCCCGAGTTCGTATAGAACGTGCGGGTTCGATCCCCGCCTCGGCTATCAGAAGCAGGTAATTTAGGTTACCTGCTTTTTTTATTTCACCTCGGTAATTTGCGTTTCGTACCGTTTTTTACGGAATATAACGAACGTTCTCTACAAAAAACTATGGAGCTGTTTTTCAGCCCTTTACACTCTTTGAAATTACTTTACTCCCCGGTGTTTTCCCCGGTTCTTGTTTGCGGGGCAGAAACAGTGGACGAAGCTCGCCGGAAATCGTCTGACGTCATTTGCGCATAATGTTTCAAACTTATTCGCGGTGTGTGACCCAACCACGAACAAACCTTGTGAAGCGGATAAATGTCCTGTAATTCCGTGTCCCGCGTCGCTCGGAGGTTGTTAAAAAGTTTCGGCCACTCCACAATATTCGCCCGTTTCAAAAGCTGTCGGAACTGTTTACGAATGAGCGCGCCCGCACGGTCGGACCCGTCCAACTCCGGAAAAATGGAATCGTTCTCCCCGGTCTTTTCCCCGGTTTCAGCAGCGTATTCTTCTAATGCCGTCCGAATTTCCGGAAAAATCGGTATAAAACGTTGTGAAAAATTCCCGCGTTCCTGTTCGATTCGTCCAGTTTTTTTGGGTACTTTGATTCGTATTTTATCCGAATCCCACATCACATCGGACCAACGCAAAAAGGAAACCTCTGACGGCATCCGCAAACCGCCCCAGCGTGCGAAGCTGAAAAGCAAGCGCCAGCGAGCGTCAGGACACGCTTTCAAAACCTCTTGCGCCAGCTCCAGTCTAATGAAAAAATCGCGTGAATGGTTGGTTTTCGCACTTCCTCTGAGGTGTTCAAACGGGTTTTTCTGAATCCAGCCGGCAGAAACCGCCAGTTCAAACATCGTTTTAAGGTGTTTAATCCGCCGCCCCCACGTACTCGGCTGGTAAAGTTTCTGCATGTAACAGCAAAACTGGGTCGCAACTTCCGGGGTGATGGTGTTCACACATTTGGAGGAGGCTTTCTGAATCGCTCCTTCATCGCGTTTGAAGTTGCTGGCCTTCTGATTGGCGAGGAAGTTCAAGAACGATTTATACGCCCCATCGCGTCCGATACTGGTGCGGTCTTTCGGAACCAAACCATTAACGGCGTAAACTTTGTACTGTTCTGCCAGTTGCGCAAGCGTCCCGCACTCTTCACGAGAATCGGCCAGCCCCATTTCAACGAGGCGTTGATAGTATTCTCGATGATTCTCCCAAAGTTTTGCAAGCCACAATTTCGACGGAACCGAAATCACGCCGATTTTTTGATTTGCAAGCAGCTCTTCCAAGCGGTCTTTGAACGTTACAGCCTCCCGACGATTGGGGAAACCATAGAGGCGCCAGCGCTTTTTATTGATGATGACTTCAATCCCAAAGGAATCGAATTGTTTGTTTTTGAAAATGGATGCCATTTATTGAACTCCTTTAATTGTACAGTTTTTTTCATTGTTTGCAAGCCCCCCGCGAGAAATTTTTTTGCCGGCTAAAAATCCGAATTGGGATACTCTCCTTTGAGGAAATATTCAATTTCACGCTTGCGAAGCCATCTTGTAACATCTCGCAGGGAAAAACGAACCGAAGCGCCGATTTTCACGTAGGGAAGCCCCAGTTTTCGTCGGTAGTTATCGATTGTATGAACGCACACTCTCCACATTGCCGCGAGTTCGTCACGGGTCAGCATTTTCGAGCGATACTGTTCTTTTTCCTCTTCGCGGATGGGAGAAACCGTCCCGAAACCATTTTTTTTATCCATTTTTCGTAAATCCTTTTACTGAAAACAGTACAACAAAACATACTAGCAATTTTTGCCCCAAAAAAGCCCTATACTGTTATCGGCAAAACTTTAACTTTTTTTATCAAAATTTTCAAAAAAAGTGAAAATAATTTTTTTGTGGCTAAATTAACCCGTAATTTACGATACTTATGAATAAAAAAATTTTTATCTTAAAAATGTTAAAATGGGTTGACTTTGGCACTTGTGCCCCATTTGAGGGCGATAAACTACCTATTTTAATATTTTAATTCCACAGTTTAAAGTGTTCGTAGACGGCACACGGAACCAAAGCAATGTGAATTTCG
>CAYTLK010000003.1:0-142376 GCA_964438515.1 uncultured Planctomycetaceae bacterium
GACGAAATTTTCCCAAACGAAACAAAAACGGAGGTTTTTAGAACTTCCTTATAGTATTTTCTTTAAAATATTATTAAAGGACGGGAGCATTTTTGGAGTGCGGGAGCAAGCTCCCTGAATCCGAAAAAGAGGTGTGATGATGGGAAAGCGGGAGCTTGCTCCCGCACTCCAAAATGCGTATAATAACGTTCTTCCTTCAATATTTCACTTCTTCCACACGACTGTTTTGATCGAATCCCATCGCCTGCCAAGCTTTGAAATCCGAACGTTCCCGAACGTCTTCCGCCGGACTCCAATACGTATTTTTGTCGCATTTCAGCGCCTTCGAAAGATTGCGGCCCGCCGAATACAGACGCGCTTCCGGATTCAGAATCACAATTTGATTGTTCTCGAAAACCAGATTTTCACTATTTTCAATGTAATTCGCAAAATATCCCTGGCACTGATTTCCGTCCACAAATACATTTCCGCGCACGATGTTTCCTTTGCCCCCTTGAAGCATAAATCCGCCGTGCGACGTGTGCGCAACATAGTTGTTTTCGACCGTGTAACCACCCGCAAAAGAATCCAGGTAGATTCCCCACGACATATAGCGTTCGAGATCGTCCACGCAGGAATAACCGTTCGTATTGAAAATCCGATTTCCGGAAATAAGAGTTCCGCTCTGGAAATTCTGGTCGCCCTGCGTCACTTCAATCGCGCCGGTGTCGAACGTTTCGAGACTCGTGTCGCGCACCTCATTTTCGAGAATTTGGTTCAATCCGCCCGCATTTTTCATCGAAATTCCGTACCGACTTGAATATTGGATGAAATTCCGCGCAACAACGTTCTTTTCGCTGCCGGATTCCAGCACGACGCCGCCGATGTGCTTGTATTCCTCGCCGATGTGTGTGATGCGATTTTCCGAAACGTCATTTTCTGAAGAATCAAGCAACAGCACGCCGCCTTGACCCGAATGGTCGATCGTACAGCGCTCGACCCGATTTTTTCCTCCCTTTGTCATACAGACTGCATAACGTCCAATATTCAAAAAGCGGCAGTTTTCCACGGTGACGCCGGCGGTGTTTTTGAGTTCCACGACGCCGCGGCTCCCCATCGAATAACCCACGCAGCCGTCGTCGTGCGTGAATGAGGTTTCCGTAAATTCCAAACCGAAAATTTTCAGCGGAACGTTTGCGGACGGCCCGTCTTTTCCCGCACCAACCACCTGAATGAGCGTTCCTGCAACGTCGGTACGAAAATCATATTCATCCGTTTTTTTGGCCGAATCTGCCGCATCAGTTTCTGCCGGAATGACGGAAAGTGTGCGCGTCTCGGCGTCGAAGTACCACTCTCCCGGCGCATCGAGGAAGTCGGAATGATTTTCGAGGAAGTATCGGTCCCCTTTTGCAAGCATCGCGGTACATTCTTTCCCCGCAAGGTTCACGACGTTATTTCGCTCGTCAATTCCTGCGATTTCCGTGATTTCCAAGTACGCGCGGCAGCTTCCGCTCTGAAAGATTTTCAGTTCGACCCCTTTTTGCGCCCATTCGGGTTTCAACTCGCCCGGATGAAACCGAAATGCGTCTTTGGAACCGGAATAAGATACCGAAAGCTGCTTTCCGACCGCTTTTACGAAACTGTCTGCCGGAATCAAAACGACCGTTTTAGCGGAAAGATCTTTCTGATGTTTGGGGTCGTTCGGATTCCAATTAGGGTCCGCAGAAAGCGCAAAAGCCGCAATATTGATTCCGCCGCCTTTGACGTTGCACCATTTCATCGAGTGCGTGCCTGCCGCAAGTTCCGCCGAGGCGCAGCGCACCCAGCGTGTGGGGGTCCAAGCCCCTGTATTTTCGGCTCCCGTAAGAGGCTGAACGTTCGTTTCGTCGAACGTCATCGTGAGGCGTCCATCTAAATTCTGAATTCCGTACGACGAATTGTCTGCGCCGTACAACATCCAAAGGTCGTATTTTCCGTCGTTTGGGACCGTAATTTCGTAAAGCATCGAGTCGCCGGAATTGTGAATCTGACCGACGCTTCCACTGATTTCTGCGACGGCTCCAACGGTTTTTTGACCGCGGGCGACGTAGAGGAAACCGCCTTTGTAAGGATTTTGTACGTCAAAATTTGGAAATCGTGCGCGTATCATTCGGCTTGGACCGCTGAAAAGCTGTTTGGGAACGAATTGCGCCTGTTCGGGAGTCAGAACGGCACGAAGTACGCCGTCCGCACCTTTTTTCCACCCTTGAATCTTCTGACTTCCGTGTAAAATCGGAGTTTCTTGAGGAAACGCTTCGATAGAAAGTGCCGTTTTTCGGTCGATTTCCTCAAGAACGAGCGGCTCGGTGAGGAAATAATCGCCGCCGCGCAGAAGAACCGTCACGTTTTCCGGACTCTCGCAGTTCCTCCAAATTTCCTGCGCCCTCGCAAGCGTCGCGACGGGTCCTTCGGTCTGCGCCGCATTTTTTTCAGGAAGGAGGCCGCTCCACGCATCGTTTCCGTCCGGAGCGACATAAATCGTGAGCGCCGACGCATCAGAAACCGCAATTAACGCAGTAAAACAGACACAAACTGCTGTACTAAAAATCAAAAATAAACGTTTCATTATTCATCCTTTTGTATTACTAAACTTACTTATGAATTTTATAACGATATTTCCAGTGTTTCTTTTTCTCATTCCTTCGTCGGAACGTACCAGAGCGACTGCCAGTAACGCCCCTCGACGTCATACGGATCGATGGACGCTTTCGGCGATGTGTCGGGCGGCAGAATTCCGTACCGAATCATTTCGCGGATGTACCCCCATCTCGGCGTGAAGTGCTGCGGGCAGTCGGGACCGTTATTCGGGCTGGGATGCAGCATGCTGAACCGATTGTCTTCCTCCAAAATGTACCGTCGTCCCCGCTCAATGTATTTCAAAATCCGCTGATAATCCGGGTCGTTCGTGTCGGCAAACACTTTTTTTCCGGAAGCCGCCTCACATTTTCCGAGACCTCCAGCCTCTTTCGAGAGCGGCGCTCGAAGCACTTTCGACTTTTCCGGGTACGAAAGATTCCAAATCTCATGACGATTGTAACGGCCCGACTCCTCGCACATGTCGTGCACCACATAATGATTGTTCTGCGGCGGCCAGTAAGCCGCTTTGTACTCGGTATTCAGCGTGTAATTTCCAATTTTCTTTTCTTCTTCGGTCGGACAGTGACAGACATCGCAGCGCCGATGAATCGCTTCCGTCGATTCCGCCGTTTCGGGCCAGTCTTGGTCGTTACGAATATTTACGTGCGCGACAAAATATCCGAGACCGCCGCAGCCGCTCGCCGCATAAACGCCGGAATAGTTTGCGCCCGCGTCGAGCCAGCAACGAATCATGCTCTGTTCGTCTTCACTCATCTGCACGTCGCCGTGGTGTTCCTCAATGAGTTTCAACAAACGACTGGAACCTGTACCAATTTCATACGGTGAGAAATTTCCCATCGAACGGTTTCGATTGTCGCCGAACATTTTTCGCCATGACATCTGCATGTATCCGAACGTATACAGCGGATTCCACTCGCCGGAAATGTTGAAGCCGCCTTCTTCACGGTCGGGATTGTGACACGCGAGACAGTGACGGTCCAGAATCGGCTGAATGTCGCGCGGAAAGACGAAAACTTCCGGCACTCCGGCGATTTTTTGAGGCTCGACGGGGATCGTTCGAAGAATTCGATTGATTCGGTCGCGTTCCTCAGCGCTCGGCGTCTCCGTTCGTTCTTCGTGACAGCCGATGCAGGTCGTCACTTCGCCCGGCATAACGCTCGTGAAAGAATGCATCCGTTTGACGCAGTGATTCTGTGCGTCCATTGCGCAGAAAAAAACGCTTCGTTTCGCAGGAAGATTGAAGTACGCACTCCCATCGTCAGAAACCGGAACAGTTCCCAGCAGCCGAGTGACGGAAAAAGTCCCTTCGTTCGAAATCATGTCCATTCCGCCTGAAAAGTTCACGGGTTTCGGAAGGACCTCGTAAATTTGCAGGTATTTCACCGTTCCGGGTTTCACGTCCTGCATCTTTCGTCCTCGATACACGTTCACGAGTGCGAGCGTTCCGTATGCTTTCGCGGGGTCCGTCTGGTCGGGAATCACCACCTCACGGGGACGACTCATCACCGGCCGCGGCTCGCCGATCCAAAAACCGGCGTCTTTCAGTTCCGTTGGAAGCTCAAAAAGAGTCTCTTCCCGTCCGTCGGCGGTCAGAAGCACCATTCGGTCGCGTGCGGAGGCTAAAATGAGGTTTTCTGAAAACGCCCACGGATCCGAATAATCTGGATTTTTCGTCACATACTTCACGCTTTTCGTGTCGTCGGGACCGAGCGTTGTATCGAGAATCACAATGTTTCCGTAATGTTCCTTCCTTCCGTGACCCGGCGAAAACGTACAAACGATGCGATTGCTGCACCCTGGAATCGGTTTCGGCGCAAGCATCGCGTCCCAAGTCGCGAAATTTCCGTATAAAACCATCTGCTTCGTTCCGTCGGGATTCACCGTCCAAAGAGAGTGGTACGTCCCCCAGTGTCGGTCCACATATTCCCACCGCATGTGTGCAACACGTCCGTCGTTGAGGAACCACGGTGTATTATCCTGCTCCACATTCGCGGAAATACAGCGGATATTCGACCCGTCCAACTCGCATTTATGAAGCGTCCCCACCTGTGTATAATAACACTGAACGTAACGTTTTGCCCGCGTCGAGCAAAAAATCAGTTTGTCGTCCGGCGTGTAAATCGGTTCGTAATCGTCCCAGCCCATCGGGGGATAGTCCTGCACACCGTCCAAATTTTTGGGACTCCGACGGATTTCGTTCGTTTCGAGCGGCTGAACCCCTGCTGGAACCGGAATGGGTGAATCCTCGCCGACGCCCGTAATTTGACGCAGATTGCTTCCGTCCAAATTCATCTCGAAAAGACTGTAATGCTTTTTTCCTTTTGGAAGATACGAAAAGACGAATTTTGTGCCGTCATAATGAATCTGCGGGTCGCGCACGTTTCCCTCGGCGTCCTCAAAGACCTTTCGAAGTGTTTTCGTTTTAACGTTGTAAATCCAGACGGCGCCGCCGGAGTTTCTCGGAAATGGGACGCGGCACGAATTATCCGCATAATAACCAATATTTGCGTACCAATGCGGGTCGAAACTCGGTTTTCGCGTCACGAAAAGAATTTCGTCCGGCATTCCGTGACGCTGAAACTCCTCAATCATCGACACCGTTTCCTCGTTTGCGCAAACCGCACGTTCCGCAACGGAAAAGTGTATTAAAAGAGCGAAAAAAACAGTCTGACAAATTAAGACGCAAAACTTTTTCATAAAATTAACCTGAAATGAGGAAGGAAAAACGGGAGGAAGGAATAATTTTCGAGAATCAGACTCTTCTATTGTACTCCGCGCACGCAAAAAGTCAATCGGTCACGAAAATAAAATCTCTCCATTTTGAAAAGAAATTCAGACTTTTTGTCGCTGAAAAAGTTTATCAAAAACACGATAAATATTTATAAACGACGATAAAATTTTATAAACCCGCATCAAACCAACGGGTCTCGCAAACGTATTACAGCGCCTCTTTCGCGATTTTTCTTCCCGTAGAACAAAGCGGAAATGCGTCGACCGCCGAAGCCGGAACCCAACGAATTTCCCCCCCGGAAGGCGTTTTCGATTTTAATTCTCCGGAAGTTTCAAGAACCTGCGCCGAAAAAGTCTGAAGCGTGATGCGGTACTTCGTCACACTGTGACGATGCACACTCAGCGACTTTTTAAGTGCAATTTTCAAACCTGTCGTTCGTTCGACGTACTCTGTCAGTTCGGTTTCCGGCGAGTCTGTAAGAATCTGAACGCGCGGAAAATCCCACAATCCAGCCCACCATTCCCCCTCGACGTACCGCAAAAGACAGACTTCCGGCTCGCTTTTTCCGCTTTTTTCCGATGAAAACGTTTCGTTCGGCGTTCGAAAAATCACAACGGCCGCTTCTTTTCGCGTTTCATATTTCATTTTTGTGACAGAAATCGGAATTCGTTCGACGGCGTTCGTTCGGCGCGACTCGCACTCCGTAAAGAACGGACACGCGTCACACTGGGGGTTTTGCGGGGTACAAATAAGATTTCCGAGGTCCATTAAGGCCGTATTAATCGCACAAGGGGAGGCGTGGGAGGTTTTTTCCGAGACGAAATTTTCAGCCGTCGTCCAAAGAATTTTCTGCGCCGCCGCCGTCGAAACAGGAAGCGCAAGGGCCGTTAAACGTGCAAAAAGACGCTGCGTATTCGCCTCCAAAATGGGAAACCGCTCGTCGAGAGCAAACGAAAGAATCGCACCCGCCGTGTAACGTCCGATTCCGGGCAGAGCCAGAACCTCCTCGAAAGTCGTGGGAAAAGCGGCGTCGGGACGCTGTGCCGCGATTTTTGCCGCCGCATGCATTTGACGTGCGCGGCGATAGTAACCCAACCCCTCCCACTGACGCAAAACCGTTTCTTCTTCCGCCTCCGCAAGCGCCGAAACGTCTGGAAAAGCCGAGAGAAAACGTGAAAAATACGCCTGAACCGTTGCGACTTGCGTCTGCTGAAGCATGATTTCACTCACCCAGACCCGATACGGCGTCCGTTCGAGCCGCCACGGAAGCGCGTGACGGCCAAACTTTTCGAACCACGTGAGTAAATGTTGTATTTGAAGGTCAGAAATTTCCATATTTATTGTTCTTTATTCTTTACTTAAATCAAATCTTTTCATAAAATCCAACAAAATTGCAGTTCCAACGGAATCCAGCGAGAGTTCCAACGGCGAAAATGTCGGCTTTTCGTCTGTAAAAACATACGGATTCAACACGTAAAGCGGTACAAATCCAAACGTCGGATGTTCGTGCGGCGTGACGAACCCCACCGAAAGACGATGTGCGTCCGGAAAAACAAATTCCACCGTTGGAAAAATCTCTTCATCGTGATTTTCCGAGATGAACGCACGTCCCGACGGCCAGTACCAGCCTGCCGAACCTTGCGGAATCCTCCGAAACTTCCAGACCGACCCCGATTTCAACGCCGCTCCCGCCTCCAAAATTTCGCTCATCGGAACGGGAAACGCAGGTTTTGCATAAGCATCAACCTCCGGAATTTGCGAGATTGAACGGCTTGCGGCCTCATGAACCTCTTTGGGAACTCGATTTCCTACCCACAAAACGTTTCCGCCAGTGTTTAAATATGTATGAATTCTTTTGTAAAACGTACTGCAATCTGTTCCGTGGTACGATTCGCAGCGCTCGTTCGGCACAATCAGAAGTCGCACATCCGAAAAATTTTTCTCTCCGTTTCGTACAAAGTCGCGCACATCCCACAACGTCACTGAAAATCCGTTTTTACGCAAAGTCCCCGCGAGTTGAACGGCTGGAATGCGATCCAAACCATGAAAAAAACCTTCGTTCCAACGCCCTGTAGAGTCGTACAGTATTCTTACTTCTGTCGATTTCTCTTCCTTTTTCGGAAGGAACGGCACACAGAATCCATCTTCTTCCACAGGACGATTTTGCACAAAAGTGTCGATTCTTGCGTTAAAATCCGCACTTAAAACCGATGTAAAATCCTGTAAATTCTCATTGCAGAAGGGGGGTTCGTCCGAATTTTTTGCAATTTCGAGTGCCGCATAAAAAATTCGCAGCGTTTGTTCTGCCGAAAAGGCTCCGAGTTCCGCAAATTCGGTCGCTAAACGGACTTGCGCCTCCTGATTTTCAGGTTCTTTTGCAAGAATAAACGCATTTTCAAGGATCAACGCTCCATTTTTCGAAAATCGTACACCGTCCCACTCCATTTCATGAAGCCTTTCAAACACCTCTTGAAGGGTTTTGTTTTTCGCATCGTTTTCAAAAGAAATTTCTGTCAGTTTCCCGCATCGTTTTTCCCAGATTTTTTTGGCCGTTTCGTTTTTTTGAATCCATCCTAAATCGAGCTGCAACGCCGGAGTGACGCCCAACCCCTCCGCACCAAGCGTATAAGTTGCATACTGCACGAGCGGCTCGTGGTTGCATGCGGTCTGGTCGGCGATCGAGTGCGACAGAATCGCAAGAAGAAGCAGCGCCCGCGGCTCATCTTCCCTTCGAAGCGCTTCCACTAAAAGCAAAAAAGCAGTACAGCGCGAGAAAGAAGAATGGAAATCGTACCGCTTTTCAATTCCAAAATTCTTTAACTGACTCAGAAAATCATCCCCCCAGCGTTCCTGTTCGAGAATTTCAAAGGAATCCGGATAGTGACTGTCCGACAAAAACTGGCGGAGAGTTTCAGGATGATTCAAAATTCGTTCTTTCCACGGAGCCGGAAGATTCTGAGCCGCCGCAAGAGCCGTCACTTCGTGTCCTTCACCCCACGCAAAAAGCGGTTTCGCCGCAAACATTGCGCAAAAGAAAGTTAAAAAAAAGACAAAAAGCACCCTCGTTTCCTTGTTTTTTTTCATTTTTCTCCCCAAATGATTACGAACCCGGTTGAAATTTCGGAATATTTCGATAAAATCAGAAGAATGTTTCATTTTAATTCTTTTTTTAGGTGGATTTATGAATTTATCGATAAAAAATTTCGTTTTGTTTTTGTTTTTTGCAGCATCCTTCTTTTTTTCCGCTTCCGTTTCGAGCGGCGAACCCACAGCAACTTTTCGTCCCGGTGAAGTTTGGCGCGACACCCATGGGTCCGTCATAAACGCCCACGGCGGCGGAATTCTCCTCTTTGAGGGACGGTATTACTGGTTCGGCGAACACAAAATTGAAGGGGAAGCCGGAAATTGGGCGCAAGTGGGCGTCCACTGTTACTCATCCGACGACCTGTACCGCTGGAAAGACGAGGGAATTGCTCTGCCCGTCTCGAAAAATCCGAAATCCGACATTGCAAAAGGCTGCATTTTGGAACGTCCCAAAGTGATTTATAACGCTAAAACGAAAAAATTTGTGATGTGGTTTCATCTCGAAATCGGACAAAATTACGCTTCCGCACGCACCGGCACAGCAATCGCAGACTGCGTGACGGGACCGTACCGATTCGTCGAATCGAAACGCATCGATGCAGGTTTTTGGCCCATTAATATTCCAGGTCAATTTCGGGAAACACTTCATTCTGAGGAGGTGGAATACTTGAAATCTCTCAACTTCACAGGGGGAGAAATCGACGGCTATCCGAAGGACCTGATTTATCGACGCGACTTTTTCGACGGTCAAATGGCTCGCGATATGACGCTTTTCGTCGACGATGACGGGCGAGCGTACCATATTTATTCTTCCGAAGAAAATGGAACGCTGCACATTGCACTTTTGTCGGACGATTATCAAAGACATTCGGGAACTTGGGTCCGTGTCTTTCCAGGAAGCTTCAACGAAGCACCTGCCGTGTTCAAAAAGGACGGAAAATATTACATGATTACGTCTGGCTGTACTGGTTGGACTCCCAATCCGGCTCGACTGATGACGGCAGATTCCATGCTTGGAGAGTGGACGATGATTGGAAATCCGTGTCGCGGTACGGAATCGGAGACACAAACAACCTTCCACTCCCAGGGAACGTTCATTCTTCCGGTTGCAGGCTGCGAAAATACATGGATCTTCATGGCCGACCGATGGAATCCACTCGATGCCGCCGACGGACGCTACATCTGGCTTCCGATTCAGTTCGACGCACAAGGCGTTCCGTTCCTCGAATGGAAGAATGAGTGGAAATATTAAAAACACGGAACGTATTAAATTTCGTGCAAAATTCAGTGTTCCGGCGGGTACAGTTCCATCGTAATCCAGTACTTCCGATTCGGATGTTCCTCATCAATCGGCATAATGCGGTAGTACGTTTTCATGTAACTTTGACGATTGTCGGCCAAAGTTTCGGACGCATACATCTCCGCATTGGGGTCGGAAGTGATTCGTTTACTCATGTTGAAATACCGAAGCGTCATCGCCAGCCGATCCAGACTGCCCGTGTATCCTTCAAAAGTAATTTTCTCGACTTCCAGCCGATTGTTAAAATAATAGGTGAGCGACCCCACAAGATCGGATTCCATCGGCCCCGTCGAAAGCGGCACGCGATATCCGCGCGTGTGCAGCGGTCCAACGATGGAAATGGAAGACCAGCGCTCTTCAATCCAGTCGGGAGTCGCGTCAAAATTAAAAATTTCCAAAAAATTGTCGACTGGCGGCCCTGCGGGACTCTTCAGTTTCGGCGTCATTCCGACTTCCTGAACCAAAACCTCACCGTGCCGCGGACGTCCATCCGGTCCCGTGACGGTCGTATTCGAATTGTAAACCGGTTTGGCGGCTGAGGAAGTGTCCGTTTTCGGAAAATCTTTCAGAGGCGTCGTCGCGGGCGGATTCGCATAAGGATTCTGTACAGTTTTCTCTTCCGATTCCGATGTGGAAATGGGATTGGGAGTGGAACTGGGACTTGAACTGAAGCTGGAACTGGGGGTGGAACTGGAGGAAGCATCTGCGGTTTCGGACGGCGCAGCGACCGGCGGAACCGTTTCGGAATCATCGGAAGAACTGGAACCCGCGTCGGAACTCGCAGAAGAACCAAAAGAATCCGCAGAACCGGAATCGTTCGACGTTTCGGAGGCGGAAGCAGGGTCCGTTCCGCTTCCAGAGGCGTCCGACGCACGCATTTCCGCACCGGAATCTGAAGTAACACCAGGTTCCGAAGCAGCGCCAGGATCCGAAGTAACAGCAGCGTCCGCAACAGCGCCAGCGTCGGAAGTAACAGCAGCGTCCGAACCTTCATTCATCGCCGCACTTTCACCGTCGGTTGTGGAATTTTCACTGGACGAAATGGTTTCACTTCCGTCAGAAACCATCCGAAATGGATTTTCGTTCGAATTTTTATCGTCCATTTTGGGTTTCCCGACCTGATATACTTGAGGAGAGGACGAATCCGCAATATTGTTGGAATCGGCATTTTCGTCCGAGACGCCCGGATTTTCCGAATACTGCGAGTACACGATGAGCACCGCCGCCATACAAGTTCCAATCAGGCACAATTGCCTCACATACCATCGGAATTTCGAGGAAGCGGCGGAAATGGAGGAGGATTTCGGTTTTTCTTCTGCGGTTTTTTCCGGTTCGGAAGAAGATTTTTTCTCGGATTTCGCTTTTCCAGCCATTTTTTGAGTCCTTCCGTGCGATTCTGGTTGACAGCGACCAAAATCCGGCTAAAATATATATGCTGGTTCTACAATGAAATTCAGTTTTCATTAAGACTGCAGGAGCCGTGGTGCGCAGCTCCAACGGCGGACGGGAAAACTGGAATTCAAAATAGTGTTAGTATAATAGGTTCGCTCCACGTTCCATTTCGTTTTCCAATGGAGTCCCTATATTATTATCGGAATTTTCCATTTTTTCCCAAAAATTTTTCTTTTTGGCCCTCATTTTAATAATGTTCAACAAACTTTATCATCGTTTAATGGAATACTACCCCGTGATGGAGTGGTGGCCGGCAGAGAGTCGGCTCGAAATCGTCGTGGGAAGCGTCCTCACGCAAAATGCGAGCTGGACGGGCGTCGAAAAAGCAATTCACAACCTCAAAGCGGCGCAAAGGATGGATCTCGACGCGATTCTCGACTCACCGGACGAAGAAATTGCAGAAATCATCTGGTGCTGCGGTTACGGAAACCTGAAAACGCGGCGTTTGAAAAACCTTTTACGATTCATTCGGGACGATTACGGGTCGGTCGAAAACCTGCTTGAAGCTCCGATGGAACGGTTGCGAAACGAGCTGCTTTCCGTAAACGGTGTGGGACGCGAAACGGCCGACTCCATTCTGCTGTACGCCCTGGAAATGCCGTCGTACGTCGTCGATGCATACACGCACCGAGTGCTGGAGCGCCATCAGCTGCTTCCCGGAAAAGGAACTTACGAGGAAATTAAGGCCGCCTTCGAACGCGATCTCCCGCGAGACGCCGCCATTTACGGTCACAGCCACGCAATGCTGGTGGATCTTTGTAAGGATTACTGCAAAAAATCCAAACCGCAATGCGATTCCTGCCCGCTGGCGGGATGGCACTAAATCCCCCATTTTAACATTTGAACCCGATTTTTTAACGTTCGGAATTCAATTTCCCCGCGTCCGGAGTCTTTCGATGCTGACGGTCCTATTGATTGCATTAATAATATTGTATCTTTTCCTCCTGCTTTCGGCAATCGGAATTATGTACGTGTTTCAAATCATAATGCGCCGCCGACTCCATGCACGTTCAAAGCTGCTGGAAACCGCTTCGAATTCGGAGTTTCCCGCATCGAAGACCGCCGTCATACTTTCCGTACGTGGTGCCGACCCGCTGCTTGGCCGGTGCATTGAGGGACTCTGCCGCCTGAATCATCCTAATTACGAGCTTTTTTTCGTTCTCGACCATGAAAAAGACCCGGCTGCGGACGTTTTGAAAAACGTTCTAAAAAACGTTCAAGAAAGCATTCCGTCTGAAAAAATTCATCTCGAAATACTTCAAAATCCGTTAAAAACCTGCTCGCTGAAGTGTTCGGCGCTCATTCAGGTTCTTTCCAGGCTCGACGATTCCTTCGAACTGGCGGCGTTCATCGACGGCGACACCATTCCGTTCCCGGAGTGGCTCAACGAACTCACCCGCCCTTTTTGCGACCCGAAGACCGATTTCGTCACGGGTTACCGCTGGTTCGTTCCTGCATCGGGAAATGTCGGATCGTACATGCGCTATTTTTGGAATCTTGCATCTTTTGTTCAAATGTTCCTGTTTCACGTACTGTGGGGCGGTTCTTTTGCGGTCCGCACCGCTTCAATCGCGCGCATTGGAATGCTGGAAAATCTCGCTCAATCCCTCGTGGAAGACACAAGTTCCTCCAAACTTTGCGCCCGAAACGGTGGACGGCTCGTTTTTGCGCCTTGCGTTCTGACGGCGTGCCGGGAACGATGTTCCATCCGATTTGCCCATCGATGGTGCGCGCGCCAAATGCTTTGGGTGAAGCTGTATCTCCCCGGAATTTGGATGCTGGTGCTGCTTACATTCGTCCTTTTTTTATTGATTTCAACGGCGTCACTTTGGGCGTTTGTGCTGGGAATTGTGCATCAAAATCTGTCCGAAATCATGCTTTCGCTGCTGGGACCCTGCATGTTTTGGGGTGGAATTGCGCTGCTTTTTCCATTCGTCGAACGAACCGTCCGACAGAATATCGCGGTCTTTCAGGAACCCGTACACTGGCGCAAGAGTTCCATTTTTGCGATACTCTGTGCCATTCCGCTCGCCGCCGCATCCTTTTTTCTGGGGATTCTTCAGGTGCTTTTCACCCGTCAAATTTCCTGGCGGGGAATCGACTATCGAATAAAATCACACGGAAAAGTAGAACGTTTGAATTACGCTCCCTATTCGAAACCTAATTCCAGTCCTTCCGAATCTCGCAATGAGTCGATTTGGTAAAAAAACGTCACATTTATTTGAGATTCTTACGAAACCTTTAAGTTCCTTTAGAAATTTTTGAAAAGTTTTGAGAATCTGGTGAACATTTGTTTAAAATAGAGGGTTTGGGGGAATTTTTTTGTTTTATTTTTGTAAATTTTACAGAAAATGGGGGTAGTCCCGTTTGCGATTTTTTAAATTCGTAGTAAAATGAAACTAAGAGCTTTTCTTTTTTCCGTAATCGGTATTTGGATTTTTGGTTTAATTCAAGCGGGTCTTGAATGGAGAATTTATGGCAGACTTTTCGAACAATAACACCCATCTGGGAATGCTGACTAGCTACGACCTCCATCTGCTGAAAGAGGGCAGGAATTGGAAATCGTACGAAAAACTTGGCGCGCATCCCTACGTGCTTGAAACCTTTGAAGGACGTAAAAACGTCGAAGGCGTCAATTTTGCCGTTTGGGCTCCGAATGCAACGGAAGTCAGCGTCATCGGCGATTTTAACGGCTGGAATCCAACTGCAAACTATCTCTGGAAATTTCAGGAAAATGGAATTTGGGAGACTTTCGTTCCGGAAGCTCGTGCAGGAATGCTGTACAAATTCTACATTCATTGCGACAACATGGAACCCTTCGAAAAATGCGATCCTTACGCATTCGAATGCGAGTGTCCTCCAAAAACTGCGTGCCGAATTACGAATCTGAACAGTTATAAGTGGAATGACGGCGAGTGGGTCGAAAATAGAAAATCGTTCGATTGGCAGCATCGTCCCATTTCGATTTACGAAATGCACCTCGGAAGCTGGCAGAACGACCATCCGGGCGTGGATTCGTGGCTGAATTATCGCGAGGTGGCGGACCGACTGGTTCCCTACCTGAAAAAAATGAATTTCACACACGTCGAGCTTCTGCCGGTCTGTGAACATCCGCTTACTGCAAGCTGGGGCTATCAGATTACGGGTTATTACGCTCCGACAGCGCGCTACGGCTCGCCGGACGATTTCAAATATCTCGTCGATAAACTTCATCAAAACGGAATCGGCGTCATTCTCGACTGGGTGCCTGCGCATTTTCCGAAAGACGCAAAGGGGCTGGGACGCTTCGACGGGACGGCTTTGTACGAACATGCGGATCCGCGTCAGGGCGAGCAGGCCGACTGGGGGACGTACATCTTCAATTTCGGTCGAAATGAAGTCCAAAATTTCCTCATCGCAAATGCGTTGTACTGGATCGACAAATTTCACATCGACGGACTGCGCGTCGACGCAGTCGCATCCATGCTGTACCTCGATTACAGCCGCAATGAAGGGGAATGGGTTCCAAACAAGTTCGGCGGACGCGAAAATCTGGACGCGATTGAATTTTTACGTTCGATGAACAAAGAAGTACAGACTCAATTTCCCGGTACGCTGACCATTGCGGAAGAATCCACCGCCTGGCCGGGCGTCACACTTCCAACATACGCCGGAGGTTTAGGATTTTGTCTCAAATGGAACATGGGATGGATGCACGACACACTTTCGTACCTCCAAAACGACCCAATTTACCGAAAGTACCATCACGAACAGCTGACGTTCAGCATTTTATATGCGTTTAACGAAAACTTCGTTTTACCCCTTTCCCACGATGAAGTGGTACACTGCAAAGGGTCCATGATCGGAAAAATGCCGGGCGATTCCTGGAGGAAAGAAGCAAATTTACGATTATTGTACTCATATCAATGGACGCATCCCGGAAAAAAACTCCTTTTTATGGGCGGCGAGTTCGGACAGTGGCACGAATGGGACGACGCGAACCAGCTCGACTGGAACTTGCTGCAGTTTCCGGAACATCAGGGAATTCAGCGCTGCGTCGCCGACCTTTGCAAATTGTACTCACAGGAGCCGGCTTTGTACGAACAGGAATTCCTTCGGGAAGGATTCCAGTGGATTGATTGTTCCAATCGGTCCATCAGCACCCTTTCGTACTTGCGAATCGCAAAGGATCCAAACGACTATTTGGTCGTCGCGTTGAATTTTACGCCTCAAGAACGTTATAATTTCTGGGTGGGAGTTCCGGAATTAACGGAATATCAGGAAATATTTAATAGCGATTCCCGTTATTACAGCGGAGAAAATCTCGTGAATTCGAGCATCTTCGCAGAGCCTTTACCGTGCCAGGGATTCGGATCTTCCGTCCGAATCACGCTGCCGCCTCTCGGTGCCGTGATTCTGAAACCCGTAAAAAAAGAAAAATAATTAAACATTATTCAAAATTCCTTTTTCATGATTGATATTTTAAGACAGGAAATCATTACGGAGTCCTCCGTAATTGTGGTAAAGGTCGGTACGCGAATTTTGACCGACGAAAACGGTCATCTGAGCGAATCACAAATCGAATCGTTCGCGTCGCAGCTCGCAGAGGCCCAAAAACGCGGAATCCGAATGGTGTTGGTGAGTTCCGGTGCCGTCGGGTCTGGAATCGGACGACTCGGACTCTCCGGGCGTCCCACCGACCTCGCGCAGCTGCAGGCCGTCGCGGCTGTCGGTCAAAGCGCCCTCATTGAGGCGTACAACCATCATTTCGAGAAAATCGGTTTGCACGCTGCTCAAATTTTACTCACGGCCGACGACCTTGAAAATCGCACGAAATATTTAAATATTCGTAACACACTTTCCGCAGTTTTGGAGTTCGGCGCGATTCCAATCATTAACGAAAACGACACGCTGAGCGTTGCAGAATTACGTACAACATTCGGCGATAACGATCGGCTGGCGGCTCTCGTTGCGGACCTCATCGGCGCACCGCTTCTGATTCTGCTTTCCGACATCGACGGTTTGTACAACGGCGACCCGCGCGACCCGCATTCCAGCTTGATTCAGACCGTTCATCAAATTGATGCTTCCATTCAGGCGCTTGCGTTCGACCGTCTGACCGGGCTGAGTAAAGGCGGAATGGCGAGTAAACTGCGAATTGCGCACCAAATTACGCATGCAGGCGGATGTGTCATCATTGCAAACGGTCGAGAACCCAAAATCCTTCAAAAAATCCTGAACAGTGAAGAATACGGAACGCTATTCCTTCCTCAAGGTACAAAAATTAACGCTCGAAAACAGTGGATTGCGTACGCCGTCTTTCCGCGCGGAAGGGTTTTTGTGGACGCCGGCTGCGCCGCAGCAATTGAAGATCGCGGATGCAGCCTGCTTCCCATCGGAGTGCGTTCGGTCGAAGGCGATTTCGAACATGGAGAGGTGATTTCCATTTGTACGGAATCCGGTTTGGAGATTGCGCGAGGTTTAACGAATTATTCCTCAAACGACCTTGAACGCATCTGCGGAAAACGAAATTCCGAAATTGAAAAGGAGTTTCCCGACTTGGAAATGTACGAAGAAGTCGTTCATCGCGACAATCTGGCGGTCACAAAGATGCAAAGCTGAAACGTCCCGCACGGAGTTGCTTCACAGTGCGGCGCGATTCAATAAACTTTTATCGATATTCACGGATATTCATGGAAAAATACTACACGCCTTTTTCACAGATGGAGCTTTTCGAGAAACTCCGTAAAATCAAGCACGTCGCACTCGATATGGATGGAACGATTTATCTCGGTGCGCAGATTTTTCCCTTTACAACGGCATTTCTTGACGGTCTGAAACACTTGGGAATCGGTTATTCGTTCCTCACGAACAATCCTTCCAAAAGCATGGCCGACTATTTGGCGAAACTGCATAAGATGGGCGTTCCTGCGAAACGTGAAGAAATGTACAACACCGCCGTCGCGACGATCGATACGATTCGTGAAACACTTCCGAACGCAAAAAAACTCTTCATTATGGGAACCAAAAGCATGATTTCCGAGTTTGAAACAGCCGGTTTCATTTCGACGGCGGACGATCCGAACGATGTTCCGGATGCAGTCGTCGCGGCGTTCGACATGGAACTGACGTACGCGCGTCTGTGTCGGGCCGCTTGGTGGATTTCGCAGAAAAAACCTTATTTTGCGACGAATCCGGACTGGGTGTGTCCCACGAATCTTCCCACCGTTTTAGTCGATTGCGGCTCCATGTGTGCGTGTCTCGAAGCCGCGACGGGACGAAAACCCGACGTGACGCTCGGAAAACCCGACCCTAAAATGCTTTACGGAATCGTACATAAACACAATTTAGACTGTACAGAAATCGCGATGGCGGGAGATCGGATTTACACGGACATTGCGATGGCGCACAATGCAAATGCGTTTGGCGTCCTTGTTTTGACGGGGGAAACGACCCTCGAAACCGCCCAAAAAAACCATCCGCAGCCCGATCTCACCGTCCCCTCCCTCGAAGAATTCGGCGAGCTGCTTCGTGCAAGCCGTGAAATCTGAATTCTTCGCCCCTCCCATTTTCACCATTCCACCCATTTACCCTAAATTATCCCCAAATTCCCCTCCACAATCCCCTCACACCTTCCAAATTCGACTAATTTTCCCTCCGCAATCCTTCCACTCACCCCGCTTTTCCATCCTATGCTGGTTCCACAATGAAATTCAGTTTTCACAAAGGCTGTAAGAGCCGTGGTGCGCAGCTCCAACGGCGGACGGAAAAACTGAAATTCAAAATAGTGTTCGTATAAAATACAGAAAGACCCTCCCATGCTTCATATTTTACCCATTCTTTGCACTGTTTTCTTGTTCGTTTTTCAGGCTTTCATTCCGTCCGAGTCCTTTTTTTCTGACGTTCAGGCAGAAGAAACGTACGTGCGCGTGAGTTCCGAAAATCCTTCTTATTTGGAACTTTCTGACGGTACGCCGTACATTCCCATCGGCGTGAATCTGTGCATTTTGCGCAAGATGGATGAAAACGGAAAAACCATCCTCCTCGAAGAGGATGAGGCGCTCGAAAAAATGGAATTTTACTTCCAAAAACTGGCAGAAAACGGCGGCACGTACGCACGCGTCTGGCTCGGAATGCCGGTTTTCGACATCGAAACGGAACGTCCGGGACATTTCGACGCTCAGAAAATCAAAAATGTTCGTCGTCTTCTTGATTTAGCGCAAAAGTACAATATTCGTTTGAAACTTTGTATCGAACACTTCCGAAATCTTTCCGATCGTCCCGTTTGGGAAAATGGTTCCGTCACATTCAGCAAGCGTCTTTACGCGACGAATCCTCCTACAAGCATGCAGGAATTTACGCTCGGCGACGTCGGTCGAAACGAGTACCTTACCCGTACGCAAAAGTACATTGAACTTTTCGGAACGCATCCGGCAGTTTTCGGCTGGGAACTCTGGAATGAAGTAAACTGCATCCCGAACTGCACCCCGTGGACGGAATTTATGCTCGAACGCGTCACCGCAATGCGTCCGAAACAATTGGTTTTTCAGTCGCTTGGGAGTTTCGATTCCGAATCGCAGGCGCGTTTGTACCCGCAGCACGCCGCACTTTCCCAAAACTCGCTGATTCAGATTCATCGTTACTTCGATCCGGGGGCGCAGCTTTCCATCTGTCAGGCTCCGATGGACGTTTTAGCGTCCGACTGCGTCCGAACGGCCCGCACGTGGGGAGTGCAAAAACCGATTCTCGCGACAGAATTAGGCGCTGTAAGAAGCCGTCACTCGGGACCTTCCGAACTGTACAACGCCGACTCTGAAGGAGTATTACTGCACGATATTCTTTTCGCTCCGTTTTTCAGCGGGTCGGCGGGGTCCGGGCACTGCTGGCACTGGAATGCGTACATCGAACGTCAAAATATTTGGTTCCAGATCGGGCGTTTTTCGGAAGCCGTCAAAGGGGTGAATCCCGTCGCGGAACATTTTGAGCCGTTTTTTCTCGAACAGGAACATCTTCGCATTTACGGTCTTCGCGGCAAACACACGACCCTCGTTTGGCTGCGGGACGCCGAACACGATTCGTACAGTGAGCTGGTGGAAGAAAAACCGGTAAAAACACGCGAAAATCTGTCCGTCACGCTCCCCGAAAGTCTGCCGCAATTTTCATCTGTCGATTATTACGATCCCTGGAAAAACACGCATCAAACCCTTTCGGCTCAAAACGGAAGGATTGAGATTCCGGCGCTGAAACGTTCCGGAGTTATAAGAATAGCGTACGAATAATAGATGGACACAATAAGAATACTGTACGCGTCATGTATGAATAATTAAAGATTATTGCACAAGTAATGCGTGGAAATATTCGATTGTCATATGAATAACGAACGAATTGTATACAAATAACACAAACAACGTTCATAAAAAAATTTTTTGCAGAAACGGAAAGGTCAAAAAAATGAAAGAACATGAAGTTACAGAAAGCCTTTTTGACGGAAAAAGCGCCAATCAGTCCGCCAAAGCGCGCCTGCGTCTCTGTTCGCGGATGGAAGTCATTCCGGGAAAAGAACTTGCGGAAAAGTTCGCAAAAATGAAAGCCTGGGGATTCGACGGTGCGGAGGTGAACGTCCCTCTGTACGGTCGTGAAGAGGAAATTCGGAAGGCGCTTGCAGATGCGGGTCTCGCCGCAGCGATGACGAACCTCGGTTCCAATCCTGGAAATATTATTTCCTCTGACGCCGAACAGCGCGCGCTGGGACGCGATTCGATGAAACGGAAAATCGAGGCGGCGGCCAAAGTCGGATGTGAAGGAATGCTGTACGTTCCTCTTTTTGGATCTCCGAAAGATGCAAGGAATCAGGAAATCCGTGCCCGACTTGTGGAGGAGCTGCATCCTCTGGCGGAATTTGCGGCCGAGCACCATACAACGATCGTTTTCGAGCCGCTTTGCCGAATGGAAACCACTTTTTTGTGCCGAGTTTCCGACGGCGCCGCGATTTGCAGGGACGTTGATTCTGAAGGGATGAAAGTAATGGGCGACTTTTACCACATGAGCGTGGAGGAAACCGACATGATGGGAGCGTTCATTTCCGGCGGAAAATACTTGCAGCACGTTCATCTTGCGGGCGGTCTTTCCGACCCGAAACGTTCGATTCCCGGACAGAATCAGAGTCGTTTTGTTGAAGGTTTTCGCGGCTTAAAATACATCGGGTACGACCATTTTTGCTCTTTTGAGTGCGGAATCCAAGGTGAACGGGAAATTGAAATCCCAAAATCCATCGAATTTCTGAAAAAAGAATGGAAACTGGCAATTGTTTAATGTGCAGTTTCATTAACGAGATTCACCACTTCTTTTTAAGAAAGAATACTATGAAAATTAAACTTTTATTCATTCCAGCACTGATTCAGGCACTGACGCTGATACTGACGCTGACGTTTACCGTTCCGACTGCGGCAGAAGATGCGGTTCCAATTTCCATCAACAACGGCGCCAGGATTTTGTTCCGCCATCCGCTTCCTGCAATGCACGTTGAAGGTCGAAAAAATGGGTCGTACAACAACGAAGAAATGGGACTTCCGTGCATTCTGACCACGCAGGATTTTGAGCTTGGTGAGATGATTCATCAATTGCGAAACACGATTTTTGACGATCGCCGTCTCGTGTTTATTGATGGAAAAGTCCTCATGTGCAGCAAAAACTGGATTCGCGACCACGTTCATGAAATGAAAGCCTTCTGCCACTGGGAATACGATTTGGGTTCCTTCCTCAATTTCATCATCGAAACGCAGCGCGAAGACGGCTGTTTTTACGAACTCATCAAGCAGATGGATGATTTCCATTGGAAAATGGTCGACGAAGACTGCCGCATTTTGTATCCCGACGACAGTCTGTCCCTCGTGCGGCTCGAAATCGAAGCGGACATCGAGTATCTTGTTGTGGAAGGCGCGATGGATTACTACCGCGTGACTGGCGACGATGCGTGGCTCCGCCGCGTTTTGCCGAGACTTGAAAAAGGAATCGAGTACATCACTTCCGACCCCAAACGCTGGGATGCGGACCACGGACTCGTAAAACGTGCGTTCACAATCGATACGTGGGACTTTACGTACCGTCCCGATGCAGGGACGAATCGGCGAATCAACGCCGAAACTCCGATGGGAATCATGCACGGCGACAATTCGGGCGTTTTTCAGGCGATGAATCAGCTCGCGTGGATGAACGAACGTCTCGGACAAAAAGAGAAAGCCGATGCGTGGAGAAAACGCGCCGAAGTGCTGAAAACAAACCTTTTTAAATATCTCTGGAACGGAAATTTCTTTATTCATCAACTGCCTCTTGAGGGGGCGGGAATCGACGATTTGGAAAATGTACGACTTTCACTCTCCAATGCGTACGCCCTGAATCGAGACCTGCTTTCCCTCGAACAATCGCGTTCCATCATCGAAGAATACATGAAGCGCCGCGAAACCGTCCGCACGTTTGCAGAGTGGTATTCAATCGACCCTCCATACGCCCAGTTCGGATCGTACGGACCGGGAAAATACGTGAACGGAGCGATTTCGCCCTTCACGGCCGGGGAACTCGCAAAAGGAGCGTTCCGCCGCGGTTACGAAAAATACGGCTGGGATATTGTGTGCCGATTCGAAGAAATGATGAAACGAGACGGGAAAATTTACTTCCTTTACTCGCCCGACGACAGCACTCCTCAAGGAGGCGGACCGAGTGCCTGGGGGGCGGCGGCGCTGCTGTCGGCCATTGATGAAGGTTTGGCCGGCGTCCGAGATTTGGGCTGCGGATACGATGTTCTCGAATTCTCTCCCCGTTTTCCCGTCACGAATTACACGGAATTGCGATACATCACCGGATACGAAAAAACGGCAAAAATCGTTGATATTCGTTACATTTTAACCAATGCCGGGATGCGTTATTATGTGATTTCCCCCGCACATGAGATTCAGGCGCACGTGCTGCTTCCAGAAGGAAAAAGATGTGCGCATTTGTACATTAATGGGACGGAAACCCCGTTTGAAATCTCGATGATTGGAGAAAGTCGTTACGTCGATTGCACCATTCACAGCGATGGAAACGTCAATATTGAAATTCTTTTCTAAAATCCAAACATCACTCTTTCAGGAACTCAAACGGATTTTTGACGTTCCTGAAAGTCTTTCTGATTCTGTTCCTTGAGTTTTTTCGGAGATACCTTAAGAATATCGTACAAAATTAAGTTGGAGATATCTTCTGAATTTTCAATAATTTTGTTTTTTTCTGAATATTTTTCTATTATTTCCTTGCAAATAACCCGTATAAATAGTACAATAGAAATAAAGGGATTTAATTTCGTTCACTTTCCGGGGGGGAATTTATGAAAGTGGAACTATTTGTACTCGACTGCGACTCCGCCAGCAGCCGCATTGAACTGACGCTGCCAGCCATCGTCGGACGGGGAGAAAATGCGGATTTAATCATCGCGCACCCGGAAGTAAGCCGCCAGCACTGCCGGCTCTTCTGGTTCCGGAATTCCGTACATATTCAGGATTTGAAATCTCTGAACGGAACGAACGTCGCCGGTCGCCTCATCGCAAATGCGGAAAGCGTCATTCAGCCGGAAGAACATTTTACCGTAGGACCGGTACAATTCAGAATATCGTACAGCAAGCAAGATGCATCCTGCTCCGACCCTACAGGTTCGACCGCCCGACGCACGCACGGTTCCTCCAACTCCATTCATTCCGCATCACAGCCGTCTTTGAACATGCGAAACGACTCGCGCAACGCCATTCGCCGCGACAATTCTTCCAATGGAAACGGGAACGGGAACGGGAACAACAACGGAAACGGAAGTCGAAACAACATCAAGAAATAACACACAACGAAACTCGGATTTTCCAAGTTTCGTTGTAAATTTTGAGTTGAATCCAGAAGTTCCCAAAACCTCAGATTTAAGATTTTGACAAAAGAATTTTGTTGCACAAAAATCGTACAAGGAACGTTTTGTTTCCACTCTAACGGGAGGAAACAAAACGCTCCCGTAGAGACGTAACTGTCGTGGGGAAAAAACATTTTGAATGTTGTTTTTTCCCCAGTTACTCGCTCCCGGTCGCACCGGGTCAAAAACTTTTTAATATTGTGTTTTAGGACTTCCTAATCGTTATTTCAGATGACTGCCAGTTCGTATTCCTTTTTGAGGAACGCAAGCGCTTTCGGAATTTCCACTTCCCGATCGCCACGCACTCCGCATTCGAAGGAACATGGGCCGGTGTAACCGATATATTTCAGTCCGCGGAATCCTTCGACGAAACGGCTCTGATTCTGTCCCGGAATCGTACGGCGCGGATCGGAAACGCCGCCCGCAAGATGTACGTGTTTCAAAAGTTTTCCGCCGGAGATGAACGCGCCCATCATGTCGGTTTCTTCAATACTCATGTGGTAGAAGTCGCCCATGACGGACATTCCGCATTTTTTCGAAGAAAGTTCGTTGATGTCGCGAGCGATTGCAGCGCCGTCTGCCACCTGACGCAGGAAGTATGCTTCACCGCGATTCAGCGGTTCAAAAATGATGGTGGTTCCGCATTCCGCAGCAAAATCGGCGAGCGCCGGGAAATCATCCAGCAACATCTTGCGGATTTCCTGATTCGTCAGCGGACTCTGACCGTTGAAAGCCGGTACGTAAATCACACCGGTGCAGCCCACAATTCCAGCGCCTTCGAGGACGGCTTTGAGGTCGTCGGTCCCCTTCTGTTTTCGGTCTTTGTCGAAACTCATGAGGTCGCCGTTGTGCGAGCCCCAGCAAACTGCGGACGGAATCAGTCCCGCGTCGGCGATTGCTTTGCGCGTACGTTCAGCTTCGTCTTTATTCGCAACGTTTCCGCCGAGTTCTGCCGCTTCGATTCCCCATTCTTTCATTTTGGCGAGCTTTTCCTCAAGTGAGCCGCCCGGAATAATTCCGAGCTGAGAACCGAGGCAGAGCCGCGCATTTGTGATCTGATTCGCACTTTTTCCGTCGAAAGTACAGTCGGTTACTTCCGCTTTCACGTTGATATTCGTCATTGCGACAGCGGCGGCAGCGGCGCCAGCGGCCAAAAATTCACGTCGTTTCATTAATTGAATCTCCTGTTTTTCAATAAAAAGGTAGGTGGTTTCTTTTTTAAACCTGATATTTTTATTGTAACGGGAACGGGAGAAAAAATCAACGGGGGACGGAAGATTTTTTCAAAAAACTCTTAAAATTTTTCCTTTTTGCCGGATTTTCGAACGACACCAACGCCCAAAACGCCCAGAATCAGCAACACCCACGCCGCAGGTTCCGGAATCGCATTCGCGTCGCGGGAAAGCAAAAGCGCACTGGAAACCGCATCCCAATTCAGGTTCCATTCGTAACGAAAATCAGAGCCGAGCCACGATTCCAGATCCAGGTTTTCAGCGGAACCGCCGGGATACGCATTCGAAACTTTGAACGTTTCGCTCGACCCCAAATTCGCGTCTTCTGCGACCACAAGCTCGATGAAACCATTATTTATGTCGTAGGTCGGCACCGTGTCGAGCACAAATCGGCTGAATTCTGTCGGAGAATCAATCAAAAGTTCCAGATTGGAGCCTTCGACGAACGCTGCGCCGCTCAGCGACACGTACGTTTCGTCGGAAGCGGGAGCCGGAGCCAGAGCGCCGCCCGCTTCGACCGTGTACGTGCCGGTTCCAGCCGCACCGGCAGAAAGAATAACGAGTCCGTCTACGATTTTCATTCCGCCCGCCCAGTTGTTTTGGGTGTTCGTAATTTTGAGCGTTCCTGCGCCAGATTTCACGATTTTGAGTCCTTCGTACCCCGAATGATCCGTAATTTTGGATGTAATAGTGAGGTCCGCATTCCCGGCGGTCATCGCCCCTGTGTCTTCGACCGTCAAATCGAGTTCCGTGATGGACGAACCATTTTTCAATAACATGAAAATATTGTTGGAAATGACGGATCCCGTTCCGGTTCCATCGACCGTCAGAATGGGCGAGTCACTCGTCCACCAACCCATACGGAATTCTGTACCGGAAACATCGGCACCGTCTGTCAGCGTTACACGGTTTGCGTAGTTTGCGCCGGCGATGTACAATTCCGCATTTTCACCCGTCACGTGAACGGGGGTATTTTGAATGTTCCACGATTCCGCACGCAGGGTTCCGGTTCCGGAAACTTCAATCGTCGTTGAACCGAAATAACCATAACGGCTTCCGGTCGGAGCAAGTCCGCTCCCCGCCAGTCTGAGCGTCCCTTCCGTCACGGAAACACCTGCAATCGTTCCATTTCCGCCGGATTTTTCAAGCGTCAGCGTTCCTGTACCCGTTTTTTCGAGCGAAACAGCAGAACTGAAGGTCCCGGAAAACGTGGAATCTCCCGAAAGAACCTGGGAACTGGCGTTCGTGACGCTCCCCACTTTGAGCGTCGCCGCATCGCCGAGGACGGAAACGGTTCCCAAGCCGGTAAGCTGTTTGAGGTTGTAGGTTCCGACGCCGCCGTTTGCTGTCGAGAGGAGCTGAAGGGCAGAGGATGCATCGCTGAGGTTCAGCTGACCGTAACCGAGCGCCTGAGTTGCTGAAATCTGTACGGTTCCCGCTGTCACTTCCATTCCCGTCGTCCATTTATTGGTGCCGTTCGTCAGACGCAGGACGCCGGCACCCATTTTTTTGAAAGGAATGGAGACGCTGGTCGAATTGTCGTAATCGCGCAGCTGACCGGAAATCGTGAGGTCCACGCCCGTTGTGTCGCCCGTCGAATTGACCGTCACATTGAAAACCGAGCTTCCGTGAGTCGTCAAAACGATGTCCGCATCAATGAAAGAGCCGGAAGTTCCCGAAACGACCAGAACCGGGTTGGTTCCCGTTCCGTAATTATTTCCGACACGAAAACTGTTTCCGTCCGCATGGTCGTTCGAATTCGATTGCGCAGTGATTCTCGCACCGTTTTTCAATGTTAATTGATTCAAATACATTTGCTCGGCTGCGATGTGTATGGATCCGCCGTCAAGCGTGATGGGACTTCCAGAAACCGCAAAACTCGTCGCAAGAATCAATTTTCCTGATGTATTTACAGTAATCGGCGTGTTTTTCAGCGCCGCACTACCGTATTTGTTGTCCCCTGAAAGAGAGAGCGTTCCTTGGTCGACGACGAGTCCCGCAAAACCATTGCTCTGCAACGCCGTAATTTCAAACGATCCGGCTCCGACTTTCGTCAGTTGGACGGTCGAACCGATGGAACCTCCGAAAGAGGCCGACACGTCCGCACTGGTGACGCCGACGCCGACATTTATGTTTGCACCCGTTCCGAGCGCCGAAAGCGACGCATTTCCGGAAAGATTCTGAACGTTTGCCGAAATTCCTTCCGCCAGAACGATAGACGTTCCGTTCGAAGTGGAGATTGCGCCTTTTCCCGCTGCATTGTCGGCCGCAAGCTGAATCGTTCCGGCCGTCAGATTGATTCCGCCCGCCCAAGTGCTTGCGTTGCTGGAAAGTTTCAGAACACCAGCCCCTGCTTTTTTCAAAACGAGACCGGAAAGTCCGGAATAATCGAAAATTTTTCCCGAAATCGTGAGGTCCACGCCCGATTCGTCGCCGGTAGAGTCGACGGTCACGGTATAATTGTCGCTGGACCCGCTGCCCCGCACCATGGTGATTCCGGCAGAGATGGCGGACGCAGAGGTTCCCGTGACGTACAACGTCGCATCCGAAACACCTGCATAATTGTATCCGACGCGGAAACTATTGTCGTCGTTTCCGCCGGAAGTTCCATTAACCGCAGTAACTGTAGCGCCGTTTTTGAGCGTCATATGATTCAGGTACTGCTGCGTTCCGGTCAGATGAACGTTCCCGCCGTCTGCGGTCAGCATTCCGCTTCCGATACCGAAATTGTGCGACACTAAAAGCTTCGCGCCGGCAAGAATCGTGACGGGCGCGGAACTCATGCAGGGTGTACCAAATTCGCCGACCGACAGTTGGAGGGTTCCTTCCTGAACCGTTATACCGTCAAAAGCGGTCTGAATCTGCGTGATGTTCAACGTTCCCGCCCCGGTTTTCAGGATGGCGGTTCCTGCGAGCTGGTTTGCGAAATTCAACGTTCCGTCTGCGACTTCAAACGTCTGCGCATCTCCCGTAAAAGTAAGGGTTTTCGCCCCGCTGAACGCTGCAGATTCGGAAGAATTCAGCCCCGTAAATGCGATTCCAGTGACGGACGCCGCCGCATCGAGCGTAAACGCATTGTCCGCCGCAACCGTGATTCCCGCCTGATTCCCATCGACCCAAGACTGATCGGCCGTTCCGTTCACCGTCCACGCCGCATCGGACCAGTTCCCGGTCCCTACGCGCGTATAATTCTCCGCAGAGAGAGCCGAGCACCCTAAAACACCGCACAAAAACAGGACTTTACGGAAATTTTTTCGATTCATGACAGTTTACCTGATTTTTTCATGATACTGTATTTATTCTCAATAATATGAACAGTATATTCCAAAAAAGGAAATGTCAAGGAAATTTTGAAAAAATTTAAAATTATTCAGGAAAAAGACACCTCTTCCAGCAGTTTATTCGTACGGAATCCTTTTTTCCACGCCGAACTGCACCTTTACAGGCCCAATCAGTCCGGAAGGCGTCAGTTTGTCCGCGGCGAAAAACCCCTGATACCGCTTAAACCCGTTGTCGGTCGGAAGCAAAAAGACGTTCGTACGACTGATTCTTTCCTCTTTTTTGCACGCCGCATCGCCGATGAGACGATTCGCCCAAACGTTCGTCACGTCGATTTCGACCGTATTTTCCCCTTCTTTAAGAAAATCCGTCAGATCCGCAACCCACGGCGCCGTCCACACGATCCCCGCATTTTTCCCGTTGATTCGAATGCTCGCAGTGTGATTCACCTCACCGAGGGACAGACGGACCGAATGTTTCAACGCCTCGTCGGAAACCGTAAATTTTTTGGTGTACGTGCAGGTTCCAGAGAAAAAACGGATTCCCGGATCTTCATTTTCGTTCCAATACGTCAGAGTGTCGAAATGCACGTCTCCCTCCGGAGCGCCCAAATTCGGCGCGAATCGCAGCGTCCAATCGCGTGAAAGGTCGATTTCTTCCGGAAATTCCGCCTCCGAAACCTCCAGCAGCTTTTCCTCTCCCTTTGAGTTTGTTAGAATATACCGAACAGGGGTCCAAAATCGGAATTTCAATCCGTTCTGACCGTTCAGTCCGTTCTGACCGTTCAATCCGTTCGGAACTTTCTGACCGTCCGAATCGTCCGAATCCCAGTCAAAAGAAGACGAAATGTCTGCCAAAATGCCGCGAATGGACGTAAAATGTTGGGCCGCGCACAAACAGTTCGTTTTGCGGAACGTCACGAATGCGGAACCGTTGACCGCAAGCGGAAGCGTGACGCGTGTGCGGCCGTCCCCCAGCCCCGAATATGCGAGAGCCGGACGCGTTTCATCCGTAAGCGGGTCGTAAATCTCCGGAATTCCTGACGCACGAAATACGGCGTCGATCGTTCCGCTTCCCGCCACAAAATATCGGTCTTCCGACGCATCTTCCAAATGAATATAGTGCGCGTCCCCCTCAAAATCCGGCAGAATTTTCTCCGAATTCAGCACCTCTTCCATCGAAACGTTTCGATAAATACGTCCTTTTCCGACCTGAATGAAATTTGTACTTGAATCCGTGTTTTTCCACAGTCTTCCGCACACGTCCGCCAGACGCGCGTCACGCTGGGAAAAGCTGCGCAGCCCGGGATTCCGTTGGGGAATATTCTCGCCCAGCACCACAACGGCCCCGGCTTCCGCCAGTTTCAGCGCCTTTTCCAGCGCTTCCACCGGAATCGGTTCGCCCTTCAGAGGGTCGATGACGAGGATTTTGTAACTCATTCCGTGCGGCAAAACGAGCCGACGGTCGCTTTCTCGGAACGCCAGACGATTCACAAGCACGTTCGTGTCGAGCAAATCGTACTTCCATCCCGCACCGGGAACGAGTTTCGAATCGGGATTCCACGACTCGCCGTGTCCCCATCCGATGTAATTTTTATCACTCGTATAGACGCAGACGTCCGCGACGTACGTTCCCGTCCGCAGGCGTTTCTGACAGAGTTCAATGTACCGGAAAATCCCCGACGATTCGTTCCACCATGTAACATTTGTGTTGATGTGCGTTCCGGCAAAATACTCGAATCCGGGACGCCCCAGCTCGGTCGGCGACGCAGTGAAAGTGTGCCAGATGAACATGTTCGCACCATCCGCAAAGTTTTCGTCTGCCGCCGGCTTCAAATGCGCGGGATACTGCGACCAATGATGCACCATGTGCGTGAAAGATTCCATCGAAACAAGCGTTTTTCCGTAAATGTGCGCCGCCATGGAGGCGTAACGGGCGTTGCTGCGCGTGAGGGGCCAAACGTACGGCTTCGTCGTCGGTTCTTTCGGCTCGGAGACCCAAAATTCGCCCTGAATCACATCGTTCTGCCCCCAAAACGTCAGCATGTCGGCTTCCGCAAACAGCTTAAAATTCCCCATCCACGCATTTTTCCCGCGCGACCAAGGTCCGCCGTCCTCGGAGTGCCAGACCATTCCATGTTTTTCGCAGAGTTCCCCGATCGTGAGGTAGCAATTTTCCCGAAATGCGTCGCTCACCGTCCGGAAATAATCCTCACAGAAACGCCGTGACGCCTCCTCACCGCCCAGAATCAGTCCGCGAAGAATCGGAAGTTTCGTCACGAGTTCGTAACCGTTCTGTTTTTCAAAACGCTCCGCAAAACCCGGCGTCCAGTTCGGGTCGGAACCCTCCCAGCTGACGTTGTAAAAGTGCGTCAGCGTCTTTCCGCGGCCCGCCAAATCGCCGACATCGCCGAGAATTTGCCCGCACATGAGTCCAAAATAGCGCGTCACGGCCTCCCGACTCAAAATATCCACACTTCCAACGTCACCAACCACGCGCGACCCAAACCGCAAAATCTTCCAGGAACCCTCCGGAACATCCCACCGCAGTGTTTTTGTACAGTTTTCATCTGTCTGTACAAAATTCTTCAAATCGACGACACTTTGCGCGTCGGCAGTCGGAGCGTCTTCGGCGGGAGTTGCGGCTCGGCCCCACGTCTCGTTGAGTTTCACCGCCTCGCGTCCCTCTGAAACCTGCGACGTAATTCTTACTGCCGCAATCGCAACGTCTTCAAAAAACCGTTCTTCGGACGGAATCTCAAGCGGAATTTCGACCGTTTTCGGACCGTTTACGTTTTCTTCCGTCCAAATCAGTTCTTTCGGCCCGTCTTTTCCCAAATCCCATGGTCCGCGCAGCTGTCCGCCGGTATTTGCGATATTCATACTCACGTGCATCCCCAGCCGATGCGCTTCTTTCACGAGGTGCGTCACCATCCGCCGCCAGTCGGGACTCATGTATTCGTACTTGATTTCGAGTGGCACCGGCACATGTTTGGTCGTGTTTACGTCGTCGTAATATCCGCGCGAATCGACGAGCAGAACCCCTCCGATTCCTTTTGAGTGCATTGCTTCGAGGTCGCGCGTAATGAGTTCTTCCGAAACATTCCCCTTGAGCCACCAATAATAGACCCACACCCTTGAATCCTCGCCGCTTGCGAGCCGTGAATCACCGTAAATTTTTGAGGATTCCGCGATTTTTGCATCTTTCGCGCACAAAAAAACGTTCGCAATCATCAAACTGAGGAATGCCGTCCACAAAATAAAAACCTTTTTTCTCCGCATTTTTTTATCTTTCTTTCCACATTTCGTTTTAAATTCCCTTTACTTTCTCCTTTCTAACACGAACTCTAAAAAATTTCAACCCCCCGCGAGAAAAAAAAGGAACCGCTTGACAAATCCATCGAGAGAGTTTATATTAAAGGAATTCCGTTGCGGGACCGTACGTTTTTCTTCATGAAACTTTGTGCGTTTTACCTACATCCCCACCCTTTCCCATTTTATCGAGGTATACAATGTACCGTTTTCAAAAAACCATCCCTTTATTTGTGTTTCTTCTGGTTTGTTCCATTTTCGGAAACGTCTCGGCAGAAGAAGCGGTTCAAAAAGCGACAGAAAATTCAGACGCACTCTCCGGACGAATGCTCGTCAGTGATTTTCAGTCGCCCGACGTTCATTGGTACGACGCGAGCGGCGGAAAAATGAAGCTCGAAACGATTCCGGAAGGGCTGAAAGTTTCGACCGATTTCGCAAACAATCCCGTCGCCCGTCTGTCCGTCGATGCGCACGTTTCACTCGATCTCACAAATTGGAACCGATTCGAAATCGAGACGAACATCGATTCGCCCGACGCTTTTTCCAGTTCCTCACTCTACTTCCACAGCGGCGGCGGCTGGTATTCCTGCGGCTCTTCTGTTCCGGAGGGAAACGGGAAAATCACCTTCCGTAAAAGTGATTTTAATTCCGAAGGCTCGCCGGCCGGATGGGACAAAATCGATACCGTACGTTTTTCTCTGTGGAGGATGGGTGAAAAAGAAAGCTCCATCGTTTTGAGTTCTTTTTCCTGCGCAATGGAACCCGTTCTGTTCGTTTCCATTCTGAATCCGGAAGGTGTGGAACTTTGGATTGGGGCAAATAACGCTTCCATCCTCTCGAAACAACTGAAAAACGTCGGAATCGAGTCCGACCAATGCGTGATGCCGAAGGAAGCAAGTGCAGAAATGTGGGACAAAATTCTGTCGCGTCGTTTTGCAGTCATCGTGAATCACGTGCGTCATATGAAGCCTGAAACACGTGCGTTGCTGGAACGCTGGGCGTCAGAAAAACACGCAGTTCTTATGTTCCTTGATGGGGATTTGCGTGAAAACCCGATCGAAACGGACGCACTTCTTACGCAGTTTGCGCAATCGTCCGCATTGAAGTCGCTCATTGTGAAAAATTGTCTCCGACACGCAAGCACGATGATGGACGCCGAAGTTTCCAATGCGGCCGAAATTGTTGCGGAAGCTCAGAAAGTCTTTGATGAAGACGGCGTCCCGGCCGGCGTCCAATATTGCGAGGCGATACATGCGCAAAACCTTCAAAAAGCGGCTCTTAAGACGGATCCGGACGGTTCGATGAAGTTCCGCGCCTGGTGGAACCACGACGGTCTCGGCGCCTATCCGGGCGACTGGGCCCGAACGGCCAAAGAACTCCGTGCAGCAGGATTCACCGCCGTCATTCCGAACATGCTGTGGGTTGGAAGCACCCTTTTTCCCAGCAAATACGCCCCGACGAGCGAGCTGTACGAAAAATACGGCGACCAGATGAAACAGTGCATCGACGCCTGCCACGCCGAAGGAATCGAGGTTCACGTCTGGCGCGTCTGTTTCAACGGAAAATCTCATATTCAGCCGGAACTGCTTGAAAAATACCGCACAGAAAACAGACTGCAAAAAGACCGCAACGGCGAAACGATTCCGTGGCTCTGTCCGTCGAATCCCGAAAATATCGAGACGGAAGTCGGCGCGATGATGGAACTTGCGGATAATTACGACGTGGACGGCGTGCATTTCGATTACATTCGTTACGAAAGCGGCTGCTATTGCGACGGATGCCGCGCACGATTCGAAAAAGAAACCGGTGCAAAAATCGAAAATTGGCCGTCAGACGTTCTGAACGGTCCGCAAGAAGAAGCGTTTCATGAGTGGCGAGCGGCACAAATTACGAACATCGTAAAGCGCGTCCACGATCAAATGCGCGAAAAACATCCAAACGTCAAACTTTCTGCCGCCGTTTTTTCTTCCTATCCCAGCTGCCGGGAATCCGTCGGTCAGGATTGGGCGCTTTGGGCGCGTGAAGGGTACGTCGATTTTCTCTGCCCGATGAATTACACGCAGGACGCCCGCACGTTCCGCACACTTTCCGCCTTCCAGCAGACGCTCGTTCCGGAAGGATTTCCTCTTTATTTCGGAATCGGCGAGTGGCGGGTCACACCCGACGGGACGGTGCAGCAGATTCAATGTGCGGACGAAATCGGAGCAAAAGGATTTACAATTTTCAATCTGACGGAAAGCGCCGCTGGACGAATTCTTCCGTTGTTCACGAAGTAGTACACATCGTTTACGTCATTCGTTGAGAAAAATCACCGGGGAAAAAGTTTTCGTGAAAATTTTTTCCCCCTTTTTTTGCCCATTTATTCCTAAAATCGAAATGATATCTAAAAAATTCACGTTTTTCCAAGAGTTTGCCGATAGAATAAAAAATATCGAAATTTCTGGTTCACCTTGACGAAACGGAAAGATTGTGGTAAAATACAGAAAATTTCAAGATAGAGAAACTTTAACGAAGATAGAAATGGAGTGAATTTCCGTGGGATTTAATTCGATAGTTTGTGTCAAACAGGTTCCGGATACGGCAAATATTACTTCAGACGCCATGACTCCGGAAGGAACGGTGAATCGCTCAGCGCTTCCGACCATTTTTAACCCGGAAGACTTGCACGCTCTGGAGACGGCCCTTGAGATTCGGGATCGATGGGGCGGTAAAGTGACGGTCGTCACGATGGGTCCGCCCAAAGCAGCGGATGTTCTGCGTGCGTGTCTTTTCCGCGGAGCCGATCGGGCGATTCTTCTTACGGACCGACGCGCGGCCGCCAGCGACACACTCGCGACGAGCTACATTCTCTCTCAGGCTGTAAAGACGATCGGCGATTACGATTTCGTTTTCTGCGGACGTCAGGCGATTGACGGCGACACAGCACAAACGGGGCCTCAAATCGCTGAAAAACTTTCGATTCCGCAAGTCACGTATCTTGAACAGATTCTCAGCGTGAAAGAGGGAACGAAAAAATCCGCCCGTATTCGCCGCAATATCGGAAACGGGTACGAAATCGTCAATGTACAGCTTCCGGCACTCGTTACAGTCGTCGAAACTGCAAACGAACCGCGTCCACTGGCGGCAAAAAAGGTGATGCGCAACAAACACGCAGCCGTTCCGGCCGAAGTGACTCCCGAAAAGGCGGAAGAGTTGAAAAACATGGGACTTTTGCTCGAACAGTGGACGCTCAACGACATTCATGCGGACTTGGATCGCTGCGGTCTGGCAGGCTCGCCGACGAAGGTTTTTCGCGTCGAATCCATCATTTTGACGAAAGAAGGGTTTACGGAAGTCGCGCCGACAGAAGAGGCCGTCACCGATTTGATTCAGGAACTGATTTCAGAACGAACACTGTAACATCATGCGTCCTGGAAAAACGAATCCAACAAAACGACAAAACGACAAAACGACAAATCAATAAAACTTTATAGAATATAGAATAACGAAGAAGAACTATGGGAAAACCAAATCGAAAAGGTGAAGTTTGGGTGTTTGCGGAACAGCAGGACGGTGTACTTGCGGATGTTTCGCTGGAATTGTGCGGAAAAGCACGCGAGCTGGCGGACCGTCTGGGCGTTCAGGCTGGTGCTGTTCTGCCGGGATACAAACTCGGAAATTTACCGCAGAAACTCATCGCGCAGGGAGTCGATAACGTCTATTGTGTTGATGAACCCTGCTTGAAATTTTTCACTTCCAGTCCGTACGCAAACATCATTTGCACACTCGTTCAGAAGTACGAGCCGCAGATTTTGCTGTTCGGCGCATCTCCGCTGGGACGCGATCTTGCACCGCGTGTTGCGAGCGAAATTCGGTCCGGACTCACGGCCGACTGCACCGACCTCGACATCAGTAACGTAACGGATAATCGTACGAAAGAAGAACACGAAAATCTTCTGTTGCAGATTCGACCTGCTTTCGGCGGAAACATCATCGCAACGATCGTGAATTACGACTCTTGGCCGCAAATGGCGACGGTTCGTGAAGGTGTGATGAGTATGAAAGAACCCGATGCGTCCCGAACAGGAAACGTCCTTACGGAAAAGGTCGACGGACTCGATGAACTGGCGGAACTCGTGCAGGTGATTGAGCGTCACGTCGAAGAACGAAAGGTGAATCTCAAAGCCGCTCGAATCATCGTAGCAGGCGGAGGCGGCGTCGGAAGCAAGGAAAATTTCGAACTGATTCGTGAACTGGCGGGCGCAATCGGCGGCGTCGTGGGTGCGAGCCGTGCGGCAGTCGACAGCGGGTTCATCAGCAAAGACTATCAAATCGGACAGACGGGAACGACCGTTCGACCGGCGCTCTACATCGCAGTCGGAATCAGCGGCGCAGTCCAGCACCGAGCCGGAATGGAAGAATCCGCGAAAATCATCGCAATCAACAGCGACCCGCAGGCTCCGATTTTCTCGGTGGCTCACTATGGAATCGTCGGCGACCTCAATAAAGTCGTGCCGATGCTCACCAAGGCGCTGAGAAACCGTCGGCGTGAAGATTAAAAAGCGTTGAATCGTTGATAAATAGAACAAAAAATCAAACCTTTTACCAAAATAATAAATTATGGGAAACTTTTATCTCGATAACGAAGACATTCCGTTTTACTTCAAGGCGATTGATGTAAAAAAACTCGCTGAAATTCAGGAAGATTACGCCGAAAACGGGGATGCGGATTACGTTCCTTGCGACTTGGACGATGCGATCGACAATTATCGCCGAATTTTGGAAATCGCGGGTCAAATCTCGGCCGACACGCTTGCGAAAAATGCCGGACAGGTCGACGAAGAGGGAAACAAGCTCAACGAGGACGGCACCGTGACGCTTCATCCTCTGGTTCGCGAAAACCTCGACAAAATGGGCGCGGCAGACCTTATGGGTTTCACGCTTCCGCGTCGTTACGGCGGGTTGAACTGTCCGACGCTCATTTACACGATGGCGACCGAAATCGTCGCGCGCGGCGACGTCTCCTTCATGAATATGTTCGGTTTGCAAGGAATCGCCGAAACGATTAACGCTTTCGCAAATCAGGAAATCAAAGACGAAAATCTGCCGCGTTTTTGCTGCGGTGAAGTGACGGGCGCAATGGTTTTGACCGAACCGGACGCGGGTTCCGACCTTCAGGCCGTCCGTCTGCGCGCCGACTACGACGAAGCAACAGGTCAGTGGCTCCTCAACGGTGTAAAACGCTTCATCACGAATGGCTGCGGTGAGATTCTTCTGACTCTCGCGCGCAGCGAGCACGAAATCGAAGACGGCCGCGGTCTGAGTCTCTTCATTTCCGAACGAAACGAACACGTGAAAGTTCGTCACCTCGAACACAAACTCGGAATCCACGGTTCCCCCACGTGCGAACTCGTTTTCACGAACTGTCCTGCAAAACTCATCGGCGACCGTCAGCGCGGACTCATTACGTACGTAATGGCGCTCATGAACGGTGCTCGACTGGGAATTGCGGCTCAGTCGCTCGGAGTTGCGGAGGCGGCATTCCGTCTCGCACGGTCTTACGCGAATTCACGCTGTCAGTTTGGCGGTCCGATTGAAAATCTTCCGCCCGTTGCGGAGCTTCTGACTGATTCCCGCGTTTCGATTGAGGCGGCGCGCGCCCTTACGTACGAAACAGCGGCGGTTTGCGACCAGGAACACAACGCGCAGCGCGTCACGGAAACCGTTTCCGACCTCCCGAAAGAGAAATCTTTGCCGCTCAAAAAGCTGATGAAGTCGCTGAAACGTCTCAACGCGATGCTTACGCCGATGTCGAAGCTGTATGCGTCGGAAATGTGCAATAAAGTGACGTACGACGCGATTCAGGTCCTCGGCGGGTCCGGTTACATGCGCGACTATGCGGCCGAACGGTACGCTCGCGACGCACGAATCACGAACATTTACGAAGGAACGAGCCAGCTGCAGGTCGTGGCGGCCATCAAAGGAATTACGAGCGGGATTTTTCAGGGATACGTCGAAGAATTGGAAACCAAAACGTTCGATGACGCGGAACTGGAAGTCTGCAAACAGCAGCTGATCGCCGCAAAAGAGAAAGTGATTCAGGGCGCTGAATTCGTAAAATCCAAATCCGTGACGTACACGGACCTGAATGCGCGGCGTCTCGTGGAAATGGCGTGCGATGTGATTATCGGACATTATTTCCTGAAACAGGCGGCTCTCTGCGACCGGAAAAAGACGATTCTGAAGTACTTCCTCGCACGTGAGATTCCGATGATGGAGAAAAATCTCCTCCAAATCCTCGGCGGCAGTCAGCTGGCGGTCGACGCGTACTTGGAAATCGTCGGTCCCGTTCCGGCGGCAGAATAGAATTTATCTTATTTGAGACTTGGGAGCGCGGGCTTCCGGCCTGCATAATTCCTCAATGGAACGTTTCTCCATGAGATTTTGCGGGCGAGACGCCCGCGTTCCCAGGTTCTGTTCAAACTTTTACAAAAAGGTCTTATTGAGTCGACCGTTTCTCGGTCTTTTATTCCAGTCTCGCAACGTTTCCGTCGTTTCGCGCTCCCAAATAACTGAAAATCGTCGTGTCGATACTGTACGAAACGTTCTGGACGGACCCGTCGCACATCACGACTCCGAAACCGCCTGCGTGACAGCTTCCGAAGTTGTTGCTTGCATCCATATAACCTGCACGGTCCTGAATCGCCGGGTAGGACGTCGTGGTTAAACGGTACGCATCCCAGTCCGCGGCAGTGTAAATCGGTTCGTTGTCGGAACCAGCGCTTCCGGTTTCGTAACTGTTCGGATTCAGGTACTTTTCGCCGATGAGAAACGTATTGGACGTTCCGTCGCGCACCTCACCCACCGTAATTTCACTGCGCGCGAAAATGACGCCCGTGGAGGTCGACGTGGGCCAATTGTACGTTTTTGACGCACTGTAAGACCCAGGATTGACGCTGCTGTACGTGTTGGAACTGTTGCAAGCGTAGTCGGTTTTTCCCGCCTGGCTGGCGCCGTCCGAATTGGTGACGCCGGTTCCTGAGGGGTACGTCTTGCACGCACGGCGCGAGGGACACGTAAAAAGCGGAATGGGAGACTCCGCACGCGTTTTCGCTCCCTTTTTCTGATCCGCAGATTCCGTTCCGGGGTCGCCGTCCGCACCGAGCTGATAGAGTGCGTTCTGTTCCACAAACGGAAGAAGCGAGTACGTCCAGCCCCCCATCTGCGTCTGTCCGAACCCTGCGTCCGGGTCGCCCGTCCAGTTCCAGTTCCATCCGCCGCCGGGATATTTTTTCGACTGACTCTCATGATTGAGTGCCGCAAGACCCATCTGTTTTAGATTATTGTTGCACTGCATTCGACGCGCCGCCTCGCGAGCCTGCTGAACCGCCGGCAAAAGCAGACCGACGAGCATTCCAATAATCGCAATCACAACCAAAAGCTCCACCAACGTGAACGCCGACCTGTGTATTTTACCCATTTTATACACGCCCCCCAATTTGTTGTTACTGAGTGTTCGACGCATTTTAAAACCCCAATTTTAAAATACGACAAATTTTTGATTTTGATTTTATTATAAAACGAAAAGAACGTTCTGTCAAGCAAATTATTGCAGAAGAATCGAAAATTTTCGAAAAAAAGAGGTTCTCGTTTCAAAGAACCTCCACAATTGAAAAACCCACTTTAATCAAAACTATTTTTCATTCATTCTACCCCTTCGAACCATTCCGGACCGATGTACTTTCCAAGAAGATAGAATTTCTGGTCGTTGTACCAAAGGACGCACTTCCCGCCGACTTGCGTGCAGCTCGTGTAAAACGAGTTTCCGCTCGGACGGTCGATGAAGAGTTTCGGTTCTGCCGTAAACCAAATCGGCTGATGCGCGTCCGGCTGGAATTTACCCGCAATCAGGTACAGAGGTCCGCGATTCTGCCACGGATTTTTGTTATTAAAATCAAATTTATTGTGAATGAGCGCAAAATAGTAACCGCTGCCGGCCTCGCAGCCTTTCCAGTCGTACAACGGGCAGGGGGACACGGGGTGAAGGAACGGTTTTCCGCCGTCTTTATCGAGAAGCGGTTCCGGCGCCGTCCACGTAACGCCAAAATCGGAACTGACCGACCAGCACGGATAGCCCGTCCCGGTGCGCATGAGGGCAAAAAGACGTCCGTCCGGAAGTTTCACGATTCCCGGTTCCTCACAGTGCACGCCCGTGTGGAGGCACGCATCGTTCGTCATGTACCATCCCAAATCGATGTTTTTCGGCTCCGGATTTTCATCAATATTTTTAAACTCGATGAATTCAGTTACTGTACGATATTTCGCATGATGTTCGGGAGCCGCATAACGCGTGACGCCGACGAGGTAGTTTCCGTCTTTTCCGAGCCGCAGCGGTCTCTGCCACACGACCCATTCCGGAGGAATCGAGACGTCCGACGAATCGTTGTTCGTACGCGGAACATTCGGAACCAGCTGCGGTTCGGACCACGTTTCGCCTTTATCGTCCGAATAAATGCCGGTCATCAACCCTGTATGCTGACGATTCGTCGAGACTTTTCCGGGAACGTACTGATTGTAAATCACGTAAATTCGCCCCGTTTTGCTCACCATGGCGAAACCCCAGCTTGCAATCGGAATGTCGTCGTGCATCGTCGGCGGTCCCGCAAGAACTTTCGGTTTCGACCAGGTTTTCCCCTGATCGTCGCTGCGGTAAAATGCGACGTGCTGGTCGAGCGCGCCCTCGCAAGTCGCTTGGCAGTCGGTCGCAAACATCGTGCCGTCGATTCCGTCGAACACCTGAAAATGATCGTTGTAGCAGTCCCCAAGCACGTTTTCTTCAACGGCGGGTCGAAATACGATAAAATCCGGTTTCGAGTAGTACAAATCTTCCGGATGTTCCGCTTTTTGCACCTTTCGGGCGTTCAGCGTTCCTTCGATCCGCTTTTGGTACTCCGCTCTCCACGCATCCTGACTGGCGCTCTGCTGCGCAAAAACTGCGATCGGAAGCAACAGTAAGATACTGAAAATTCCCAATACGATTCTTTTCATAAAGACTCCTTTGTATTTTCGATTATCGTTTGATAAAAAATGAAATAAATTGAATTCGTTTAATGCGTATTTAGACCGTTCATCCGAAACGTCTTCGGAGCGGGGGGTTCCGCGAACGCTTCCCGAACGCGAACTGTTAACGTACGTTTTTCTCCCGTTTCGAGGCTGAAAAAATTGTCGGAACTGCAAAACGTCGTATTCGGCGCGTCGAGTTCCAACCAAACAATCGGCGCAAACGCGTTTCCCGCATTCGTGACGCGCAGTGTGCAGGTCGTCAGCAAGTACGACGCATCACGGTCCGTCGTCGTTTCAGGCGTTTCAACCGTCACGATGTACGGTCGTTCCCAATGCGTTTTCGGCACACAATCCATCCGCGCTCCGCGCCAAAAACCAAGCGTGAAAAAGGGTTCCGTTCCCGGCCCGCCGAACATTCCTTCGTGACGTCCAAGAGCGTCCCGTTCACCCACACACGGCTGTAATAATCCAAACCGTCGAATGAAAGAAAAGTGTACGCATTCTTTTTCTCTGTCGGAAGCTGAAACTTTTTTTTGAAGTACCAGACTTTTTGTTCGACCCATTCATGTTTTTGGGCGTTCAGACCGACAAACGGGTCCGGAAGCTCCCCATCATAGAACAGCGCCTTCTGAACCGTCATAGGATACTTCTTCGTAAGCCATTTTGAAATTTGTTCGATTTCCTGAATAGACCGTGCCGAAGTGTCTCGCGCCGCAAATTCCCAGTGACGACTTCGGCGGGAAAACCTCATTATAAATTCCCGACGGACTTTTTTCAAGGGAGTGTCGGAAAAAATCTCGGAAAAACAAGAAATTTTGAGGGATTGAGCGGAAAACTTTCGGGTCCTGCTTGACTTTTTTCGATTTTGATTTATGATGATGAACGAGAGACGGATAGTCGCGGAGACAGTCTGATTTTTGAAGACGTCAATGAGGAAAGTCCGGACACCGCAGGACACAGTGATGGATAACGTCCACCGGCCGCAAGGTCAGGGAAAGTGCAGCAGAAAAGAAACCGCCTAAGTCGGACCCTTTTTTTATGAGTTCGGCCGGTAAGGGTGAAATGGCGAGGTAAAAGCTCACCGCGGCGCAAGCGATTGTCGTCGGCACGGCAAACCCCACTGGGTGCAATGCCAAACAGAGAGGAGTCGGATGGGCCATCGCGTTCGTCCGCCCGTACTCGTCCGGTACGGAGACTTTCGGGTAGGCAGCTTGAGGCTCACAGCAATGTGCGTCCTAGATAAATGACTATCGTTCGGGTCCGCCCGATCACAGAATCCGGCTTACACTCTCTCCAGCTTCGGCTGTTTTCTCCTGTTTTTCCCTTATTTTCACTTATTTTTTTCTTTTTTTGGAAATTTTACGTTTTTTTTCTGTTTTTTTCTTGCAAAATCCAAATCTCTGAATATAATATTCTACTATAATGATGTTGAATTATGTTTAAAGGTGTATAAATGAGAATTTTTAGAAACGTCTTTCTTGCAGCTTTCGTAATCCTTTCGTGCGTCAGTTTGTCGCGTGCGGAGCTTGTGGGATACTGGTCGTTCGACGACGCCGCTGGAAGCCTCACGTCCGCAGATGCCGTTCATGGAAGCATCGCAGCCGCTTACAAAACTGGAAGCGCCACGACCGACACGTCTGCCGTTTCGTTCGGAAATGCCGGAGCTTTTGGAACGTCCGCGAAGCTGAACGGCGGATACCTTCAGATGACCGGCAACGAGATTCCAGTCACTTTTTCCTGTCTGTATTCGGGAGATTACACTATTAATATGTGGGTGAATCTCGACAGTTTCAAGAGTGGAAGTGCTTGGACCCCCATTTTCGGCGACTGGAACGATCCGTGGTCGATGATGATGTACACCAATTCATCTGGGACACTCATTTCCTACGTAGATCCGGGATCTAGAAAAACGCTGTCCGGCGGAACCGTCAAAGCGGGCGAATGGACGATGCTGACGTTTACTCGCGACTATGCGGCCGGCACGATTTCCCAGTACATCAACGGGACGAAAACCGCCGTAATGACTGCGGACGCGCTGAAATCCAAACCGTACTTTGCGTACACTGCTTTGCAGTTTGGCGTCAAGGGCGACGACAAAAACAGCGCGAACGGATCGTTCGATGAATCCCGAATTTACAGCAATCTGCTGAGTCAGTCGCAGCTTCAATCTTTATATGTGTATAACGATACGAATCACGTCAAACTGTACCTCAACAATCTCATCGGAAACAACAGCTTCCAGAACGCGCTCGACGCCAACACCACCACAGGTGCCATTGCCAATTCGGCCGGCGGATACGCCGTCGAAAAGGCGCTGAACGGCGGAATGACCGGACGATTCAACCTCACAAACGATGCGGAGAACGGAGTCTATCTCGATTTAACCACAGCAACCGCCCTCCACGGAGGATTGGGAGGTTGGAGCTATATCAAAAACAACGTCTGTGGACACGACAATACCGTCCTCACCGCCCCGACAGGCTACACGTTCAACGGCGCGATTGGAATGCACGCAAACGCCATGCTGACGTACGACTTGAACGCTATTCGTACAGGATTTCTACTCGATGACGATGCAATGATGCAGTTTTCAACCACGGCCGCCATGGCGACTTGTACGTCTGGAACGGGAGCCGTTTACTCTCTCATTCTTCTTTCGAGCGAGGAAGACGGGATTCTGAGTGCGTGGCTCCAAGGGGAAGAAATTGGCGTCAGTTATGACGAAGCCACAGATTCCTGGCTGCTGGACCTTCCGGAAACGATGCCGACCCAGATCTCGAGAAATTCTCCAATTGATATTGATTTTTACATTCCCAGTGAAGCCGATTTTCTTTCGCTCATGATGTTCACAGGAACGAGTAGCACCAGCGATCATGCGATGTACCTGAACGCCTCCATCATTCCGAGCGTTCCGGAACCTTCCACATGCGTATTGATGCTTCTCGGCGTCTGCGGCGGAGTGTTCTGTCTGCGTCGAAAACGTCATTAAACTTAAAAGAGACCGAACGTTTACTCGAATCCGAGACGTTTACTTTTCCATCAAGGAATCGTAAATATCTCGGATTTTTTTCATACGTACGCCGAAGCTGTACTGCCGCATAATCGTATAATTTCCGTTCTCGCCGAGCATCCGACGGTATTCCGCATCCGCAAGAAGCGTCTCAATCCGGAGTTTCAGCTCCTCATCGTTCTTCATCGCAACGAGAATTCCATCGTAACCGTTCGTAATCAGGCGCGGCACACCCGCCACGCGAGTCGAAAGGACCGGAACTTCGTACGCCATCGCTTCAAGCACCACGTTCGGAAGCCCCTCACGCAAGCTGTTCAGCACAAAAAGATCGAGACCCTGGTAAAACGTCATAATATCGTCACGAAAACCTAAAAGATGAATCCGATCTCCGTGTCCCGACGCATCAATCTGATGCTGAAGCGTCTCACGAATGGGACCGTCGCCCGCAATGAAAAGCGAAACATTCCGTCCCTCTTCGAGAAGCTCCGAAACGACACGAATGAGGCCCGCAAAGTTTTTTTCCGGAGACAGACGCCCGCAAGCGCCGATCACGAATTGATCTTTGGGAAAACCAAGCTTCGTTTTCGCTTCCTCGACCTTCATCGTACGCGTGTACTGCAACGTATCGATGGCGTTCTCGATGAGCGAGCAGCGTTCCCGACGCACCCCAAGCCGCAAACATTGTTCGTAAAGGTCGTGCGAGACGCAAATTACGTGATCGTAATGCTTCAAACACCAGCGGTCAATTCCATAGTAAATCGGCGTCTTCCACGTATTCCGAACCCACCCGTGAACCGTCGTGACGAGTTTCATCGGATGTTTCTTTCGCAGCCGCAGCCCGAACCAGTTGCTTTTGTAGTCGTGACCGTGCCAGAGACCGATATTTTTTTCCTCACAAATTTCCAGCAGCTTACGTCCCACGGTACGGTCAAAAATTCCGCGGTCCTCAACCCCCACCATCGGACAGTTCTGCTTTTCCGCCCGACGCAAAATCACGTCAAACCCCGGATCTTTCGGAGGGTGCATATAGGCGCAGAGCGTCGGATAGCCGTAACTGTTCATGTAGCGCGGAGTATTAATAATCGTTTTGTCCGGACCGCCGCCCTCCCCCGTAACGACGCGAGTCTCCAACACCGCAGCTTTCACCTCGGCAGAACGCTTTTCCGAACGAATCGGCACAATCTCATTCATCATCATTTTGACAGAAAAGTCTCCAATTGATTCGTCTTTTCTTCCCACGTTTCCTTTTTCAGCCTCTCTCGAGCAGCAGTCTGCGTCTCTGGAAGCCCCGTTTTCACCCGAAGTTTTACGGTTTCAACGAATTCTTCCGCCGTTTCCGTCACATCCAGCGCGTCCTTCCACTCCTCAGCCGCCTGCAGATTCGTGACCACCGCTGGTTTTCCGCTCGCCAGATATTCCGTCATTTTCAACGGCTGAATCTGTTCCGTCGCCTCATTCTTCCGATACGGCATCAAAAGCACATCCGCCATCGACGCGAGCTGCGGAAGCGCCTCGTAAGGAACCGCCCCGGGAAGAACTATATTTGAAAAACGTTTCATTTTTTCAACCACATCCTGCGCCGCAACAGGTCCCGCTAAAATGAGGGTTCCTTCTGGAATTTCTGTCGCCAGACGCGTAATCATTTCCGGTTCAAGACGCTCATCAATCAACCCCCAAAACACGAAAACGGGTTTTGAAAGTTCTTTCCGCAGCACTTCCGGCAAAATTGCCGCAACAGGTGCATCTTTCGGCAATTTTGCCGCAACACGCCAGAAGTCCAAATCCACTCCATGCGTCAGAAGCATCGAATCTCGACCCATCCGACGAATCCGCGCCCTCAGCGCCTCGCCGACCGTTACGATTTTATCGACCTTTTGAACCAGTTTCGCCTCCATCTCCGCCAAAGGTTTCGCGTCCATTCCGGGCCAGCGGCTCCAATCGTCCACGCAATAATACACCCACTGACGCACGTTCGGAAGAATCCCGACGAGGTCTGCCGCGATGGGAAGCGTCGTAATTACCGTAACGTCCTTCTCGCGATCGAGTCGGCGGGCCAAAGCGTGAAACAACAGTTTCCGATTCAGAACCCGATCGAACGCACTCCGAAACCACGGCCACATCCTGGGATGAAGCACCTCCGGTTCACGATTGCAACTTGATTTTTTGCCGTGATTTCTGCGTACCGAGAGCCACACCCGGAGTTTTTCTGCCGCGCGCCGAAACGTCAGAACGTTCCAACCCGGCGGCCGGGTCCCAATGGTATTCACCCAAATGACGGAATTTGCGTCGTTTGCGAGTAAACAGTGCGCCAGATGCTGCGAGCTGGACGGATGCCGCCCCCAGTCGTCGCTGAAAAACAAAAAAACGGCCATCAAAAAAACTTCTTCTTACTTTTCACTCTCAACGACATGATGATAGTGTTCCTCCAGAAAACGTACGAAATCCGCTTTCTTCCAGTCGTTCAAGTCGCGAAAACGAAAACGGAGACAGTCGAAACCGGGGTAGCGGCTGTCGATTTCCGGCTCAAAACCGTACATTCCAATGTGGTCAAACGGATACATATTCTTCGGATTGAAAAGTTCGAAATAAATCGCATCTCCCTTTTTCGTCGTGATTCGCGCCCACGAAGACGAAAATCCCGGCGGCGTCACAGGAACCACGACCTTATTCTGCCATCCCCAGACCGCCTCAGGCGCAATGCGTTCAACCGCTTCAACAATCGTCTCGAACAACTCCAACTTCCACTGACGCTGCACTCCTCCCAGAAAACCGTTCGGCGATTCGTGCCACTTTCGCCCTTGCGTCTTCCATGGTTTCAAATCTTCCGGCGAATCTTCCGCCAGACGTACGAGTGCTCGAAAACCTTCCTGCGCCTCCTCAAAAAACTTCCACATTTCCGGCGTATTGAATTCTGACCAAAAATGAACCCTCATTTCCACATCCTGAAAACCGTCCTTATTGTCGGTCACTCGCACACGCGGCGATGTTCCGTACACCGGCAGTTCCGGAAATTCATTGAGCGGACGAAGATTCAGACGTTTTACGAGGTCGGCCGTTTTAAAAGTCTCTTTCGCAACCCGAAAACTGAGTTTCAAAAGCCACTCATCGTTCGTGTACATGTGCAGAAATTTGGTGTTCGAACGCAGAATCGAAACGGCCCGAATCACATTTCGATCGTTCCAATCGACATCCACATCGTCCATCATTTCGAGACGGTCCAGCAGCGCGTCAAAAATTCGGACGTCCCAGTGAGCCGGATTTCGAAGCGGAATCGGCGAGGTGGGAGGCAGAATTTCCCCGTGCGCCGGCACCGCCGCGCGGCACCGAGTGCTTCGAGCCTGCGAATGCCAGCGGATTCCATCCACTTCCCACGGCATCTTCACAGGCGACTGAAACTCTTCGGACGCAGCGTCTTCCAAATCGTTCGATTTTGAGATTTCCGTCTTCCGAAACGCATCCACATCAAAGATTTTCCGTTCTTCGTGCGGATCGTTCTTCAAAATAGGCGCCAAAAACTCCCCCGTATAGGAACGAGGAAGCGGATTTTTTGTTTTCAGCGACTTTTTTGCTCTCAGTGCGTACATTACGACGTCTTCCGGCGTCCCTTCCACCACAAGCTGTCCGCCGTTGGTTCCCGCTTCCGGTCCCAGTTCGATGAGCCAGTCCGCACTTTTTATCACATCCAAATTGTGTTCAATCACGACGACCGTATTTCCCATGTCGACCAGCCGATGCAGCACATCCAGGAGTTTCACGAGGTCCGAAAAATGCAGTCCCGTCGTCGGTTCATCAAGAATATAAAGCGTTTTTCCCGTGTCGGGGCGCGACAGTTCCGACGCGAGTTTCACCCGCTGCGCCTCTCCGCCCGAAAGCGTCGGCGCCGGCTGTCCGAGCGTAATATAATCGAGTCCCACATCGCAGAGCGTCTGTAAAATACGCCGAATATTCGGAATTCCCCGAAACAGTTCGAGCGCCTCCGCACACGTGAGATTCAGAACGTCCGAGATGGAATAACCTTTATACCGCACCATGAGCGTTTCCGGTTCGTAGCGCTGTCCTTTGCATTCGTCGCACGTCACCCAAACATCGGGCAAAAAGTGCATTTCTATCTTAATCTGACCGTTTCCCTCGCACTTTTCGCAGCGTCCTCCCGGAACGTTAAAACTGAAACGCCGAGCCGTAAAACCCCGCATTTTCGAGTCCGGAAGCTGTGCAAAAAGTTCCCGAATGCAGTCGAAAACACCCGTATAAGTCGCAGGATTGGAACTGGGGGTCGTTCCGATCGGACGCTGATCGACCTCAATCACCTTATTTACATTATGGATTCCGCGAATGACCGTATGCAGACCGGGAATCGTTCCGGCACGATGCAGCTGACGGGCGAGCGTGTTGTACAGAATATCCTCCACAAGCGAGCTTTTCCCCGAACCGCTTACACCCGAAACCACCGTAAACGTTCCCAGCGGAATTCGAACATTGATGTTTTTCAAATTGTTCTGACGCGCGCCGAGAATTTCGATCCACTGCTGCGCAACCGTTCCGGAGGAGGCGGAAAGACGGTCTGACGCATCCGTATATTCTTCGTCGTCCCAATATTCCGAGCCGCCGCTTTCATCGGAAGCAAAATCCGATGCTGAACCCAAAGTTGAACCCGAAACGAAGTTCGAAGCGGAACCCAAAGTTGAATCCAAAACGGAGTCCGACGTCAGAGCCGGCAGCAAATGACGATTCGAAGGAATCGGAATCGCACGCGTCCCGGAAAGATAGTTTCCCGTAAGTGAGTTTGGATTGCGTTTGATTTCCGCAGGCGTCCCCTCACCCATAATTTCGCCGCCCCAGCGTCCTGCATTCGGCCCAAAATCAATCAGTTTGTCCGCATTTTCAAGCACGTCTCGATCGTGTTCGACGACCAAAAGCGTGTTTCCCAAATCCCGCAGTTTACGCAGAGTCTTTATAAGCCGCATATTATCGCGAGGATGAAGGCCGATCGTAGGTTCGTCGAGGACGTACAGCACGCCGCACAGCCCGCTTCCGACCTGCGCCGCAAGCCGAATCCGCTGCATCTCGCCGCCCGAAAGCGTGGGTGCGGGACGGGAAAGCGTCAAGTATTCGAGGCCCACATCGAGAAGAAACTGGGTCCGATTCTTGATTTCACGCAAAATTTCCCCGGCGATTTTACGTTCCGAAGCCGTAAGTTTCCATCCCGAAAGCTCTTCGAGAAGGCGCGAAAGGGGCAGTTCACAGATTTCATCAATCGTTTTTCCCCTCAAACGCACGGCGGCCGCATCGTCACGCAAACGGCTTCCGCCGCATTCCGCACAAGGAACATCATCAATATTCGACTCTAATTTATGCCGCAGCGCAGGAACGAGCCGGGAAGTTTCCTCCACAACCGACATCAATCCTTTGAACTGAAAGCGAAACTGAAACGCCTCCGCATCGACCTGGAACCAGCGCTCTCCCGTTCCTCTCTGCAAAATTTTCCGAAAACGCGGCGCAAGATCCTCGTACGGCACATCCATCGGGACTTCCATTTCCGTACAAAAAGATTTCATCATTTCAGCCGCTATCGGTCCGGCAGACGGCGTCCAAATGGCGATTGCACCTTCGGAAAGCGTCCATTTCGGATTCCTCAGGAGTAAATTTGGGTTTACACCATTCTGCACCCCCAGCCCCTCGCACGTCGGACACCAACCCAAAGCGGTATTAAACGAAAAATTATTGGGCGCAAGCGTCTCGAAACTGCGTCCGCACTGGTCGCACACATTATGTAGACTGTGCGTTTTCGACTTCCACCGCGTCTGCGGCTTGAAATCGTCCACTTCGAGCACAATCATCGTTCCGTTTCCCATATCGAGCGTCTGCTCGATGCTTTCCGCAATCCGACTTCGGTTCTTTTTATCGTTGCGTATTTCAATTCGATCCACCACGACTTCCACGTCGTGCTTCCTCAAACGATCGATTTCCGGCACATCATCCAGATTGTAAATCATCCCGTCGATACGCACACGCACGAATCCGCTGCGCCGAAGCTCCTCCCAAAGCGTTTCGTAACGATGACCGATCGTGATTTCGCGCGACGCCAAAAGCATGAGCCGAGTTCCTGCCGGATGCTTCATCACACGCGCCACAATTTCGTCCGTCGTCTGCGAACCGATGGGAATCTGACAGTCCGGACAGTACGGCGTCCCGAGACGCGCCATCAGAATGCGCAAATAATCGTAAATTTCCGTCACCGTCCCGACCGTCGAACGCGGACTCTGACTCATACGTTTCTGTTCGATTGCAATCGCAGGCGCAAGACCTTCAATCCGTTCCACATGAGGCTTCTGCATCTGACCGACGAACTGACGCGCGTAACTCGAAAGACTCTCGACGTAGCGCCTCTGTCCCTCTGCATACACGGTATCCATCGCGAGTGAACTCTTTCCAGAACCGCTCGGACCGCAGCAAACCGTCAAAGCGTCACGCGGAATATCGAGTGAAATGTGCTTCAAATTGTGCTGGCTCGCATCTTCCACATGAATACAGTTCGGATGTTTTTCCTCATTTTCGGCCTCCGATGCGGCTGCGGAAGCGAGCGACGTCGGAACGGAACCCTTTTTCCCCTTCGAATCTTGATTTTCGTCCGAATTTTCTTTTGAGATTGAAAGCATTCTTTCCACCTCAAGTTTCTGAGCCTCAATCGCCTCTTCCGTGTTGCGCTGCGCCGGAGGAATCAACATTTTTTTGAGAGCGGCGGCCGTGTAGGAACGTTTGTTTTTCACCACGTCTTTGGGTGTGCCGCACACGACGACTTCACCGCCGGCGTTTCCTCCTTCAAGCCCCAAATCAATAATCCAGTCGGCCGTTTTCACGACATCGAGATTGTGTTCGACGACCACCACCGTATTTCCAGCGTCCGCGAAATTGTGCAGCACCTTCAGCAGCTGTTCAATATCGGCAAAATGCAGCCCCGTAGTGGGTTCGTCGAGGATGTACATCGTGCGTCCCGTACTGATTTTTACGAGTTCCCGCGCGAGTTTCACCCGCTGCGCCTCACCCCCGGAAAGAGTCGGCGAGGGCTGACCGATTTTCATATAATCGAGACCGACGGAATGAAGCGTCAGAAGTTTCTGATAGACGCGCGGCACATTTTCGAACAACTCCATCGCCTGCTGAACGTCCATTTCCAAGACGTCCGCAATGGAATGTCCCTTAAAAAGAACCTGGAGCGTTTCGTAATTGAAGCGTTTTCCGCCGCAAACGGGACACGTGACCCACACGTCGGCAAGAAAATCCATCTCGAGCTTCGTCGCGCCGTATCCCTGACACGCCTCGCAGCGTCCGCCGTCCACATTAAAGCTGAATCGTCCCGGTTTAAACCCTCTTTGTTTGGATTCCGGAAGTTCCGCAAACATCATCCGAATTTCATCGAAAAGTTTGATGTACGTTGCGGGATTGCTCCTCGGCGTCCGTCCAATGGGCGACTGGTCGATGGAAATCATCTTGTTCAAATGTTCCAGCCCCTCAATCGAATCGTACGCGCCGGGCGTTCCGATACCGTGATTCAAGTCGCGATGAAGAATCTCCTTCAAAACTCCATTGATGAGCGAGCTTTTTCCCGACCCGCTCACTCCCGTGACGCAGATGAATTTTCCGAGCGGAAATTCCACATCAATGTGCTTCAAATTATGATGGGCCGCACCGCGAATTACGAGTTTTTCACCCGTTCCTTCCCGCGGAGTTTTCACCACAGGAATGCTGCGCCTTCCGGAGAGAAACTGTCCCGTAAGACTCTCTTCCGAGTTCAAAATATCCTGAATCGAGCCTTCCACAACGACGTTTCCGCCGTGAACGCCTGCGCCGGGACCGAAATCAATGATTTTGTCCGCAAAACGCATCGTATCCTCATCGTGTTCCACTACAACGACAGTATTTCCGAGGTCCCGCAGGTGCTTGAGAGTTCCGAGAAGCCGATTATTGTCGCGCGGATGCAGCCCAATGGAAGGTTCATCCAAAATATACAGCACGCCGACCAAACCGCTTCCGATCTGGCTCGCGAGCCGAATCCGCTGCAGCTCACCGCCTGAAAGCGTCGGTGCCGTCCGGGAAAGCGAGAGGTATTCAAGCCCCACATCCGCCAGAAAACCAAGCCGATTTCGAATTTCGTGCAAAATATCTTTCGCGATGAATTTTCCAGTGGCGTCCAAATCCAGTTCCCGGAAGAACTGTATAACTTCCGAAATTGGAAGCCAACCGAGTTCCGGGAGAGAAAGCTCTTTTTTGTCGGAACAACTCCTGATTTTGACCGATCGCGCCTGCGGATTGAGCCTCTCCCCCTTGCAGAAACCGCATGTACAAACGTTCATGAATTTCTCAAGATAGCGCTTCTGAATTCGGCTGTTTGTCGTCCGATAGGTGGAAAGGAGCTGCGGAATAATTCCCTCAAACGTTCCTCCCAGATTCGACCCCGCAGTCGTGTTGCGCCACGAAAAAGCGATATTCGCGTTTCCGGTTCCGTACAGCAGTCCCTCCTGCATCTCTTCGGGGAGCTTGCGCCACTGCGTGTCCAAAACGGATTTGTACGTCATCTGATACTGCGGGTAGGTCCGCGCGAGATACTCGGCGACGCAGCGATATTGTACGTGTTTCCAGCGTCCCAAATCATCCCAAAGCCCCACCGTCGCAACGGCTCCGCGCCGAAAAGATTTTTGCGGATTGGGAATGAGCCGTTCCGGGTCGAACGTGTAAATTTCCCCCAAACCGTTGCATTCCAAGCACATTCCCTGCGGCGAATTGAAACTGAAAAGCTGCGGCGAGGGCGGTTCAAACCCCAGCTGACACTCCGTACAGGCGTACTCGCTCGAAAGCATCATCTCCTCGAACGGTTCCTGCTCCGCCTCCAGATCGGGCGCAACGATGAGCGAGTTGTTTCCAATGTGCAGCGCCGACTCCACCGCCTCCGCAAGACGCGACTGTACTTCGGGATGAAGCGTAATTCGATCCACCACAATGTCGATGTTGTGCCGCAGCTGCCGATCCAGACGCAGTTCCTCTGTAAGTTTTACCACCTGACCGTCCACGCGGGCACGCAAAAACCCCTGACGAAGAAGGTCGCGAAACAAATCTTTAAACTCCCCCTTCTGTCCCCGAACCCGCGGCGCCAGCAGAAGCAGCTTCGTTTCCTCCGGAAGCATCTGAATTTGTGCAAGAATCTGAGGGCGCGTCTGTGCCGTAATTTTCCGACCGCAATGAGGACAGTAACCCGTTCCGACCCGCGAATACAACACTCGAAGATAGTCGTAAATTTCCGTAATGGTCCCCACCGTCGAACGCGGATTTTGCCCGGTCGTCTTCTGCGCGATGGAAATCGCCGGCCGTAAATGCGTTATAAAATCAACGTCCGGCTTCGGCATCTGACCCAAAAATTGACGTGCGTAACTCGAAAGACTCTCGACGTAGCGCCTCTGCCCCTCCGCATACAGTGTATCGAATGCAAGCGAGCTTTTTCCACTGCCGCTCACGCCCGTAAAACAAATGAGTTGGTTGCACGGAAGCTCAACCTCTACATTTTGAAGGTTGTGCTCCCTGGCCCCTTTGATATGAATATCCTGTATCGACATGAATTTGAACAAATTCTCTTTGATTGCATACGTATTTAAAATAATGTATATTATACGGAGAAAAGTACCTCACGTCAACGTTAGAACAGGAAAATTCTGTAAATTTTATAAGAAGTTTTCGAAAATATTTTAAAATAAGCGAAATACACACTTTTGGCAAAGTATGATTCTCGCAACTTATTTTCAGAGAATCAGAGGTTCGTGTGTCCGTAAAATTTCTACCCCTGCGTCCGTCAGCTGCCGCGAGACTCGCCGCGTTGCATCGTCTCGGCTCATTCCCGGATTTTCATCGCACAGAGTCTGCAAAAAACCTTTTCTGGAATGTCCCACAAGAATCGGAAGACCCAGCGCATGAAACCGTGAAATATTCCGCACGAGCGTCCAATTTTGTTCCTTCGTTTTTCCAAACCCCACCCCCGGGTCGGCCAAAAGTTTCTGACGATCAATCCCCGCCGCCAAAAGTGCGTCCCTCCGAGCGGCTAAATACGCAAAAACTTCTTCCGTTACATCTTCATACTGCGGGTTTTTCTGCATCGTTTTGGGCGTTCCCTGCATGTGCATAAAACAGAGCGCCGCTCCCGATTTCACCGCCGCTTCAATCATTCTCGGATCTTCAGCCCCTGAAATATCGTTGAGGATTTCCACCCCCAGCGCCGCTGCAAATTCCGCCGTTTCCGGATGGTACGTATCCACCGACAGAAGCGGTTTCGCACGTCCTTCCGACGCACAACGCGCATAAATTCCTCGAATGACCGGCTCGATCCGACGAATTTCCTCTTCATACGACACCGGGTCGCATCCCGGACGCGTACTTTCGCCCCCTACATCCAGAATATCCGCACCTTTCGCAAGAAGCGTCATCGCGTGACCCACGACGTCTTTGCGCCCTCCGTCTGAAAACGAGTCCGGCGTCGCGTTCACAATCCCCATCCAAAGTGTACGAGAAACAAAAACTGTACGGTAATTTGTTTTTAATTCAAAATTTATCATTTCTTTTTTTTGTTCACCATTTTCCCGACCTGTCGTCCCGCCACCCGGCTCAACGCACGAAACATCACATTTTTCGCTTGAGGTCCGCGCACGTCCGACTTCGACTTTTCCGAGGTTTTCTGTTCCGTTTTCGCCTCTTTCTTTGGCGCATCGTCTTTTTGCGATTCTTCCTTTTGCGCATCGTCATTTTGCGCCGCGTTTTGAGATTTTTCCTCTTTTTCGGTTTTTTCAGTTTTTTCAGTTTTTTTGCCGAACGCCGTCTCTTTCGATTCCTCTTCCTGCGTATTTTCGCGCAAGTTTTCACGCACAGCGTCACTCACGGTCTCAATCACCGTTTCCCGCACCGCATCGCGTACAGATTTCATATTTTTCAGGCTCGAATGAAGCACCCGCCACGATTTGGGACGATACTTTCCCCGGGCAAATGGAGAATTCAAAAACATCAGCAGCACCGAAGCGGGAACCGCAAATTTCAGCAGGAACGGTCTCCACGCAACTACAGCCGCCGCCAGCGGAAGCCAGCCGATGTACGTCCAGCGCGGAAGCTTAACGATGCGTTTCCAAAAACACCAGAAAAAAAACAGCATGAACGAAGTGCGCCAGCAAATCGTTGCGTAAATCGTAATTTTCAGATGATTCTGGAAATAAATATACATTCCGATCATCAGAATCAGAATGCTGCAAATACCAAAAACAAAACGGAGGATTCGGGAATATTTCATAGTACAACCATCTTAAAAAACATACGTTATTCTATTTTTTCAAATTTATTTTCTATTTAAACCGTCAAAAATTCATATGAATTCATCTGAATTCAATCTGCAATCATTTCAACATCATTTCAACATTATTTTAAAGGTCGAATCTGGACGTCATCCACGAAAGCCGTCCCGTAACCATTCATTGAAATTGTAATATACACCGGTTTTTCATTTTTTACAATACGTTGGAACGAAATTTTTTGCCATCCGTTCGTCTGCAGGACCCGTTCGGCCAAAACATCGCCGGAATTGGAGTCGGTAATTTTCAGTCCGTCGATGGAATTCACGAGTCTCGCAGGAATATTCACCCACGCTTCCACTTCGTACACCGTCCCGGACGGTCCCGCAAAGACGGGGGGACTCTGAAGCATAATGGGCGGCGAATCAAACATCATCGGCGCCGTTTTTCGATCGATCGGACGAATTTCAAATTTTACACCCAAATTTCCGCTGTGCGCCGCCTCTGGAAGCACATCCGTGCGCGTTGTAATTCCCGCATACGCATTGATTTTCTGGAAGTGGCGCCATCCAAAACGCGGAATCTGTTCGAGATCCTCAAACCCTCCCATCGGCAAAATATTTTCGGAGGGCTGCATCCCGTCCAGCGCGCGGAGCCATTTTTCCTGCAGACGCAGCGTCCGAAACGAGACGCCGGAAGGCTGAAAATTCGGCGAGGGAAAACGTGTGGTCCGTTCCTTCCAAAGACGGCGTTCCATGTACGCAATGGGACGCATCGCCCGCTGCGCAAGCACAAACGCATCCGCATATTCATGATTGTACAACGCTTTTCCCGCACCCTCCAAATAGATTTTCGCACGTTCGTACCACATCGCTTCGTTTCCTTTCAGATCGCTCGTTCCGTGAAACTGGAGGTACGAACGGAGCCGCATTTCCGCAAGTTCTTTCATCAATTGCGCCAGTCGCGGTGCATATCGGGCCGCACGCGCTGAAATGCTATTAATAATGAGCGAGTTCTGCGTCATTACAATCGTCGTCACGAGCGGAAGTTCGTCGAGTTCCACCTTCACGCCTCCTGCGGTGCGTCGGTTCGGAATCGGCGAGAGTCCGTTGAGCGAGTACTGCCAGCACTGGTACGTTTCCGGAAGTCCGCGAATCAGAAACTCAATTTTCCGTTCCGCACCCGCGCCGCAGACGTACTGCGCCCCCTGTTCGAGCATCAAGGGAATTAAAATTCGTACATGATTCGTAACGAGCAGCGCGCCCGCAACATCAGGATGGTTCGACGGAAGCGTCGTAAATTTGTCGCCCTGCGAAATCCACTGTTCGAGAATCAAAAGTTCCAAATTCACGAGCGTGAGCGACTTTGCGCGAAAAACCGTTTCTTCATCCGAAGCGTCCAAACGGGAGGAACTTTCGTACAAAATTCCTCGACTCCCCGCCATCACGACGTTGTACGTAAAAAGCCGAATCTGTTCCAGCGGGAGTGAATCCGGTACAAAATTCACATCATCGGGTGCCGCACCATAATCCGTCTTTGAATTCTTCACGCCGGCCGCCATTTGCCGCCACTGGTCGCGCAGAAGAGGGTCGAACTGCGTCGGAACGCGTGCAAAAATCGATTGTCGGGCGCGGACCATATTCAGCATTTCACGAAACCAAAGTCCGTACGAAACGAAACTCATCGTGGAATTCAAAGGACTGCGTTCGAACATCATCACATCGTAAATCGAGTCGTAAAGATTGAAATCTTTGTCGGGAATCACAATGTTGGGGCGCAGCGGAAGCTGATTTTCCGGAATCTGATGCAGGAGCGACATTTGCTGACGCGCAAAATCGACGGGCGTGCGCAGCGTCGGTTCCAGCGTTTTGTTTTGCCGCAGCTCTCCCAGCGTCGGCGTCCGACCCATATCCCACAGCAAAACGCGGTTAAAAAGCCGGTTTAAGGTGCGCGCCCCATCCACGATTTGCGACGGATCCGCATTCAAATTCGTCAGATTTACCGGAGGAGGACAAATAAACCACATTTTCAAAAGCGCCGCCTCCGCCTCCATCGTACGCGTTGGGGGTTCTTCAAGCCAAACGGTATTAAATCCCAAAGAATGCAAGAATTCCAGCGACTCACCATGATGACGAATCGCACGAACGAAAATCGGTTTTTTATCGACGGTGATGATGGAGTGCTGCATCTCAACCTGATGACGCGCCGGCTGATACTGCGCCACCGCTGCAGGATTCAGTGAAACCGCCTCCGGATTGAATTCGGAATCCGCGTCTGCATTTTCAGCTCCGGAACCACTGAACGTTCCGCTTCCGCCCGTACTCGTTCCACCAGCACCCGTTCCACCCGCATTCGTTCCATTCGTACTTGATTCATTCAGAACCGCTTCGACGTCATTCGGACGGTCGGAACCCGCAGAAAAATCCCGCCCCGCAGCGGGTGCGTACTGCTGCGCGACGTCCCTCGGAACGGACGCCGCAGGAGCGTTTCCGACCGGATTTTGCCGTTCCTGATTCAACGCAGGAAAATCGCGCGGAATCGAAGAATTCTGTTCGATATTCGTTAAAGGAGCCTGAGTTCTCGTCATTTCTACCGCCCCGGAGATTTCAAGCAGATCCATGTACACATCCACTTTTCCCGCCCCGGTAAAAACATTCAGCACAATATGGTCTAAAAACGCGTCCCGGACATCGAATTTTACCCGATCCCCAAGTTCGTACTGACGGCGCGTCACCTCCCGATTCAAAATTTGGTCGATATTTTCGATTCGGAGTTTCTGCCACCGATTGACCGACGAATACGTTCCGCCAGCCACAAGCAGCGCGATCGGCTTTCCCGTTTCCGGGTCGATAGAATACGGAAGCACCACTCTCGCCAGCATTTGGATGCCGCTGCGATTGGAACGCACCCCCATTCCAATCTGAAGCGACGAAGAAATTCGGAGAATTTTGGTAGGATACGCAATATACGCAGAGTCTCCGGCACTTTGACATTCCACCCTGCAATGCTCGCAACCCGTTCCCGACAGCGCGTTTTCCTTTTCACGCGCCCTCACCGTGAGTGTATGGGTGCAATTTCCTCCGAAATCGCGCCACATCGGCATTTCGGTCTCAAAATCGTCCGCCACATGCTGCGGTTCCGGCACAGCGACAGACTGCGAAGCGGCGTAAGAAACAAGGAACAAAAAACAAACCAAAAATCCCATTCCCCTCAAGAAAACCCAAAAGTTCCAAAATGCGAGCTGTCGCATTGGGTTCCAAACGTTCGGAAAGTGAAAATGGGAAAATTTCATTCTGCTGAAAAAACAAAAAACCGGGGAAAAAACGAAATACCAAGAAGTTTTTGAAAAAGGGGTCTGGGGGAAAAACATTCAAAATGTTGTTCCCCCACGACCGTAACGTCTTTACGGGAGCGTTCTGTTTCCTCCCGTTAGGGTGGAAACACCGCTGCGGTACTGAAAAATCAAAACATACAAAATTCAACATCCATTTTACACACGCATCAAATGGAATCCTCATCGAAATTATGAGGCTTTTGGAAAATTTCTTCCGTTCTTTTTGTAAAACTTTAATAAATTTTGGGATTTTTTAAAAGTTTTTCTCGACTTTTCTTAAAATATCGGTTATAATATAAATATGGAACGAATATAATGTTTGTAACGTTTCCACTATTATAAACGAAAATCACATTTTAGAAAATATCATTCAGCGAATATTATGAAAACTTTTGAAACCTCAACGAAAAATAATTCCGTCCAGACGATACATCTGCCGCAGGATGTGCGTACGCTGGCCGAAAAAATCGAGGAATTACCCGAAACCTATCGGGAAATGCTTCGGCCTTACGTGGAAAATATGCTGCGCGGAACCCAGCGCCGTCATGAAATTTTCACGGAATTTCAAGAATCTGTCGCTCAGCTGAGACTCGATATGAAATATTTGATTTTCGATCTCGAAGCGACGCGCCGGGAACGCGACTCCAACACCCCCAGCTGAAATTCCCGAAACGCATCTTTCGAACGATGCTGGAGGAAACCTTTTCAACCGCAAACTTTCCTCCAGACGGCCCCAACAGCACTGTATTCAGTGGTGCATTCTCCGAATAACGTCCCGAATATCTGTCGTATTGAGCTGCGCCACAGCGTCCGGCAAAGCCTTCAAAATTTTCTGCGTGCACGTCGGATTGAAGAAATTGGCGGTCCCGATCTGCACCGCCGTTGCGCCCGCCACGAGAAATTCCATCACATCATCAATGGTCTCGATTCCTCCAATTCCCACAATAGGAATCGTAACGGCTTTTGCTGTCTGATAAACCATCCGCAACGCAATCGGTTTGACGGCGGGACCGCTCAATCCTCCCATTCCGTTTCCCAGACGCGGGACGCATTTCTTCCAGTCGATCGCCATTCCAAGAACCGTATTAATGAGTGAAACTGCGTCGGAACCTCCTTGTTCCGCAGCTTTGGCGACAATCGCAATATCCCCTACATTCGGCGTAAGTTTCGTAAAAAACGGAAGTTTCGTCGCTCGACGCACCCCCGCAACGAGTTTTTCGCACTCCGCAGGATTTTTCCCAAAGTCGGTTCCATGCGCCACGTTCGGACACGAAATATTGAGTTCCAACGCATCCACCCCTTCCGCATCGTCCAGAACCGCCGCCATTTCCGCATATTCTTCGGCAGTTCTTCCCGCAATCGAAACGATGATTTTTGTACCGATACTGCGCAAATACGGGAGTTTTTTGGCGATGAATTCCTCCAAACCGTCGTTGTCGAGTCCGATCGCGTTCAGCAGACCGGCCGTTGTTTCACAGGTTCTCGGCGGCGGATTCCCCAGACGCGGCATTTTTGTGATGGTTTTGGGAAGAATTCCTCCAAGCTCCGCCAGCGAAAACGGGCCGGACGGCGAAACAAGTCCCGAAACGTCTTTGGCGTACCCAAACGTCCCGGACGCAACAAGAATCGGATTTGCAAGACGCAAAGTTCCAATCGAAACGGACAGCGAAATGGTATTCATTTTTTATTATCTCTGTTTTTTTGATTTTTACGAATGTTTATGATTATTTATGATTATTTCCGAATCACTTTGAATCACTTTTCTACGCAGAATGAATCCGAATAAATGAAAACGAAATGAAAACGAAAAAAGGGAAGTACGTTTCTTCAACATACCTCCCTGATTGTACTCCGGATTCCCATGAATTTCAATGGACCCCGGCGAGAAATTTCGCGCATAGGAGGAGCAACGCACAACATCCTCACACAGTGTTGTCCACCAACTCCATACGACCCCGGAGCATACGCTGTCACAAACGCATCTCGTGTTTTTTTAGGGATTTTCCGTTCACAATGAGAAAAATCGAATTTGAGATCCAATTTTCTATTTTCTTCGATTCCCATTTAAGAATCCACTGCCGCCGTCCTTGGCCGCATTTCTTCTTTTGGCGAAATCTCAAAAATATCTATTGGGAATTTCCTCTTTTTTCTTTTTTTCCCTTGATTTTCAGGAACGGACGCACCTTTCACGCAGACGCACAATGGCTCAGCGATGTGTACCCTTTCCGATGGAAACTTTCGTGTCGGCACATTCGTTCCAACTGGCGATTCTTCCTGAAAAACGATTCCTGAAAGCTCAGACGTTTCGTTTTCCGATGAATTCTCCATGAAAGTCCCCCATTCGGCGGAACATCACGATGATGCGCGGTTGCTCAAATCATGCCGCCATGATTGCGCCACGGTGTTCCATGGTCCGGCTGGTCCAAGAACCAAAATCGTTCCCAGTCGTCCCGAATCATTCGAAGGTTTTCCGATGTATTCAGCTGCTGCTGCGTTCGTCTCCCTGTATCTCCGTCATACATCGGGATCAGGCAGCCAACGGATTGAAAAACAAACAATGACAAAATAAGTGCGATCAATACTTTGCGCATTTCAAATACTCCTCCTTGAATATGTGCTCTCTTCCTCTGAGCGTCTCACAAGTACTAGTTATATCGTCCAGTTAAACCTTGTTCATTAACACGAATACACAAAATTTAACGATTTTTCCGAAAATAACGAAAAATCTGCCGCAAATCACCAACCACGCCGTACTTTGTTTTTCGTTACGAATGTTGGAACCCCCGAATGGGCAGAATTTCCGGCGTCTCGCCCTTTCGAGAACCATAAATCGTATCGCCTTCAAGAATTCTTCCGATTCGATAAACAGGAATTCCCAGCGTGTTGTGCGTCAGTGCGTCCGAAATTTCCCAAGGAGCGGTAAAAAGAATCTCGAAATCCTCTCCGTCTCCCAACGCGTGTTCCAAGGGGGTTCCCGACGCAAAATCCGCAGGAATCCAATCGTAAATTTCCGATTCAGAAGGTTTCAAACGCGACAAAAGTTCCGCATCCTGCGCAATCGGAATTTCTTCCAGGAACAACTCCGCCCCGCATCGGCTGGAACGGCACAGACGGCTGAGATCGAGCGTCAGACCGTCACTCACGTCCATCCCCGCATGAAGCTCAAAAGAGGCGTTCAGCGCCAGCATTTCGCGAATTCGAGGCGTAAATGTGAATTGATGCCGCAAGATGCTTCCTCCCAGCGCCCCGGTCACAAAAATTCCATCACCGATTCGCGCGTTGCGCCGACACAGAGGCTTTCCCGCCGCGCGTCCAATAACCGTTACGGAAATCACAAGAGGGCCGTCCCACGTATTCGTATCGCCGCCCGCAATCGCAATCGGAACGCCGTCGGGGAGTTCGACCGCATCCAGAAACCCGTCGCAAAGCCGTTCCATCAGTTCCGCAACGCTTTTCGATGAGGCGTTCTGATTCTTGCACGAAATAATACCGTTCGAATTTTCTTCAAAATCCGGGAATTCCGGCTGTTTTGGGAGCGCCACAGAAATCACTGCCGCCGTTGGTTCGGACGCCATCGCGGCCAAATCACTAAGATTCACGCACATTGATTTTCGTCCAATTTTCCTCGGATTCATTCTTTTGAGCAAAAAATCGACGCCTTCCGTCAAAAGATCGGTACTCACGACGATTTGGGGCGAAGAACCGACGATTTCCAGAATGGCGGCGTCGTCTCCCGGCCCCAGTTTCATGCAGGGATGATTCGGAAAACGCCGACAGAGTCTCTCCACGATTTCGAGTTCCATAAAACCCTTCTTCCTTCAAGAACGTCCTAAAAAAAGAGCGCCGACACGCAGCGCTCTCAAATGAATAACCACCCATATTTTCGAGTCGCCAGCGATTATTTTCGAGTCGTCAGCGCCGCCGAAGCGGTCTGCGCCGCAGGTTCGAGGTTGGAAAGAGGCGGAATTTCATTGGAGACGAAATGTCCCAAATGCACCTTCCCGCCGCGAGCAATGAGGAATTTCACCTCGGAAACTTCCTGAAACTCGGGCTGATTCAAAATGAACACCACATTGTCGAGCGACAGCGTTTCCCAACGCAAAATCCCGAGCAAAACGTCGCCGTTCCGAATTCCCTGACGCGCAGCAGGACTGTTTTTCCGCACATTCTGCACCAGAAGTCCGCCGTTGTACTGCCGCGATCCCTGTACAGGAATCGTAGTCCCCGCCACAGGCGTCACCAGCATCCCCAGCTGCTTCCAAATGATTTCTTCAATCGTCAGTTTTTCCACATGAAACTGCGGATTCGTCCCCATTTCCGGCGTGTATTCCGACACAAGATGGTTTTGTGACGACACAACGCCCATCGCGAGACGGACGCTCGCCGTCTTTTCGTTCCTGGAAACCGCCAGCCGAACCGTTTCGCCCGCCTTTAGTTCCAAAATGGCGCACGCAAAATCCAGCTCGTTCGTGATTTTACGCCGATTGACCTCCACAATTCGGTCGCCGGCGCGCAGTCCAATCGCCTCCGCCGGACTGTTCGGCTCCACGCTTTCCACGATGGCGCCCGTAAAATTCCCGGCTGGAAGATTTACGAACTGAATTCCGTGCCAGTTTTTCTCCGCACTGAACGCCTCCATCATTCGAGTCACAACGTCCATCGCCCGATTGACGGGAATCGCGAATCCGATTCCCTGCGCGCCTGCACGAACCGCCACATTAATTCCGATCATATTTCCTTCGATGTTGAGCAGCGGACCGCCGGAATTTCCCGGATTAATACTCGCATCCGTCTGAATGAGGTCCTCATAAAACTGGACGTCACTCACCTGAACCGACCGATGAAGCGCGCTGACGATTCCTCGCGTCACCGTATGTTCGTAACCGAACGCATTCCCGACCGCAATCACCGTTTCACCGCTCATCAAATCCGTCGATTCGCCGAGCGGAATCGTGTCGAAAACCTCCCCCGCCAGTGCGTCGATTTTGATGATCGCGAGGTCCGTCTCTTTATCCCGCGCCAAAACACGCGCCACATACGTCTTTGTATCGACGGTCGTCACGTGAATTTCCTGAATTCCGTCCACCACATGAAAGTTTGTTACAATGTATCCGCGAGAGTCGAAAAGAACCCCCGTTCCCATCCCGTTCACGTGCTGCGATTCCGGAACGGAGCCGCTTGTTTCAGCCGAAGCCGCATCATAAGGGGTGGTTTTCAGCGTTTTTTCTCCCCGAATATTCACGACCGCAGGCCTCGCGCGACGAATCGCCCGAACAATCGCGTTTTCACGCAAATTATTCCCATCTTCCGCAATCCCATTCGAGCCCGCAAAAGACGGCGCAGAAACCAAAGACCCAACATTTCCCGCAGTTCCTACAGTTCCCGCGGTTCCTTCTATTTCAGCAGTCCCGACAGTTCCAGCATTTCCACCAGTTCCTGTACCTTCTGCCGTTTTTGCATTCCTCGCAGACTCTGTATCCTTTGCATTTTCTATTTTTTTTGCAGTCTCTGTATTCTTAGCAGATTCAGGAACAACGACGGAATCTTCACTTTTCACAGGCGCGGAAGGCTTCGTATTTTCTTCAAGCTCCGCATCTTTTCTATTCAATGCACTCGTTTTGGATTCTGTATTTTCACTCGTTTCCTCATTTTTCACCGACGGCGGCGCTTTTTCGGAAGATTCTGCAGCTGCGGATTCTGAAACAGGCTCCGAAACATCTTCCAAAATCAGCTCAAAATCCGTTTCCGTCGACGCTTCCGTTGAAACTTCAGCCGACTCGGAACTCTTTTTTTGTTCGAGAGCGGCGGCATTCGCAACCAAATTATCCGCAAAAGCACCCGTTGCAATGCGCATAACGCACATAAAAGCAAAAATTTTCAAAAATTTTCGCCAAAAACAGCCGCTTTTTCTTAATTCTACTGGACTCATGTTCGTCATTCGCTATACTATAAATGATGACCGGGGGGAGAAACCACTGCCCCGAGGTTCCCCCCTCGGACGAATAACTCGAATCACGGAAGTTAAACCATCGGCATAAAAAACACTTGAATAAAAAACAAATATCATTTATAACGATTGTAACGATTCTTCCGTCAATTCAGTTTTATCATCGACAGATAAACAGAAAACCTTAAGAGTTTTTATGGATTTTAAGGATGTATCTTCATGTATGACGGATTTTTAAATATTCACAAACCCGCTGGAATCAGTTCGTTCGATGCCGTTAAAATGATTCTTGGCGAAATTCTCGAAGGAAAGCGTCCCGAAAAACGTCTGAAAATCGGACACGCAGGAACTCTCGACCCTCTCGCAGACGGCGTGCTCGTCCTTGCAATTGATCGGGCGTCTCGTTTGATTACGAGAGTTCAAAATCAGAAAAAAACTTACGTCGCCACTTTCGAACTCGGCGTCTCCAGCCCGTCAGAAGATACAGAAACCGCAGCAATTCCCGTCGAAAACGCGCCGATTCCAGAACGTACAGAAATCGAAAGCGTCTTTCCTGAATTTTTGGGAAAAATTTTGCAGCGTCCGCCGATTTACTCCGCGCTGAAAGTAAATGGAAAAAAAGCGTACGATTTGGCTCGAAAGGGAAAAGAGGTGGAACTTGCGCCGCGTCCGATAATGATTTACAGCCTAAAAATCATCAACTATTCGTACCCATTTCTAAAACTGGAGATTGTGTGCGGAAGCGGAACCTACATCCGTTCTTTGGGGCGCGACCTCGGCGCACGACTCGGGTCGGCCGCCATCATGACGGCGCTCACGCGCACTGCAATCGGGGTTTTTCATCTTGAAGACGCCCTCGAACTCCGCCTTCGTGACGACCCGAAACCGTTAAATCGGGCAAAATGCACAGAATATATAAGACCTTTTTTAGACGCGGTCCCCGATCTTCCTCGTTTGACGTACGGTTCGGAGGATGTTTACCGTTTGAAAAATGGAATACCCGTGATTCATCCGGACGCCGCAGATTTTCCGAAACACACAGAGGCGGTAGTGCTTAATGAAGAAGGAAAGTTTCTTAGAATCGTACAGAAAACGAAAAATGGCGCAGAAGGGGAGTTGCGGAGTGTTTTAAATTTCGCAAATGAATAAAAACACAATATTAAAAAGTTTTTAAAACAGGAGTTTTACTGTACAATCTTCGCAAAATACTGTTTTCAAAAAATTTAATATTGTGTTTTTAGAAATTTTTTTATTTTATTTCGGGATTCCGACACCGCAATTGCTTTGCGCACGTTCCAACACCTGAGCGGCTTTCGACCGAGCACGTTTCGCCCCTTCCGCCAGCACGTCGCGCACGTACGACGGATCGGCGATGTACTGCGCGTAACGTTCCCGAATCGGTGCAAAATATTCTTCCGAAATGCGCGCCAGTTCCTTTTTTACCTGTCCGTATCCGAACCCGCCGCGGCGATACATCGCTTCCATCTCGGCCCGCTGTTCCTCGGACGCAAAGAGTTTGTACAGTAAATACAGACTGTCCGTTTCGGGGTCTTTCGAATCCTCCATCGGACGGCAATCGGTCTCGATACGCATAATTTTCTTTTTCTGCGCTTTGGCGTCGTCGATGACCTCCAGCGTATTGTTGTAGCTCTTCGACATTTTGTCGCCGTCGATACCAGGAACTTTTCCAGCTGCTGGAACGACGTACGCTTTGGGCAAAATGAACGTTTCACCGAAATTATGGTTGAACGTCTGCGCCAAATCGCGCGCCACTTCAAGATGCTGCTGCTGATCCTCACCGACCGGCACGAGGTCCGAGTCGTACGCCAAAATGTCGGCCGCCATCAGTACCGGATACGTAAACAGTCCCGCGTCGGCCGTAAGCCCTTTCGCGAGTTTTTCTTTATAGGCGTGACAGCGCTCCAACAGCCCCATCGGCGTGCATGTAAGCAGGAGCCACGTGAGCTGAGTCACTTCCGGAATATCCGACTGCACAAACAAAGTCGATTTTTCCGGATCCAAACCAATTGCGAGAAAATAGACGGCCATTTGAAACGTCTGCTGACTGAGCCGTTCCCGATCGCGTACCGTTGTGAGGGCGTGAAGATTTGCGATAAAATAAAACGCATCCTCTTTTTTCCCTTGCAGAGTGACGTACTGCAGATTGGCGCCAAAATAATTGCCCCAGTGGGGATTGCCTGTCGGCTGGATTCCGGATAAAATTCTCATGGATTCGTCCCGATTTGAGTGAAAAAGGATTGATGAAAAGACTTTCATTTCTTTCATTAATATTAATGTCTCTTTCATCTTATATTAATGTGCGTTTTATTATACCTCTTTTTGAAAATTTGTAAAGAATCCGCCCCAAAAAAATTTTTTTTGAAGGAACCGTCGGCACGGATTGACTTTCTTGCCGTTTGGTGTTACAATAAGGGAAAGAGGGGGAAAATTTCCCCTGTAATTTGTGTTTTTAGTCCTTTTATATACTTTGTACTCGATACAAATTTTACTCATGGCCAATTTACTCATCGTCGGTTCGTTCGCTTACGATACGATCAACACTCACACCGCCCGCCGCGAAAACGTCCTCGGCGGCACCGGCTCGCACGCTGCGTACGGAGCCTCCTTTTACACGAACGTTTACGCTTCCGGAATCGTCGGCGGCCTCGATTGGCGCCAGGAAGACTCGGACGCACTCGAAGCGCACAATATCAATCTCGAAAATCTTCAGATTGTTCCCGGCCAAAAAACCACTGCGTGGGAAGCCGTGTATGAAATCGATATGAATAATCGACAGACGCTTGATTTTCAGGCGAATTGTTCCATGAATTTTCATCCCAATCTCTCCGAAGAAGCGCGAAAATGCCCGTACATTTTTCTCGCAAACAACTCGCCGGAGTCCCAGATGGAAGTCATTTCCGAGTGCAAAGAACCAAAACTCATTGTGGCCGACACGATGGATTTTTACATTAACGGGTCCAAAGATGCGTTGATGAAACTCCTCAAACAGGTGGACGGACTCATTCTCAACGACAGCGAAGCACAGCTTCTGACGGGAAAATCCGACCTTTTTGAATGCGGTGACGTTATTCGAACCATGGGACCGCGATTCGTCATCATTAAAAAGGGCGCGCACGGCTGCATCTTCATGGGAGAAGATGGGGAAATTTGCGTCTTTCCCGCGTTTCCGTCCCGAAATGTCGTGGAACCGACCGGTGCTGGAGACTGTTTCGCGGGCGCGTTCATGGGATACATCGCCTCGAAGGACTGCGCCGACCTGAAAACGATCAAAGAAGCGCTGATTTACGCAACCGTCACCGCAAGTTTTACGATCGAAGATTTCAGTTTCGACGCCCTGAAACGCAGCACTCGCGCCGACATCGACGCACGATTCGAGAAGATGCGTAAGATGCTGAATTTTTAATATACTCGTTCCACTTGAAAATTTCGCATTGGGCGGCGACTGCGGCAGTCGTTTCTCGATAGAGTAACGACGGAGAAGCGAAAATTCAAAATGCATCGGGTATAATAAATCAAAAAGAAAGAACTGAATGGAAGTCAAAGCACGAAAATTTTTTGATGATTTGCTCAGTACGCCGGGACCGACGGGACACGAACAGCGTGTGCAGGAAGTCGTGCGGCAGTACGCCGCCGATTTTGCAGATTCCGTCACAACCGACGTGATGGGAAACGTCATCGCCGTTCGAAACGCAGACGCACCGCTGCGCGTGATGCTTGCGGGACACTGCGACCAAATCGGTTTGGGCGTTCGTTTTATCGACTCGAACGGATTCATTTACGTCCACACGCTGGGCGGATGGGACATTCAAAACCTCATCGGTCAGCACGTCACCATCTGGTCGGAAAACGGTCCAGTGGGGGGCGTTATTGGACGTAAACCCATCCATCTTCTGGAACCGGAAGAACGAGGAAAAGCTGCAAAACTCTGCGATATTTGGGTCGATATCGGCGCAAAATCGAAAGAAGAAGCCGAAAAACGCGTGAGGCTCGGCGACTGCATCACCCTCCGAACGACCTGCACGGAACTCTCCAACAACTGCGTGGCCGCAAGCGCAACGGATGACCGTTCCGGCGTGTGGGTCATTTTGGAAGCACTGAGACGAATCGACGCAAGTAAGTTAAAATGCGCAGTTTACGCAGTTTCAACCACCCAAGAAGAGGAAGGATACCGCGGCGCACAACCGGGTGCGTTCGGCGTCCATCCGCACGTTGGAATCGCGGTAGATGTAACGTTTGCGAGCGACTGTCCCTCCATTGAAGCCAAAAAAACCGGCGAAATCCATCTCGGCGGCGGTCCCGTCATCGAACGGGGACCCAATTTCAGTCCCATCGTCGTGGATCGTTTTTGTGAAATTGCAGAATCCAACGAAATTTCCTATCAGCTTTGCGCCAACGGACGGCCCGGCGGAACGGACACGTATGTTATTCAAATGACACGCGAAGGTGTGGCGGCCGGACTCATCAGCATTCCGAACCGTTACATGCACTCGCCCGTCGAAATCGTTTCGCTCGACGACATGGACGCCGCAGCCGACCTCATCGCAAGATTTATCGAAAATTTGGATGAAAATTACAGTTTTATTCCTCATATTTAAATCAGACAAAACCTATCAAATCAAACATAAATCACATCAAAATCACACATAAATCGTTTTAATATCATAAAACACTTGAACAGTATTCAATTAGAATTCAACAAAAATCGGAGATTTTCTATGGAACCTAAGGAATTTTTGAAAAAGATCCTAACGACGCCGAGTCCGACGGGGTTTGAACAGCCCGTGCAGGAAATCGTGCGCGAATACGCAAAAGATTTTGCCGACACGGTGGAAACCGACGTGATGGGAAACGTGATCGTCGGTCGAAATGTGGACGCGCCGTTCCGCGTGATGCTTACGGGGCACTGCGACCAAATCGGTTTGAGCGTTCAGTACATCGACCCGGATGGTTTCCTGTACGTTATTCCGCTCGGAGGTTGGGACATTCAGAACCTCATCGGTCAGCACGTCACCATTTGGACGAAAAACGGTCCTCTTCCCGGCGTCATCGGCCGCAAACCAATACATCTTCTGGATGCGGGAGAACGGAAAATCGTTCCGAAAATCAGCGATATTTGGGTCGATATTGGAGCCTTCAGCAAAGAAGAAGCAGCGTCTTTGGTGCGCGTTGGGGACGCAATAACCGTTCAAATGACGTATTCGGAACTGCGAAACAACAATATTGCGTCGAGCGCGACCGACGACAAATCGGGAATGTGGGTCGTGATGGAAGCACTGCGCCGCGTCGATTCCTCCAAACTGAAATGCGCAGCGTTCTCAGTCTCCACGACGCAGGAAGAGGTCGGTCTTCGAGGTGCCACAACCGCTGCGTATCACGTAAATCCGCACGTTGGAATTGCAGTGGACGTCACTTTTACGAGCGACTGTCCCACCATTGAAGCGAAAAAAATCAGTGAAATCAAACTCGGAAAAGGTCCCGCAATCGGCCGCGGCCCGAACTTTAATCCGGGTGTGGTGGAAAGCCTCGTCGCACTTGCAGAACAGAACGAAATTCCGTATCAGCTCAATCCCAGCGGGACCCCTCCAGGAACGGATGCGCGCATCATTCAAATGACGCGTTCCGGAATCGCGACGGGACTCGTAAGCGTTCCGAACCGTTACATGCACTCTCCGGTGGAAGTGGTTTCGTACGACGACATGAACGCCTGCGCCGATTTACTCGCGCGATTCATTGAAAGTCTCGACGAAAATTCCGATTTTATACCTCACGTTTGAATATAAGGGTCCTAAAAACTAAATATCAAAAAGTTTTTGACCCGGTACAACTGGAAGCGAGGAACTGGGGGAAAACAATATTCAAAATGTTGCTCCCCCACGACCGCGAGCGACTTGCAGGCAGAGATTCTCCCGCAGGATGAATCGTGTAATTTTAAAACACAACGAATGTACGTTTTTCATTTATGAGGCGGCAAAAACGTAGAGGAACAAAAAATGGCGATTTTGATACTGGGTGCAACGTCGGAAATTGCCGAACAAAACGTTGAAATTTTTGCGTCACGCGGTGAACACCTGATTCTGGCGGCTCGCCGTGTGGAAAGTCTGCCGAATTTGCCCGAAAATTCTGCGCAGAATGTGTATTATGACGCGGAAGAAACGTTTCAGGACTTTCTTTCTGCGGAGTTATTTTGGCTCCAATGTGCGGAAATTGCACGCATTAATTGGGATGAAGAGATTGAGGGGATTTACATCGCGCAAGGTTTCCTCCCTTCGTCCGACCGAATGCGGTGGGGGGATGAAATTGGGGAAACGATTTTTTTGAATTTTACATCCATTACGTTTTTTCTTGAAGCCGCCGCCCACTGGTTCGAGTCGCACACCTTTAAGCCGGAGACGTGGATTGCGGTCATTTCGTCTGTCGCAGGAGATCGCGGACGTTTTTCAAACTATCCCTACGGAGCGGCAAAAGCGGGTTTGACGGCCTACCTTTCCGGACTGCGCGCCCGGCTGTATCCCTTGGGAATTCACGTACTCACAATCAAACCGGGACTCGTAAAAACTCGGATGATTTACGGACGTCCTCAGGAAAAATCCCTGACGGCGGCGTCTCCCCAAAAGATTGCGCGGCAAATCGACACGGCAATCTCCCTTCGGCAAAACGTTTTGTACACCCCCCATTACTGGCGCTGGGTGATGGCGCTTGTTTGTTCCATTCCTGAGTGGATCTTTAAAAAAATCAAATTTTAACAATAAGTATTCATCATCAAATCAGAATAAACAGTTCACAAATCAAATAAATCAAATCACAGAATCATAAAACCCAGGAGAAAATTCATGTTTTATGCGAAACTTGCAGACGTGACCCCCGAAACTCCGGAACTCGCCCGTTTCCCCGAAACCGTTGCTCGCGCTATTGCGTATCTGAAAACACACGATTACGCATCCCTCCCCCTCGGCAAAACGGCGATCGAAGGAGACGATATTTACATCAGTATGGCGGAATATTCCACAAAATCTGCCGAAAAAGCGGTGCTGGAATCGCATCGGAATTACATCGATATTCAACTCATGGTTGTAGGTGAGGAATGGATGGGTTACGCAAAATGTACGCCCGATCTGCCGGTGCTCGACGGCGGTTACAATTCGGAAAAAGACGTCGTTTTTTACCCGAAAAGCGTTATGCCGTTCTGGGCGCCCGGAGCCGAATCCCCTCAAAAACGTCTGGTAAAAGCTGGGGAGTTCTGCATTTTTACGCCTGAAGACGTGCATGCGAGTCAGATTTTCGCAACAGAATCCGCTTATGCAAAAAAAATCGTCGTGAAGTGCCGCGTCCAATAAAAAGTTTCATCCCCAAAATAAAAAAGAATCAAAGGGAAACCGAATTTTTTCGTTTCCCTCGGACTCTTTGTCTTTATTTGATTTTTATTTGATTTTGTTATTGATTTTAATCATCAATTTTGAATAAAGATTTTTATTCTGTAAAGACCCGCGTGCTTTCCTCTTTCACAATCGGCGTCTGGAATTCTCGACTGGAAAGTTTCACCGCGACGCGCTGGTCGCCGCTCGCAACACCACGTAAAGTAAATCGGTACGTTTTCGTCGCTTTCGGTCCCAAAGTCGGAATCGCATTGAACAACAACTGTTTTCCATCGGCAGCATTTGCAGTTCTTGCGTTTTCATCGCACGTCACCACCTGCAATCCCACTGGAATATCCACCGCAACCTGCACATTTTCCGCCTGTTTCGACCCTTGGTTCATCACTTCTACGGTGTAAGTCGTTTCCTCGCCGACCTGAATCGGATCGTTCGAATCCACCACCTGGAACATCAGAGCCGCAATTCCTTCTACAGAAACGTTCTTTTGACCGTTGATTGCAGGACAAATTTCAGCTGAAGCATTATAATTCATGGAAAACGCGCCGATTTCGACTGGAGTGACGACGACCTCCGCCGTTGCGGTTTCGGTTGCGCCGAGTTCTTCCAGTTTCCACATCACACGTCGGGATTCTTTCAAAAATGCGCCAAAATTATTCGCCCGATTGAACGTCCATCCCGGCGGAAGCGTGACCGTCATTTCGACATTTTTTGCGGAAGCCGTTCCGGAGTTTTTCAAAACGAGCCGATACGTTCCTTCTTTTTCCAAAAATCGTTTTCCAGGCCCTTCCAGACTCAGAGCAAGTTGGGGAGCCGTCACTTCCATTTCCAAAACGTTTTCGACGGTGAGATTGGGAGCCGATTTTGCAACGATTTTATTGGAAAACCGTCCGGGACGCACCGCCGTCAGAGGAAGTTTGGTCGTTTTCGACTCGCCCGGCTGCAAGTCTCCCACTTTATACAAGAGTTCCGCTCCCCCTTCAAACTGCAGTTCGGAAGGAACGGTCTCACTCAACACCACGTCGCGCGTCACGCCGGTTCCGGGATTCGAAACTACAATACTGAGTTCGGTCGAAGTTCCGAGTAAAATCGACGCGTCCCCAAACGTTTCGACTTTCAGCAAAGGCCGCGTCGCCACAGTTTTTGCCGACGCAACCGAACGCGTTGTAACCGTTGCGACACTTCCAATTTCGCCTTCCTGCGTCGGAATCAGTTCCATTTTTACGGTCGCCATCGTTCCGGACGGCATCGTTCCGACATTCCACGTAATTTCACCATTCGGCGCGACTTGAGCTGCGGGATACGTATTCAGAAGCTGCGTTCCTTGCGGAATTTCATCGTGAATTTGTACACCCACGGCATCCGTTTTTCCTTCATTTTTCACCGTAATTTCCCACACGGACGCTTTTCCGACCTGAATTTCAACGGGCGCTTTTTTCTGAATGGAGACGCGAGTCAGTTGCGCCCCTTCAAGCGACGCGTCGCCCGGTTTCCCGCTCCCCTGTGAAGTTGCGGAGGACGGGGAAGATGTAGAAGGTGCGGAAGATACAGAAACAGGATTTTCGTTCATCGTATGACCGGAATTGGCCGCCGGATGCATCTCGACGGGAGGATTCGAGTCGGAAAAAGCAGCGGAAGGTGCTGGAACCTGCGTTTCCACGGCAGGAAGTTCAGAAACGGGAGTTTCCGGAGGGAGTTCCTTAAGCTCTGCCGGCGCTTGAACCGGCGACGCCTGCTGACCGATGGAAGAATTTGCAGGAACCACTTCCGAAACGACTTCCGGAACCGTTTCAGAAAAATTTTCGGGAATGTTTTCCGGAATACTTTCAGAAAAATTTTCAGAAAAGTTTTCAGGAATCACCTCGGAAACTGTTCCGGGTGCGGCAGAATCAGGGGTCGGTATTGGAGCAGGGCGGTTCTCCGGCAAATTTGCCGCAATATCCACACTTTCCGGCAAATTTGCCGTTACTGTATTTTCATCCCCAATTTCTTTCTTCCCCGAACCATTCATCTCAGCTGGCGACGACATTTCCGGCAGTTCGGACATTTCCGGCAAACTCATCGGAATTTCCGTTGGAATCTCCATCGGAATCTCTTTTTGAGTTTTATTTTTATTTTCAGTCGAAAGGGGAATTTCCCCCTCACCCGCCGCCGCAAACGGGTCGCTCGCGACAGGCTGTTCCGCCGTCGTTTGAATCACTTTTTGGTCCGTCGGTTTTTCGGAAAGTGAAGCGGGAATGGAAGTCGCACGATGCGTCTGCGTCTGCATTTGCGGCCCGACGGTTTCCTCACTCCGCTCGTTCTTCCGCAGATTCATGGATTTCAGGAGCGAATCGGGAATCGAAACCCCCATTTCCCGCGCAAGTCCCGACACAATGGAACCTTTTTCCGGCGGATTGGCGGACAGAACCAACGCAGCTGCGCCGTTCCAAACGAGAATTCCTGCCGCTAGACTCATAATGAAGGTTGTATGCTTTTTCATGACCCGTTCCTAAATACAATATTACACATTTACGCATTGAAATGCGGATTTTTATTCGTTCGTTCGAAAACCAGAATCTCTGACATTTATTTATAGCGCAAAAGAGAAACTTTGGAAAGAGCAATTTCCTCATTTTTTAGTCGGAATGGAACCATTTGAAAAGATTTCCTGAAATTCCCTTCTTTTCTACGGGAAACAAGTTGACAGTTCCTCCTATTTTATGTATAATGACGCTTTCAGGATGAACCCCCCCTGAATACCTATTCTGACTCCACTTGAAAATTTCGCTTTGGGGCGGCTGCAAGAGCACTCGTTTTGCGAGAGCGCGAACGACGGAGAAGCGGAAACTCAAAATGCGTCGGTATAAAAATCTCCCATTAGGAAAGGAATGATAATGTCGGGATGTCGAAAACTGTTTCAGCTCGGAAGCATCGCTCTTCTGGGTTCCATATTCATTTTTACTCCTCTCTGCCGTGCAGAAGAAAATAACACAATGAATTCCACACAAATTTCAGATTCAGCGCCAGCTGCACCGCAAAAAATCGTTTCTCGTCAAGCGTATCCGAACGATATTACGGTCGCAAAACTTGAAAATGGGCTAACGATTATCGTACAGGAAAATCATACCGCGCCGGTTGCGACCGTTCGATGTTCTGTGAAAAATACAGGAAGCATCAACGAATCGCAGTATCTCGGCGCAGGTCTGAGCCACGTTTTGGAACACGTCGTTGCGGGAGGTTCCACCACCAAACGCACGGAAGATGAAATACGTACACTCATCGATACTTTCGGCGGGGTTTCCAACGCGTACACCTCGCTCGACGTCACGTCGTATTTTATCGACTGTCCCGTGAAAAATGTCGAAATGTGCATCGAACTGATTTCCGACCAGATGCAGCACGCCGCTTTCGTTCCGAAAGAATTCGATCGAGAGCTTGAAGTTGTGCAGCGCGAACTTGCGGACGGTGAGGAAAGCCGGGCGCGCGTCATGTGGAAAATGATGCAGCAAACTTTTTATCAGGTGCATCCCGCTTCCGTTCCCATCATCGGATATCTCGACGTTTTACGCCAGGTGAAACGCGAACAGATTATCGATTTTTATCGTACGAGATACATTCCCAACAACATGTGCTTTGTGGTTGCGGGGGACGTCGAGACGGAAAAAGTTCTGACGCAATTGGCGCAGGAATTTGCGGGGACGCCTCGCGGATTTGAGTCGAACGTCGTTTTGGCCCCGGAACCCGCTCAGATTGCGCCTCGTGAAGCCGAACGGGAAATGGACGGAAAGATGACCGACATTCTGCTTGCGTTTCCGACGGTTGATTTGTATCAAAAAGACCTGTTCACGCTGGATCTGCTTTCGTACATTTTGAGCGAAGGCGACAGTTCCCGCATGGTACGCGATATGCAGTACGACAGAAGCCTCGTCCTCAGCGTCGGAACGACCAGCAGCACACCGAGTTACGCAACCGGTTATTTTGCCGTTCGAATGTCTGTGGAGCCGAAAAACGAAAAAGCCGCCATAGATGCAGCGCTCGAACACCTGTATCGTTTGAAAACGGAACTGGTTTCCGACGAGGAACTGGAAAAAGCCAAAAAACAAAAAGCGTCCGAACTCATTTTTGACCGTCAGACGGTTCAGCAGCAGGCGGAATCGCTCACGCAGAGTTATATGTCGACCGGCTCGCCGATGTTTGATGAATTGTACGTTGAAGGACTGCAAAAAGTGACTGCACAGCAGATTCAGGACGCCGCTGTTCGTTATTTCCGTCCCGAAGTCCTCACGACCATCAAAATTGTACCGAAAGAAACGATTTCAAAACAAGAATCAAAGTCCGAAACGGAAACCGAAGAAGCGCAAAAAACCGTTCAGGTTGTGACTCTCGAAAACGGTCTGCGGGTTCTGGTGAAGCGGGACACGCACCTTCCGATTGTGGATGTGAAAATCTGCACACTGGGCGGAAATTTGTACGATACTACTGAAACGGCCGGACGTTCGTTATTCGTGTCCGCAATGCTTGATAAAGGAACGCCGACGCGCAGCGCCGAGGAAATCACGAACTGGTTCGACTCGGTTGGAGGATATTTCGCGTTCAGTTCGGGCCGCAACACTTTGAGCGGCGGTTTTGCGGTTCTTTCGGACGATTACAGTCAGGCGCTCGAAATCCTTTCCGACTGCTGGAAAAACGCTTCATTTCCCGAAGAAAAATTCGAACAAGTTCGAACCATAATCCTCGGCGGAATCGCGCAGCGCTCCTCCAATCCGCAGACCGAGCTGTTCGACGAGTTGTGCAAAGCGCTTCCGGAAACGACTCCGTACCATATTCAAGGCGACGGCACCGTGGAAAGCATTACGTCGATGACGCCGGAAGCTCTTCGAGACTTCTATCGCAGTTCCATTTTGGACCCGGAAAATATGATTTTGACGATTTACGGCGACATGAATGAGGAAGAAGCGATCAATCTCGCGAAGCGTTACTTTGGAGATATTGCGAAATCCGCAAACCATCAGCCGACGAATTTCGCACGGCCCAACACGATTCCTGAAAATCTGGCGATTCACAAAGTGACGCAGAAGGAAACCGGGATGGTTCTGATTTGCTACGCGGCTCCGTCGCTCATTCTGGGCGACAAAGAACTGCCGGCTATGACCCTCCTCAACGCGGTCGTCGGCGGCTACGGCTATCCGGGCGGCTGGCTCCATGAAGAGCTGCGCGGCGAGGGACTCGTTTATTCCGTTCACTGTCTCACGCGCAGCGGCATCGTTCCGGGATACATGTTTTTCATTGCACAGACGTCGCCCGACAAAGTGGATGAAGTGACGGCCCGACTTTTCAAAAACATCGCCAAAGCGCGTGACGGTCAGATTACGCAGGAAGAGTTCGACATTGCGAAGCAGAAACTCATTGCGATTCATGCGCAGGAAAACACGACGATCGGCGAACAAGCGTCTCAGCAGGCGACGAACGTGCTGTACGATTTGGGGATTGATTACGACAAGACGTACGAAGAACGCATCGGGCGAGTGACTCTGGAAGACGTCCAGGCGGCCGCAAAGAAGTATCTCGGAGGAAACTGCATTCAGGTGACGACTTCCAACCTGGAGAAACCTACGAAATAAGTACAGAAATAATCTTTTAGGAACTTTTAGATTTTTCAAAAATTTCAGGATTTTCGGATTTCCTCTGGCACATTCAGAGGGAATCCGATTTTTTTATGGGTTCCGTTTCGCCTCTCTTGCGGATTCAACTCTGTTCATTTTCTTCATTTTTGTTAATTATGGGGTAAAAAAGACTTTCAGACTTTTAAAACAGTAATACAAAAAGAAAAAGTGGAAAAAATTAAAGTTTGCCGCCGAAAAACACGAAAATGTAAATACAGTTGGTAAAAGAAGTTAAATTCACATTATCAGCTTAATCCAAACGGTTGTTACAACTGCAACAGCAGTCGCAATCGGTGCGGGTCGTTTGTCCCGCTGGAACTTAATAGGTGTATCACAGAAAGTCCGAAAACACAAATTTTAACACAAATTTGAAAAATTCAGATTTTCCCTTAACCTAAACGGTTTCTATGCCGATGTTAAAACAAGCATAGGTGTTAAACCTGTAAAAGCTAAAAAGATTTGAAGCAGTTACAGTTCAGACCCTCAACCCAAACTGTATTTCAGTAACCTTGGAGTTTTTTGCCTCTCCATGGAAAATTGAATGTCAGGGGGGATCTGAGTCCTGGAAAGCCCAAGGGGGGCGATTCGGGTAATTGAGTCGAGGCGAGTTGTAAAATCGGAGAGCCTACCATGAAGGTCTTCACAACTGGTCAGGTTGCCAAAATTTGTAAGGTGGCCCCGCGTACCGTTAGCAAGTGGTTTGATTCAGGCCGACTTAAAGGGTATCGTATTCCAGGATCACAAGATCGTCGTATTCCGCGTGAATACCTGATCAAGTTCCTTAAAGAACACGGAATGCCCACGACGGAACTAGAGGACGAAGCCGTTGCCAAAGTTTTGGTAGTCGCACAGGACCAAGTTCTTATCGAGAATCTTCGGCGTGAACTTCCTATTGAACGTCAGTTCAAGGTTGAAGTCGCCGCAAGCGGTTTTGATGCGGGCATCCAGGCGGAAAGTTTCCATCCTGACTGCATTATTGTCGATTTTTCGATCGGCAGAACAGAAGCGTTGCAGATTTGTCAAAATCTGCGCCGCAACGACGAATTCACTGACATTATTCTTATTGCTCTCCTGCCGGACGATGGCAGCGCAAACAATTTCGATCGTTCCACCATCAATGAAACGTTCCGAAAACCGTTTGATGCTTCCTTGCTGGCCGAGCGTTTGAAAACCTTGGTTGGTGTCAGAAAAGAGTTGGTCTGATCCGCTCGAAACAAACACATCAAAGGGATATAAGAGATTGAAGCAATTCTTTCTCTTATAACCATGATGGTTTTAAACCTAAAAGTCGGCTTGTCCGACTTTTTCTTTTTCTTGACACAATTCACTACAAAAGACACTTTTAGTATAAACCGAATAATCCAACCAAACCGAACTATTTCCGCAAAAAGACGGGAACTTTCCTGCTCGAATTGAATAATCCTTGCAGAAAAGACGTTCGAATAACGATAATTCCTATAAGATGTATTATCCTTATGTCCCTTTTTGAGATAATCAGGGGTTTTTTTGAAAAAAAGCTGTTTAGAACTTGATTATTTCAAAAAATGACATATACTATAAGTAGTGATTCCGCGAAAACGGAAGTCTAGGACCTTCGAATGCATCCGGTCCCATTCGTAACACAGCTCCGCATTTCCTCTGTCCGGTCCGGGCAGGATTGACATATATTGGAGAACGGCTCAATGAAGAACCTGTTTGGCAAGACGTTAGTCGTGTTGATTTTTACCTTTAGCCTCGCGCTGCTTTCCATGTCGGGAATCGTCTACATGACGCACACAGACTGGCGTGCCCGTGCGGAAGCGCTGGAAAAAGACGTTCAGGCGGCAAGCAAAAAGATTGAAGGCGACGGAACCCAGGTCGGTTACAGAGCACAAAACATCCAGCTCAAGCACGCTGTCGAAGACGAAGAAGCCCTGCGTCTCCAAGTCGTCGGCGCTCTTGAATCAGAGGTCAAAAATCGACAGGCGGAATACGACGGCTATCAGGAACTGGTTCAGAAACAGGACAAAGAACTGCGTACGCATGTGAACGAAATGACGCGCTACACTCTGGCGCTGCTGAAACTCCGTGTGACTGCGGACGACACGCTGATTCGTATGCAGAACGAAAGAAACGAAAGAATCCGTTCCGTACATGAATATGTTCGAAACATGAATCAAATCGAAGATTTGTCGCAGCAAATTCAAACACTCGAAAAACGTGCGCGAGGCCTGACGCTAAGCCGTACCAAACAGTAATCGTTCCCGCGTTTTCCCAAATATCGAACTTTCGCCAATCGGCGCTTTCGGGCGCATAAAGATTTAAAGTATAAAAAGGACTCCCATGAATCTGGTTGGAAAAATTTTTGTCGTACTCATATTCGTTTTGAGTCTGGTTTTGATGACACTTACGGTGGCCGTCTATATGACTCAAAATAACTGGCGTATTATGGTTGATAATACGGACACGAGTAAAGGGTATCCCAAAGGTCTGCGCCAGCAGAACGAAGATCTTCAAAAAGAAAATCAGGAACTTCGAAACGCCTATGCGGTCTTGGTCGGCAACTACGAGGTTGCTTTCCAGAAAAGTACGAACGCACAGTCGGAAGTACTGGTCGTCAGAGACACTCAAAATACGCAGGTCTCCACATTGAAGGAAACCATCGAAACCACCTACGCCGACACGAACACGCGTCTGGATGCAACCCATCAGGCTCTCGTAACCATCGTGAGCGGCCACTCGCTCCTGAGGGACGCCGTTAAGGGCCTTCAGCGCGAAATTACCGACATCTCCGACAAACTGGCGGATAAAACGGACTATATGAACCAGATTACGCAGCTGGAACGCCGCAACAAAGAACTGGAAGCCCGAAATAACGACCTGAAAAACGAAAACGTCCTGGCAAACGAAGTTCTTACGTATAATAATATGATGAACAATCTCGATTATTATCGTACGCAGTCCGCACCAGTCGGTCTTCAGGGCCGCGTCCTCGATCAAGCCGGTCGGAAAATCGTCGTGAACGTCGGAAGCGACGACGGAGTGCGAATCGGTCATAAATTCAAACTCCTCTCGAAAGATGGAAGTACGTATCTCTGCGATGTCGAAGTGGAACAAGTGACGCCCGACACTGCAACCTGCGTATTTTCCAATCTGCGGAGTGAACAGAGTATTAATGTAATTCCGGGCTGTGTTGTAAAACCTTTGTAAGCGGGGGGAAACTATGAGCAACGAAAATGATGACCTCCTTCCGGATGACGACATGATGAACATGGAGCCGATCGACGACGGCAACGACTCGGACGACCCTTTTGCACAGCCTGCAGAAGAAAGTCTCGAAGGGGCGGAATCTTCCGATGAATCTGCGCAGACGGACGAGAACGCCGTTGCGGATGGTGAGGAAGCGCCGGAAGAAAGTTCCGAAGAACCTGAATTTCAGGGAAATGAGGGAGACGCAGAAGACGTTGAGGAAACGAAAGAAATCGTTTATCGTCCTCCTCATATGGATTTGTACACGGTTTTGCTCGTTTTGGCGCTCATTTTTGTGAGTTTGGCGGCCACGCTGCACTATCTGGAAGTTCCCGCTTCGGAATACGGAAACGTTCCCTTCAAAAAAGGAAGTCCGCGCGTTACCGCACCGGCAAACCCATAGTTCTTACAGAAATTTGAAACCGAAAAAAACAGCGGCTTGTGAAATGTCCTCGTTCACAAGTCGTTGTTTTTTATTCTTTGGGAGACTTTCCGAACGTTTTACCGCCTCACCCCTTCGAGTTTCCGCTGATATTGCGCCTTTTCATATTCGTCGCCCGTAAATTCCATGAGTTCAATCATATTTTTGTACGGAATTTCTAACTGAAATTTGTCTTCCGGGTGCGCGTCCGCATGATGTTCCAAACAGAAAATCCCCGTCTTCAATAATGTAATCGCCCGTTTCGTGTTTCCGATCTCCGCATACGAAACGCTCATTCCGTTGACGATGACTCCCAACTGCAGTAGATCACGAAGCTGCTTGCTTTTAATCACCGTCATCAAATGCGGAATAGATTTTTCGTACCATTTTACCGCCTCTTTATGGGCTTCGAGCGATGCGTTCGCGTCCGATTTTTCGCTTTCCTGTTCCGCTTGCAGCGCATAAATCTGACCAAAATGGTAGTAAAGCTGCGCAAGAAGGAAGGTTTCATCTGAAGAAACGTCTTTCTTTTTCGTTTGAACAAGTTCCATCATGGAAATCGCCCGCTGCAAAAAACGGTTTGCAGCGTCAAATTTCCCCGAAAGCATACAAAGACTCGCCGCATCGTCCAAAACGGAAGCGGATTTTGTGCATATTTCATAATATCGTGCGGCACTTTTCACCGTTTTGAGCATTTCCATTGAGGCGCTTAAAAAAGAATCCGCATATGGAACGATTTTCTCCTGATTTTTCAGCGTAATTTCAATAGCCGTAACTCGGTACAATATTCGATATTTCAAAATCGTACAGGTATCCGCCCCCCCGGCGTCTTCTTTTGTTGCTTCCGTCAGCTCGGTCATTACTTTTTGGAGCCATTTTTCCGTATTTTCTTCTTTTTTATCCCACGGTCCCGACGCGATGTCGGCCGCGATTCCCAGCCAGGCGTCCATTCTCAGCTCTTTTACACGCTGTTTTTCGCCGACTATCAAAGAATATTTACGGCCGCCGATAAATTTTCCTGCTTCCAAAAGCGCGTCCGCCTGCTGCGCCGCACGACGGTGGCACTGAAACGCGTGAGCCGCATCCGGAGTCGGAAGAATCATCTGAATATCCCCCTCTACGATATTTGCACGAAATGCAATCATCGGATTATCGAGAAATTTCTTCCGAACTTCTTCGAGGAGTTCCGACGCCTGTTCGAAATTCCCGCGACGTGCGAGATATTCAATCTTTTCGAATAAATCGTCCTGAAACGAAAGCTCCAACGGCAAACTTTCCTCATTTTGTCCCTCTGATTCCTCTTTAACGTCCGGATTCACAGGTTCCTGCAGCGTTTCCATTTCATCTTCCAACGATTCTGGAATCTCCAGCGCCGGCTCGCGCTCAACCGATTCCGCAGTCGGTTCCGTTTCATCGAGTTCCTCGGAACTCAACGACGGCGGCAAAACGTTCGAACCTTCTTCAACGTCAGAATCGATTTTCGTCCCAGTTTCTGACGTACGCTGCATCTCAGCCGCAAGATCCGCCACACCATCCTCCGCAGCCGTTTCTGTATCCGTCCCGCTTTCCGGTTCCGCAACCGGTTCCGCAGCCGATTCCGCAGCCGGTTCCACAGCCGATTCCGACTCTTTTTCCTCTGTTTTTTCCTCTACATTTTCAGGAAGTTCCTCCGACGAAGCACCCGCGTCCGAAGACGAAGACGGTGAATCATCCGCAAAAGAATCAATCATCGGAGCGTCCAAATGCGTCACATCCGTTTCGTCGTCCTCTGATTTCGGCTCCATTTCCGGCGCTGCGTCTTGCATACTCGATACATTTTCTTCATTTTGTGCAATTTCTTCAGATTCTTCCGACACAGACTCCCCAGACGTCCCAGATTCTCCACTTTTTCCCTTCACGAGTTCTGGAACGGCTTCCTCCAGCACTTTTTTATACGCCAAAGCCTGTTCATTTTTGGGGTCGAGTTTCAAAGCCTGCAAAATGTCCGCATGCGAGCGAGCCGGATCGACATCGACCCACGTTTCCGCACGCTGCAAAAAGGGTTCAGGACCCACAGGCTGAAAAATAATTTGAACCACATTCATCGGAATGGCTTCCGGATTTTTCTCGAAATCCGACGCGTTTCCCAATTTGTCCTTGGGGTCGTACGCGAACGCCACTCCGATTTCCGGAAAAATCTCCCCGTGAATCGTACCCTTTTCATCCGTCAAAAAAACGGACTGAATATGTGCAATTTCGAGCTGCGTTGCGAGTTCCCGAGCGTTGAGGCTCTTCTGAAGCTCCGCAATCACCGCAAAAACCGTCTTTTTCATAATATGAAAAGCGACTCCGTTGAACCCTTCCAACGAATATTCTTCAACATCAATTCCCTCGCCGCCCGCATTTTTTTGCACGTTTGCTGGCTTTCCGAAGGCCTTGTGCAATTCCTCAATTGAAGTTTTTCCCGGAATAATTCCATTGAATGCTGCTGTTTCTACCGGAATCACCATCTCCGCCGCCGCTGCAGGGGATTCCGATGAAGCGCCGTTAGATGAAGATGCAGGAACTGAAGCTGAAAGGGCTGGTGAATCTGCGGAAGTTGAAGAATCTGTGGGTTTTGAGGCGGCGGGGCGAGTTGAGGGCGCTGCGGAAGTTTCTTCGGCGCCCGCGATACGAATTGGCGGGAGTTTTTCCTCACTTTGCGCCTGAGCGCGTACCGCAAACAAAAAAATGACGGAAAAAAGGACCAAAACAAGAAAAATACCGCCCCACGTCCAAGCGTCGTTTTCGCTGGAGGACTCCATTTCAAACTGACTGTATTTTCGATTAAGACTCATTTTACACACCATTTCCATTTTTCGAGAAAATTATACATTCCTTTATATCGGCAAAAACGACTGCGCAATTTAGAAAAAATTTAACGATCATTCTGATTAAAGAGATTATTCTGTCTGCAGAGTGCCAAAAATAGGGGTGATTTCAGAAAAAAAAGATCGGCTTAATCGAAAAAACATTCATGAAAGATCGAAAATCAACATTCAAAAATTTTTTTCCTTACGACCGAGAGCGGCATTACAGAAACTCCGCCACAGTGCAAAACGCCCCCTCAAAGCGCAACGTTCACAGTACGATTTTCGCACAATATCGTTTTTTTACAAAAAAAGTTCTGACTTGAGTTTTTTAGTACTTCCTTTTAATATTGTTTCCTCAATGGAACACGCGCACCTCCACCCCCGTCCGATTCCGAATTCTGTCTGCAAAATCATTCAGTATTTCCACTTCGAGCGGCTGACACTCGGAAACCTGCGGCGGCCGGCACACCGTATGAAGCTGAATGTGCTGGATTTTTCCGCCTTCATCATGAATTTTCAGAACGCGGGCGATATACGCATCCACCTCTTTCAAACTCGGTGCCTCGCCGCCCATTCGGGAAAAAAGGGTCTGAAGAATAATCGGGTCGCGCCGCGCAAACTTCGAAATTCCCGCCAGAACCGTTTCCAGTGGAACCGCCGAACGATTGATTTTTTTGTAATATTCCTCCGTTCCAGCATCGAGTTTCGCCCAAATTTCGCCGTGATTCGCAAGCAGCGTCTCCAACGTTGGTAAAAGCGATTCGTTCCCTAACCGCGTCGCGTTCGTTATAAGTACAATTTTCATTTCTTTTGCGGCGGCTCGAAACGCCTCGTCGGGACCGTTTTTTATGCGAGAACTCCGAATTTCAACAGCGAGCGCCGCCGTTTGCGCAAAAAACGGCGACATCGTCGGCTCCCCGTTTCCGCTGAACGCAATATCGTTTACGCGCCGTTGCGAGACGGGAACGTCGAGAAAATAAGGATGTTTGAAAATCGCACCAGAAAGCGCAAAATCCGCACAAGTTTCTAGTTCCGCCTTCAATTTTGAAAAACAAACGGTAGTTCCGGGATGAATCTGTTCGGGAATTACCTGACAGTAAACGCAATGAAAATTGCATTCGTTCGCAGGCGAAAGATTGATTCCGACCGAAATACCGCCCGCCCGGCGACTCAAAACGGGATACGCGTACTCGTTGTGGAGCCACTCGCGCGTGTGATTCTGATAAAGATTTAATGTCATAAAACGCCTTGAAATATGTACACGTATTTTATCTCTGTTTCAAAATAAAAATACGATGAATAAAAAACCAAAGGGTTGGAACAATGAGGAGGAACGCAATCGCGCCGAACACGTAAACGTGCCAGAAATGCCCCTCCAAAGAGGTGAAAATGGAACCAATCGTTTTATTGTACGATTTTTGAGTAATAATCATCCATTTTTCATTTTGGAATCCGAGTTCAATATTTGCAGCGGCGGCGAGCCAGCGTTCCGCAAACTGTCCGTTTGCGTGCGGAGAAAGAGCGAGCGGATCGTGATAAAACCGCATTTTTTCCTCCGTGTCGGGCACATTTTCGCTCTTTACACGAAATTCGGATTTCAAAAACGTCCCGGGAATGCGTTTCCCCTGCGCGAGAAGCTGGTTGTACAGCGGATGTTCCAAAATCAACCCCTGATTTTCACCCTTTCGCTGATCCACGAGGACCGCAAAATGGGAATCGGTTTCTTCCAGATTGATGAAGTTTCCGATGTCGACCGAAATGAACAAAATTCCGAGAAAAACGGGGTCTTCCTCCGCACTGAAAACGGGAGTATAAATGGCGACAGACCAACAATTCGTGATAGGATCCATGAAGACGTCCGACATTCCAGGCTCATCAATCGAACGAATATCTTTTACAGGAACAATGTCGCCGCAAATCGTCGAAACGAAACAGCGTCCGAGACAGTCGGTGGAAGGAATCCGTCCGCAAAAAATTCCATTTACATCGCAAAAAACGATGTCGTCCCCCGCTTCGAGCTGAAAATCTAAGGGTAAAAGTTCCTCTAATTTTTTCTGAATTTGCTGTCTCTGCGGAGATTCCGCAAACTGTTTTCTCGCCAGAAGTTCCTGTTCCGTTGTGAGAGAGACGTCGAGCAACGTCTGAATGTGCGCCTTCCATTCGGACGATTCCGTCATTTCTTGCACGAGATCGCGAAACTGCCAGTCGTTAGAAATTTGTTCCACAATTCCACGACGCCGTGTGATTTCGTATTCGACGTTTTTTGCAACGGATTCGGCTGCGAAACTTTCCGTTGCGAGCGTGGAGTCGGTCATTACATCAACGCTTTTACGAAAAACGGACTGAAATTCCCACGAGACAAAAATGCCTCCGATAATCAGCAGAATCACCGGCATAATAAGCCCCAAAACAAGCAGCGGAAACTTCGCGCGCTGATTTTGACTTCGGCGCCACGCCTCCCACAGCTCGTCCATCGTTTGAAATCTTTTTTCCGGGTCGGGCTGCAAACATTTTTCGAGGATCTGCGCCGCCGGAGGCGTCATCCCTTTCAAACGGCGAAAATCCGTCGGAACTTTTCGATTTTCCAACAATTTTCGATACGCCTTCAATCGTGAAGCGAGATGCTTCTGCGACTGAATCTGTTCGACAAATTCTGGCGAATAATGCGGCGGAATCCGCATCAACATGGTGTAAAAAATCGCCCCAAGTGCGTAAATATCCCATCTTACGTCTGCATGGGTGTGTACCTGCGCCTGTTCAGGCGGCATATAAAAGAGCGTTCCGAGCGCCGGCGCCATGTCGTTCGAGAGCCGCGACTGTCCGAAGTCCGCCAAACGGGGAGAACCATTCTGGTCCATCAGAATATTTCCGGGCTTCAAATCACAATGAATGATTCCTTTTTGATGGGCGCGGCACATTGCACGTAAAATCGTTTCAAAAATTGCTTCCGCATCCGGCTGAGTGAAACCGTTGGTTCTTTCGAGCGCGTCCGCCAGCGACCCCTGTTCGAGGTATTCCATTATATAATACGGAATTTCCGCATTCCACCCAACTTCGAGCAGCTGAACCACATTCTGATCGGAAAAAAGAAGGGAGAGTTTTTCTACTTCCTGTGTAAGAAAATCGATATTTTTCTGCTGATGCGTGTAAAATTTGACCGCCACACGCCGCATCGTGCTGATTTGAACCGCAATCCACACTTCCCCGTACGCACCGCTTCCCAAATAACGCTCAAATTCGTAACCTGCAATTTGCAGCGGCGGAGTCGTCGGAACGTTTTCGGAAGCCTGCGAGGTTGGAGTCACGGGACTTTTCTGGTCGTCAAAAAATTCCGTTTCGTTCAAAGGATTGGAAGAATCGGTTTCTCCCTTTCCATCAGAGGAACCCGAATCCAGCATTTCCACCGGCTGAGACGAATCGTCCATTTCCGTAGTGTCGTCCACTCGCGCGTATTTCACACGATTCGTCTTTTGCGTTCCATTGGAAGCCGTGGGAGGGGTTACGTAATCCCCCTCAAAAGTTTCCGTAATTTCCTCAAACGCTTCCGTCCGCTCCGTAGAAACCTTGCTGCTTTCGTGATTTGAATTTTTCTTCTTTTTGAACATTTATTCCTATTTTAAGTCCTTATATTCCCGACGTATTTTGATTTTTCACTTCCATATTCATCGCACTTTATGCTGGTTCCACAATGAAATTCAGTTTTCACAAAGGCTGTAAGAGCCGTAGTGAGCAGCTCCAACGGAGGACGGGAAAACTGAAATTCAAAATAGTGTTCGTACAAATTTCAAGGAATCGTTCCTAGTTTTTCAGCCTCGATTTCACGCGCGATTCACCCTAACGGGAGAATCTGGCTGTCCGTCAAGAATTCACGGCCGTGAGGAGAAGGGCTTTTTGCAAGCCGTCCCTCTCCCCAGACCCCACACCCGGAAAACTCCTAATATTTTAAATGGATTTTTCGTGTGGAATCCGTCTATTTCGGCTCCGTTTTTTCGTGCTGAACCCCTGTAAGCAGCAGCACAAACATTCCGAGGACGCAAAGCACCGCGGCACTGCTTTCAATGACGATCCACCGATGACTCATTTTAATCGCATCCGTCCGAAACTGCTCGCCGCGCGTCGCAGGCGTGTCGATTCCCGTACGCAAAGTCTGCCACACCGCCCACACTTCGTAAGGAGATTTCGCGTTTGTAACCGAAGGCTCTTGAGGACAATTAACGTACGAAAAAATCGTTCCTCCTGCAAATAACAAAAACGCAGTAAAAAGCACAAACAGCAATCCCGTTCGACGCTGACGGATTCCGTGAGCGGGAACTTGAGAGAGGGATTCTTCCTCCGCAGAATCCCGGCGCTCAATTGCGGGAAACGTTTGAATCTCCCTCAAGGATGGGACGGACACAATTTTACCGCATTCACACGTAAAGGAACTTCCCGCCTGGGTTGTGGAAACCTCATGGATTTTCCCGCATGAACAAGGGATTTGATAAAAACGCAACATATGCACATTCCACTTTGATTTTAAGTTTCGAATTCGAAAAAGCGCACCAGACCTGAACGTCTGTATTTTTGAGGAGTATCACTGCGAAACCGCGATTTCACTCTCCCAAAACGACTGGAACCTTATTTTTTTCCCCATTTTGAAGGACTTCCAACGTCACGGTGTCGCCGGGACGCAGCGATTCCACCACCGTCAGAAGGTCGTCCGGAGTCTGAACCGCCTCGTTATTAATTCCAACAATAATCTGTGCCGAGCCTTTATCGAGCGTACGATATTCATAAATGTACGTTCCCTGACGTTTTTGCTTCGTGATGATTCGCGGACTGCTGAGACCTGCTTTTTCTGCGGGTCCGTTTGCTTCGACACGCGTAATGAGGAGTCCTTCCTCCGTTTTCATCACCTGTTCAATCCCAAGATTTGGCCGCACCGGTTTTCCAAACTCAATGAGTTGCGGAAGAATTCGAGTGATTGTGTCGACCGGAATGGCGAAACCCACGCCGGCACTTTCCCCCGAATGACTCGCGATGGCCGTATTCATTCCAATGAATTCACCGTAGGAATCCAGCAGCGGGCCGCCGGAATTTCCGGGATTAATGGACGCATCAATCTGAATCACCTGTTTAATCGTACGATCTTTACTCTGACTCGGCAGCGACCGATTCAGGCTGGAAATGACTCCCGTCGAAAGCGTCAATTCGAGACCGAACGGGTTTCCAATCGCAAAAACTTTTTGTCCGACTTTCAAACGTGAAGATTTTCCGAACGTAATGGGAAAAAGTTCGTCTTGCGGCGCCTTAATTTTCAAGACGGCCATGTCGTTGCTGGGATCGATGCCGATGAGCTGCGCATTGTACGAATTTCCGTTAAAAAGCGTCACCTGCACCTGGGACGCACTTGCGATGACGTGCATATTCGTTAGAATATGACCCATTTTATCAATAACGGACCCGCTCCCCTGACCCTGCGCCACCATTTCCTGCATAAAAACGTTCCCGCGGACGCTTCGAGTGTCGATATTTACGACGCTTTTACTCACATCATCGTAAATACGGATGTTTGTTTTTTCTTCGTCACTCAATCCCGCTTCATATTTTTCATCCGTCATTGCGGTACGGGCAAGCGATTCCGGAAGAAACGGACCGTCCCGATTCAGCCAGTCCAAACAAAAAATCGTAGCGAGAACCGTTCCAAAGACGACAAAAATCAAAGAATATGCAGGTTTACTCATTCTTTTTTTCCTTTTCAAGATGGTGAGGGGACGAAAACCGCTTAAAATTTTCTTTTCACGGCCCCAAAAACACCAACTTCCGAAAATGCACGATATGAAAAAGTTTCCGGAGTGCGGACGAACGTCCCTTTCACTCCGAAAACGAACGCACTCAAAAATTATCCGAGTTTCGGAGCTTTGCGCTGCTGAACGCCCGGACCGGTCGGCATTCCAGGAATCGCTTTTCCGCCCGTTCCGCCGTTTCCAGAGTCCGAACCGTCGGAAGCGCCGCCGCTCGACTCCTGCTTGCGGGATTTGTCACGAATATCAAAGCAGAAAATCGTACTTCCTTCACGCAGATACAAGTATCCGTTCGCGATGACCGGCGAGGGAGTCAGCCCCGGTTTCATCTGCGGAATCTGGTTCTTTGTAATACGTCCGCGAATCTTACATCCTTCCGGAGACGCCTCCATAAGAACGAGTTCCCCGGCAGAAGTACGTACGTACAGCAGACCTTCCGCGTACCCAATCGTTCCCATGCATTTGGGGGCCGCAGGCGGCGGAGCCATTTTTTTCTTTTTTCCTTTGGACGCACGCGCGATTTCAATCGGTTTCGCGTCCGATTTCGCAGAAGAACTCTCCTCTTCCGCCAGAACGCTGCGATTCACACTCACGGTCAGCGGGATTCTGGAATCCAAACTCGACGTTTTACGGCTTGCGGCAGATTTTGAACCGGACTTTTTCGATTTTGTGTCGTCCACATCTTCTTCAAAGACGGACGCAAACAGCGTTTTGTCTCCCCACACCTTTTCGCCGGTTTTGTAGTTGAAACACAGCATTCCTTCTTCGTCGGTGCAGGCAAAAACGTAATCATTCACCTTCATCATGTCGCCCGTAGGAACTTTCAGGTCCTCATTGAACCACACTTCAGAAGTTTTGTAAGCGGATCCGTCTTTCTGAATCCAGACGCAGCCGGTTCCCGCCGCGCTCGACGCCAGAATCGTCTGACCGAACCAGATGGGCGGGCAGGCATTGTAACCGCTTTCATGTGCGGGAGCTTCGTAACACCAGCGCACGTCGCCGCCTTTCACTTTCACGCCGACGAGACCGCCCGCCATGAAATCAACGTACTGATGTTCGCGGCCGAAAGAGGCTTTCATAATGGAGGAATAACCAGAGGCCATTCCGGTTCGAGCGACCCAAACGTTCATTCCCCAGTGGCGGTCAATCGCGACCATGGACGCCGCAGGACCTCCGGGACAAACGATGACCCATTTTCCATCCACGTACGGCGACTCACAGTAACCGCCCTGCGGCAAAACGCCGCCCATCGTCGTAATCATGTTGCGCACCCACCGCGTCGCACCGTCGCCGGCATTCATACAAACGAGGTTTCCGCTGGAACTGACGACGTACAGAAGCTCCTTGTAAATCGTGGGAGTGGAACGCACCACCGGGAATTTTCCTTTTTTGCCCGCCGATTTTCCGATGGGACGGGTCCAAAGCGTTTTTCCACTTTGATTATCAATACAGAAAACACATTCTGACCCGCCTTTTACACCAATCGTATAAATGAGATTCCCCCAGACGGCGATTCCGTTGGTTGTTTGTCCCACCGTCGAGTTTTTCCAAACCAAAACGGGTTGGGACTCTTCCGTCCAGTTTCGAAGCAGACCCGTTTCGGACGATAAACCGTTTCGGTTCGCACCGCGCCAGCAGGGCCAATCCGCTGCGGAAACAAGGGACCCGACAAACAGCCAAATTATACAACACAATGATAGAGAGGAGACGACGCCCCGAATTCCAAAACTTTTCACGAATCTGTTCCTTTTTCGTTTCACTGGGATTAGCGGACATATACTTTGAATAAAAACCATTCACCGCACTTGCAGACGTTTTTGAACCCTCCGCAAGCTGGGAATTCCTTTATTTTACTATTTCCTGTTCATAAAATCCAGTAAGGGGGAGAAGAAATTCACCGAAAAAGAACAAAAAATATCAAGAAATATGTTAAAATCTACTAAAATTTACTAAACACAACGAAAACATACGCCTTCAAGACTCCCAATGAAAAACGGAGGCACAAAACCTCCGTTTTTATCTGAAATTTTACAACACTATGGAAATAAATTCCGGATATTCAATATACTTTTCAATCAAATATCCCGGCGCCGAACTCTTTGGGCTGCGGCGCGTTTGTATTCGTATTCATGTTCGTATTCGAATCCATATTCGAATTATTATTTATATTCATGTTTTGATTCTGCGGCGCAGTATGCGGCGGACGAACCATCTCCGGTTCATCCACGGACACTTCCGGACGCGCCTCTTTCACAGGGACATTCTCCGTTTCTTCATCAAAATCCATGTCGAAATCATCATAACGCGAGACGTATCCCGGCGTTTGCGCTCTGACCTTTTCTTCTTCATACGCCGCGACAACCTCACGCTGAATCATCTCACGTGCGGCAGAATTGATGGGATGCGCAATATCTGCGTAGAGCTTTGCTCTTCCATCATCATCCCGCGTCGGCATTTGCAGCGGTAATCTGGCTCCACACTGATTGCAGTAACCTGCTCGGATTGGATTTTTGTAACGGCATATGGGGCAGTGCGCGGTCAGTTTCCTGCTCGGCATCGCAACAAAAAAGCCGTTCGCTCCATCAATGATTTTCAGGTCTCGAATCACAAAGCAATCGTCGAAAGTGATCGAACAGAATGCTTTGAGCCGTTCACCCGGTTCATCCATCAGTTTGATGCGTACTTCTGTAATTTTCATAGGAGTTTCTCCTCGTTCTAATGCACCCGAAACGTTATTATTTGTGGATACCCACGGGAGTACACGCTGACTCCGCCACAAATATCGTTCCAGATTGATGCTGTTCTAAAAAATTTGCAACCTCAACGGCATGAGCCTGATTCCGGCACAAACCAAAGCAGGCAGAACCGCTTCCTGTCATCGAGACCCCCAAACAGGGATCCGGTGCGTTCTGAAACAGGTTCATCATATGTCCAACACCGCGCGAAATCTGCATCGCCGGTTCCAGCAGCCGATTCTTCAAACCCGCTGCAAAATCCGTCCATTGGGCCTCTCGCCAATCTTGTACCATATTCTTTATATATCGTACATCTGAACTCCCTTGCGGGGTACAGCGACGATACACTTCCGGCGTGGAACATCCTTCAGGAGGTTTTCCAACCACGAAAAAGAGCTTTGGAAGGCTCTCTCCATCCGGAATCACCTCCAAAATTTCTCCCCGTCCTCGACAAATTACCGGGAAACCTTTCAAAAATAATGGAACGTCACAACCTAGCTCGGCTCCCATTTCTGCAAGCTCATCCCGACCAAAACCGAGATTCCACAAATCGTTCAACAATATTAATGTTGCGGCTGCGTCACTCGAACCGCCGCCCAAACCCGCCTGGGATGGAATGCGTTTCTGAAGTATTATATCTGCCCCGTCCAATCTCCCGCTTCGCCGCTGCAATAGCCGACACGCACGAAGGACTAAATTCGACTCATCCGTCGGAATGGAAGGTTCAGACGAAATACATTCTGAGGACGCCGCCTCAATGTGAAAAGAAAGCTGCTTGGAACTCCGAACCAAAATTTTATCGTATAGCGAAATCGGCGTCACAAGACTTTCGATTTCATGGTACCCGGACGACAAACGTCGAAGAACCTCAAAATACAAGTTAATTTTAGCAGGAGCTTCTGCTGTTTTCCACTCAGTTTCGCTGAATTCTTTTATCATAGTTCGTTTTCTTACAATTGTCAATCCGGGGATACGAAAAAAAATCAAAAAAAGTTCGAAAATCGGAAATTTATTATTTTCACAATGATTAATAAAGTATAATAATGATTTTCTACAACAATTTCACCACCTCTATTGTATCGTCATTTTGAACAATTATGTTCCCTTTTTTTCGGATTTTTTTGAATATTCCAGTGTTTTTCATAACATAAATACAGTTTGTATCGATTCCAACATTTGTTTCGATAAAAAAAGATTGAATCAATAGAATCATGTACACTATCGTTCGTTTTTAGTACTCTTTAAATGCATTCTTGCTTCTATTTTTTCAAAAAATTCAGCTCAAATGCAGCCAATGAACATCTGTTTTTAAATTTTTTTTTCCTACCCCCGTTGAAATTTTTTTAAAAAAGAGGAAAATAAGAAAAATATCGGAAGACGCGCAGACCGAACAGGTGCAGCCGTCTCTCCATTTGATGGTCCTTTTTCGTTTTTTTTCGTTTTTTCTTTTTCATCCTAAACCAGGCGGGTATAAAATGGCAAATCCGACAGAATATCCCCAGTGGAAAACGCTGGAACAATTGGCAGCTGAATTTCAAAACATTTCCCTTCGCGGCCTTTTTGCGCAAGATGCCGGTCGTGCAGAACGCATGACGATTGATGCGTGCGGAATTCATCTCGATTATTCGAAAAACCGCGTCAGTGAATCCGTAATGCAGACGCTTTTTGAGCTTGCGAAAGCGGCTGGAGTTCCTGCGGCGCGTGAACGAATGTTCACTGGTGAGAAAATCAACATCACGGAAGGCCGCGCGGTGCTGCACGTTGCGCTTCGAAACCGTTCCAACACGCCGATTTACGTCGACGGAAAGAACGTCATGAACGACGTGAACGCGGTTCTCGCCAAAATGACCGACTTTGCAAACGACGTTCGTTCCGGATGCTGGAAGGGATACACCGGAAGAACCATCAAAAACGTAATTAATATCGGAATCGGCGGCTCCGACCTGGGACCCGTAATGGCGTACGAAGCGCTGAAACCCTATTCGAAACGCGATTTGACAGTTCGTTTCGTCTCCAACATCGACGGAACGCATCTGGCGGAAGCAACTCGCGACTTGGATCCGGAAGAAACGCTGTTCATCATTGCGAGCAAAACGTTCACGACGCTCGAAACGATGACGAACGCCAATTCCGCCAAAAAATGGGTCCTCGACGCTCTGAAAAAAGGGATTTCGTGTCCGTGCGTGAAAGACTCCGACATCGTGGCGCGTCATTTTGTCGCACTTTCGACGAATGCGGAAAAAGTCGCAGAGTTCGGAATCGATACGAACAACATGTTCGCGTTCTGGAACTGGGTCGGCGGCCGTTACAGCCTTCCGAGCGCCATCGGACTTGCACTCATGGTCGCGATTGGACCCGAAAATTTCCTCGCGATGCTGGGCGGCTACCACGCGATGGACAATCACTTCCGAACGGCGCCTCTTGAGAAAAATATTCCCGTAATTCTCGCACTTTTGGGCGTCTGGTACAACAATTTCTTCGGCGCCGCGTCGCACGCGATTTTGCCGTACGATCAATATTTGTCTCGGTTTGCCGCCTATTTTCAGCAGGGCGACATGGAGTCGAACGGAAAATCCGTGACTCTTGAGGGGAAAAAAGTCGAATGGCAGACCGGCCCCGTGATTTGGGGCGAGCCGGGCACAAACGGTCAGCACGCGTTCTACCAGCTTCTTCATCAGGGAACGAAATTGGTCCCCGCCGACTTCATCGCGTTTGCAAAGTCGCACAATCCGATCGGCTGCACCCCCAACGAGCATCATTTGAAACTGATGGCCAACGTCTTTGCGCAGACGGAGGCGCTTGCGTTCGGAAAAACCGAAGCGGAAGTACGTGCCGAAGGCGTGGCGGAAGCGCTGGTTCCGCATAAAGTTTTCGAGGGAAATCGTCCCACAAACACCATTCTGGCAGAAGAACTGACGCCGGAAGTGCTGGGGTCCCTCATTGCAATGTACGAACACAAGATTTTCGTACAAGGAATCATTTGGAACATCAACAGTTACGATCAGTGGGGAGTGGAACTGGGAAAAGTGCTTGCGAAGAAGATTCTGAACGAGCTGGAAGACCCGAATGCGCCGCTTTTGCACGATGCTTCGACGAATGCGCTCATTGCGTGGTTCCGGAAGAACGCATGATTTAAAACCGGATGAAACCGGATGAAACCAAATGAAACCGGAGTTTTTTGAATTCCGAGTGAAACCGCCGTGTGCCGTCGTGACGCTCAAACGAAACGACGGCTCGCGGCACTTCCGAAATGAAACACAAAACGAGAAACATGAATGTAGAAAACACGAATACAACCGATGAATTGGAAGCGTTTTCACCCTGGTTTTTCTCTCCGGAAGCCGAACTTTGGATGGAAACCGTCCGGAATTTACCGAATGACGAATTCAAACGACTCACCTTTCTGCGAAAAAAAGGACTTTCCGCAGCGGAAGCAGGCTGGGCGGCGTCACAGGTTCGGCTTCGAGAACGCGCAGTCGAAAAATTCGGCGAAAACGCAAAGTTTCTCTATTTCACCCCTCTTGCGCTTGAACAAACGACCGACATTTACATTGCGCAGTACAAAGCGTCTCGATTTCCTGCGGGTGTTCCTGTTGCGGACCTGTGCTGCGGCGCGGGCGGCGACCTTATGGCCCTTTCTCAGACGCACCCGGTGCTGGGTGTGGATCGGAACCCTCTGATTGCAGCCGTCGCAGCAAAAAACGTCGAGAATTTTCAAAAAAAACAGTCTCTGAATCCCTCTTCCGCCCCTCTTTCAGCCGTTCCGACATTTCCGGCGCGGGTCATATGCGAAAGTGCGGAAGATTTTGCGGAAAATTCCTCACCTGAAGATTTTCCCTGCGTTCATGTGGATCCCGACCGCCGCAGTGAGGGAGTTCGAACCACGCAAATGTCCTTCTTCGCGCCGCGTCAGGAAATTGTAGAACAAATTCTTGCGGGACGCCTTCTGTCGGCAGTCAAACTCGCGCCGGGGTCCGATGTTCCGGAGGAATGGCAGAAAAAAGCGTCCGAACTGGAATGGATCGGCCGAAATCGCGAATGCCGCCAGCTGGTTGTATGGTTTCAGAAGGACAGACTCTCCTCCGGCCCGCCGCTGTGCCGAGCGACCATCCTCGACGCCCATTCGTCTCAGGTTCGGTCCAGCATTTCCGGCACGCCGGGACGTTCAATTCCCACGGTTTCCGGCTCGCCGAACTATCTTTTTGATGTGGATTCAACCGTTCTGGCTGCGAATCTTGAAGGGGAACTTGCGCAAAAGTACAATCTGTTCCGCTTCCAGGACGGATGCGTTTATCTTTGCGGCGAGGAACCTGTTTTTGACGAAGCGGCACTTTCTTGTTTTAAAATTTTAGAAATAATGCCTCTTGATAAAAAACAAATGATTCGTAGAATCCGTACATATAATAGTGCAGCGTTGGAAATCAAAAAACGTGGAAATGTTCCGCTTCCAGAAGAGGTGAGAAAGTGGTTTCAGTTCCCTCAAGATGGAGAATCCCTCACACTTTTTTTGACACGAAACGCCCAAAATAGTGCTGCAATTCTCGCAAAACGTATAAAATTGAAAATTTAATTAAAAATTTTTACTTTTTTTTGATTTTTTTGTTGGAGAGTGCTTGACGAATCTTTAGCAAAATTGTAGAATAAAATTAGAGTGCTATAGAACTCTGGAATGTATAAGTCCTTTGTAGCAATCGTTTTGTGAAATTTGAATCACACTTGAATGTCGGGTTGAGTGTTCAGTGCGGTATGAACGGCAGAACCGTGTCGTATGTTTATCAAGTCCTTTCACAAGGTGTAGCGTTAGTTTTATTTAATTGAGGAAATCAAAATGTTTGAGCGAGGTAAAGCAATTTACGATCGACGAGTCAAAACTGTTGTAGAGCGTACCCCCGAAGCCAGAATAATCTTTCCGGATTGGAAAAACGACAAAGAAAACTGGCTGTTCCTTTCCGCTCACGATGACGACATCGTTTGCGGTGCAGGTTTGACCTTGCTTGCGGGTATGGATGCTGGTGCGCAAGTACATGCGGTTATCACCGCCAATGGGAATATGGGATACTGTCGTCCTGAAATGAAAAACACGATTGCAGCTATCCGCAAGAAAGAAGCCAAAAAATCCTTCGATATTCTTGGCGTCCCGTCTGAAAATGTTTATTTTTTGGATTATGACGACTGCAATCTCAGCCAGAACGCTGGACGGCGGTTTGCCACATCCAAAACCACAACCCCGGTTATCGAAGGAGCCACGGGGCTGCAAAATTCCTACACTTGGGTTTTACGTAAAATCCGCCCTAACCGTATTTTTCTGCCGACGCCGACGGACATTCATCCCGACCATCAAATGGCGACTAAGGAGATGATGATTTCCATCTTCCACGCCGTGGGAAATATTTGGCCGGAATTGGGCAAACCGATGGATGCGATTCCTATGTTGTATGAGTATTCCACCTACAGCGATTTCGCAACGACGCCGACTTTGCGCGTCAGAACTTGTGAAGAACTGTTCGAGAAAAAACTCGATGCAATTCGGGCGTACAAGAGTCAGGAACAAATTGAACTCCTGATTCAAGGTGTGAAAGAGTCCGGCGCACAGGAATTCCTGCGTGAAGCCCCGCTCGACATCCTGACGCCCCACAAGCACGATAAATTATTCGATTAATTCGAATTTTTTTGAGAAAAATCGGCCCTATGACTGGTATTTTTTACTCAACATGGTATAATCGCAGTATCAGATTCAATTTCATCTTTTTTTCAAGGAGGAAAAATGGAAAGACGTTATGCTGCGACTGGTGTCCGTTTGAGTGAAGCTGAAATCCGTCGCCAAAAACAGCAGGAGATTTTAAATCTCAGTATTGCGCAAATCGGCTTGCTCGTGCGCACGACGAACTGTTTGGAGTCGGAAGGGATTCTTACGGTCCGCGACCTGTTAAACTGTCCGCCGGAACGTTTGCTGAAAATCTCCAATTTTGGGGGAAAAACCCTTTTGGAAGTTTATGGCGCGCTGGAAAAACTCGGTTTTCAGCGTCTATCCAAAAAGTCCGTACCGTCTGAATGTGAAGACGATCCGAAAGAGTGATTTTTCCCTCTTTCGGTCTCTTTACAAACAGTAATTTCGTTTTTCGAAGCTGTGAAAAGGTTTTCGCAGCTTCGAAAATCATTACAAAACGCCTGATTTTTCGATACTATGAAAGTTCATTCCTGGCTGCTCACAAAAAAAAGAGGAATGCATCGCACCGATTCCAGAACACTGGGGGTGATTACGGAGTTTGCTTTTGCTTTCTTCTGCGTCTCTGCCGGTTTGGTCGGCTTGTTTTGGATCTTCACCTTTTTTATTCTGCCCGAATGGCAGGTACACGAACGATTCGAAAAGGTACAATGTACCTTCCTCGATTCCAGAATTTCAAAACGGTCGGCTTTAGGAATCGCCCTGAAGGAAGAAGAAACCGAGAATTCTCAATCCATTTTTGAAGACTCGGGAAATACTCCTGAAGAAAATCTGATTTCCGAGGAAAAGTCGAGCAAAAAAACCGCCGATTCCAATACGATTCATCCCGGTTTGCCGGAACGGGTCGTAAATGGGATTCGTGTGAATTTGCACGACATCTGCTACTGGCCCGAATTGCAGCTTAAGTACAAAGTCGGCGAGGTCGAACGTACAAACTGGACCTCTGGTTTCGGCTCCATTATTCAAAGCTCTGACTTTCCGGACGAAGAAAGTGCGCAGTCGTTTCTGGCGCAGTGGAAAAAGGGGGAAACGTACGATGGGTTTTACAACCCTGAAAATCCCGATCAAATCGTAATTATGCACGGCTGGCGCTGGGAAAATTACATCGCGCTCGTTATTCCCGTTTCGCTCCTCCTCATTGGTGCGGGAGTGCTGATTCATGCTTTCACAATTCCTCATGCAGGTTCCAAAGAATCTTCCGCCGCACACGGAGCGAAACGCGGAGTGCTGGAATCCGCTGCGTCCGCAAACGTAAACTTTACTCAATACCCCTATATTCCCCAGATTGACGACATAACCGACAGTCCTGGAATTCATTTCGCGTATCGGCTTCCCATTATTGATTCCCCTGCGTGGACGCTTTGTATTTTGGTTTTCGCAACGCTCACTTGGAATTTTGGGTGCGTTCTTTTCCTCACCATCGCGGCGTGCAGTTTCCTCCAGACGTTTTCGGACTGTCTCCTTCTTTTTTACCTTTTTCCCTTCCTTTTGTTCGGAATCTGGCTGATGGTTCATACACTCACGCAGATTCGCAACGCCACGGCCATCGGTCCCACAATTATGGAAGTGGAAGATTTTCCGCTCCTTCCGGGCCGCACGGTTCGAATGTTCCTCTCTCAGCGCGGCGAACAGCGTATCAACTGGATGAATGTGGTGCTGATTTGTGAGGAAGAAGCCGTTTTCACCCACGGAACCAACACGCGTCGGGAAAAACAGCGAGTTTTTCAGCAACTCATTTTCGGCGAAGAAGGAATTGACGTCTCGCAGGAAAAATCGTTCGACGTCGAAATCCCTCTGACGATTCCGTCCGACGCGATGCATTCGTTTGCGGCTCCGCGAAATCAAATCAACTGGCGCGTACTGATTCAGGGAACTACCGGACTTTTTCCAATGTTTGAAAGAATCTTTCCGCTCGTCGTTTTGCCCGGTAAAATTCAACGGGAGGAGGAAATATGACGCCGTCGATCATCATTCAGTTTGAACGTCAGTTGTACAAATACAATCCCGGCGAGTCGGTTTCCGGAACTTTCCGCGTGGTGGATGCGCGGCCGGACGAGGTGAATCGTATTGAATTTTCCGTCCTCTGGTACACTGAAGGAAAAGGAGACGAAGATTTAGGCGTTCATTTTTTCCTTCCCATTCTTTCCGAAAACGGTTTCGAGACGGCAGTTTCCGATTCGTACAACAATTCTGCACCTTCCGAAAATTGCGGCTCCGGTGTGCAGCGGATTCCCGATCCCGACGAACTGACGTTCCATTTTTGCGTTCCGCTTCCCGCATCGCCGCTGTCGTATTACGGAAAAATTCTCAAAATCCACTGGTGTGTTCGTGTACGAATTTACTTAAAAAACGGACGAGAATCAAAAAGTGAACGTATTTTTACTATCGGAAAAATCCCTCCCATTCAGGTGAAACTTAATTGACGGAGAATCCAATGTATCAGGAAAATCCATTTTGTTCCCGCCGAATTCGTCCAGGGGCGATTCCGTTTTACTTTCCTGAAGGAATTTCCTTCGAAACGCTGCTCGCGACGCTCGAAACGAATGCGTGGTGCGGTCAGATTATTGGGCCTCACGGGTCCGGAAAATCGACGCTTTTAGCCGCTTTGCTTCCGGAAATTGCGCAGCGCAGACGACGAATCATCCATCTGGAACTTCAGGACGGCGTGCGTCAGCTTCCCATTTCGGAAACCGACTTTCTCGAAATGGACGCAAACACTCAGCTCGCAATTGACGGATACGAACAGCTTTCCTTCTGGACCCGTCGAAAAATCAAGAATCGTGCGCAAAAACAGGGGTTCGGCGTCATTATTTTGGGACACGAACCGCTGGAATATCCCGATCTGTACCAAACCTCACGTGAACTGTCCGTTGCGAAACTGATTGTGCATCAGCTGACCGCCAACACGATCGTTCGGATTCCCGACGCAATCGTCCAAGAACACTTTGAATTATATAACGGAAATCTACGCGAGATGTTATTTTCGCTCTACGACGTTTTTGAGGAGGCGTATCGCGCTCTGAACGATCGAAAATAACCCTCATTTCACTCATTGTACCCGTTTTATCACCCAATTTCACTAACTCATTTTACCCATCCCACCCATTTTATTTTCTTTTGAAAGAATTGGAGTTTCCCATGAACCCAAACACGAGTCTTTCACGACGTCTGTTTCTGAAAAAATCTCTGAAAGTTTCTGCCGCTGCCGCCGCATCGGGTGCCGCATCGGGTGCGATTTTTGGTCCTCAATTCGTTCCGGGAACGGCGCTCGGATTGGACGGCGGTGTGCCTGCAAGTGAAAAAATCATTCTCGGAGGAATCGGAATCAACCATCGCGGCGGTTACGACTTGGGATTCTTTCTGAATCAGCCGGACGTGCGTTTCGCAGCAATCGCCGACGTTGCAAAAGCGCGGCGCATCAAAGTGAAAGCGCAGGCGGAAGAGGCTCAAGGAACGAACGATGTTACAATGTACCGAGATTTTCGAGAACTGCTCGAACGCAGCGACATCGATGCGGTTCTCATCGCGACGGGCGATCGGTGGCACGCACACGCGTCCATTTATGCAGCGCGAGCCGGAAAAGACGTTTACAGCGAAAAACCGTGCGGAATTTCAATCGATTTATGCCGAAAACTCGCGGAAACCATGAAACTTTACGGGACGGTTTTTCAGGGAGGGACGCAACGTCGAAACGTTCGGAACTTTCGTTACGCCTGCGAACTCGCAAGAACTGGAAAACTCGGAAAAATCCACACAGTTCACGCCTCCATTTACTACCTTCAGCACCTCACCGAGTGGCTCCCGGAACAGCCGCTGCCGAAACAGGAAGAATTCGACTGGGATTTGTGGCTCGGTCCGGCACCGTGGCGCCCCTTCAATGAATCCTATGCAGGCGTCGGAAAATCCACTTGGTCAGCCTGGCGCGGTCAGTACGACTTCGATTCGGGATGCAGGCATCTTGATTGGGGGGCGCACACGGTCGATTTGTGCCAGTGGGCGCTCGGAATGGACGGAACCACCCCTGTGAAATACTGGGCGGAAGGGGACCGAATGTTTGCGACTTACGAAAACGGCGTCCAGCTCGTGATGCGGCCCGACGGCTGGCTCGGTCTCGGAACGTGTCCGGTGCGTTTCGAAGGTTCCGACGGGTGGGTCGAGACGGGCGACAGCGGAAAAATGCTGCTTTCGAACGACTCGCTTCAAGGCGTGTACGGCGATATTGAGGGGACGAACCCGCGCGACCACATTCGGAACTTCCTCGATTGTGTGAAAAGCAGGAAGCAGCCGACGTGCTGCGCCGATGTGATTCGTTCGTCACACATTGCGTGCCACGTGTCGGCTCTCAGCTGGATGTTGGGACGCGAATTGAATTTTGACCCAAAAACCGAAACTTTCCTGAATGATGAAGAGGCGAATCGGCTCCGCGTTCGTGCGAGCCGCGAACCGTGGCAGATTTAGAGGAATTTTGAGGAATTATACGCAGCACACTTGCAGCACTTGTTCAACGCCCATTCAGCACACATTCCCTCCCTCATACATTATATAATATATAAAGGAAACATTTATGAAATATTTCGTTTCACGATCCTTATTTCTCGCGCTGCTTGCAGCGTGTATTTTGATTTTCGGCTCTAAAAATCAGAGTTTTGCGCAGGAAAACTCGCCTGAACAGCAAAACGCGCTCCACGACGCCGCAATGACGGCGTTTGAAGCCGTTAAAACAGGGAAATTAAGCAAATTGGAGGATTTAGGCGCCATGCTGAACGACCCGCGGCTCAACACGGCCGCACGAACGGCGCTCGAAAATTTACCAAATCGGGCGGGGGTCGAAACGCTTCGAAAGGGATTGGGGGCGTCTGACGACCGTTGTGTGGCGGGTGTTGCGGCTTCGTTGGGTTCGATGCGCGACTCCGAGTCGGTGGAACGACTCATCGAGCTGGCGTCCTGCGACTGTCACTCGGAAATTATTCGAATTGCTGTATTGCAGTCGCTCGGGAAAATTGCGGGGAAAGACGCGATTGCTGCATTGTACGGCGCTCTTTACGATTCGAACATCGAGATTCAGCGCGCTGCGGCAGACGGACTCTTTACCGCCGCCAAAGAAATCGCCGCGTCCGACCCGAAACAGGCGGCTGAATGGTTTCAGAGGGTTCGTGAAGCGCGAATTGACGGTCCCGCCACACGAATCGCCGCACAAAACGAGCTTTTGTACACGGAAAATACCGAGCTTTTTCTGTCGCTTTTGAAATCTTCCGACCCCGCCGACGTGCGCAGCGCACAAATCGTAATGGTTCAAAATCCTTCGGACCCCATTTTGAATTCTGCACTAAAATCACTTCCGACTCTTTCCGCAGAATCTCGCCGCGCCGCACTCGCAACTCTTGGAAGCGCCGGAAATCGAAACATCGTTCCCGCATTAATTACAGTTTTCAAAACGGCGGAACCGGATTCCCAGCTGGAAATTCTGACGGCTTTGAGCGATTTGCAGGACGAACGCGTCTGTGACGTTTTTGTAACAATCCTTCGAGAAACGCAGCCGGAAAATCCTCTCCACGCCGTCGCATCTGCGGGAATTTGCCGACTCGACGCCGAAAAAATCATTCCCGTCGTGAAAGAACTTTTGAATTCCGCAACGCCTGCGATTCGACTCGCAGCGCTTCAAATTGCGCAAGATGCGAAACTTACACAGCTTCAAAAGGAAGTAAAACTTCGAATGACGGACGATTCCGACGCGCAAGTCGCCACATTCGCAATGAACGTTTATTCCCGAATCCTCGTTCCGACGCCCGGCGACATTGCAGAATTCGCTACGGTTTTCGCACATCAATCGAACATCCCCGCCGACGTCTTCGACTCCGCCTTTTCGAATCTTTGCAGAAAGACTTCCGACAAAAAAGAAACCTTGGAATTTCTCGAAAGAACGTACGCTGACGCACCTTTAAACCTCGTAAAATACGCAGGAATGGTCGGAGGACCGGCTGCCGCTCAATTATTGGGCGATTACGCACTGAAATACGCTCAAAATTCTGAAACAGGTTCCGACTCCGTGGTCGATCTGGCGACGCAGCTTCTCGGACGGTGGACGACGGTCGACGCCGCTCCGGTTCTTGCACGTCTTGCGGCGACGCACCCGAACGAAAAGTACCGCAAACGCACGCTGAATGGGTATTTGCGCATTCTGCGTCAAATGGGAATGACGCCTCTTGAAAAACGTCAGATGTTGAATAACGCACAGGTTCTTTCGGAAGGAAATCCGGACGCTCAAGCACGTTTTGCGGAGATTGCGGATCGTTTCAACCGCGAGTTTCCCGAAACGCAACTCTTCAACGGCACCGACTTTACCGGTTGGGAAAGTTACACAGACGGAATTTTCCGAATCGAAGACGGTGCGATAGTCGGCGGAAACTTCGAGACGGGCGTGGACCGCAACCAGTTCCTCACGACGACCCAAAGTTTCGGCGATTTCTATCTCCGGATGGAGTGCAAAATCGTGAACGCTCCAAGCAACGTGAAAAAAGATGGAAACGCCGGTGTGCAAATTCGTTCCGAACGAATCCCCAACCATCATGAAATGATCGGCTATCAGGCCGATATGACGTCCGATGGAGGCTATTGGGGCTGTTTGTACGACGAGTCGCGCCGCCGCCGAATGCTTCAGATGCCGAACCCGGAACTTTTGAAAACCGTATGGAAACCGAACGAGTGGAATCGTTATGAGATTTTGGCGCAGGGACGCAACATTCGGATTTTTCTCAACGGCGTCGAGACCGTCAATTACACCGAAACAGAGGAAACGATTCCTCTGACGGGACTCATCGGTCTGCAGATTCATGCGGGCGGTCCGGCACAATCGTATTATCGCAGCCTTTTTATCAGTACCGCCGCCACAAGCGACTCGCGCTGGTGAAATTTCACTGACGAGAGAATTGCGCTTCCCGTTACTTCAAACATCGTGGGAGGAGGGGCTTTTTGAAAACCGTCCCTCCTCCCAGACCCTCTGCCTGGGAAACTTGTATAATCAATACTTTTGATACTTATACTCATTCCACTTGAAAATTTCGCATTGGGCGGCTGCGCCAGCAGTCGTTTCTCGATAGAGTAGGAGAAGCGAAAATTCAAAATGCATCGGTATAAAAACTTTTATTTAGCCAAATCGCGAGCCTTTACAAGCACTTTGAAAGCGGGAGCCGGAATTACTGAACGGAATTCGACTCCATTTTTGAGCGACAGAACGCACATCGTGACGTCCGCATCGCCGCATTTTGCAAAGTCGGCGCGCTGTTGTTCCGTGATTTTCCCGCAAGCAGCAACCACGTCCAGAACATTCTGAAGCGAAACACGTGCGGAGAAAACGGGTTTTTCAGCCGGTTTGTACGTTTCCGACTTCACGATTCCAAGCAGAACTTCCGTTGCATTGGTTCCGGCCGCATAATACACCGCTTTGGGTGCAAAAATGATGCTTCCAGGAATTCCATCCTTAAATAAACCCTGAAGTTCTTTCGGCAAATCCTTTTCAGGGATGAAATTCGCCTGGAAAATGTGGAATTCACCATCTTCAACGCGTACCGCATCTTTTACGTGTGCGTCAATTTTATCTTTTTTCTTCTCGCCGATGAATTTCACCGCAGTCTGGAATTCTTTTTCGAGCGCGTAACCGTCCGGAACAACGCGGGCGCAAGCCACCGTCAGACCGTCTTTTCCTGCATAAACTGCCGTCGCACCTTCCAAAACCGAATTGAAAGCCGCCGCACGGAACAAACTCTTGTTTTTCTCAAAGAAATCCAGAATGGGTTTCGCCTTTTCTTCGCCGATTTTCGCAATCAAGTGCTGACGGCACACATCCGAACGCATATCAAGAAGCGAATCGACGACCGGATCGTTCATTTCAGGAATCGTCGCATTGCACTGAATCGAAAGCATCGCGTCGACGCCAAAATTTGCAAGCGGCGTTTCACTTCCGCGCGCCGCACGACTCAAATTGCAAACCTGTTCGTTTTCGAAACTTCCAACAAACTGATACGAAATCACGAGTTCTTTTGCGTCCGCATTCCACGTGTACCCCAGCCGAATTGCGCTGACGGGACTCTCAAAATGGTGTTCTTTTGCGGATTCTGCCAGCTTTTCCAGCTCGGTTTTGAAAAATTCATTCATCGGAGCGCCCATGCAGTCCGCATGTTTATCCAAAGCGCAATTCAGTTTGCCGAAAATCTCATTGAACGCATTTTCACGATCTTTTTCGGAAACTTCATTCACGAAAAAAGTCACTCCGAAGTCCCGATCTGCCGTTTCTGCTTCGAGAAGTTCCGCCATTTTCGGAGCGGAAAAATTCTCAGGAAGCGTCACGTCTTTCGGAATCACCGCGCACCACTCTCCAAAGGAAATAACGGATGCGTACATCTCGACTTCGGCGTCATCTTCCGTCTTTCCTTCTTCGTCCGACTTTTTTGCAACTTTCCACTGATTTTCACCATCCGCCACCGCTTCCACATCGGGAGGCAGAAGTTTAGCCGCACTTTCAAGATCTTTCACTGGAACGAGAAGAACCGGCAAAGGTTTTTCTTCAGCCGCAAATAAAAAGAGTCCCACAGGACGCTGCACGTCGACAGCATCCTTGAAAACGTCCTGCGTCACATACGTCTGAAACATCATTAAAGCGATTCCGGAGGCTGCATCGCCGCTCGCTTCCGCCATTGCGGGAAGTTTTTCCGCTGCGGTCGCAATGCTTTTCGCAGTAATAACGGCCACGGGTTTTGCTTCCTGCGCCCAAACGGACGTCACCATGGCGGCAAACGTCAAACACGCACACAGAATTCTGCATGAAATTCCAAATTTCATAAGTTTTCTCCTAAATTTAAGGAATGTAAAAAGTGATGAAAAAATTGTAAAAATTTCAAAAAAATTACAAAAAATTACAAAAACGACAAATTTTTATATTTGTACGATACTTATTGTTTTTTGAACAGCACTATAGTACACAAACCGCTCACTTTGTGCTTTCATTTCAGAATGAAAGTGCCGTCAGAATGCATCCTCCTCAAAAATCCAGACGACGGGAGCGTTCAGAACCAGCGAAGAAGTATGAATAAACTTCGAGAGGGAAATTTTGCCGTCCGCCTCTCCTTCTTCCTCCTCGAAATCCATTTCAGATGAATTTTGCACGGAATTCGTATTGTGAAAAAAGTTTTTTGCCAGACGCGGAATGTCGTGCGTATAAGTGTCCCAATCCGTAGAGGAAAGCAAAACAGGATTTCCCGTTTCGTCCGTCAAATTGAAGAGCGAGTCCGAAGAAAAATCGAGTGAATTCATCCCGGAAGCCGCCTCGTCCAAACCGACAGAATGAGGATTCTGCGTTTTTTGCGGCGCATTTGTAAAACCCGCGGGGAATGAATTTCTCGGATGTCGGCCTGCGGGATTGCAGATTCCCCAGATTCCCAAACCGATCAGCAGCGCCGCAACAAAACGCGCGGCGGGGAGGGTCAAAGGCCGAAAATGTCCGCTGGAAGGTTTGCGCAGCGTTTTGGGCGAAACCGACCCGGAAACGTCCATGGGAGTATTTTCCGTCCGCATCATGATTTGGTGTAAAAGTTCTTCCGAAAAATCAACACCAAACGCCTCAGCGTCTTTTTGAAGTCGGGATTTTAATTCGTCTTCGTTCATTTTCAGGTCCAATGAAAGTATCAGGAAGGTGGGGAAACGTTATTTTTTCGAGGCGGAACTCGTCAGGATTTTTTTCAAATTTTGCCGAGCGCGAAAAAGGAGCGTTTTAACGCCGGAAGGGGATTTTCCGAAAATCATGGCGATTTCCTGCACCGACTTTTCTTCCGCATAAAACATCCAGAGTGCATCCCCCTGTTCGGGGGACAGTTTTTCTCGAATGATTTTCCAAAGGTTTTTCACTTCTTCATTCCGAAACAGTTCCTCCACCCCGAAAGAAGCATCTTCGGCCGGGATTTCGGAAAGCGCGTCCTCTTCCTCATTCACCACAGGAACCGTTCGGGCCTGTTTACGAAAAAAAAGGGCGTTTTGCTGATGTGCGATTGCAAGGAGCCACGTGGAAAATTTCCATTTCGGGTTGTACGTACGCAGCGATTTCCACGAATTCAAAAAGGTTTCCTGCGTCAGTTCCTGCGCGTCTTCCAACGAATGATGCGATAAAAAATAACGCATAATCATGGTCTGCCAGCGGCGTACAAGCTCCGCAAATTGTGCCGAGTTCCCTGCAAGAACCGCGCTGACGATTTCGAAATCTGACTGCAAAGAATTCATGCGTCTCCCGCAAATTCGTGTGTGCAAACGCCTCTGAATTTCTTCACTGACCGCATCGGGTTCGAGAAGAAACGGGGTGGAATAGTAAAAAATACCATCTATTTCATCTTCAGGAATTGTATTTTGGTCCGTCCGAAATGCAGGGTCTCGTGAAGGAAAACAAATCGGTATACTCGTTCCACTTGAAATTTTGCATTAGGCGGTCACTGCAGCAGTCGTTTCTCGATAGAGTAACGACGGAGAAGCGAAAAATTCAAAATGCATCGGGTACAAAACAGGGTACAAAATAATTGTGTTACTTAATTATATACCAATTTCGCTTTCAAAGTTTCAGATTTTTTGAAAATTCTTTTAAAACTCCGCCCCGTCGATTTGCCGCACCGCCTCATACGCGCTGATTCCAACACTCACAGAAAGATTCAAGCTGCGAATTTCAGAATGAATAGGAATACGCAAACACTGCGGCGCGTATTCCTCATGAAACGAGTCGGGAAATCCGCACGACTCACTTCCGTACACCAGAACGTCTCCAGCTTGAAATTTTGCGTCCCAGAAAGAACGCTGCGCCTTCTTCGTGAAAAAAAAGTATCGCTCCCATTGCGGAAGTTTGCGCCGCAGCTCGGCCCAATCGTTCACCGCCTCATAATCGAGAAACTCCCAGTAATCAAGTCCCGCCCGCCGCAAAAGATGATTCGAAAGCTGAAACCCAAGCGGACGCACGAGCCAGAGTTTCGCCCCCAGTCCCACGCAGGTTCTGCCGATCGAACCCGTATTATGCGGAATTTCAGGCTGAAAAAGAACGATATTCAGAACATTATTTCCCATAAAAATAGTAAAACTAGCAAAAATAACAAAGATAATAAAAATAACAAAATTGGGAAAACTTTAGCAAAAATTCAAAAAATTATGATTTTTTTGAAAAAACGCTTACCCGGTGGTTGCAAAGAGGCGAAAACTCCTGTATAATCACTACAATTTCAGTGGTTGAAAAAGTTCACCTACTTATTCCCTCCTACTTTATTGTAGTTTTTTATTTATATTGAAAATTATGGAAAATGTTTCATTGCGGGAGTCCCCGCAAACGGAAAGGATTTTATCATGCTTACGCGAATTGGTTTATTTGTCTTGTTGATGTTCCTGTTTTCCTGCATTGTGACACTTTGCGGGTCAGAAGCTCAAGCAGCCGGTCTCCGTCGTCGACGAATGGTGTCCCCCGCCTATTATAACACAAAAGCGCCCGTTGCGCAACCCACAATTGAAACAAAACAGGAAAATTCCTCAAAATCGGAGGGAAATAAAGAAATTCCCTACCAGACGTCCAAACCTGTAATTCCTTCCATCACCGCCGCCGCGGCACTGCCGCAACATCGAGGGTTTTCAAATTACGAACCTCTCGGTCTCGATTTCTCGGAATTAATCGCAGCTCTCCCCGAACAGGAAAAACAGGTTCTTCAAAGCGTCTGTGCTGATTTGCAGCCCGATTATCAAAAAGAAATCGAAAAGAAATATCCCGACATTCGACCGGAAGTCGCGGAGTCACTTGCGAAAATTGCAGAAGCGATCCACCAGAAAAAAAATCGAAACGAAATCGGCGCCATGGTCAAAGCTCTGCCGTTCTCGACCCGCCAGCTCACCTCAAAAGAAGTCCTTGCAATCAACGAAGAACTCGGCCCCGTGATTGATCCGGAAGAATTCCGAGCCGTTCATGAATTGAATCAGTTCCGTATGCGCAGCGGTCTGCGTCCGTGCTTAATTGATTTGCTTTTGTGCCTCGTTTCTCGCGGTCACAGTTCCGACATGCGAAATTACGGATTTTTCTCCCATAATTCCCCGGTCGCCGGCAAAGGAAGTTTCACCATGCGGGCCGGTCAGTTCGGTGCGAGCGCAAGCGCGGAAAACATCTATATGGGTTCCTCAAACGGCAGAGCCGCCAACAATGCGTGGGCGAACAGCAGCGGTCACCGCGCAAACATGCTGGGAGGCTTTTCTCGCGTAGGTGTGGGACGCGCCGGCGGATTTTTTACCCAGATGTTCGGTTTCTAACGGAAATAACCCCTTGACGTTCCCGTCAAAAGAAGTTATAATGATGTGATGAAAACAAAATTATTTTTCATCACATCGTTTTTTTTGCTCAGTACCGCAATGCTCGTGCTGTTCGGCTCCACCGCAGGCTGTCGGAAAACAGATTCGGCTTCGGAAGAGGTGCAGACGAACGCCGCCAATCGAACGGAGGAAAAACCTCTGACGGAAGCGGAAGCAAAAACTTTTGCCGAGACGCTTGAAACACAGCTTCGAAACGGAAACGGTACATTTTTTGTTCGCAGTATGGATTGGAGTCGGCTCACCGACCAGGTTTTGGAAGGCGTACAGAATTCGAAAGACCTTCCCGCTGAAGAACGTTTCGACCGTCGCGCCCTGATTCAGCTTTTTTCGGAAAAAGGGGGAATTGCACAGAGTGTCGCGGAGAAAATCAAACAGGGCGGTACGTACCATTTTTTAAGAACCCGAAAACTTCCGAATGGAAACTGGACCGTCACGTTTCGGCTCGTGGATGCGGACGGAGGTCTCGACTATCACGACCTGTATCTCGAACGCCGCGGCGGAAATTTGATTCAGATTTATGAATTTTACCTGTATCATTTTGACGAAACGTTTTCCGAAACCCTGCGCCGCACGCTCGTTCCCGACCTGTACGTCGATGGGAAAAACGATTACGGAATGCCGATGTCCCAGCTCGTTTTGATTTTATACAAAGAAAACAAACTGCTGATTCAGGAACTTTCAAAAGCATTTGAAAATGGAAATTATAATCGAACCCTCGATTTGTTCGAACAGCTTCCAAAAGAGCTGCAGGAACAGAAAACGTTTCAGTTCTGGCGTCTGAAAGCGGCACAAATGCACCCGGACCCCAGCGTTTATTCGTTCGTGCTGGCGGACGTTCGACAAAAATTCCATCAGGAAGGGTGGGTCGATTTTCTGTCGCTCGATTATTTTTTCAATCATCACGACTACGCAAACGCTTTGAAGTGCATCGACCGCATCGACCAACTCGTCGGCGGCGACCCGTACCTCCAAAATTTCCGGTGCTGGGCGTATTTGAATCTCAAACAATTTTCAGAAGCCGAAAAACGGTACGCACAAGCCGTCGCGCAGGAACCCGAACTGACGAAAGATGCATCTTTCAAAAGCGTACGAATGCGCTTGGATTCAGCACATAATTCAACAACCGAGACGCCCCCTTCGGACGTTCCTGCCGCGCTGAACCCATTTTATCGAGCAAAACCGTAAAGTTTCACACACAATCAAACACAAAACAGTACAAATTTCAAATCTCTTGCAAAAAATACGGATGTTCCGCGTAAAAAGGAGAAAGAAACCCGAATGAAATCTCATTCCACCACGATTTTAACCGTTCGGCGCAACGGAATTGCAGCAATCGGCGGCGATGGTCAGGCGACCGTTGGAACCACCATCATGAAACACGACGTTCAGAAAATCCGACGCATTTCAAACGGAAAAGTTCTTTGCGGTTTTGCCGGAACCACAGCGGACGCGTTTGCGCTCCTCGAACGTTTCGAGGCGAAATTGAAAGATTTTCCCGGAAATGTTCCCCGAGCGGCCACCGAACTTGCAAAAGAGTGGCGCATGGACCGCGCGATGCGACAGCTTGAGGCGCTTATGACGGTCGTGGACGCCCAAAATACACTACTCGTAACCGGAAACGGCGACGTCATTCAGCCGACGGATTGCGTTTTAGGAATCGGGTCCGGCGGAAACTACGCGGTCGCCGCCGCTCGCGCACTTCTGAGAAACACCGAGCTTTCCGCAAAAGAAATCGTTCAAAAATCACTCGAAATCGCGTCTGAAATCGACATTTACACCAACAGTAACATCCGTGTGGAGGAAATTTCGTGCCTAGAGTAAAATCGAAACAAAATACAAAAAATGAAGTACAAGAATCAGAAGAGCTGGATCTTACGGCCCAGGAATTGACGCCGCAGGAAATCGTCGCGGAACTGGACGCTCACATCATTGGTCAAACCGACGCAAAACGTGCCGTTGCGATTGCTGTACGAAATCGATGGCGCCGCCGCCAGCTTCCGGAAGAGCTTCGGGATGAAATTTCGCCGAAAAATATTCTGATGATTGGTCCCACTGGAGTCGGAAAAACCGAAATGGCTCGGCGTCTCGCCCGGCTTACAAACGCGCCGTTCGTCAAAGTGGAAGCCACAAAATACACCGAGGTGGGGTACTACGGCCGGGATGTTGAAAGCATGATTCGCGACCTCGTCGAAAATGCAATAAGTATCGTACGACATTCTGAATTAAACAAAGTTTTATCGGAAGCCGAAGCAAAAGTGGAAGAACGGATTCTCGATATTTTGACGGCGGAGGCGAAAAATTCATCAGGAACAAATAACGCACGTAAATCGAAGAAGGCGTTTTCTCCTGTTTTGAAACAAATTTCACTCGACGAAGTACCTCCGGAACTTCAGGAAGAACTGAAATCCATGCTGGGTCCAGAATTTCCCAAAGGAGTGACGGTGCACCAATTCTCGCAGGAAATTTCCCCGGAATCGGACGAAGAATCCGCAGAATCGATAGAATTTGAAACCCCAACCAAGGCGGCGTCGAATTCTGAAGATGGGAAAAACGCCCAAAACGTTAAAAACGTCAAAAACGTTCAAAGCACCAAAACCGCCAAAAATAATAAAAACGCCAAAAAAGACGTCTTGCTGCGTCAGGTCCGAAAACAGCTTAAGACAAAGCTTCGTGACGGACTTTTGGAAAATCGCGAAATTGAAATTCAAATCAAGCAGAAAAGCGTTCCGCCTTTTCTGATGAACATTGCAGGCGGCGACTCCATGGGATCGGGACTTTCCGAAGTTTTGGACCAAATGCTTCCTCCAAAAACCGTCCGACAAACGCTGCCGATACGCGAAGCGCGAAAAGTACTGCTCGAAAAAGAATGTGACGAACTTGTAAACGACGAAAAAATTCAACTCACAGCGGTTGAACTGGCAGAAAACAGCGGCATCATTTTTCTGGACGAAATCGATAAAATTGTATCGTCAAATTCCCAGCACGGCGCCGATGTGTCGCGTCAGGGGGTTCAGCGCGACCTGCTTCCCATTGTGGAAGGCACAACGATTCAGACGCGTTACGGTTACGTACGCACAAACCACATCCTTTTTATCGCCGCCGGCGCGTTCCATCAAAACAAACCCGGCGATTTGATGCCGGAATTGCAGGGACGTTTCCCGATTCGGGTCGAACTTCAAGAGTTGACGCAGGAAGACTTTCGGCGAATTCTGACGGAACCTAAAAATTCCCTTCTGCATCAGTATGAGGAACTGCTTCAGACGGAAGGCGTGCGTGTTATTTTTCAGGAAGACGCGATTCATGAACTCGCAAATTATGCGTGGAAATTGAATCAGACGTCCCAAAATATCGGCGCGCGGCGTCTTTACACCATCCTGGAACATCTGCTTGAGGAAATCAGTTTCACCGCGCCGGAAATGAAGAAAAAAACGATAAAAATCAATGCAGAGTACGTACGCCAAAAGCTGGAAGACGTCGTGAAAAACGAAGATATTTCAAAATTTATTCTCTAAATGGGAAGAATTTCCGCCCGGTCTTTTCATTTGCAGAGAAAAACAGATTTTAGAAACGGATTTCTAAAAAAGTTTTCAGAAAAAATGAAGAAATCAGGACCTTTCCCCTTGAAAAAATTTTTAATTGGTATAAAATAACAGGAATTCAAGTTGGTTTTTCAGTTCGTTCGACATTTTACAGCATCTGACCATTTGAAAATTCGTTTTCAGCGCCGCGGCGGCAGGCGTTTCGCGATTGCGGAACGACGAGGAAGCGAAAATTCACAGTGCGTCGGGTATAAAAGGACCCAAAAATGAAAAAGTTCGAAATCTATCGCTGTCCTATCTGTGGAAACATGGTAGAAGCACTCAATGACGGTTCCGGAAAACTGGTTTGCTGCGGTAAACCGATGGAAAAACTGGACGCAAATACCGTCGATGCGTCCGTGGAAAAGCACGTTCCCGTTCTTTCCCGAGGAGAATACGGCGTGAAAGTCGTTGTGGGTTCGACCGAGCATCCGATGGTTGATGAACATCATATTGCATTCATCGAAATCCACTCTGCCGACCGTCTCCAGCGTAAATACCTGAAACCGGGAGAGGCGCCGACTGCGGAATTCAGCTGTCCTCCGACCGGCTGCGACCGAAATATTCAGCCGGACGCGGTGGCGTTTTGCAACCTGCACGGCTTGTGGAAAAACAAGTAAAAATCAAAAAATCAGTATTATGCTGGTTCCACAATAAAATTCAGTTTTCACAAAGACTGTAAGAGCCGTGGTGCATAGCTCCAACGGCGGACGGGAAAACTGAAATTCAAAACAGTGTTCGTATAAATTCAAAATTCACCCTTTTCCCCTCAAGTGAGAGCGACATTTTGAAAGCGCTTGCTTTCCTCTCCGCTGAGGTCAAAATCAACGGGAAGCGCGAGAAATCGGTTTCCTGTTGATTGTAATTATACAATATAAAATAAAACAGAATTAAATATACATTTATATATACATATATATAAATAAATATAAAGGAGTAAATCCATGCACACGGAACTTTTTCCGGGAATCGACTGGGTCGGATACGTAGATTGGAACATTCGGGACTTCCACAGTTACAACACGGAACGAGGAGCCACGTACAATTCCTATCTGATTCGTGATGAAAAAATCGCGCTCGTTGATACGGTAAAAAAAATGGCGGCCGACGCGCTGCTGAAAAATGTTTCCGAACTTGTGGATCTCAACAAAATCAATTACATCATCTGCAATCATGCGGAACAGGACCACGCAGGCGCAATGAGCCGCGTCGTCGCGCAGCTTCCAAATGCGGAAATCGTCTGCACCCCGAAATGTCGTGAAATTCTCAGCGGATACACCGACACAACCGGCTGGAAATTCCACCTGGTGAGCAATGGTGAAACACTTTCGCTCGGAAAAAACACGCTGACCTTCATTCACACACCGATGGTGCACTGGCCGGACTCGATGTTTACATACGTTGCGGAAAAGAAACTTTTGTTCTCGATGGACGGTTTCGGTCAGCATCTCGCTTCGAGTGAACGATTCGACGATGAAATTCCGCTCGACATTTTGATGGAAGAAGCGAAAATTTACTACGCAAACATCGTATATCCGTATGGAGCGCAGGTCGCCAAGGTGCTTCAGGCGACTGCTGGTCTGGAATTTTCGATGATTGCTCCCAGTCACGGCCTCATCTGGCGCAAGAATATTCCCGCGATTCTCGACGCCTACAAACGCTGGTCCTCCAAAACGGCCGACAAAAAAGTCGTAATTTTTTACGACACGATGTGGGAAAGTACGGAAATCATGGCGAACGCCGTTTACGAAGGTGTTTTATCCGTTCCAGGCGTCAAATGCGAAAAATTTCACGTCCGAAAAAGCACACTCACGGAAGTCGCTACCGCCTGCATGGACGCAAAATGCTGCGCACTCGGAAGTGCAACACTGAATACGCTCCCCACCCCCACAATGAGTGCCGTCATGAACTACCTGCAGGGACTTCGTTTCCCGATTTGCGGCGCACTCGCGTTCGGTTCCTTCGGCTGGGGAAAAGGCGCGGTGGAGGAAATTTCCGCCTGGTTTGAAAAAGTGCAATGGACGCCCGTGACGAACGGAATCAAGGCCAAATGGCGTCCAACGCCAGAAATTCTCGCTGAATGTGTGGAAGCCGGACGGCTGCTCGCACTCAAAGCGCTGGAATAAAAGGAAGTCATAAAAACACAGTATTAAAAAGTTTTTGACCCGGTACGACTGGGAGCGAGTAACTGGGGGAAAAACAACATTCAAACTGTTCTTTCCCCACGATCGGAACGACATTACGGGAGCGTTTTGTTTTCTCCCGTCAGGGTGGAAACACTGCCACGGTGCAAAAGACCTTTGAAACACAACGTTCATTGTACGATTTTTACACAGCAATGCTTTTGTAAAAATTTCAAATCGGAGGTTTTTACAGCCTCCCTGACAAAAAAACGAACGACTTCCTCTTTTTTTGCGTAAAAATGAGAAACATTTCGTTTTTTTGGTCCAGATTATAATAATTTCCCTAAAATCGTTAAATTTTAAGCATTTTTTTTGAAAAAAAACCGACATTATTATAAAACGGTGGTATAATATAGAACACAGTTGCAACATTTATTTTTTTAGTGGATGAATTTCCGCTTCCACTCTTTTCCATCACATAATTCAATGTCCATAGTATCGACCCATATTGAAAAATTTACTTCCAGCAAAAGAGTCCCTGAAAATACGGCACTTTCGCAGGAACACGCAATGACGCCAAAGGCGATTTGTACCTCGGCGGAGTCCGAAGAACTGCCGCTTGTTGGACCGGAACCCATTGTTCCGTCTGCGTACTTTACGTGGAGAATCTGGTTTGATCGTTTCGTGGCGCTAATGTTGCTGATTCCAGGACTGCCGATCATGCTGGCCGTCACAATTCTTCTATTTTTAACGTCCGATGGTCCGATTTTATACAAACAGCGCAGAGTGGGTAAAAACGGCAAAATTTTCACGCTGATGAAATTTCGCTCCATGATTCCGGACGCTGAGAAAAAAACCGGGCCGGTTTGGACGAGTGTGAACGATCCGCGAATTACAAAGCTGGGAAAATTGCTGCGCGCGTCGCATCTGGACGAACTTCCGCAAATTTTCAATGTGCTGAACGGCGACATGCTGCTGATCGGTCCGCGGCCGGAACGCCCTGAATTTACCTGCCATCTGTCGCGTGAGATTCCTGGTTACGATAATCGAAGTCTCATTCCTCCGGGAGTGACGGGCCTTGCACAAATTAATTTGCCGCCGGACACCGACCTTGAAAGTGTGCGTCGAAAACTGACGCTCGATCTGGAATACATCCGTGAAGGTTCGTTCAAAATGGATCTACAGATTTTTGTAGCAACATTCATGCGTCTGTGCCTCCTCCCCGGCACGATTTGCATGCATTGGACTGGAATTTACAGAGATGTTGTGGTTCCGGATTCTATGCGCCGCGAAAATGCGTACAATCCCATGTTCAAAACGTACACGGACGGTATCGCTATGCAGGAGCGGAACTCCAAAGGTCGTCAAAAAAATCGGGAACATCTGACGGAAATGGCCGCGAATGAATGAAAATAAGGGATGCGGCGGTCCCAAAGTGTTTCGAAACGCGTTCACCGTCGATGTTGAGGATTTTTATCAGGTTTCTGCTTTCGAAAAATTTATCGATCGAAGCAATTGGGCTGATTATCCGCAGCGTATTACGGAAAGTTTGCCGCGTTTGCTGGATTTGACGGCAGAACATCACGTTCACGGAACCTTCTTCATCCTCGGCTGGCAGGCGGAAAAGCATCCCGATTTGATACAAAGTATCGTACGAGCTGGTCATGAAATCGGTTTCCACAGTTTTTCGCATTCTTTAATCTACAATATGATTCCCGACGCTCTGCGCGAGGAGCTTCGGCGCGGAAAGAAACTTTTGGAAGACCTCAGCGGCCAAAAAGTCGAAGCGTTCCGTGCGCCCAGTTTTTCCATCACGAAAAAGTCCCTTTGGGCGCTCGAAATTCTGGCAGAAGAAGGATTTCTGTACGATTCAAGCATTTTCCCCATCTACCACGACCGTTACGGAATTCCTGACGCGCCGCGCGAGATTCATGCTTTGAATACTGCACATGGAACCCTCTGGGAGTTTCCACCTTCTGCGGTGAAGCTCGGTTCCATGAATTTCCCTGTTTCCGGCGGCGGTTATTTTCGTTTGTATCCGTACGCTCTCACACGTCATTTTTTACGGAAAATCAACACTAAAGAAAATCGTCCGTTTATCTTTTACGTTCATCCTTGGGAAGTGGACCCCGATCAGCCGCGCCTTCCTTTCGGTTCACGTGCCGTTCAGTTCCGACATCGGGTGGGTTTGAGCCGTAATCTGGAAAAGCTGCACAAACTTTTACAGGATTTTTCTTTTTACACATTATCCGAGGCTGTAAAGTACGAAATAAAGAAAATGGAATAATCCGTTTGTATCAATTTTACAGTTTTTGTGTTTATGAAAATTCTGTTCATCACTCATCGTTTTCCACATCCGCCGAACCGGGGAGACCGCATTCGGTCCTTCCATTTTTTGAAACGATTTTCGGAAATGGGGTCGGTTACGCTCGCAACGTTCTACGAACAGACGCCGTCTGCCGAATCGCAGGCGGTTTTGGAGTCGCTTTGTTCTGAAATCGTCGCGTGTCGTTGGGAAAAACGTCGAAAATGGCTGCGAGCCGGCCGAGCGTTTCTGTGCGGAAAAACGATGACCGAAGGATTTTTTCACAGCAAAAAGTTCCAAAATCAGCTTCGGAAATGTGTGCAGGAAACAAAATTCGACCGAATCGTCATTTTTTGTTCCAGCATGTTTCAGTATGCGGACCTTTTCAAAGGCACTCCGAACGAAACGACCCCGCTTTTGGTCGATTTGGTCGATGTGGACAGCCAAAAATGGTTCGATTATGCGGCTTACACCCGCGGACTGAAAAAGTACATTTTTCAAAAAGAGGGATTTCGGCTTCGTCAGCTCGAACTGAAAATCGGAAGGCACAGCGACGCACTGACGGCCGTCACGCCTGCTGAAATCGAACTGTACCGCAAAATAGCGGAAGATGCGCAAACTACAAAAGATACGCAAAATATCTGTCCGCTTTTTGTGGTTCCAAACGGAGTGGATACGCAATATTTTGATCCGGAACGACACGAACTCGCTGCGGTTCCAGTGATTCCGGAACGCCTCGTTTTTGTGGGAGCGCTTGATTATCGTGCAAATATAGAAGGAGTCGAATGGTTCGTGAAAAACGTGTTTTTGACGCTTCACGAACGTTTTCCGACCTCTACTTTCGAATTGGTTGGAAGTCGGCCGACCGCCGCCCTCAAACGGCTCGCCGCCCAAACGCCCGGCGTCCTTTTGGCGGGAACCGTCCCGGATGTTCGTCCGTATTTGAAGCAGGCGTCCGTCGTCGTTGTTCCTCTTCAGGTGGGGCGCGGCCTTCAAAATAAGGTTCTTGAAGCGTGTTCCATGAATCGGCCGACGGTCGTTTCGACGTGTGCCGCGGAAGGAATCGAACCGGAAACACAGGCAGAATTGCGCATTTGCCGTCATTCAGACGAATGGTTCACGACGCTTTCCGAACTGTTTCAAAATTCGGAAACACGTGAAAAAACAGGACGAAACGGACGTCAAAAGGTTCTTGCACATTACAGCTGGAACGTACAGTTAAATGTACTGGAATCGTTACTGAACGAAACCGTACACCGAAACTGACCGAAATTGTATTTCAGACCCTAAGGAAGTCGTAAAACCGGAGAGACCATGAAAGGGTATTTGTTCGTTTACATTCTGACCATCATAGGGATGCTCGGATCGCTCTTTTCCCCTTATATGGGAATATGTATCTACATATTGTTTGGAGTTTTGCAGCCGAACGCCCTCTGGTATTATTCTCTGGATGATACTTTTTTGAACAGCGGTCTCGGATTTTCCGAGGTGGTTGCGTACCCCACCATCATCGGCTGGCTTCTGAACCACTGCGGAAACCTGAATTTCGGTAAAGCGACGCTCCCTGCGGCCTGCATCATCGCTTACGCCTGCTGGGTGTTTCTGTCCTCGACCGCAACCGGATGGAACATTTACGGTCAAGTACAGATTTTGATGAACTGTCGTATGATTATTGCAATGCTAATCGTACTTTCGCTTTGTGACACGCCCAGAAAATTGCGTCTCCTCGTTTGGGTTTTACTCGTTGCAAACGGTTTCGTTGCGTACGAATTAAACATCTCGTACATTCATGGTTTTAACCGACTCCAGCAAACGGGTTATGCGGGAATGGATAATAACTTTTTCGCGGTTTCTATGGTCGTCGGAACGGTACTGGCGTTCTTCATTGGACTTTCCGAAAGAAAAATCTATCTGAAAGGAATCGCGTTTTTGGCGATGCTTCTTCAGGCTCACGTCATCATGTTTTCCATGTCGCGCGGCGGAATGCTCGGCTTGCTCGTAGCGTTCATTCTGATTTGCATCGTGATAGAGAAAACGCCGTTGAACGTCACCGTCATGATTATTGCTTTCATGCTTTTTTCCACCATGGCCGGACAAAGTGTAAGAGACAGATTCTTCAGCGCGTTTGTGAACATGGAGGACCTCGACGGTTCCGCACAGTCCCGTCTGCACAGCTGGAAAAACTGTCTCGTCGTGATGAAGGAACGACCCGTTTTCGGCGTCGGCGTCAAAAACTGGACGAGTTATTCCACAAACCGATTCGGAATGTTCCTCGAAGCGCACTCCACCTGGTTCCAAACGGCTGTGGACTCTGGAATTCCGGCACTGCTCCTTTTATTGGGGTTCTTCGGTTCAACTGCAACCCGTTGTTTGCCTTACATTTTCGGTGCGGCCCGCGCCCCCACAAGGGAGCAGCAGATTTACGTACAAATGACGTTCGTCGCGGTTTGTTCCTATTGCGTTTCGTCCCAGTTCGTCTCGCTTTACGCATTGGAAAACGTGTTTTACGTCGCGACAATCGGTTTGGTGGTGTTCAAACAAACTTACTTGAAAAAAGTGAGTGATGAAATTCAGGAATCGGAAGAAATGCTGGAACAACAGCGAAAAATGGGATATTCCGACCCCATGTAGCCCCTTCGCGAATGTACCACCCGGAAATTCCATGCGATTTCACACCGTATGAAAATCGCACATGATTTCATTTTTCCGAATACAGCATGTAGGATTTTTGTCACAAGAAAATATCTAGGATTCCGAAAACAAGGACCTTCAAAAATGAATAACGAACCAAATATCAAATTCTCCGAGCACACTGGGAATCCGCCTCAGGAAGCGGCGAAGCAGTCTCAGGAGGTTCTAAAAATTACACTTTTAGGAGCGGTAATCAACTTCATTCTGGTTATTTTGAAATTTTTTGCCGGAATTGTTGGGAAAAGTTCCGTTTTGGTTGCGGACGCCGTCCATAGTTTGAGCGACCTCGTGACGGATCTCGTCGTCATCGTGGGTGCACGCTACTGGGAGAGACCGGCCGACGAGGAACATCCGTACGGTCACGCCAAGCTGGAAACGCTCGTTACATTATTCATAGGCGGAGCCTTGATGCTCGTCGGATTTCGGCTAATTTTTGGAGCTGTAACGACGTTGCACGAAATGATTTCCAATCCGGGCGCGCCTCACGATGCACCAGGCGTCATTGCGCTGGTAGCGGCAATCATTTCCATCGTCGTGAAAGAATTTCTGTATCAGATTACCGCACGTACCGGCTTGAGAATTCACTCTTCTGCGGTTGTGGCGAATGCGTGGCACCATCGTTCGGACGCATTAAGCTCCATTCCTGCGGCGATGGCGGTCGGTTTTTGTCTCCTTTGGGGACCTTTTTACGCCTTCCTCGACCCTGTTGCGACCGTCCTTGTAGGAGGAATGATTCTGTATGCGGCCTGGATGATTATGTATCCGACGTTCGGAACATTGATGGACGTCAGCGCATCAGAAGAAACCATTGAAAAAATCCGCGAAGTTGTGAACGCGATTCCCGGAACCAAAAACCCGCATCGTATCCGTACACGAAGCATGGGACACGGATTTGATGTCGATCTGCACGTCTGGGTCGACGGAAATACGACCGTTTATGAGAGTCACGCGCTGGCGCACACCATTGAGAATCAGCTGAAAGAGGCGCCAAACCTTCAAATCGTCGATGTGATTGTACACATTGAACCTATTCGAAAATCATAACGATAATCACTTATAAAAACTCCCGGCTTCAAAATATTCCGATATTCTGAAACCGGGAGTCTGTTTTTCCTGCGTCTTAATCGCTCTCTGGCACCGACGGTATCACCTGAACAGATTCTACAGTCTTCACCTTTTCCACACCTCCGCCATTTTCCCCATTTTCTCCATTTTCTCCAAATCCTCCATTTGCGTCATTTTCTCCACTTTGCGTTATATCCACTTTCTTTCCTTTGGCGAACATATTTCCGCCGCTGATAATCAAAATGGACGGCAAATAAATCATGTCGCCAAACAGCGCCATAAAGAGGAGGAGAAGCATCATGATTCCGAAATACAGCGTCGGCGTGAAGGTGCTGAACGCGAAAACGGACAGACCGAACGCGGAAATCAGCGTCGTCTGCGTCATTGCGGTTGCGCAGCGTCGATAGGCCGAAAGCGCCGCCTCGTGATGGTGAAGTCCTTCGTCCAGTGCTCGGCGATACCAAGTCAAATAGTGAATTGTATCGTCCGTTGCAATCCCCAGCGCGACAGAAGCCGTCATCATGGCGCCCAAATCGCACAGAATTCCAAGCCACCCCATTGCACCAAAAACGACTGCAATAGGAAAGATATTCGGAACCATGGAACACAGCCCGCCGACCACGTTTTTCAGCATAATCATCATCACGATCGAAATCGTTACGAAAGCAAGCAGAATACTTTGAAAAAGGCTTTTCATCAATTCGTGCTGCGTTTTGTACACGAGCGGGACCGACCCCGTATAAACCGCCTGAACCGCCGGTGTTCCATCCGTCGACTCCAGATGATTTTCCGCCAGCCACTGCTGAATCACAGGATCAATCGTTTTCTTCAATTCCTCGACGAAATCACCGTAATCGACGTCCGTAAGCGCTTTCACACGACACGTAATTCGGAAAAGTTCGTCTCCGTTATTTACCTGCCATTGATACACAAACTTCTGGGCTTCTGCCGCCTCTTTCGGCGTAATTTTCCGTTCCGTCTCAAGCTCTTCTATTTTTGTACGTATTTCATCGAGCGTCGTCACCCCAAGTTCTTTGAACTTTTCGGTCAGAGGCGCTGGAAATTCCATCTCTTCGAGGGACGGACTCAGCACCTTTTTTCCTTCCGCTTCGGCGCGAGCCTTATATTTACGCTCTGCGGCGGCCAGATCCTGTTTCACGAACTCTCCGAGTTTTCCGTAGTTTCGAATCACCTGCGAATTCCAGCCGGCTCGAACAGCGGCGCTTCCAGTCGTCGGGTCGGGAAGCATCATCACGGCAGAAAGGACGCCGCCCACCTGTCGTTCTTCCGTCACTGACGTTTTTTTCGTATTGAAAAACCACTTTCTCGGCTGTCGCGCGGGTTTGGCGTCCGGAGTTCCGATCGTTTCATCCACGAGATTCTTATGCACCGCCGCAATGGCGTCCTGAACAAGCAAAAAACGACCTTTGAGCGGGTCTTTCACCTTCTGATTATCGAACTTGATGACCACTTCCATCGGAACCAGCGGTCCCAGCGTCTCCTCAAGCCACGCATAATCGTGAATAATCGTGGTGTCCTGCTTGAAAAAGTTCATCAATTTGACCGATGGAACGAGATATTGCGACCCCCATATTCCAATAAACATAATGACGGTGCACATGGTCAGGATTCGATACGGATGGTAAATCAGATAGTGTCCAAGTTTTTGCCACTGCTGACCAATAATTTCTTTGCGTTCTTTCGGAATGCCGGCTGCTTCCATCTTTGCGAGACTGTCTGCATATCGGTGCGACGGGAAAAGCTGCAAAATCGATGGAACATACAGGAAAATCATCAGGAGCGAAATGAGGACGCCGATTCCTGAATACAGACCAAAATTCCAAATCGGACCGAGATTGCTCGTCATGAGCGAAAAAAGCCCCAATGCAGTGGTCACTGCGGAAATTAAAACCGGTAAAAACGCGTGTTTGATCGCACGTTCGACCGCTCCGTGAACCCCCCCCTGTTCCTCAAGCGCATCATGATAGTAATTAATAAAATGAATGGCGCTCGACATCGTAAGCACGTACACGAGCGGCGGCATCGACAACATGATCGCATCCGTCGAAGACCCCGTAAAATTCACGATGGCAAGCGAGTAACCCGTCGCGAAAAGCGCCGCACAAAAAACAACAAGGACGAGCCGCACACTGCGAAGACACAAACTTGCAATCGTGAAACCCACAACAGCAGCCATCCACGCCAGACGCATCAGCGTTCGGTTTCCCTCCACGTCGATCGCCACGTTATCGACCGGAGGCCCTCCCATATGCAGTTCCGACGGCTGCAAACCGTTCAGCACCACCAGATCTTCCGGCGGAATGGACTCACGATTCAGCTCGTCCTCCGTCGGTTTTTCCGGCATCGGGATTTTTTCTTTTCTTTCGAGAAAGTTCTTAGGTTCCGTCTTTTGCGGATTCGCTTTTTGAGCTTTCTGAATGACTTCTACCGCTTCGATTTGTTCCGGCGTCAGCTTCCGACGGTCAAACACAAACTCGCAACGCGCCAAACGATAGATTTCTCCAATGGGACCTTTGAGATTTTCTCCCTCACTCCCCGGCCTCAGAAACATCATGGCCGCTGTATGGCTCTCATCCATCCCGATAAGCGAGCCTTTCAGACGTTCCACCGCTTCCGGAAACGTGACGGCAGACCCCTCCGAAAGATCCCGCGCAAAATCCGTCCCTGAAAAATAACTCTCGAAATATCGAAGGTTATAATCCTCCAGAATCACTTCGCCGCTTTCGTCTTTTCGAGGAAGAAGACGATACTTCATCACCTCAAGACGCGGATCGTTCAGCGTACAGCCGTCCCAGCTCATCAAAATGAACTGTTCGTTCGGAAAATTCTGCTGAAACCATGTGTGCAGCTTCGATTCCGGCGTGCCTTCTGGAAGCCACTCTTTAATGTTATTTCGTACATTTTCCAGAGTGCGTTTCACTCCCACTGCCATAATCGGCAGCGTGAACGTCATGAGCACCAGAATTAGCAGTGCATATTTTTCGTAAAATGTTTTTTTCATATTGATTTCCATTTTTGTCTCACACTGGGCGAGATTTTTCTCTTTGAAAATCTCCCTTATAAATATAACACGTTCTTGGCGTTTCGTCTATCGGGAATGGCTACTTTTTCCAAAAATTCCCCGGAATTTTACGTCTTTTATGAATTTTAAATTCATTTTCAACCGTTAAATTTTACTCATCCTCTACAGAGTTCCAAAAGAAAAAGTCTAACGGAAAAAAAGAGTAAAAAGAATGCGCAGTTTGGATGATTTTAGAGTTAATTTGGGAAAAAGAACCAAAGCCCGCTTTGCGCTCCTGTTTTTGAAAAAACGAACCTCGAAATGAGTTTTTGGAAAAAAGAAGTGAAATTTTCAGGAAAAAGTGAAAAATATCTGAGGAAAACAGTGGAAGGGGTTGAACTTTTCTGCAATTTCTGGTATAATGTATATATTATATGATAAATATTTATCCTGAACTTTTTACTTATAAAGGAGACCATTGTGTCGCAAAAAAGTTTTCTTTTTACCAGTGAAGCCGTAAGCATGGGCCACCCGGATAAATTGGCTGACAATATTTCGGATGGAATTCTCGACGCAATTTACGCCCAAGACCCGAATAGCCGCGTCGCTTGCGAAACGCTCGTGACGACCGACCTTTGTGTCGTCGCCGGCGAAATCACGACGACCGCAAAGGTGGATTATGAAGCCGTCGCACGGAAAGTGATTAATGAAGTGGGTTACACAAGCAACGATATCGGTTTCAGCGGCGATACGTGTGAGGTTCAGGTTCGCATCCACACGCAGAGTCCCGACATCGCATTGGGTGTGGACCGCGACGGAGCAGGCGACCAGGGCCTCATGTTCGGTTACGCCTGCAAACAGACGCCCGAACTTATGCCGCTGCCGATCGCCCTGTCTCATCGAATCATGAATCGTCTGACCGAAGCGCGCCAGAAGGGCGAAGTCGACTGGCTTCTTCCCGACTCCAAGAGCCAGGTGACGGTGGAATTTGCGGATCGTATGACCCCCATTAAGGTCACAACCGTTGTGGTTTCCACCCAGCACCGCGATACCGTTACGCAGAAAGAGATTGCTGACTGGATTATTCCGAACGTGATTAAACCCTGCATTCCTGCCGAGCTGAACAAGGGCGACATCACATTCCACATCAATCCGACCGGAAAATTCGTCGTCGGCGGTCCAAACGGCGACTGCGGTCTGACAGGCCGAAAAATCATCGTCGACACTTACGGCGGATGGGCCTCCCACGGCGGCGGCGCGTTCTCTGGAAAAGATCCGACGAAAGTGGACCGAAGTGCTACTTACATGGCCCGTTACATCGCCAAAAACGTGGTGGCCGCCGGACTTGCTGACGACTGCGAGATTCAGCTGGCTTACGCAATCGGCGTGGCGGAACCTGTGAGTGTGTACGTGAATACGTACGGAAGTGAAAAAGCCTGCACGTGCAAAATTGAAAAAGCGATTCGTAAAGTTTTCCCGATGACGCCGAAAGGAATCATCGAGGCGCTTCAGCTTCGCCAGCCGATTTATCGTGCAACGGCCTCCGGAGGACATTTTGGACGTGACGGTTTCCCGTGGGAAAAAACCGACCGTGCAGAAGCTCTCAAAGCTGCGGTTGATGAACTATAACAACAAGCAACAATCAAAACAACCAATGAAAGAAACAAATCTTTTCATTTAAAATCAAAGGGAGAAAAAACACATTCTGTTTTTCCTCCCTTTTTTGATTCATCAACCCATTTATCAGAAACGTTCAAACGGTTCCCGGCGCGTACTTCAGCGTCTTTTCCTGAATCTCTTTCAAAAACAGTGCAGCCGCTTCCGCCACCGTGAAATTTCCGAGGTTTCCAGCAATCCGATCTCGAACCGCAACCGTTCCGTTCGTCATTTCACGCTCACCAAGAATCAGCATATACGGCACAAGCTGCAGCTGCGCACGTCTTATTTTCGCGCCCACCTTTTCCGAACGATAATCACACGTCGTTCGTATTCCGTACTGTTTCAGCTGAATCTCAATTTCTCTCGCAAACGCCTCGTATTTCGGACTGACGTTGATGACGATCACCTGGTCGGGAGCCATCCAAAGAGGAAACGCGCCGGCAAAATGTTCGATCAGCACCCCGATAAACCTCTCGAAAGAGTCGAGCGGCGTACAATGCAGCATAACCGGACGATGCAGCAGATTGTCGCTTCCAACATACGACAAATCGAAACTCTCCTCACTCGGCAAATTATAATCAATATGAATCGTACCGAAATGCCAGTCGCGCTCCAATGAATCCTCTGCCACAAAATCAATCCCCGGCCCCTCCGGATGCACCACACCCCCTGGAAACGGCGAATATCCCAGCTTGCGGCACTCGTCGAGAATCATCTGTTCGGCCCTCTGCCACTGTTCCGGCAAACCGAAATAACGTACATCATTCTTCGAACGAAAACACGTTTGAATCCGTAAATTCCTGAATCCGAACGCTTTCAAATTATTTTCTAGAAGCATGAGACAGCGCCGAAATTCCGCCGCCGCATCCTCCTGCGCACAAAAAACATGCGCGTCGTTTCGAGTAAAAGCACGTACACATTTCAAACCAAACAGTTCGCCGGACGGTTCATACTTGCAGACGTTTCCAAACTCGAAAAAACGCAGCGGCAGTTCCCGATAGCTTCGCGGATGATTTTGGTAAATTGTAACATGCTGCGGTCCGCACGTCGGACGAAGGACGTAACGATCGTTCCGCTCCGCCTCAAAAATCGGGTACGGACTCTCCGCAGAGAGCGGATTTTTCCCCGTAATTCGATACAAACCGACGCGCCCAATTTCGGGTGAATAAACCTGTTGGAATTGATTCTGCGTGAGTTTATCAAACAAAAAGCTCTCAAGCTGGTGTCGAAGAACCGCCCCTTTCGGCTGCCAAAGAACCAGCCCCGACCCGACCCGCTGATCGATTGAAAACAGCTCAAGCTGCCGTCCCAACAGACGATGGTCACGTTTTTTCGCCATTTCGAGCATTTCCAAATGACGTTCCAGCTGTTCACGCTCAAAAAACGCCGTCCCGTACAGCCGCTGAAGCACCGGACTTTGCGGATCCCCTTTCCAGTGCGTTTCCGCAACAGAAAGAAGCTTAAAATTCCCAAGAATCTTTACATTTAAAACGTGCGGCCCGCGGCTCAGGTCCAAAAACGCACCCTGTCGATAAAAAAATACCGATTTTTTATCTTTCAGATTCGTATTGAGGTGCTGCAGTTTCAGAGGCTGTTTCATCTCCTCCAGAAGCGCGGCGGCCTGTTCGTGCGAGACTTCGAGACACTCGAACTCGTCCCCCTGTGCAATCAGACGCCTCATTTCCGCCTCAATTCGCGGAAAATCCTCTTCCGTCAGCGTGTGTTCAAGCGCAAAATCATAATAAAACCCATTATCCACCGCAGGACCAAATGCGAGCTGAACATTCGGAAAAAGTCGGCAGACCGCCCTCGCCATCAGGTGCGCGGTACTGTGACGCAAGATTTCGAGCGCCGGAATCGAGTCCGAAAACAGAAACGACAGCTTCACCGACTCCGTGTCGGGCAAAAACGACTGCAAACCTGCAACCGTACCGTCGAGAAGCGCCGCCGCAGGGTAGCGCTGAGTGCGCACAAAAAACCGATCCGCAAGATCGGAAAGCCGAACGGGATGCGGAAATTGCGTAGAGACTCCGGAAGGAAGCAAAACGTGAATCATACAAAAACTTGAAGTGAAGGAAAAAGGACTCGACTTTCGTCAAAAACTTCATCCATTATAAAACACACCCAAGAAAAAACAAGACGGGAGTCAGCGAAAAATAGCGAAAAGAAGAAAATAAATGAGAAAATATAAAAAAATCCAGGAAAATCGCACTCACCCCCCTTGTAATCAAAACGAAAAAGATTATAATGATAACTTCTTTGTTCGATCGGGGAAGTTATAGACGAAAAAATCATAACACCCCCAGTTGACAGGAACGTAAAAACGGGTAAAATAATACCCGCAAATTGAGCAAACGCTCAAGAATAGTTTCTTTGGAAATGTGGAAAGGTAAACAGGAGGCTCTTGTGGCTGGACAGAGTAGTAATATTATCAGAATCCGTATGGAAGCGTATGATCATTCCATCATTGATCAGAGCACAACGGAAATTGTGGATACTGCCAAACGCACCGGCTCAGTCGTCCGCGGTCCGATTCCACTTCCTACACGGATTGAACGTTACACCGTCCTTTCTAGTCCGCATGTTCACAAAAAAGCTCGTCAGCAGTTTGAGATTCGTACTCACAAACGTCTTATTGATATCGCAGATGTCACGCAAAAGACGATTGATGCTCTGAATAAGCTGAGTTTGCCGGCTGGCGTTGAAATCAAAATCAAGGCCAATGGCCGTTGATTTTGCAGGTTGTAGCAATTATCCTTAGGAACAAAAACGCCTTCGGGCGTCATTGGATGGATTCGGAAAACAGTCGAATTGGTTAAGCCGCACATTCGCGGTAAACAAGTTCAGTTTATTAGCAGTACAAGTTGATGGTTTCCAGGTAAACACCGCGTCTTAATAAAGCGGGGAGTTCCCGGAAAGCGATACAAGAAAAGGTGAGAACGATGAGTGTTGGATTGCTCGGACGCAAAATTGGAATGACACAAGTCTATGAAGCAACGGGAAAAGTTGTCCCGGTGACGGTTCTGGAATTGGGTCCTTGTGATGTCCTTCAGGTGAAAACCAGCGACAATGACGGCTACGAAGCCGTTCAGCTGGGATTCGGCGACAAAAAAAGTTCTTGCGCGTCGCGTTCAGAACGCGGACATGTCGCGAATATCGACAGCAAACGTCAGACAAAGAAAGCTGCATCGGGAGTCGAAGCGACTCCGAAAGCCGGCTGTTCAGCGAAAAAATTCATCCGAGAATTTGCAACTTCGATCAATGGTTTTGAAGTCGGTCAGAAACTGGATCTTTCAGTTTTCGACAGCGTCACTGCCGTTGATGTGGTCAGCATCAGCAAAGGTCATGGATATTCTGGAACAATGACTCGCCACAATTTCGGCGGTCAGCGTGCCAGCCACGGTGTTAAAAAATGCCATCGTCACATGGGCGGTACGGGCTGCAGTGCCTATCCTTCCCGCGTGATCAAAGGCAAAAGAATGCCTGGTCAGTATGGAAACGTCCGTGTTACCGTTCGTAACATTGCCATCGTAAAGATGGACAAAGAAAACAATCTGATGTTGATCAAGGGCGGTGTCCCCGGTCCGAATGGTGCTTTCGTCACCGTTTCCCCGACGAACATGCTGCCCCGCGCACACAAATTCGAAGGTGGTTTGGTCGCTAACTGACACGCGCACCTGAAATGAAACACCGGGGAAACTCCGGTTTCCCCACAAATTTTAAAAAGACGACGGCTGAAACTGCTGTCAAATCTTGAAGAGGTTTTCCCCCTTCATTCCGGTCGTACCGGTCGAACCGTATTTTTACAATGCTTCGCGGCGTGTAAAAGAATATAACCCAAGTTCTGCTCATGCCGAACGGATTGACAGGTTCGCAAAAACGCTTGATTTGAGTGCCAAGGCATTTTCACCTTAGAGCGTTTGGTTAGAAACTCAATTAAAGAAAGAAATTATCATGGTCAGTCTGCCGATTTATGACCGTACAGGCAAACAGGTTGATACGTATGAATTCGACGTAGTGGAACTCGCCGGAAATATCAGTACGCAGCTGTTGCACGATGCGGTTGTCATGTATCAGTCGAACATGCGTCAGGGTTCAGCGAAAACCAAAACTCGTGGTGAAGTCGCTGGTTCTACAAAAAAAATGTTCCGTCAAAAAGGAACGGGCAACGCACGAGCTGGATCCAAACGGTCTGGTATTCGACGTGGCGGAGGTCACATTAAGGCCAAATCTCCTCGTGACTGGCGTATTGCAATGCCGCGCAAAGCGATGCAGATTGCAACCCGCATGGCACTTCGCGCTAAATTCGAAAGCGACAAAGTCATCATCGTGGACGACTTCCAGTTGGAAGCACCGAAAACGAAAGATATGGCTGCCGTTCTCAGCGCACTGAATGTTGCAGGAAAGACCGCTCTTTTCGCGACGTTCGGACACAACGTGAACATCTACAAGAGTGGACGCAACATTCCCGGTCTCCAGATCCTTCCCATGAGCGACATTAACGCTTACGAAATTCTGAAGCCGAAATGCGTCATTCTGACCCGTGCAGCGCTTGATGCGTTTCGCGGTACCGTTGCCTCAGGCAAAAACGCTTAATGAAAGGGACGAACGATGAATGATATCCTCAGTGCAGGGTTGTTTTTGGAACCCTATCAGATTATTATCCGCCCGCTCGTGACCGAAAAAGGCGTTACTTTGTCCGAACAAACGTATAAACGCGTGAAACGCGATGCGAACGGAAAGAAAGTCAAAAACGCCAAAGGGAACGTAGAATGGGAAGAAGTCGAGCTGAACGCTTACTGCTTCCAGGTTCATACCGGTGCGACAAAAGAAGACATCAAAGACGCGATTGAAAAACTCTACGATGTGAAAGTCGTAAAAGTCAATACGCAGAATCGCAAAGGAAAACAGCGCCGCTTCAAGCAGCGTCAGTTCCAGACAAGCGATTGGAAAAAAGCGATTGTGTATCTCGACGCCGAGAGCCGTATCGACTTTGTTTGATTTTGATTGAAATGGTAGAACGAAACCTTCGGGAATTCGTTCAAGTTTTAACAGTGATTGTGCAAAGACCTCAGCGGGTGCAACGTGCTCCGCGAAGCCAGTAAAACGATCACAGAGTTGAGAAATCAACTTGGAAATGGAATGAGAATCAATGGGAATTCGACATTACAAGCCAACTTCTCCTGGACGCCGAAACGCGACAGTCAGCGACTTTGCTGATTTGACGCCGGGCGCAGTAGTTGAGAAATCGCTTCTTGAGCCGAAGCGTCGTACTAACGGACGTAATAATCAAGGTATCATTACGTGCCGACATCGTGGCGGTGGACACAAACGCGCTTATCGTTTGGTGGATTTTCGTCGTAATAAAGATGGAGTCCCGGCAATCGTGGACTCGATCCAGTACGATCCGAACCGCACCGCACGTATTGCATTGCTCAAATATGCAGATGGTGAAAAACGTTACATCATCGCACCGAATGGTTTGAAAGAAGGAATGAAAGTTCTTTCCGGTTCTGAAGCAGTCAGCGACCTTGGAAACTGCCTTCCTCTTTCGAAGATTCCGCTTGGAACAACCATTCACAACATCGAACTTCAGGCGGGTAACGGCGCATGCATGTGCCGTTCAGCAGGAACATACGCGACGCTGGTTGCGAAAGATACGGAATGGGCACAGATTACGCTTCCGAGCGGCGAAATTCGCCGAGTGCCGGCAGATTGCCGCGCGGTCATCGGAGTCGTTGGAAACTCAGACAACATGAACATCGTGATTGGTAAAGCAGGCCGCGCTCGCTGGCTTGGCCGACGCCCTCACGTTCGTGGAACTGCAATGAACCCGATCGACCACCCGCACGGTGGTGGTGAAGGACGAACCAAGGGCGGTCGTAACCCGGTGACTCCGCAGGGTAAACCGACTAAAGGTCATTCGACCCGTAATCGTCATAAATCTTCCAATAAAGCTATCGTTCGTCGTCGTAAGTCACGTCGATATGGACAACTTAAACTTCCAGGTTAGGATTAAAGTACAATGGGACGATCGTCAAAAAAAGGACCGTTTGTTGAGCGGAGTTTGTTCATCAAGGTTGAAAAGCAGCTGGAAAGCGGCACAAAAGAACCGATTAAAACCTGGTCTCGCCGTTGTGTCATCATTCCTGAATTTGTGGGTTTCACCTTCATGGTTCACAATGGTAAACAGTTCATCAACTGCTTCGTAACCGAAGAGATGGTTGGTCATAGACTTGGTGAATTTGCTCCTACGCGTATATTCCGCGGCCACGGTGGCAAAGGCAAACGTTAATAATGAAAAACGCGGGATCGTACTGCGATTCCGCCTTAATGAGGAAAGTAGTCATGCCGTACAAAGCATTGTATCGTTATGCAAGAATTAGCCCGCGGAAGCTGCGTTATATGGCAGACCTCGTACGCGGGAAAGACGCGGATGAAGCTCTCGAAATTTTGAAATACCAGCCGAACCGTGGCGCGCGTATGGTCGAAATGGTCATTAAAAGTGCTCTGGGTAATGCTCGTGACAAAAATGAACGTAAATACGATGAGCTTCATATTACAGAACTTTGTGTCGACGGAGGACCGATGTTCAAACGGTTCCGTCCGAAAGCACGCGGTTCTGCGACAGTCATTAAAAAACGGATGTCGCATATTCGAGTAACACTGGACATTCTGGGACAAGAGGAATAACATGGGACAGAAAGTTAATCCAACAGGTTATCGTACAGGTGTTTTCCTCGGCTGGAAAAGTCGTTGGTATGCTTCGAAAAAAGAATTCAGCGAACTGCTGGTCGAAGATCAGAAGATTCGTAAATTCATCAAAACGCGTAAAGCGACAACCAAAGACAATCACGAAGTGTTCATGTATCCTATGATTTCACGCATTGAAATCGAACGAACACGCGACGCCGTGAAAGTCATTCTTTTCTCTAGCCGTGCACGTGACCTCACGCGCAACGAAGGGAAAGTCGTCAATGAACTCACCGAAGATTTGCAGAACCTTATCGGTCGGCATTTCCAGATTGAAGTTCATGAAATTGCAACGTTCCATACGGTTGCACAGCTTGTTGCTGAAGATATTGGAGCTCAGCTGGTGAATCGTGCCAGTTTCCGCCGAGTGATGAAACACGCGATGGAAGACGCCATGAAAGACGGTGCCAAAGGCATCAAAATTCAGCTTTCGGGACGTCTGGGTGGTGCGGAAATGTCCCGTACTGAAACGACAATTCAGGGTTCCATCCCGCTTTCCACACTGCGCGCTAACATCGATTACGGTTTCTTCGAAGCCAAAATTGCTCAGGGCCACATCGGAATTCAGGTCTGGATCAATAAGGGCGAATATGGCGACAAAGAAGAAACCGTAGAAGCCGATGCGAAAGCATCGCGAGCCCCGAAAAAATCGTATAAGCGAGGGTAATAATCATGGCGATGATGCCGAAACGAATTAAGCACAGAAAAGTGCAAAGAGGACGTATCACCGGTGTCGCATCGCGCGGCTGCCGAGTCGTCTTCGGAGAATATGCTCTTCAGGCAGTGCAGGGCGGCTGGGTTCCAGCCAAAACGATTGAAGCAGGTCGTATTGCAGCACAGCAGTACCTCCGCGGTGAAGGTCGTCTGTACGTTCGAATGTTCCCGTCCAAACCGATTACATCGGTTCCGTTGGAAACTCGAATGGGTAAAGGAAAGGGCGAGCCTGAGTATTGGGCAGCAGTAGTAAAGCCGGGTGCGGTACTTTACGAAGTAGGCGGAACGACAGAAGAAGCAGCACGCATGTGTCTGGCTCGTCTGGCGCACAAGATGCCGATTCGCGTTCGTATGATCCGCAGACGTTTGAAATAAGTCGATTTAACACGAGGAAGTAAACCATGAAAGCCAAAGTACTCCGTGAACAGAGTAACGAACAGCTTCAGAACACGTTGAAAGAGGCGATTGATGCGCTCTTCACCTTGCGTCTTAAAGCGCAGAACGAACGTTTGAACGCTCCGAGCGAGCTGAAGCGGAACCGCAAGTTGATTGCACAGGTCAGAACGATCCTCCGTGAACGCGTGGCAGAAGTCTGAATTATTGAAAATAGAAGGATTGATGAATCATGCCGAAAAGAGTAGTCGTTGGTGTCGTTACAAGCGATAAAATGAATAAAACGCGACGGGTAGAAATCTCCCGTCTCGAAAAACACGAGAAATATGGGAAATTCATTCGTCAGAAAACCGTCTGCATCGTTCACGATGAGAACAACGAATCTCATCTGGGCGACATGGTGAAAATCGAAGAATGCCCTCCCAAATCCAAAATGAAACGCTGGAATTTCGTCAGCGTTGTTCAGAAAAGTCGTCTGGTTGACGTGAACGCGGTGAAGGCGGAAGCCGAAGCGGAAACGGAAGCAAACGAGACGAAAGAGTGATAGTAAGGGGTTGTTTCAACCACGTTTTAGAATAGAAAAGATCAGGTGTTGTAATGATCCAGATGCAAACCCGGCTCACTGTAGCTGATAACACTGGCGCGAAAGAATTGATGTGCATCAAAGTTCTCGGCGGAACGCATCGTCGTACCGCTGAAATCGGCGATGTGATCGTTTGCAGCGTCAAAAGTGTCATCGCTGGCAGCGAACTGAAAAAGGGTGGCGTTTGTCGTGCGGTTATCGTGCGTACCTCGTATCCCGTCCGTCGCGCAGACGGCAGCTACGTTCGGTTCGATACAAACGCTGCAGTAATTATTGATAAAGACAACAATCCGCGCGGAACGCGTATCTTCGGTGCCGTGGCACGAGAACTTCGTGACAAATTTCCGAAGATTGTGAGTCTCGCAAGTGAGGTGCTCTAATGCGTATTCGTAAGGGTGATAAAGTCCAGGTAATCTCCGGTTTGGCCAAAGGGACGCAAGCACGCGTCACGAGCGTCGACCGCGAAAATGGCAAAGTCGTTGTTGAAGGCGTCAATACCGTCACCAAGCATGTTCGCCCCAACAAAGCGAACGCGCAGGGCGGTCGAATCGAAATTGACAAACCGATTTCCCAGTCCAATGTGCAGGTCGTTTGTGAATCTTGTGGAAAACCCGCCCGCATGGGTGTGCGTGTTACCGAAGACGGCACAAAAGAACGTTACTGCAAAAAGTGCGGAGCCGGAAACGGTCAGATTTCCAAAGCGAAAAAATGAAATTTCCAAAAAAATATTGATTTCTTTTGGAAATTTCGATAAAGAAGCGTTGGAAGTCCTTGAAAAAAATTGAGAGAAGGTTATAATAGACTTTCTCATTGTTGACCAGACTGAATGTAATGGTCGGTCATTGTAAGTTCAGGAAGCAAGTGTGGGTTGTATATGCAACCCATCAGAACGGTAAGAGATATGATTCCCCGACTTCAGGAAAAATATAATAATGAGATTCTCTCGGCTCTGAAAGAAGAGCTGGGAATCAAGAATCCCATGGCTCTGCCCAAGCTGGAGAAGATCGTCGTCAATATGGGTGTTGGTTCTGCAATCAACGAGAAAAAACACCTTGAAGAGGCAGTGGACGCTCTTTCTCAGATCACAGGTCAGAGACCCGTCGTCACGGCTGCCCGTAAATCCATCGCAGGATTTCGTCTCCGTGAAGGTATGAAAATTGGGTGCAAAGTTACTTTGCGACACCAGCGTATGTACGAATTTTTGGACCGTCTCATCAGTATCGCTCTCCCGCGTGTACGAGACTTCCGCGGCTTGAATCCCAACGGATTCGACAAACGGGGCAACTACAACATGGGACTTACCGAACAGATCGTGTTCCCGGAATTGAATCCGGATAAATTCACGCGTCCGCAAGGTATGACGATTACCATCGTAACGACTGCCAAGGACGATAACGACGCCCGGCTCCTGCTGAAGAAATTCGGCATGCCGTTTCGTGCAGATAAATAAGGAAAATTCAAATGGCTAGTAAATCAAAAATTGCAAAAGCAAGCAGAACGCCCAAATTTTCCACCCGCAGCGAAAATCGTTGTCTTTTGTGTGGAAGATCCCGAGCAGTATATCGTAAATTCGGTGTTTGTCGTATTTGCTTTCGCAAATTGGCAGACCAGGGTCTCATCCCTGGCGTGAAGAAGGCGAGTTGGTAAAGGAACGAAAATTATGATGACCGATCCTATCGCCGATATGTTGACACGTATTCGGAACTCTGTAAGAGTTGAAAAACAGTATGTAGATTTGCCCTACTCCAACTTCAAAAAAAGCATCGCGGAAGTGATGAAACGAGAGGGTTACATTTGGGACTATCAGATTATTGAAGCCCAGCCTGTGAATGTCATCCGTATTCAACTGAAATACGGACCCAATGGCGAACGTGTTATTCGGCACATTAAACGAGTGAGTAAACCTGGATGTCGTGTATATTCCAGCGCAGAAGACCTGAAACCCGTCCTGAACGGTTTGGGAATCTCCGTGGTCAGCACCAGCAAAGGTTTATTGAGTGACCGTGAGGCAAAAACACAGAAATTCGGCGGAGAAATCATTTGCGAAATCTGGTGATTTCACGAATGAGAGCCGTAAATTACGTGCCTCAGTAGGAATGGCTGGCGGGGAAGCTCTCCGCCAGGTAGAAAAAAGCGAAGGTATATTCAATGTCGCGTATTGGTAAAAAACCTGTTTTTGTGCCCGCGGGAGTTACGGTTACAGCCGAGGCTTCCAAGGTCACAGTCGAAGGCCCCAAAGGAAAATTGGAATTTCCGGTAGCTTCCTTCATCACGGTTGCAGTTGCAGATGGAAAAGTTACAGTGGAACGAGCTGATGATGAACGTCAGTCCCGCGCATTTCACGGCTTAACCCGCGCCATGATTCAAAACATGGTCGTCGGCGTCACCGCCGGTTATGAGAAACGTTTGGAACTGGTCGGTGTCGGTTATATCGCCGCCGTTCAGAACAACACGCTTCAGCTCCGCGTCGGAATGGCAAACGAACTCCAGATTCCGGTTCCTGAAGGATTGAAAGTTACTTGTCCCGATCAGACGCATGTTCTGATTACTGGTATTGACAAGCAGCAAGTCTCTCAGTTTGCAGCATCCACACGTGCGAAACGCCCCGTCGAGCCTTACAAAGGCAAGGGCATTCGCTACCAGGGTGAAAATGTTCGCCGCAAACAGGGTAAAGTTGTTGCGAAATAATTGGGTCAGCAGAATCATTCCTCGGTCAGCGGCCTGAAAACGGTCGTGGCCGTGCTGATAGATTTAGTTAGAAAAAAAGAGAAATAGCCGTGGAACGTACTAAAATTAATCATAAACAGCGCCAGCGTCGCTGCTGGAGAGTTTCGAATCGCATCAAAGTGAATTCGACACGTCCCCGCTTGGCTGTCTTCCGTAGTCTGAAAAACATTAGTGCTCAGATTATTGACGATGAAACGGGAACGACTTTGGCTCACGCCAGCTCTCTCGAGAAGGACATTGTGTCTGAATTGAAATATGGTGGAAATGTTGCGGCTGCAACCAAGGTAGGACAGATTTTGGCAGAACGCGCCCTTGCAAATGGGGTTACGTGCGCTACATTTGACCGTCGGCACTATCGTTATCACGGTCGTGTTGCGGCTCTTGCAGACGCTGCCAGAACTGCTGGTCTGGACTTGGGCGGCAAAGCGGAATCCGCTAAATAGTCGAAAAAACCTTTAACGACGAGACGAAGAAAATCTATGTCAAACGAAATTAGAGAAACAAAAGACGGAATTGTAGAAAAAGTTGTAAAAATTCGACGTTGCGCTGCCGTGGTCAAAGGCGGACGTCGTTTCAGCTTTGCAGCTTTGGTAGTCGTTGGAGACGAAAAGGGGAAAGTTGGCTGCGGTTACGGTAAAGCCAACGAAGTTCCTCCTTCCGTCGATAAAGCGGCGAAGGATGGTCGCAGAAGTATGATGAGCGTCACCCTGTCTGGTACAACGATCCCGCACGAAGTGCATGGTCGTTTTGGGACAGCCCGTGTCGTGCTCGTTCCTGCCCGTCCTGGAACAGGAATTATTGCAGGTGCAGCGGTGCGTGCCGTCTGCGAAGCATGTGGAATTCATGATATTTTGACAAAGAGCTTTTCATCGAATAACCCCTTGAACTTGGTGAAAGCCACGTTAGACGCTTTGCAGCAAATCCGTTCCAAAGACGAGGTGGAAAGACTTCGCGGAGTGAATTTGTAAGGAGGTATTCAATGAACTTTAATAGTGTAAACGTCGGGATTCATACGAACAAAAAAGCCAAACGTCTCGGACGTGGTAAAGGTACTGGTCAGGGTAAAACCTCCGGTCGCGGTCACAAAGGTTTCGGAAGCCGTAATGGTTCTTCCCAAAACGTGAGTTTTGAAGGCGGTCAGATGCCGTTCTTCCGCCGTATTCCGAAACGCGGGTTCACCAACGCGGGTGCCGCGAAAGTCGCGAATATCAATGTTTGCGATATCGATAAATTTTTCGAGGATGGCGAGGTCGTTTCTCCCGAAACCCTCAAAGAAAAGGGAATTATCCGTTATCGTTATGACGTTTTGAAAGTCCTCGGTGACGGGGAACTCTCCAAAAAAGTTAAGGTCCAGGCGCATCGTTTCAGCAAATCCGCCGAAGCGAAAATTCAAGCCGCCGGCGCTGAAATGGAAGTTCTGCCGGGAAAAGCTCCCGTTGTGAAATTCCAGAAAAAAGATAAAGTTAAGGACTAATAACCGAAAACTTTTTCAAAAAACACGGCGTAAGACTGCACTCAGGGTGGTTTTACGCCTTTATTTTTATGATTTATTACGAAATTTACACCCAGCTTTCGGATCGTCGCTGTTCTTTTGAGAACGCTGCTCACGCAACGGTTTGAACCTACGATCTTTCAGCTGATTTCCTGATCTTTTCGTTTTTTTCATAAAAATCCTGTTTTCCCTCAGTTTCCCCATGGCGGGAAATGCAAAGATGTGGTAGAATCTACTGAGAATAAAAATCGCTTTGGTGTTGGGTTTTCTGACGCGCAGTTCCGCAAGGAGCTTGTGATTTTTTTCCGTTCAGTAGTAAAATACTATGGGTTGATGATGTTTGTGGGTTTCCACAGATAGTTTCGGTTCGGATTGCTATTTTCAATCCGTTTCCTTTGTTTACAAGGATGAATCATTCATGTTCGAAAAGATTCGAGTCATCTTTACAATTCCAGAGCTGCGCCGTAAAATCTTTCTTACGCTCCTGCTGCTGGCAATTTTCCGCGTCGGTTATCAGATTAATCTGCCGATGGTGAACCCTGATGAAATCAAGGTTGCAGACGCTACCGGCGGCGGAAACGACGCTCTCCAGTCTCTGTTGAATCAGGCCGCTATTTTCAGCGCCTCCGACATCCGACAGATCACGATTTTCGGTTTGGGTATTATGCCCTACATCTCCGCCTCCATTATTTTCCAGTTGCTGGCCAGTGTTTGGGCACCGCTCGAAAAACTCCAAAAAGAAGGTGAAAGCGGCCGTAAAAAAATAAATGAATACACGCGTTATGCAACCATCGGACTGTGCATTTTTCAAAGCTGGTTCTATCTCGTTGCAATGCCTGCTATTTTCCAGAGTAAAGCCATTTTTCTCACCGGTTTTTGCGACCCCAATACGGGACACTTGTTCCTCCACTGGCAGATTATCGCCGTGTTCATTATGACCTGCGGTACCGCTTTCCTCATGTGGCTGGGCGAACAAATCGACGCTTATGGTATCGGAAACGGTATCAGCCTCCTCATTATGGCCGGCATCTTGGCCCGTATGCCTCTCCCGATCATTCAGCTCTACGCAGACTTCCAGTCTGCCGGCGGTTTGAGCGGCCTGAAAATCAGCGGAAGTGAAGCAAGCCTCGTGAACCTCATGATGCTCGCCGTCCTCTTCTTTGCGGTCGTCACTGGCGTCGTGTACATCACGCTGGGACAGCGTCGTATTCCGTCTCAAAGCGCAAAACACGTCCGCGGTCGCCGCGTGATGGGTGGAAACCGACAGTATTTGCCGATGCGCGTCAATCAGGCGGGCGTTATGCCGATCATTTTCGCAAGTTCGCTCCTCATGATTCCTGCGTGGCTCTTCAACTCGTTCCGCATGGGAACCGGCTGGTTTGCGCAGACATGTGCGTGGCTCGGTGATTTGTTCTCTCGCGAGAGCCTTTTCACTTACAACTTCTTCTACATCGTTTTGATTTTCTTCTTCTGCTACTTCTGGACGGCAATCACGTTCAATCCGAAGGATATGGCGGAAAACTTAAAGAAAAACGGTACAATTATCCGTGGTCACCGTCCGGGGAAACGAACGGCCGACTACCTCGAAAAAGTGATGATTCACATCACGTACGTCGGGGCTGGATTCCTTGCTGTCGTTGCGATTTTGCCGCACATTTTGGCCAGCGCAATGCACATCAATTACAACCTCGCAAGCTTTTACGGCGGAACCAGTCTGCTGATCGCGGTGAGTGTGGCGTTCGACCTCGTTCAGAAGATCGACAGTCACCTCGTCATGGTCAATCAAAAAGGTTTGCTTGAAAAATAATTCAGGAACTCCTGAACTTTAAAATTCGAATAAGCGTCTTCGGTTTCCGGATCGAAGTCGTTTGTTCGTATTCATTTAGAATGGATTCCGAGAATATTTAATCTCAATAACCCCGAAAACATGGAGTTTTATTATGCGTTTGGTTTTCATTGGCCCTCCGGGAGCCGGAAAAGGCACTCAGGCCGAATTTCTTATCAAAAAGTATCATCCTGCCCATCTTTCCACAGGCGACATGCTTCGTGCTGCTCGCGATGCGGGAACGGAAGTGGGGCTTAAAGCAAACGAATACATGTCGAAAGGCGAGCTGGTTCCCGATCAGGTCATCGTCGATATTATTAAAGAACGTTTGGCGCAGCCCGACTGTGCGCAGGGATTCCTCCTCGACGGTTTCCCACGTACAATCGCTCAGGCGGAAGCGCTCGACGTGATGCTGAAAGAGGCGGGAACGCCGCTCGACATCGTTCTGGAACTGCGCGTTCCGGAAGAAGAACTGTTCAAACGTCTTGCGGGCCGCGGTCGTGCAGACGACAAACCCGAAGCGATTCGTACACGACTGGTCGGTTACAGAAATCAAACGTCGCCCCTGCTTGATTACTACACGAAGCAGGGACTCCTCGTCACGGTGGACGGTCTGGGCGCTGTTGAAGACATTTGGGCTCGTATTGAGGTCGCGCTCGATAAAATCGCTTGATTCAAAACGGTTTGAAACGTCCCGAACGATTTAAGTACAGAAAAGCGCAGTTTCACCGAACACGTGTGGGATTGCGCTTTATTTTTTATTTTTGAGAAAGCGGAATCGAAATAATTCCGGAATGGGAATCCTGAAATGATTGAATTGAAGACGAAACGTGAAGTTCGTTTGATGCGCCGCGCCGGTTTACAGGTCTGGCACGCACACCAGTTGGTTAAAAATGCGGTGAAACCGGGAATGACGACCCGGGAGGCGAATGATCTGGTGGAAAAATATTTCCATTCCAAGAACATCGAATGCATGTTCAAGGGCGTTCAGCTTCACTCACGTCACATCCCGTTCCCGGCGGCCTGCTGCATGTCGGTCAACGAAGAAGTGGTGCATGGGATTCCGAGTGACCGAGTGTTGGTCGAGGGCGACATTCTGAGCGTTGATATCGGTTCGCGCATTTCCGGCTGGTGCGGCGACTCGGCGGCGACGTATGCGATTGGCGAGATTCCTGAGGAAAAGCGCAAACTCATGCAGGTGACGAAGGGCGTTTTGGATTTAGCGATTTCGCTTCTTCCGAAGAAGTCGCATTGGAATGCGATTGCGAAAGAGATGGAGATTTTTGTCGAGGACAATGGATTTTCCGTAGTGGACGATTTTGTGGGTCACGGAATCGGTCGTGAGATGCACATGGAGCCGCAGGTTGCGAATTATTACTGTCCCGGCGCGGATTTTCGGATTCAGACGGGTCTTGTGATAGCGATTGAGCCGATGGTGAACATTGGGACGCACAAAGTCCGCGAGGGTTCCGATGGTTGGGTCCAGCGCACTGCCGACGGCCAGCCGAGTGCGCATTTTGAGCATACGGTTGCGATTACGGAAAACGGTCCCTTTGTATTGACCGCCTCGGACGACGATTATAATAACAAAGAATTTCTGAATTATTAGTCTATCTGTCTTTTATGGAGAGGGAACCTGCCGTTCTCCCTCCATGAGAAAAGGAGGAACGAATGTCTGCGCCGCAGGTAATCAAAGATCTTGTAACGAAATTCGGGCTGAACATTGCACAGTACAAATCTCCCTCCTACAACGAGACGGAAAC
>CAYTLK010000004.1:0-19708 GCA_964438515.1 uncultured Planctomycetaceae bacterium
CAGCGGGTTCCACAGTTTCAGCCGGAACGACTGTTTCAGCGGGTTCCACAGTTTCGGCCGGAATGGCTGTTTTTGCGGGTTCTATAGTTTCAGCCGGAATGATTGTTTCAGCGGGTTCCACAGTTTCAGCCGGAACGACTGTTTCAGCGGGTTCCACAGTTTCAGCCGGAACGACTGTTTTTGCGGGTTCCGTCGTTCCGGTCGGAGCGGCAGTTTCTGCGGGCTGTTCGGGTTTTACTTCGAATTTTTTGAAGTCGCTTTTCAGACTGACGATCGACGCCGAAGGAATAAATGCCCCAAGCGTCACATTTTCCGCAACCCATTCCTGAGATTCAAACTCGAAAGACGGATTCGTGTGACCGGACTCTTTGAAATTTGAGGAATCAATCGGAGACGCGCTCCATGCTTTTTCGTACGAATAAGTCGTGACGGTTTCGGTCCCGCCGCCGAATTTCTCTTTCGTTTTCGTGTCCGAAATTTCTCGCCACTGGTACATTTCCACGTTTCGACGAAGTTTGATTCCTGTAATGGAAACGTCGAAATCTCCGTCGGAAAGGACGTCTTCCGTCGTCATCGTACCGGTCGTGTAAACGAGTTTTGCATCGTTTGCGGGATCGACAGCGTCCGATTTGACGGAAATGTAACTGCTTTTCCCCTCTTTTAGGGTTTTGTACTGTTTTACCGTGCGGCCTTCATTCCAAAAAAGAAGAACGACTGCAATCGCGACGAACGCGATTCCGACGAGAATCCCTTTGAATGAATCGCCAATTCGAGAAAACCAGGACTGGCTTGAGGTTTCTGTGACGGCCATAAATGACTCCTTATAAAATGAAACGTGATTGAATTTACATTTAGTATAATCGAAAACTTGAAAATCTCAAGTCCGTTTGTGAAAAAAAACGTCATATTTGTGTTAAATTTCTGAAAAAATTCCCGTTTCAACTCTTGATTTTCCGGCAGAGCGTGTTATACTCAAAAGAAACCTATAAATTTCAATCCCCCAACCCATTCCACTCCATAAGGAGAATCATGTACGAAATTCATACCCCCTCAAAACACCTTGTGTTTCTTTGGACCTTCGTCCTTATTTCTTTCGCATTTTACACATTTTTCACTTCTTCTGCACCTTCCGCATTTTTCACTTCTTCCAACGCACTCGCGCTCGAACCGTCCGAAATCTGGAATCTCGCCGAACTGAAGCAGGTTCCGGAGGCCGCGTGGTCGGAACCGATTGAAAAAGAGGACGGAATTCTGATTCAGAAAGTGTATTATGCAGGCGAGGAGTTTCAGGGGCGTCCGACTCGTGTTTTTGCGTTCGTCGCGCGTCCAAAAGGAGACGGACCGTTTCCGGGAATCGTGCTGGTTCACGGAGGCGGCGGAACGGCTTTTTCCCAGTGGGCGGAACTGTGGGCGCGTGAGGGGTACGCCGCAATCGCGATGGATCTTGCAGGAAACGAAGTGCTCGACGATGGATCCCGCAAGCGTCTGGAGGACGGCGGACCGGGACAGAGTGACGGCGAAAAAATCCGAGATTTTGAGGAAAACGAGTACAAAAACATGTGGACGTACCACGCTGCGGCGGACATTATGCGCGCACATTCGCTCCTTCGCAGTCTTCCGTACGTCGATTCGGAACGCACGGCCGCCGCGGGAATCAGCTGGGGCGGCTACCTCACCAGCATGATTGCGGGAATCGACGATCGTTTTCGCGTCGTCGTTCCGGTGTACGGCTGCGGGGACCTCAAACGAAACAGCTTTTGGACGAAGGATCTCGAACGGTTAAACAGTGCGGATTCGGAACGCTGGATCCAGTTTTTCGACCCGATTCAGTACGTGGGACGCGCAAAATGCCGTCTTTTCTTCGCGGCGGGAACGGATGATTTTGCGTATCCGCTCGACATTCATTATAATACGTATGCGAAAGCGCCGCAGGCCGACGTTCGTCTGCAGGTGCATATGCCGCACGGACACGAAGCCGGTTGGGCGCCAAAAGAAATCGCCGCGTATGTAAATTCGGTTCTCAATGGGACTCCGGAGCTTCCGTGTCTCGGTAAAATTAGCTGGAAACGTGAACCGGACGGAACGATTTCCGTGTCGGCGCCCGTCAAATACAATCCGGACGCTGCAAAGACGGCGCTTCTGCATTACTCGACCGATTTGGGCGGTTTCACGGACGATCGAAAGTGGAACGTCCGCGAGTGGGCCGACCTTCCGGCAAAAATCGAGATGGATTCGACGAACCATTCCGCAGTCGTGACGGCAAAAATTCCGGCGGAGATTGCTGAAAAAACGCCTCTGCGCGTCTTTCTCGACGTTCGGACGGCCGACGGACTCATGGTTTCGTCGCACTACGTCTTCTGCAAACCGGTTCCGCGCCCCAATTTCGAGGCGGTTCCCGACGGAGGAATTTTACTTTTTGGACGCGCAGCCGACGGAACGCTCGTGAATCGATTCCTCGACAAAAGCGGCGGTCCCGCGGACTGGAAGGTCGAAAACGACACAATTACGCCCGTTTTTCAGAACTTTTCGAATCACGTACACTCTGACTGTGATTTTCGTGACGCAAAGATTCACGCCGAGTTTCAGCTTCCGTCGGAAGGTCCCGGAAACAGCGGGATTTACATTCACGGTCAGTACGAAATGCAGGTTCTGAATTCCGTTGCGGAACGAGACGTAAATGTGCTCGACGCCGGCGCGCTCTACCTTTTTTATCCGGCTCGAACCCTTGCGTGCCTCCCGCCCGGCGAGTGGCAGTCGTACGATATTCAATATCATGCGCCGCTGCGCGACGCTTCCGGAAAAATCGTGAAAAAAGGACGAATCACTGCGTTTCTCAACGGGCTGCTGGTTCAAGACGATGTAACGTTTGACGAGCCGCGCTCGCAGTGGCACCCGATGCGGCGCCAGCTGACGGACTGCATTCAGCAGAAGTGGGAACATCAGAAAAAGACGGGATTTGGTCCGCTTTTTCTTCAGGACCACAATAATCCGGTGAAATTCCGCAACGTGTGGATTGTTCCGCTCGACGAGTAGACGTAAAATGCAAAGGAAATATTGATTCAATTCATCATTTCAATTTTTGCGGGCGGGGGACGTGAGTCTCCTGTTGAAATGACGTAAGCCCTTCGTATTAAACGATTTGCGCGAAACGACTTGCGTCAAACACTCGCAGGTGTGAAATGTATACTCGTTCCGCTTGGAAATTTCGCATTGGGCGGCGACTGCGGCAGTCGTTTCTCGATAGAGTAACGACGGAGAAGCGAAAATTCAAAATGCATCGGGTATAGAATATTCTGAAATCTCCAGATTTTTTGAAAGGTTTATTAATGAAAACGAACGTTTTTTTCCCTCTGACGATTTTCATTTTTTCTTTTAGCCTCCTTTTTTCTCCAAATGGGGTCAAAAGTCTGGAAATTACGAACTATGAAGATGGAACCGTCATCGATTATCCGGTGGCGCTGATTTACGGAACACTTTCAGATAAAAACTGTACCGACATTCAGTGCGAAAACACATCGTCTGAAAAATCGACTCGGATTCTGAAAGGGTCGGCATTTCATGGACGTTTTAAGGTGCTTGCGGAACTCGTTCCGGGTGAAAACTCGCTGAAATTTCAGGCGGGCGGCGAAGAAAAAACGCTGAAAATTACGTATCAAAAGAACTCCAACCCGCTGTTGGTCCGCATCATTTATATGACGGATTCGACCGGCGCAACCGAGTTTGAGTCCCAGCGCGAAAACGACCCGCAGAATTTTCGCGGAAAGCTCGACACCGCCGCAAAACTCATGCAGACTTTCACGGCCGAACGCATGAACGACGCGGGTTACGGACGCAAAACGTTCAATCTCGAACTCGATGAAGACGGAAACGTAATTGTACACGTTTTCAAAGGAAAGCGGACCGCTGAGGAATATTACAAAATTCAGGCGGAAAACAAAGACGGAAACGGCGACGGAAACTGGTACTCGGAGGTGTTTCAGGAAATTCAGACCGACTTTCCTATGAATAACGCACAAAATCTTTTGATTCCCGCTTATTCGCGTTACAATCCGGAAACGAACGCGACTCCCGGTCACACGGCTCTGGGCGGACCTGGGGGGCTTGCGATGTTCGGAAGCGCGAATATTTTCACCTGGCCCGACTCGCTGAATGAGGTGGTGGAAGCGTTTGAAAACTCGACGCCGATCGACCGTGCGCGATTCCAGGACGATTCGGTGGGACGCAGCTGTTTTTGGGGCGCCGCCTCCACCACGATGGGCGCTGCGCTTCATGAAATCGGGCACACGCTGGATTTGCCGCACTCGAACGATCCGCAGGACATCATGCTGCGCGGTCACGATCGTTTCAACCGTGTTTTTCTCACGCGTGAGGCGCCCAGCGCGCAAAATCCGAACTGGTATGAATTCCGCAACGATGAAATTGCATTGTGGGAACAGAAATCAGCGCCTCAATTGGCGATTCATCCTTATTTGCAGGACGCCGCGCCGGAAACTCCTGCGGAAGAAGGTTTGAAACCCGGAAATGTGCGTCTGGAAATGAATCATGAAACGGGAATTTTGACGGCACACGCCGACGACGGGGCGGCGCTTGTGACGTGTTTTTCGGACGGAGTTCGATTTTGGGTGTGGACGCCCGAACAGGACGCGAGCGGGGAAAAGACGACCGACTGGAGCGGAAATTTCTGGGAAATCATTAAAAATGCGGACAAAAATTCCAACGGAAATGTGGACGGAAACCTGAACAGAAATCTGAAAGTATTTGAGTTTCAGGCTTTCGACGTGCATTATAATCGTACAGGAATCGGAATTCAGGTTCATGTTTCCGTGAATCCGAATCCCGCGCCGAGCGAAAAATAGGGGCTGAAGCGCGAAAAACGGAGTGTTGGACGATTAAAGCATCTCGCGCAAAATTTCCAACACATCCTCCTTCGTGAGTGTTTTTGGGTTTCCGCTCATGCTGTTTCCCTTCGAGTCGGCTGCGATTTCCGGCAGTTGCTCCTCCCGGACGCCCAACTCGGAAAGACGGCGGGGAATCAGAAGGGTGTTCGTCAGAAGATTTACTTCGTAAATCAGTTTCTGTACCGCATCGACGGTATTTGAAAAAAACGTGGTTGGAAAAAGCGTGCGTGCGAGCGTTGCGAGACGTTCGCCGCAAACCTCCGCATTCACGCGCAGCGCCTTGGGAAGCAGCATCGCACAGGCTTTTCCGTGCGAAATTCGTGCGTGAGTTCCGAGTGCCGGCGCGATTCTGTGCGCAAGCCCCAAACCCGCATTTGCGAGCGCAACCCCTGAAAGAAAGGCCGCATGCGCCATTTTTTCACGAGCTTCCTGATTGGTCGGGTCGCGCCACGCAATTTCGAGTGACGGAAAACCGACGCGCAGCCCCTGAAGCGCCAGCGCCTGCGGAATCGGCGTCGCTTTTTTCGAGATGAAACTCTCAAACAGCTGCGTCAGTGCGTCGAGACCGCTGCACGCTGTGACTTCCGGCGAGTTCGTCACCGTCCATTCCGGGTCGATCAAAACCGCCTCGGCAAAAAGACGTTCGTCGCGCAGACTTTTTTTAAAAGGAGGGTCGTAAGACGCAATGACCGCGTTTTTCGTCGCTTCCGCACCGGAACCTGCGGTGGACGGAACGAGGATTTTCGGCAGAGGGTTTTGTACGATTTTCAGATTTTTCCCGACTCCTTCGAGAAAATCGCGTACGGATTCCGCCTGCGCGAAATTCGGAACCATTGCGGCGACCGCTTTCGTGAGGTCCATCGCGGAACCGCCTCCGATTCCGAGAAAAACGTCTCCTTTATTTGCGGACACGCCTTCGGAAAGGAACTTTTGGGTCAAACGATCGACATTTTCCACGGTCGGCTCCCCGGTTTGCAGTTCCACATCGGCGACTTCCAGCCCGTTTCGGGTCAAAAGGTCCGTCATACGTCGGATTTTTCCGGAATTATACAGGGTCCGCGACCCGCAAATGATGTGAATTCGGTTTCCGAACGGGCGGACGAGTTCGGCGATTTCGTCGCTTCGTCCCCACCCGAACAGCACCTTGCGCGGCATCGAAAAATTGTAACTATTTTCAATCATTTTCATTTTCCCCCTTTATTTCTTCCTTTTCTTTCCTTTTTTTTCTTAATTTTACCGTCGTCGAACACCGCACGTTCAAAAGGTTCGCCGCACGTATACTCATTTTACTCGAAAATTTCGCATTGGGCGTCACAGCGCAACAGTCGTCATTTCGCAATAGCGCGAGCGGCGGGGGAGGAGGCGTAAACGTGCGGGTTCAATCTTGAATTTTGCGGAGTTTTCGATCGAGCGTTGTGCGTTCAATTCCTAAAAGCTGTGCCGCTCGACTCTTGTTTCCTTCCGTAAAATCTAACGTTTTGCGGATGTGGTCCAGCTCAATCTCTTCGAGCGTTTGAGGATGAAACTCCGCAGGAAGGACGCCGGTCGACGGCGGGAGTGAAATCACCGCGCCGCTTTCGGTCGAAAGGTTCGACAAAAGTAAATCCGACGTTTCAATGTACGTTCCGCGCGCCAGAACCACCGCACGTTCAATCACGTTTTTCAGTTCTCGGATGTTTCCCGGCCAAGCGTATTTCTGAAGAAGTGCGAGAGCTTCTGGTGAAAAACCTTCGAGTTTTCGACCCGTTTCTGCTTTGAAGTGACGAAAAAAATGTTCCGCAAGAATCGGAATGTCCGTGAGACGCTGACGCAGCGGCGGGACGAGAATTTCTACAACACGAAGCCGGAAAAAGAGGTCTTTGCGGAACCTTCCCGCCATTACTTCCTGTTCGAGATCGCGATTCGTGGCGGCGATGACGCGCACATCCACCGAAATCGGTTTCGTTCCGCCGACGCGCTCAAACGGATGACCCTCCAGCACACGCAGGAATTTTGCTTGAATATTCAAACCCATCTCGCCGATTTCGTCCAGCATCAGCGTTCCGCCGTTTGCCGCCTCGAATTTTCCGATCTTTCGGTCTGTAGCGCCTGTAAACGCGCCGCGTTCGTGGCCGAAAAGCTCGCTCGCAAGGAGATCTTCCGAAAGAACCGCACAGTTCAAACAGATGAAAGGCGCTTTTTTTCGGGGACTTGAAAAATGTACAGCCCGCGCCACAAGTTCCTTTCCAACGCCGCTTTCCCCATGAATCAAAACGGTCGCGCGACTGTTGGCGGCCAGCGCGATTTGCTCCGTAATTTCCTGAACGGCCGGGCTGGTTCCGATGATTTCGCTCTGCACGCCCAGCTGCTTTCGGAGGTCGGCGTTTTCGTTGCGTGCACGTTTCAGATTTTCTTCCATTTGCGCCTGTTCACGCACATTTTGGAACTGAATTCCCAATATTTCCGCCACGCCCAGCGTAAAATCGAGGTCCTGCACGTCGGGAACCCGGTTCGGGTCGGTCGAATAAACGTGAAGCACCCCCCAGCGTCGTGCGTCGGTGAAAATCGGGGCGCAGATGACGCTTGTGGTTTCGATGATTCCCTCGCTGTTTCGGCGTCCCAGAATACTGTCGCCGCGAACGTGACGCGCAATGACGGCGTTTCGCGAATCTAAAACCGTCTGTGCGAGATAGTCGGAGACTTTCTGGTAGACCGTGTTTTTCTCACCTTTGAGAAACTCCAAAACGGGTTCCGACGTCCCTGCGCCTGCAGGTCGGGCCGTCTCGTTGAAGAAACCGGTCTCTGCACCCTCTTTATTCTCTGTCTTTTTCATATTCTCTACATTTTCGCCATCTTTAGCAATCTCCGCATTTTTACCATCCGACGCATCTTCAAGCAAAATTGCACTTTCGGCGGAATTTTCTTTCGGAAAGAGTGCGGCATTTCGGATGGCTGAGGCGGGAATTCCCATCGCGGCGGCCACTTCCAGCGATGCGACGGGGAAATTGGACTCGGAAGGGGTTGGAAGGAGCAAAACGGCCGCCTGATTCACCGGAAGCTCGCGCAGGAGGTATTCGAGCGCCAGTTCCAGTTTGGCCGCATGGTCCCCTGCTCGGCTGATTTCGATTGCGAGTCGGCAAAGATTCGCGATGGAACGACGGATTCTTTTCCCGGTAGTTCCTGAGGCTCCCGTTCGGTCGAGTTCCATGGTTTCGAGAAGCCGAGCTTTGTCGCGGCGGCACGTAATCATAGTTTCTCCAGCAACGTCGAAATTCCCGGAAAAAACGTGCGAATTTCCGAAGACGCTGGAATTGTCGCTTTTTTGTATCGGAAGAGGGGGCGGGACGATGGGAAAACGGCTGACGGACGACCCGTTGGACGGCATATCGCGCAATTCGTGCAAAAACATGAGGTGCGAGCGTCCAAAAATCAGTTCGTCGTTTGACGAAAGACGAATTTCCGCGTCGGCGCTGAGTTTTCGACCGTTTACGAGCGTTCCGTTTCGGCTGTGTTTATCGCGGATGAACCACGCATCTTGATCCTCATTGAAGAAAATTTCAGCGTGTGTGCGGCTGCATCGGTCATCTTTAAGCACGATGACGTTCGAGGGTGCGCGGCCGATGGTCGTTTCCCGGTCGGACTTCAGCTGAATGATTTCATTCCAACGTGCTTCATCGCGAAAAATCAAATAGGAAGATGCAGTCACCATTTCACCTTTTCATTTTATTTGGAAATAAACTAATTTCACACTTTATTTTACGTACGAACCCATGTGCGTGGCGGGAATACGTTTTTTAACGGTCCAAGGCGAGCGGCGGGCTTTTTGCCCGCTGAACGAACGTTCCTGAAAAACGGAATTTTCCAGTTGGATTCATCCCTCCCAGGGGACTCACACCCACGGCTCGCCATCAATGAATGTACATCCACTGGCGAGCGGTTAGGAATGCGTGTTTCTTTCCCGAAACACTCCCGCTTCGTACCCCTGAATCGCAGGATTGCTGCGCGCCAGTTCCAGCCGCCGAAGCGCCCAGCAGCCGTATTCGGGATTCTGCTCGATTCCGGAAAAACGCCGTCCGAGTTTCTGCGCCGTTACAAGCGTTGTGCCGCTCCCAAAAAACGGGTCGAACACGAACGCACCCGGCGCACTGCTTGCGAGAATCAGCTTCGCCATCAGTTTTTCGGGCTTCTGTGTCGGATGATCCGTATTTTCCGGCATCGACCAAAACGGAATCGTCAGGTCGGACCAAAAGTTTGACGGATGCGTCATTCGGAATTTTTCATCCTTCGAATCGTCCCAATCTTTAGGTTTTCCCTCCTGCGTGCGGTACGGCGCAAGCACACGGCGCTTCATTTTTACCGCTTCGACATCGAAATAGTACGACTCACCCGCCGTGCAGAACCAAATATCCTCCGTATTGTTCTTCCAGTTGGTTTTCGAGCCGCGTCCTTTTTCACGCTCCCATGTAATGCGGTTCCGAACGGTAAAAAACTCATCAAGTATCGGAAAAACAAGGGTCGAAGTCTGCCAGTCGCTGCACACGTACACACTCGCGTCGGGTCGGAGAGCCGGACGAATCTTTTCGATAAACGTGCGAAAATATCTCTGATATTCTTTCCTTTTTTGCGACCGAAAAACGTTTCCGTTGTAATTTTTCGTGAGGTTGTAAGGCGGGTCGACGATGAGTAAATCCACAAACGCTCGAGGCAGAAACGCCGCCGCCGCGAAAAAATCGCCGCACAGAACGCGTCCCTCCAAGTCGGAAGGCGCCGCAGGCGCGGAAAGCGTCAAAAGCTGCGGTTCCAGCGCCGCACGTTCCTCTGACGTTAGAACCAAAGTGCGGTTTGCGGGTGCTTTGGGTTTCGACGACATTCAATCAGGTTCCTTTTGAGTCTTTCGGACGCACATTATTTCGGACGCTCGTTGTTTTAAGCGCGAAAAAACGGATTCGTTTTGCGTTCCACACCGACCGTGGTTGCGGGACCGTGGCCGGTATAAAGTACCGTCTCGTCGGGAAGCGCGTAAATCACGTTCCGAATACTTTCCTCAAGCGCCGCCGGATCCCCATCGTAAAAGTCGCTGCGGCCGACCGAATGATAAAAAATCACATCCCCCACGAAAGCCGTCGGTTTCTCCGTATTTTCGAGAACGTAAATTTCGTGTCCCGCGCTGTGACCGGGCGCGTTGTGTGCCGTAAATGTAAGTCCTGCGTACTGCAAGGAGGTCGCGGGGTCCGTGAGGAGGACGTCCGCTTTCGGAAGAACCAGATGGAAGCCGAAATGGTGCGCGAGATTTTTCTTGGAGTCCGTCAGTTTGTCCGCATCCTTTTTCCCGATGACGATTGCGGCGTTTGGAAAAGACTTTCGGATTTTTTCGATTCCGCCGATGTGGTCCGCGTGACCGTGCGTGCAGAGAATTGCGGCGACGTTCGTGAGGGACTGCGTCTGCATAAACGTCAAAAATCGGTCTGCCGAGAAGCCGGGATCGATGAGGACGCAGTCCGACGCGTCGGCGTTCCAAATGACGTAACCATTTTCGTCGCAAATATCCGAAGGAATGCATTTAATTTCTGCCATAAGTTCTGATTTTTCCTTTTGAAGGGTTGATTTTTTAAAACTAAATATTAAAAAGTTTTTGAAAAAGGGGTCTGGGGGAAAAACAACATTCAAAATGTTGTTCCCCCACGACCGAAACGACAGTACGGGAGCGTTGTTGTTTCCTCCCGTTAGGGTGGAAACACCGCAACGGTGCAAAAGACCCTTGAAACACAACCTTTATATACGATTCTTGTACAATAACGTCTTCAAAAGCTTTTACTATTTTGTTTTTTAATCTTCTTTCTACTTTTTTCCCATCTGCCGTTTTTGCTGAAAAAAACGAGAAAGGAGTTCCGCACACTCTTTCTGAAGGACCCCGCCGATCGTTTCACACGAGTGATTCAGCCGAGGGTCGTTTAATAGGTGGTACAAAGTATCGATTGCTCCTGCTTTCGGGTCGGGTGCACCGTACACGACGCGTGAAATTCGAGCCTGCATGAGCGCGCCGGCACACATGGGACACGGTTCGAGCGTCACGTAAAGCGTGCATTCTTTGAGACGCCAGCTGACCATGGAGGCGGCCGCCTGCGTGATTGCGATCATTTCCGCGTGAGCCGTGGGGTCTCGAAGCTGCTCGCGCTGATTGTGTGCCCGAGCGATGATTTCGCCTCGGCAGACGATGACGGCTCCGATCGGCACTTCATCTTCGCGCTGCGCCTCGAACGCTTCACGCATTGCTTCGCGCATAAAAAACTCGTGGATTTGGTTTTCGTCGATGTTACTCATTATGACTCATTATTTTTGTTACGTATTTATGGCGGCACGCAGTACCGAGGTAGAAGGAACCGTTTTCCGACCCCCGGTGGTTCAGTCTTTCTTTGGATTCGTTTTTTACGGTCCAAGGCGAGCGGCGGGCTTTGTGCCCGCTGAACGTGGGTTCCTGAAAAACGGATTTTTCCGGCTGAATTCATCCCTCAATCGGCTTGCGCCGACCTACCGGGGGCTCACACCCCCGGCTCGCCATCAATGAACGTACATCTTTATTTTCCGGGGACTCACACCTCCGGCTCGCAACCAACACGTTTTTTAACGGTCTCCCGATGTGACGGCTCCACACTTACAGCGGGCGAGACGCCCGCGTTCCCAGGAGGTCGGTTGCTCTTTTTCAAGAGGGACGGCACACACCTATTTCTGTCATTATACCTTCTGAGAAAAAAATCGCAAGGCGGGTGTGAAAAAAAGATTGAGAGATTTTTAAAACCGATGCATTTAAAACGGACTTGAGAAAATGGTTCGCCAGACGATGTAACCCGCATATCTTGTTCAAACTGCACGAAAAAAGACCGATTTTGGAAAATTTCCGCCTTTTTTGAATTTTTTCTTGCGTATGACGGCACAAGTACCGATACTTTCTGTATCTTTAAGGGATAAAATTTTCCGAACAGGAACCTCTCGGGGACGCCATTCGGCAAGTTTTTCCAAATTTAAAGGGAAAATCTGGAAAATTGTTTTAAATATCCTCAACTTCGGGGATACTTTATGCCGATTTCATTATTATGTTGATGCTCAGGACTGCATCGACTGTACGATGAAAGCGGCTAGCGGTCGTTCTTGCGCATTGCTTCCCGTTTCACCAAAAAATTCAGGCAGAATCTACCTTGGCCTCTTCAGGAGCCATTTACTCCGAGAAGAATCCAGTCGAGGGTCCAGCCCGCCTGAAAGAAAAACTTTCACGGAACGGAATCCCGGTGTACCGTTGGACCGTTATGATTTCGGTACATTATTGTATCGTTCCTGTTACGGTTTCGGTACATATTTCACAGTATATGCGTTTGCGGACGTACAGGTACTTTTTGTGAAAGAAAATTCGTATTCATTTGTATTGCAGGAACGCCTCTTCCTTTTGGGTTCATGTGGTTTTACCGCGTGAAATGAAGGTTCGAACGGACTCGACGTCCGTACGCAGCCCGCGATGAGGAGGTACAATGGTGTCGTTTTTTGAAAAAAATTTTTGCTCTTTTTCGAAAACATGGATGTGGACGAAAGAGCGATTCGTTACCTTGCCGCCCAGACAGGTAAAGTGCGTATTTGCACAGATTTGCGGCTAATTTTGCCTGAATTTTGCCGACGTTTCGGCATTCGGACAGAGTTTCTGCGGAAACAGAGGATTTATTTTAGTTCGATTATTCAAAACTTGCGGAATTTACGCTCCAGCAAACCGTTGCGCGTGTGAATTCGGAACAGAACCCTCGTTGTACCCGTCGTTCGAGGCGGTTTTTGGTACAATATATCGCTGTTCCTTCCGACTGTTCGGGGACGCTCCCTCTGCAGGACGTGAAATTTCCGACATTTTGATAGTTGTACAATAATAAAATAATCTGTTTGGGCGGGGATTTATGGGGATGTAAGTACATGGAGGAATCAATGGTTGCTGTCAATTCCAATCCGGAATCCATCGCGCAGTGGTGGGAAGAATACAAGTCGAATCCGTCGGATCAGGACCTTCGGAATCGGCTGGTGGAGCACTATCTTCCGCTCGTTCGCTATCATGCGCAGCGAGTCTGGCAGCGTCTTCCGGATGGTGTCGAATTGGATGATTTGATTTCTGCGGGTGTTTTTGGACTGATGGACGCGATTGATGCGTTTGATTTAACGCGCGACGTCAAATTTGAGACGTACTGTGCGCCGCGTATTCGGGGTGCGATGCTGGACGAGCTGCGCAATATGGATTGGGTTCCGCGTCTCGTACGAACGAAAGCGAAACGTATTAATGAAGCGACGCGGGAACTGGACGACAAGCTGGGTCGGCGTCCGACGGATGCGGAACTTGCGGAATATCTCGGAGTTTCTTCGGATGATTTTGAAAAAATGGCCAAAGAGGCGAACACGGCGAGCGTCGTGAGTCTCAATAAAAAGTGGTGTGAAACGGATGGATCGAAAGAGGTGAGCGAGCTGGACGTTCTGGAAGACCAGCGCGGCGAGGATCCGACGAGTCGAATGCAGAAAATCGACACAATGCGTCTGGTGACGAAAGGTCTGAAACGAAACGAGAGACTGATTTTGCTCTTGTATTACTATCAGGACATGACGATGAAAGAGATCGGAATGACGCTTGATTTGAGCGAAAGCCGCGTGAGTCAGATTCACAGCAGCATCGTTCAGCGGCTTCAAGGGACGCTGCGAGAGCGCAAACCGGAGTTCACCATCTGACGGATTAATGCACGTATTTCTTAAGAAGAGGTAAAAGACCGAATATCAACTGAGAGAAACCGAAAATTATACCACGAAGCAACCCGAACGATTCAAACGTTCGGGTTTTGCTTTTTATACATCTCACTTTGGAAAAACGGGACGCGTTCCGTGCGAATTGAAACACTGTAACGATTTTCTGGATCGAACCGCGAACCGCACGAAAGAAATTTTTTGATTATATTTTCATATAATTCATGTATTTCATGGTTTATTTTACTTACATCCTCTGCGAAAATCTGCACAATCTGCGGGACCGTAAATAAAAACTCCCGCGGATTCGTGGTTTATATTTCAATGAGACGTTAAATCTTTTTTATATTTTCTATCTTACGTAACCGGATGTCTTTATTTCTTTTGCTCAATCCGAATAATCGCTACTCTCTGCCGACAGATTTGAAAAAATCGTTATTATCGCTACATTTTCCCTTTTGATAAAATCTTCACTTTCCGAAAATAGTAATAGGAAAAATTAAATTTTGTATTTTATACGAACACTACTTTGAATTTCAGTTTTCCCGTCTGCCGCTGGAGTTGCGCAACACGGCTCCTGCAGTCGTTGTGAAAACTGAAATTTATTGTGAAACCAGCATCAAACATTTTAGGAAGAGGTGTTAAAATGCAGCAAAATCAGAAAATTTGTAAAATTGGTTGGATTCTCTGTATTTTATTCCTGTATTGCGGATGGATTTCCAATACTCAAGCGCAAGCTGTGCTTTCGGGGACGTCGGCGTCTTCGAAAGGAAATTCCTCCACTGCGGTTTTAGGGGCGGAAAATTATCAGAATGCCTGTACGACAGCGGAAAGCAGAACGGAAATTCTGCGCCGCATTCCGTTTAAGTCCCTTACGCCTTACGCGCAGGAACGGGTTCGTCAGGTGCTGCAGAATATTACAATATATCGTCGGCTTCCTGTGCAAATTGTGCCGTGCGAGAAATCGCTGTATGATTTTATGACGTTTCATCCCGATACGATGGTGAGTATTTGGCGGCTCATGGGCGTCAGTCAGATGGAGCTTCAGGAACTCCAGCCCGGTCAGTTTTACATGGAAGATCAAGCGGGGACGCGCGGTAAAATGGAGTGTTTGTATCGAACGAACGACATAATGTTGATTTATGCGTTTGGAACGTACGAAGGGATTCCGTTTCCGAAAAAGGTGAGCGGTTCCGGTCTCATTGTGCTTCAGAATGCGCAGGTTCGGGCGCCGGATGGTTCGACGTTCCTTGCGATTCGGCTCGATGCGTTCATGCAGATTCATAATGAAGGGGTGGAAACGATCGCCAAAACATTTAAGCCGCTGGTAGGAAAAGTGGCGGATCACAATTTGAATCAAGTGGCGGGATTTTTGGGTGAACTGTCGCAGACGTCCGTGAAAAATGGGGAGGGAGTGGCGCATATGGCGCAGCGGCTCGATAAAGTGAGTCCTGAAGTGAAGCGAGAATTTGCGGATGTGGCGCTTAAAATCGGCGGCTTGAAAGAAGAACCCACCATGCCGCTTCCGGTTCCTTACGCGCCGATTCAGGAGCCGAAGTATTCCGAAGCGTACGGAACGCAAGTTCCTCAGCCGTAACGATTTATAACTTTTTTCTGACGTGAGCGGGAATCTCGATCCCGCTCCCAGAATTTCTTTTCTATACATCTTAAGTGGAATCCTTGGAGCAAGATTCTCCGAAGACAAAAAGGATTATGAGGCACATAAATGAAAACCACATCGTTCGATGAATATCTTGAACACAAATTGGAAGACTCGGAATTTCGGAAGGAATACGAGTCGATGGAGCCGGAATACGCGCTGATTGAGCAGATTTTGGAGTTGCGGGAACAATTGGGACTGACGCAGGAGGAACTTGCGAAACGCATCGGGACGCGTCAGTGCAATATTTCCCGATTCGAAAACGGAAATTCGAACCCCAGTCTTGCATTCCTCAAAAAAATAGCCGCAGGGCTTGGGAAAAAAATAACGATTACACTGAATTAACTCCTTTTTATACTCGTTCCGCTTGAATTCATCGAATCGGTTCAGTCTTTCGTCGGATTCGATTTTTGACGGTCCACTGGCGAGCCGGGGGTTTTGTACCTCCGGCGGGGATTCTGCGAGCAAGATGCCCGCGCTCCCAGGAATGGAATTCTTCTGCAAATTTCCCCAAACGGGGGGGCTTGACATTTTCTGCTTCGTGACGATAATTTATACTAACACAATTTTGAATTTCAGTTTTTCCGTCTGCCGTTGGAGGTGCCCACCACGGCTCCTGCAGTCTTTGTGAAAACTGAGTTTCATTGTAGAACCCGCATAGTATATTTTTCCCCCCCAGATTTTCTCTGGTTTCCCTTTTCCTTGAAAGTTTTCAGGTTCCACTATGAAAGAACGTATCGAACGCGACTCCATGGGCGAAGTTCGTCTCCCGGCTGAAGTTTATTACGGCGCGCAAACGCAGCGGGCCGTCCAGAATTTCCCGATTGCACACGTCCCGCTTCCGGCTCGCTTCATTCGTGCGTTCGGTCTCGTAAAATGGGCGGCCGCCTCGGCAAATTACGAATTGGGACTCCTCGGGAAAAAACTCTCTGAAACGCAAATTCAAGCAATTTTGAAAGCCTCTTTGGAGGTCGCCGACGGTGCGCTCGCCGACCAGTTTCCCGTCGATATTTATCAGACCGGGTCCGGAACCTCCACGAATATGAACATCAATGAAGTGATTTCAAATCGCGCCATCGAACTGACCGGCGGTGACCGATTTGAGATGAAAAAGGAAATCCACCCGAACGATCATATTAATATGGGACAAAGTACCAACGATATGTTTCCGACGGCCATTCATGCGGCGGGAGCGATTGGAATTCACACGGAACTTGTGCCGGCTTTGGAACGCTGCGCGGCGGCGCTTCAGGAAAAGGCGAACGAGTGGCAGGACGTTTTGAAAATCGGACGGACCCATCTTGCGGACGCCACTCCGATGACGCTCGGTCAGGAATTTGGGAGTTTTGCGCGTCAAATGACGCTTGCGGCAGAAGATGCAAGGTCGGCGCAGGCGGCGCTTTACGAACTTCCGGCCGGCGGGACGGCTGTGGGGTCGGGAATCAACACGCATCCGCATTTTGCACGCTGCGTCTCGAAATATCTTGAGGAAAAAACGGGGCTTCCGTTTCGTGAGGCGGAGAATCATTTTGAGGCGAACGCGCAGCGTACGGGTGTGATTCGGGCGCACGCGCTTCTGAAAGCGGTTGCGGTGACGCTTCTGAATGTGGCGAACAACCTCCGCTGGCTCGGTTCCGGCCCGCGGTGCGGATACGCGGAGATTTCGCTCCCGGACCTTCAGCCTGGCAGTTCCATTATGCCGGGAAAAGTGAATCCGGTTCTGTGCGAAAGCATGATTCAGACGGCGGCGCGCGTGATTGGAAACGATGCTTCAATGTCGGTTTGCGGCGTGACGGGCGGACAGTTCCAGCTGAATATCACGATGCCGCTTATGGCCGCTCTGCTGCTTGAAAGTGTGGAATTGATGTCGAACTGTGTTTCGGTTTTCACTCAAAACTGTGTGGAGGGACTGAAGGCGAATCGGAAAAAGTGCGAGGCGGCGGTGGAACAAAGTCTTTCGATGGTGACGTCGCTCAATCCGTACATCGGTTACGAACAAGCGGCGGCGCTTGCGAAAGAGGCGTTCAAAACTGGAAAAACCATTCGAGAATTGTGTCTTGAAAAGGAAATTCTACCTCCGGACGTTCTTTCTGAAGCGCTTGATCCGATGAAAATGACGCGTCCGCTGGAAGCATCCTGAACGGAAACGGGGAATTGAACGCCGAAGGAATGAAACGGAAACGGGGAATGAAACGTCGAGGGGGAGTTTTCAGTTCTCAGGGACTTCGGTTTCATTCGGCGCAAGCTCGCGGAAAATCGGAAGGTGACGATAGTACACCTCAAGCATCAGAAGGTGCATCGCCGTCGTATAATGCCGCCCGCACGCCTGTCCCCAATAATCCGGCGCAGGTTTGTACGGGTTCCAACTTCCGCGCAAGACGGGATTTTTCTTTTCCTGCGACTGTTGCAGAGCCGTCACGAGCTGTTTTTGCCACTCCATCCACCGAGCGTCGTGAATGTGGTACATCACCTGCGTCGCGTAGTACCAGTAATACGTGTTGCGCCGCTTCCCATCCGTAACGGACGGCAGATTTTCGGACAAATAATTGACCGCTTCCTGAAATTTCGGCTTTTTCGGGTCGTAATTCAGGTAAAGCTCCATCAAAAGCCCTTCGGCCGTCATCGCACAGGAAGGTTTGCGCCACGATTTCATTTCATCGTTCGTCGGATTTTCAATCGGAATGTAACAAAAGCGCGCGCCGCCGTCGATTGCCGCATGACGGACCCAACGATCAAGGTTCGTGAAAGTCGCTTCCGGAACGTTCAAACCCGCCATTTTCGCACTGACGAGCGCCATCGCCTGCCAGCCTGAAACGGAAGTGTCGGACTCGTTTCTCCACGTTTCACCGGTTTTTTCGGGAGTGTAACGCCACCCGCCCTGGGGAGTCTGCGCTTTCACAACAAAATCGATCGCACGCTGCGCCGGTTCCCGAAGTCGGGCGTCGCGCGTCATTCCGTACGCTTCACAAAGCGCAATCGCCGCAATTCCCTGCGCGTAAATCCGAGCGTAGCGATTCGAATCGCTGGATTCCGTAAACAAACTTCCGTCGGTCTGCTGGTTGTTCAAGAGCCAGCTGAGTCCTTTTTGAACGGTTGCGGAATAATCTTTCGGCGTCTCCTCCTCGCTCTTCATGTGCGTGTATCCGGCCCCCAAGTACGACAAAAGTGCGAGACCCGTCGCGGCTGTGTCGGAATGAATCGTTCCGAAACCGAAATCACCGGGCCGCATTCCTTGAGGAAGTTCGTACGGAACGGCGTTGAACGACCAGCGTCCGTCCGGGAATTGACCGCGTTCCAGGAATTGAAGTCCCTGTTCCACAATCTCCTCCGAAATCGGATTTCCGCCTGCCTCTTCAATCATTTTTCGATGATTTGACCGCATCCTCTGTCGATACGGCAAAGCGGGTTCAGCTTCCAGCGCCCCTTCCGGCTCCAATAAATTCGGCGTCGAAGCCGCAAGATTCGGACGCGGCGTCATTTCGTCGTTCTCGCCGTCTTCTTCCTGTAAATCAGAATCAGAATCGGAATCCGTGAGAATTCGGGGCGCTTCAGGGTCAAAATGCATCCCCAACTCCGGAATGGAAGTGTCTTCGAAACGGAAAATGACGACGTTATCGAGCATTTTTCTCCGTTCGAGATTTGCAAGGTTCGACCCGGTGAATTTTTCAGGCTGCGCGGTCATTTGAAGCACTGCGTCTGAAATCCCGTTTGCGGCTCCCGCTAAATAGGAATCCAGCTCGCTCCCGCTTCCGGCTCGCGCCCCCGTCGTCTGTCCGCCCGCCACTTCGGTCGGCGCCGCGTCCGAGACGGTGAGTTTTTTCGGTTTTTTGGTCTTTTTACTTTCCTTTTTCTCCGTTTTCACGCTGTACGCCGCCGCCGCCGGACCCGCTGTTTCGCCGGACCCGGAACGTATTTCACCCATCGTCTCCCCTGCTCCGCCCGCTGGAGTTTCCGCCGCAACTTCACCCCAATTTTGTGCGGCTCCGGAAACGACATTTTCCCCCTCACGCGACGCATCGGATTTCATGTGCGGTTCCCCGACGGCCGATTTTTCTCGATTTTCTTCCAACTTTTTCGTAAATCCAGACCGTTCGGAACGCCGCTTTTTCGCTTCCTCTTCAAGATTGATTTTCTTCCGACTCGCCGCAACCGCCGTCTCCGTCTCCATTTGCGCCTCAACGGTTAAATCCTGAGGCGTCGGCGCGTCCATTGCGAGACCCGAAGCCGTCACTTTTTCGTCCGACGTTTCGCGATTCACGAAAGTTTCGGGCTGCGGACGGTTTTCATCCTCTTTCAGGGTCCTTTCGGGTCTTTCGGATTCCGAAATTTCAATGTTTTGCGCCATCGTCTGCGCGTTTCGAGTTGTGGAAGGATTTTCCGGCGCGTTCTTTTGACCGTTCGTTTCACTCTCCGT
>CAYTLK010000004.1:19808-33651 GCA_964438515.1 uncultured Planctomycetaceae bacterium
CGTTTCGTTCGTTTCGCCGTCCGTTTCTGAAGCGGCTTCCGCCTCCACCTCGCTGTGAGTCTGCGCGACGAGTTTCATTTCCTCCTCAAGATTCACGGGACCCGCATCCGGAACCGAATTTTGCGGCGTCTGCGGTCTCGGAAGCGTTGGATCCTCTGCCGACTCACCGTCCAACAATTCGTCGCCGGGAAGCTCGCCGTAATAATAATCGTTCACAATAATCGGCGCTTTCGGATTCAGATTGAGCGTCACTTCATGTTCGTCCGTCGGTTTGTACCCGACGATGAGGTCCGTGAACGACAGAAGAAGCGCCAAATGAAATGCGAGACTCAATGCCAGCGCCAGAATCATTCCGCGGCGTTCCGTGTTCCGCATGCATCCCAAGAAAATCAAAAAAGTGACGGCGAGCGTCCCCACACCGAGTACGAACGGAATGTTTCGGCTCAATTCCGGCCACAACCACTCCTCGCGCGGAAACTCCATCAGCCCCCAAACCGCACAAAACGATCCCGCAGAGGTGAATAAAAACAGTAAACACGCCTCGCCTCCCGAAATGGAAAGCACGTCGAAAACAGGTTTTAACGGATTCTTCATGGCGTAACCGCTCGTAAAATGAAAGAAAGATTAAAATTTATACCAACACAAAACGAACAATATTCATTCTTCGCGTGTGACGGTGGAATAATTCAACTCAAGTTTCTGACACAAATCGGCGACCGCAACGATGGAACCAAACGGAGCGCGCGCGTCGCCTCGAATAACGACCGACGAATCTTCAACCGGATGCGCCCAGGCGGTCGAAAGCGCCTCTTCCATCTCGTTCGAATCCATTTTTTTCCCGGCGATGTACGTCTCTCCCTCACGATTGATGTTGATGACGAGCGACTGCGGTTCGGACCAAAGCGGCACAGCCTCCGTCGCCTCCGGGAGCTGAATATCGAGCGCGCTTTCTTCTTCGTCGAATTTCGTCGCTACGAGAAAGAAAATCAGGAGGAGAAACACGACGTCCACAAGCGGCGCAATGCTCAGACTTCCCAGCGTGTTTCCTTTATTAATTTTCACGGACATAAACGCACCCTTTTCAAAAGCTGGACAAAAAACCAGGTTCTTTGAATATTGCTCGACTCTTTTTTGATTCTGTATGAATTAGTTTTAGCGATTTTTTGAATTAAATTCGAATTTATTTTGACGTTTTACCAGCTTTTTGATGCAGATACGCTTCAAACTGGGCGGGCGTCACGTGTACTTTTCCCTCAAGCGCCTCCATGTAGGAAATGAAATTCAGGAGTTTTTCATCCATTTTGTAAAAGAGCTTCTGAATTTTTCCTTCGTACCAGTGCGCGAGAATCGCAGCGGGAATCGCGACGAACAGCCCGGCACAAGTCGTGACGAGCGCCATGTAAATTCCTTCGGAAAGAAGTTCCGCTTTATGAACTCCAACGCTCGAAGCGGTCGCCATAAACGCCTGAATCATTCCCATGACGGTTCCCAAAAGTCCCATAAGAGGCGTAATCGCCGCCGCCAAAACGAGAATTCGAACCTTTCCGAACAGCCGCGTCGCCTCATTATCCTTCGCATTCTGAATGACCGCCAGAACCTCGCTCAACGGACGTCCCGTCATCATAAGCGCCGCCTGAATCACTTTGGAAGACGCACTTCGATTCCGACGGCACGCCGCGTAAATCGCTCGCGGGTCGGCTTTCGCGGAAACTTGGACGTCCACATTATGAAAGAGCCGCCGGGGAAGAACCGCACCGCGACGCAGCGCAAAAAGACGTTCCAGACCGACCGCAATCACGAGGAGCGACATAAATCCGATCGGATACATCAAAACGCCGCCGCTCATCACGAGTTCGTACGCCGTAAGAGGCTTTTTTTCGTCCGAAACCGCTGAATTCACAGCTTCCGCCGAAGTTGCAGCGTCCGCTGAATCCGCGTCGGATGAACCCGCTGCATCCGTCGAAGCAGTTTCCGCAGGGGCGGAGTTTGAAACATCCGCAGGTTCGGAACTTTCCGTATTTTCTGCCGGTTCCGCGGTGGATTCCGCTGCAGGTTCCGCGGTGGATTCTGCAGCCGATTCCGGAGCGTCCGTCGCTTCCGCAAAAAGCGGCGCCGTGAACGTCAGTCCGCAAGCCGCGACAAACGAAAGAAAAAAACAGCAAACGCATTTTTGAAGTTTTTTATTCATATTTCTTCACACCTTATAATAAAGGAAGGACCTTTTCTGACCGACGTAGGTTTCACGAACGAATAATTTTCACGAACGACGTATGTTTCACGACGTACGGAAATTCCGCATCACTCCTCCTGAAGTTTCTGCATCTTTTTTCGTACGGTTTTCACTTTGTCATTTTCGGGGTATTTTTCGAGCAAATCGTGGTAGTGTTTCAGCGCTTTATCGACTTTTCCGAGCTGTTCGAAGCACTGCGCCGCCTCAAAGAGCGCGTCGGCCTGCAGCTGCGGCGCCTCGACACCGTAAATCACCTGATAGTACATCTGAATCGCCTGTTCGTACTTTTTCTGTGCAAAAAACACTTCCCCTTTGAGGAAGAGCGCCTGAGACGTAAAAATGGGGTCGCTCAACTGCAGAATCTGCTCGCACGCCGCAACGGATTCATCCAGACGGTTCAGCCGAAATAACGCAAAAGCGGCTTTGTACTTCATTCGAATCAATTCGCTGGATTTCGGGTAAATTTCCTCAAATTCGGCTTCCGTTTCCAACAGATTTTCCCATTTTTGCGTATCTTCCTCAATTTGAATCATCATTCCCAGCGCGTTTTCAGCAAAAGCGGGTTCCAACTCGGGGATTTTCCGCACGTTCTGCATGATTTCATACGCTTTTTTTGTCTCTCCAACGCGATAAAACGCCATTCCCTGCAAGAAACGCAGTTCGGCGCGATTCGCGCAGATTTCCGCAACTCGTTCGGGACTGACGGTTTTCGAAAGTTTGGGTTCGAGCCTCAAAGTGTCGATGAACTCCAGCGTCTCGCGGAAACGATCGCGATTGTAAAGCGTCCAGGCGATTTTCACCTCGGCTCCCCGCCGCAAAAAGTCGCGTTTTTTCGAACTTAAATCAATTACAAAACGAAACGCCGTTTCCGCGTCGTTCATGTTTCCGTCCGCAAACCAATGCATTCCGAGCTGGGAATAAAGGGAGCGCAAAAATACACTTTTTGGGTACTTTCCGTGCATCTCCGCGAGCAAATTCTGCGCGTCCTCCAGTTTTTTCTGCTCGAGCAGCGTTTTAACGAGCTGATTGTACGCACGTTCGAGCGTCTCCCACTCGGGAAAATCTTGCATCAGCGTCCGAAACTGGGTTTCCGCGGCGGCAAAATCTTTCTTCTGCAGGAGACAGAAACCAATTTCGTACATTGCTTCAGGATGAAGAGGCTGAAAATCTTCCGAATCGGAGTTCAAAATCACCGTCCACGCTTCCATTGCAGCGTCGTAATCCGCAGATTCCATCGCCGCAATCGCACGGACGTTCGCGCCTCGCTCCTGAAAACGGGAGTTCGGGAACTTTTTCTCCATCTCGCGTGAGATTTCGACCGCTTTTTCCGTCTGATTCAGCTTCAAGTAACACTGCGACGCAAGCAGTCCCGCTTCCGGCGCACGCTCGCTTTTCGGAAACATCTTCATCGTTTCTTCAAACGCGGCGGCCGCTTTGTCGAGCGCCTTCATTTCCACCTCGCAGCGCCCGCGCAAAAAGTACATTTCATCCTTCAGCGCCGAATCCGGACAGTTTTTCAAACCGTAACCGATGTTTTTGACACAATTTTCATAATCTTTCTGCAGAAAGTACACGTCGGAAAGGTCGAGGTACAGTCTGTCGCGATCCGGATACTCGACGTCCCGCGCCTGATTTTTCGCCAAAATGAGATTCTTTTTCGCACGATTCAAATATTTGTCGATGAGTTTTTGACTCTTGAATGTGGTCGCGAATCCTTTGCAGCACACACCCAGCAAGTGACGCATTTCGACGCTTTTCAGCGGGTCCGTGATGGATTTTTGCGTTTCAAGGATGTATTTGTACCCTTCTTTGTACAGACCGTTCCGCTCGAAACAATGTGCGGTGGAAACCGACCAGGAATCCTTAAACGGAGCGTCCGGAAAACGATTGATGAGGCGTTCCCAGCAATCCTGCGCCGCGCGAAAATCTTTCAGCTGGAAGAGCGCAAACGCGTAATCTTCGAGAAACACCATCTGCATTACGTCCGGAATCCGTTCGAAACCGTCCCACGCAATCACCTCGCCCGCTGCATCGAGCACATTTTTATAATCTTTCTTTTCCTTATAAATCCGCACCGCCTGAAACATCGCGTCGGCTCCGCGCGTCAGCGTTTTCGGCGACTGATGCTCGGTGAAAATCTTTCGGTAAAGCGCGATCGCTTCCTCACTGCGTCCGCAGGCGGCCAGCGCGTCGGCGCGGTCCCGAAGAAGCGTGAACGTCAGTTTCTTTTTCGAGACTTTTTCCACAAGTTCCAACGCCGTCTGCGGCTCGCCGATCCGAAGATGGTAGAGCGCCAGCTGATGCGTCGCGCTGTTGCGCAGGGAACGGTCTTTTTTCACGTTTTCATCGTCCAAAACCGACTGCCAGAGCGCCGCGCAGTCCGCCTCCGAAAACGTTTGAACCCCATTTTCAGGATTTTTCGCCTGTTTCTCGTTGAATTTCATCATGGCGAGCGCCTGTTGGTACCGCGCGTAAATCGCAATGGGATTCTGCGGAAACTGTGCCGGAACTCGGCTGAACATTTCTGCGGCGGCTGCGAAATTTTCGAGTTTCACGAACGTTTCGCCGTACCGATAGTACAAAATCGCGAGTTTCAGAACAGCCGGATCCTCCGACTCCGGACGAACGTACGCCGCGAAAGAGGAATCGTCAAAAATACTCTGGTACTTCTCGGCCGCCGCGTCGTAATTTCCGAGCAAAAAGTGGATGTCGCCCAAAAGCCGTACCGCACGAAGACGCAGCGACGTTTCAGGTTTCCGATCGAGGAGCGTCTGAAGCGTAATCATCGCCTTGCGCGCGTCCGGCTCCCGCAAATTCATGTAGCACTCCGCTAGCGTGTACAGTGCCCGATCGAGTTCCGCATAATGCTGCGTCGCAACCACGAGCTGCAAATCTCCCAGCGCGTTTTCGTAATTTCCGAGCTGAATGTACGCAACCGCTTCGTAAAAACAAGCATCCATCCTCTTCTGACTGTCGGGAAACGTCTCGCGAAGAATCTGAAACTGCGCGACCGCTTTGCGGCACAGCTCGGACGCCTCCGGACTCAGCGAGTAGTAACGGTTCGCCGTCGTTTCGACCGTCTTTCGAAGCACACCTGAATTCTGCACAGGAAACGTATTTGAATGCTTCAAGTACGTCACGCCGAGAAAGAAGTGCGTTTCGTCCTGATTCGGAAATTTTGAGTCGGAAATCACCTTTTCAAGTAGCGATTCCGCCTCTCTGTAGTTTTCTGTACGAAAGTCGCAGATTCCCAAATAGTATTCTGCGTAAGACCGCTGCGAATTTTCCGGGTATTTTTGCAGAAAATCCTCCCAGCCGCTGCGTGCAATCGCATATTCGCCGTTCGTAGTGAGCGCCAGATTCCCGTTAAACTGAGTATCCGCCGCGAGCCGATCGTCTGCTGAAAGCGCGCGAGCGCTTACAACGACCAACAGAAATGCGAGTGCGCCCCAAAATGCGTATCGTTCCTTCCGCTGCATTATTCCGTAAAATCCCTTCATGAAACCGCCTGTCCCTGTGTTCTGATGTTCTTTCCCTCGGGTTGAAACATGGAACGTTTTCTGACGTTTTCTGTCATTATAACACGTTCTCGTTTTTTCTTCAACCACGCAATCCATGCTTTCCGAAGTTTTTTTCAAAATTCTTCACATTACTTCAAATTCTTTGCTTCCGTAATCGTGAAAATTTATGCACTTCATGGGAATGGAAATCTTTACCTATTTTATTCTAACATGTTTTTTCCTAAATGACAAACTATTTTTCCTAAAACTTTTCGTTTATTTAAACTCCGGGAAAGATAAAAACCCTACAGGTTCCAAAATTAGTTCAGCTGGAAAAGATGTTGTATTTTGCAAAATCGTTTTAATCTGTAAAAACGTTTAAGTTTCGACGAGTTTTCACCGAAAATAAGTTTAATGATTATATCGATTGATACAGTTAAATTGATTTTCCTGTACAAAAAGGCGTCATCCTGCGTCAAAAAATCCTTTCGGAAGGTTTTTCATTGTGAATTGCGTCCTGAAAATTATTATATCCGTTATTTTTGTTATTTTCGGAACTTTGGGAGTCCCTGCGTCCCTGAATGCGCAGATGACGACCGACGAATTTAACGATCGTTTGGCCGCAATGGAGAAAGAAAACGACGCGCTCCGCGAACAAATTGACGCACAGAAAACCGCACAAAATTCCGTTCCGACAGACGCACAAATTCCCGCTCAAACTTCCGCACCGACAGACGCACAAATTCCCGCACAGAATTACGCACAGATTTCGGAATCCCTTTCGCAGGAAGTTTCAAAACAAGATTTATTTTCCGTACCCGTTTCAACTGGCGCGTCCGACGGCCTTTTGCGGTCTTCGGAGCTTGCGGAGTCGGTGGAGTTGGAGGAATCGGAACGGGACGCGGAAAAGTACAATTCGGTTTTCCTCAATATGTCGCAGGACGATTTGGAGGCGGAACTGGCGCGCTACAAAAGTTGGAAATGGGATAAAAATCACCTCACTCTGACGCCCTACGTCTGGTTCTGGCTCACCGCCACGCACGAAACGAATCAGATGTTTGCGGGCGAGTATCCGTTGTGGGTTCGAAATACGGACAGAAGTCATACATACTTCGACATGAAGGCGACGCGTCTCGGTTTCAATCTGACGGCTCCGGAAATCTCGTCTCTTCCCGGCGTCCAAGTGTCGTCCGTGTTCGAAAGCGACTTCGAAAACACGTACACGAGCGAAAATAAAGCCGACATGGAACTTCGAAAAGCATACATTCAATTCAAAAGCGAGGATTCCATGCTTCTAATCGGACAGACGTGGGAGCTTCTGAGTCCGTACTACCCGACCGTTTTGAACTGGGGATTCGGTTCCGCCGGCGGAAACTTCGGCTTTCGGCGTCCTCAAATCCGTTACGACCGTTATTTTAAGCGCGAAAATGGTCGTTTTGCCGTTCAGACGTGCGTTTTGAGTTCGAGCACCAGCAATTTTACCGCCTCCGACGGTTCCTTCTACAGCGGAAAAATGGGGCGCTACCCGGAATTTCAGCTGCGTCTGGAACGTTCGTACGACGAATTCGGACTGTGGGACAGCGCGACCTTTGCGGCAGGTGCAAAAATCGGCGATAAAGAATACGTCATGAATTCCGACGAGTTCCATCGTACCTCCTGGGCGTTCACTGCAGAAACGAAAATCCGTTTTACGGAAAAAGTTTTTCTCCTCGGCGAATTTTACGTCGGCGAGCTTCTGGCGGTCAACTGTGCGTCCATCATGCAGGATTTGAACCCTCAAACTCGCGAAAACATCGGTTCCACCGGCGGCTGGTTCTCGATTATGTGGGATTTTATGCCCGACTGGCACACTTCGGTCGGTTACTCAATCGACGATGTGTGGGATTCCAAAGTTGCGAGAGGGATGCGCTCGCAGAACTACTTCACCTTCATCAATATTTCGCACGATATAACGAAAGCGTTCAACGTCGGATTTGAGTACGAATATTACAACACGACCTACTGCGAGGACCGTGACGCGCATTCGAATCTGTTCATGATTTGTGCGATGTACAAAATATGAATTTTGTTTGATATTTACGTCATCCGAATGTAAAACCTCTGTAAATTCTTTCCAAAAGTCAAAATTTTCGGTTGCAATTTCACAAAATTGCGTTATATTAAAACCAATGAAACAAATATGACTTTGGAAAGGGTCTGAAATGATAGAAGAGAATGAAATTTACGAAGAACTGACACAGGACGACATTCCGGTTCGCGCCATGTTGCGGCACTGGAAAACGAATTGTGCGAATCAAACGGTCATTGCGGACTTGAGTTCCGAATTAAAAGGTTCGGACGCACTCCTTCGCGCTCTCGTTTTGCGTCGTCTTTTTCGAAAGATTCTTGGCCCTCGAACGGAGGAAGAAAACGTAGGACTTCTGATTCCGCCCTGTGTTCCGAGCGTTTTGGCGAATGCGGCTTTGTCGCTTGATCGGCGGGTCGTCGTCAATCTGAATTACACCGTCAGTCCCGACGTTATGAATAAATGCATCGAAAAAGTCAAAATGAAGCACCTCATCACGAGCCGCAAAGTGATGGAGAAATTCAACTACGAGCCGTGCTGCGATGTGGTGTTTCTTGAGGATTTGAAGGACCAAGTGACGCTGTGCGACAAAATCGTTTCGTACCTTCAGGCGAAAGTTTTGCCCCTTTCAATGGTTTATCGTCAGTTGGACCTTCAAAATATGGATCCGGACGAAACGATGGCGATTCTTTTCACCTCCGGTTCGACGGGAATGCCGCGCGGGGTGATGCTCACGCATCGAAACATCGGCGGAAACATCAAGAGTTTTTCCGACTTTTTCAGTTTCACGCCCAGCGACAGTATGCTCGGCGCGCTTCCTTTCTTCCATTCGTTCGGTTTCACGGGACCGCTTTGGACCGTTTTGACGCGCGGAATGTCCGGTTACTACCACGTTTCGCCGCTTGAATACCGTCCGATTCAGAAACTGTGCCGAAAGTACAAACCAACGATTTTCCTCGGAACGCCCACGTTCCTTCGTACGTACGCGCGGCGCATGGAACGTGAAGATTTAGCCTCGGTGAATCTCGTTGTGGCGGGCGGCGAGCGCTGTCCGAAGGAGCTGATGGATGAATATGAAAATCGTTTCGGAATTCGACCCATTCAGGGACTTGGAATTACGGAAACCTCTCCGGTCGTGACGGCCAACATCCCTGCGAATCGTCACACGCGCGGTTGGGAACCGATGCCGAAAGACGAATCAATTGGTTTTCCGATGCCGGGAATTTCGGTGAAAGTTCTTGATTTGGAGTCGGGCACGCCTTGTGCGGCGAACGAAGTGGGGATGCTTTGGGTCAAGGGCGACAACGTGATGAAGGGGTATTACGACGAGCCGGAAAAGACGGCGGCGGTCCTGAAAAACGGCTGGTACTGCACGGGGGATTTGATTCGGCGAGATAATGACGGATTTCTGTACATTGCGGGTCGGCTGAGTCGTTTCGCGAAAATCGGCGGTGAGATGGTGCCGCACGAGGGGCTGGAAGACGCATTTAACCAGCTGCTTGGAAACAAGGCGGAAGAGGAGCCGAAAATTTGTGTGACGTCTGTTCCGGACGAGAAAAAGGGCGAGCGCATTGTGGTTTTGTACAAGGAACTGACGCTTGCGCCGGAAGAGCTGAATGCGAAATTGAAGGAGAGAAAGTTTCCGAATCTTTGGATTCCGTCGTTGGATTCGTACTTTCCGATCGACGAGATTCCTCTTTTGGGAACGGGAAAGCTTGATTTGTGTTCGATTCGTCAGATTGCGATGAATTGTGCGCAAAAGTACGCTCAAAAGTGTGCGGAAAAGTGCGCCCAGGCGGTTGCGTCTGTGAAATCCGTCAGCTGCCCTCAAAGCTGAACGATGAGCGGCGGGATGCTTCAGCGGTGCTGGAATCACGACTATCGGTCTCGATGTATTTACATGATTACGGTCGTCACTGAAGAACGTCGAGAAATTCTGGGACGTCTGACGGGCGGCGAAATGAATGCGGCGGTCGAACGACTGCCAATCGGGGAAATCGTGGAGTGTTGCTGGAGGGAAATCCCTCAACGACACCCCGCGATTTCGCTCATGGAATATTGCGTGATGCCGGACCATTTTCACGGAATTCTCTTCGTGAAAAAACCAATGGAAAAACCCCTCGGGACGGTGATTCGCGGCTTTTTGGCCGGCGTCACAAGCCGGGTTCGATCGGCGCAAATATGCGCCGAAACAGAACGTGCCGAAACAGAACCGTTCTGTTCCGGGTCATATTTGACCCGGTCAATCTGGAAAAAGGGCTTTCAGGACTCCATCCTCTGGCATAAGGGGCAGCTGGACAATATGAGGGCTTACATCAAGGACAATCCCCGCCGCCTCGCAGTGAAACGCGCGCACCCCGATTTATTCCGCATCGTACGGGAAATTCCCCTCTGCGGCATCCGTTTTGAGGGAATCGGAAACCATTTTCTTTTGGACGCTCCCATCCGTTTGCCCATCCAAATTTCACGCAGCATTTCCGCACAAGAGCTTCATCAAAAGCAGCAAGAATTTCTTTTAGCCGCCCAGCACGGAGCCGTTTTGATTTCCCCGTGTATCAGTCCAGGCGAAAAGGAGATTGCGCGAGCCGTTCTTTACGCCGAACTGCCGTTAGTCGTTCTGCTGGAGAACGGATTTCCAGAAGCATACAAGCCGCCGGGGAAATACTTCGACGCGTGCTCTGACGGCCGACTTCTGATGCTCTCTCCGTGGAAGTACCATCCTGAAAACTGTACAATTACTCGGAGCGAGTGTCTTCAGTTAAACACGTATGCTCAGCAGCTTTCAAACGATCGTCTATAAGAATGTATAAGGTCCCGTCACGGTACGATTTCCACTTGCGGCGGATTTTGTGCCTTTTTCATTTCGCCCTGCAAATCGACCTGACTGCGGATGGTGCAGGACGCGAATTTTACGACGATAATCAGAACAAACAGTCCCAAGCAGAAAAACCATAAACTGAGCGGAGGGCGAGACTTGGGCGGAGCAGGGGAGTCGGGCGGATTCTTTTCGTTTTCCATTTGTTTCCTCATTTTGTTCAGTTTTCGTTTTCAATTTTTAAAGTTTCACGCGCGATTCACCCTATCGGGAGAATCTGGCTGCCCGTACTGTCGTGACGGTCGTGGGGGAACAACATTTTGAATGTTGTTCCCCCAGACCCCTTTTTCAAAAACTTCTTGATATTTTATTTTAAATGCGTCATCGGAACAGCATTCCGCAATAACCCACCACACTGTTTGGATTTCCGCCGCCGTCGGCACTCGTGGCGCAGCCGACCGTCACGCATTCGTTCAGCAGTCCCAATTCTCGCAGCGTCATCATGACGAGCGCGCAGGGAAGGACGCCGCACATCGAAACGTTGTTTTTTCGTACGATTTCCAGCATTTCCTCCGGATTCAGCGCCTGCATCGCCTCAATTACGGGCGCGTCGACTCGCAGCGTCTCTTCGAGCGTCGCGTAATGATTCATGTCGGAACTCGCAATGAGCGTCGGCCGCTGCGGAAGCGTTCCGATCCATCCGGCCAGCTGTTTTGCGGTCTCTGCAATCACTCGGTCTCCGCCCTGCAGCACGGCTCCCACCACGTGCGACCCGGGTGTAAGTTTCGCGAGAAACGGCAAAAGAACCTCAATCGAGTGTTCGCGGTCGTGCGCCAGCGAGTCGAGCTGAAAATGAGGAACCGCCTCGACGAGCGACTGACTCAAATTCACGTCTCCTTCCATCGGACGGCCCGGCAAATTCCAGCGCGGCGCGGGACAGACGGCCCAATCGACGCCGATTGCATGATGTTTTGGCGCAAAAATGAAAATTCGGGTTCCAAACTCAATTTGTTCGAGGGTTCGCGCCATAAGCGGTCCGGAATACTTCCAGCCTGCGTGCGGAACCAGTGCGCCGGCAAAATTCTGTTTTGGAGCCGGCGGTTTCGAGAGGAACGCATCGCGCTGTGCTTCCAGTTCTTCGGGTTTTGACGGATAAAACATTCCCGCGACGGCCGGCGAACGAGGAATATTCTTCACGAGCGGTTTTTGGACGGTACTCGTCATGAATGCGATGTCGGTACACGCCACGCTGGCGGCAAAAATCAGTGTGGATTCATCGTTTTCGAATTCGGAAGATTTCATAATGTCTTCGAGAATCGCCTCAGGACGCTTTCCAGGCGCAAATCCCAGCGTCCATTTGCCGAATCGGACCGCAATAAAGCCCGTGTGACGTGTGTCGTACGAGGTGACGTCGACTTTTTCGACGCTTCCGAGGGCTTTTACGTCCCAAAAAACGCACAGAGCCGTCTTTTGAAGGTTCGAGGGGCCGAGATTGTTCTGACGCATCGCGAGTGAAGCGTTCTGCGAAAGTCCCAAAAGCGTCGACTGAAGCGGCTGCGGGTCGTTCAGGTACAGCTGCGCGCAGTCCGCACTGATGCGGTCGAGCCGAACACGAAGACAGACGCCGTTTACTTTGCCGTCGTACGCGCCCGGAAGGTAAAAATCGGGAACTTTTCCTTCAAATTGTTTGTTGATATTTCGGTAGCAGTGGTCCGCCAGTTTTGCAAGGTCGCTTTTTGTGGGTCCCTGCGGAACTTGAAGCACTTGCGGCGCGATATTTTCCGGAATCGAGTCTCGAAGATGGGCGGGAAACATCATCCCTTGGAAGCGAAACAGCATTGTTCCGTCTTCTTTCCAGGCGTCTTTGGGAATGCGCGCTTTGAGGCAGCATTGTTCCAAAAACGTCACAGGATTCAAATTCATTTCGGTCGCGACGCCGGGAAGCAGCAGGCCGCGATGCTCGCCTTTCACGATCATCAGACCGTGTTTCCCGATTTCCACATAATTTTGACGATCTTCCCCTTTCGCGCCGACCAGTTCGGGACTGAAAAGAATCCAAATTTCCATTTCCAGGTCGTTCAGTTCGTAATTTTCGATCGGGGGAAAACGAATATCATCGACCGCAGCGCGGTACGCCGCCTGTTCCAATGCGTCAGCGAGCGGAATCGAATCTCCCATGCATCCGCAGCACGCACGCAGCTGACGAAAGCGTTTCAGACTGACAAAAGCGCCGTATACGGGGAAATCTCCAGCTCCGTTCAATTCCTCTTTTTGAATTTTGTCTTCGATTCGGCAAATCGTAAGCGCGACTTTTCGACTGACACTTTGAACAATGCTTTTCTTCTGTTCGTCGGTAAATTCTGGAGCGACATTCATGGACATATTCATAAAAAAACCTTGGAGAAATCCGAATCTCCGTAAAATAATGAAGTTGTGGATTAAAATAGATAAAGTGATTATATAAAAAGCAACAGGTTCTGTAAATAGGGATTTCAGAAAAAATATTGAAAAACTGTAAATCTTGTGTGACATTCAGGCGGAATGTGGAAAAGTTCGGTCCATTTTTCCTCTGCATGTGAAATTTTACGGACACTTTCGACAAAATTTTTACTTTTTTTCCCCTTTTTGAGAATTAAACTCTTGATTTTCAAAAAAAAGGATATATAATACTGTTAATGTTGAATTGGAGATTCTGATTCCATTTGAAATTTTCGCTTTGGACGATTATGACCGCAGTCGTTTCGCGATAGCCCGAGCGATGGAGAAGCGAAAATTAAAAATGCATCGGGTATAAAATACTCAAAACTAAATTCTGAAAGGAAAAATTATGAAAAAATTATGGTTTACACTCGCCTTGGTTTCTGTGACGGGATTCAGCTTTGCCGCAATGGCGCAGGATGAAGCCGTGGTCGTTGAAGAAGCCGCACCGGCAGAAGCCGTGGTCGTTGAAGAAGCTGCACCGGCAGAAGCCGTGGTCGTTGAAGAAGCCGCACCGGCAGAAGAAGCCGTTGAAGTAAAAGAAGAAGCCGCACCGGCAGAAGAAGCCGTTGAAGTAAAAGAAGAAGTGGTAGATGAAGCCGCCGAGAAAGCAGAAGCGGAAGCGAAAGCAAAGGCTGAAGCCGAAGCAAAGGCCGCCGCCGAGAAAGCGGAAGCAGAAGCGAAAGCAAAGGCTGAAGCGGAAGCAAAGGCCGCCGCCGAGAAAGCGGAAGCAGAAGCGAAAGCAAAGGCTGAAG
>CAYTLK010000004.1:33751-35162 GCA_964438515.1 uncultured Planctomycetaceae bacterium
AGGCTGAAGCGGAAGCAAAGGCCGCCGCCGAGAAAGCGGAAGCAGAAGCGAAAGCTGCGGAAGAAGCGAAAAACGCTTGTGTTCCGGCGCAGAAAGTCGCACGACCTGTTTATCGTCCTCATTTCTATCGCATTCACAAATAAACGCAGGAAGATCGGGAGTTTTTTTTCGACATCCTAAAAAGCAGAACGCGGTTGGTTTCAGCCGCGTTTTTTCATAAAAATCAAACTTTTTTCTTACAGGAAAGGAGCTGTATGTCACGTCCTTTAAGTAAAGTTGCGCCCCAATGGTGGGATTACACGACGCTTGATCGGGAAATCATCGACGATGCCGCCCGATTGACGGAAACGACGCTTTTTCAGCTTTCGCGGCCGGGTTTCACGGTTCACTATCATGAAACTCTTGAAGATTTTTATCTTTGCGAGGCGCTTGAGTACGTGGAAGCGTGGCGGATGGCGACGGCTGACAATCCGGTTGGGATTTGCGGGCCGATTGGTCCGACCGAGCAGCTTCCGCTGGTTGCGCGAATCGTAAACGCCTTGGATTTGAGCCTCAAAAACGCTCATTTTTGGGGAATGGATGAATGGGTTGAAAACGGGGAGCCGGTGGGAATGGACCATCCGCTTTCGTTTTATAAAGCAGATTACGAGATGTGTTTTGGCCGAATTCGCGAGGAACTTCGGATGCCGCTTGAAAACATCCATTTTCCGTCTGGCGATTTGACTGCGTATACGAAAACGTACGATGAAATCCGCTGTCTCACGATGCAGGGCGGGCAGGGCGATACGAAGCATTGGGCGTTTAACGACCCGGTTCGTCGTGAAGGAATGTACGAGGACGCGCCGCCGACGCCGGAAGAATATCGTGCAAAACGTGCGCGTGTGACGGAGCTTCATCCCATTACGATTCTGCAGAATGCGCGTACGAGCGGCGGCGGATACGTCGCAAACGTTCCGCAGTATGCGTGTACGGTGGGTCCGTACGAAACGTGGAAGGCGGATCATGTAAGCATCTGGCAGGCGGGGACACACGATAATCCGTTCGGGATGCGGCTTTCTGCGTGGATGGTGGGTCGAAAAATCGTCGATTCTGCCGTTCCGATGTCGCTTTTGGCGGACCATCCGGACGTTCATTTTCACTATTATCGTCCAGCAATCAAAACGGTGGGAGCGGAGATGCACTAAAGAGCCGCGACGGGCGAAACGACATTACGGGAGCGCTCTGTTTCCTCTCATTCGGGTGGAAACAGAGCTGCAGCGCTGAAAAACACGATTCGCACTGTAAGATTTTCGCACGGAACCGTAATTTTAGAACTTCCTAAAAACAAAAAAAGCCTGAAAACGTTGAATTTTCAGGCTTTTTTGCCCTGCGGGATCATGCAGGGCGCAAGGATGAGCGACACGAGACTTGA
>CAYTLK010000004.1:35262-68239 GCA_964438515.1 uncultured Planctomycetaceae bacterium
ACTTGTGACCCCCAGCTTGTCGAGCTGGTGCTCTAACCAACTGAGCTAGCCGCTCAAACGGATTTCCGACTTTCGTCAGAAAACGATTCGTTTTTTTCCTTTATCATTAATGAGCGACACGAGACTTGAACTTGTGACCCCCAGCTTGTCGAGCTGGTGCTCTAACCAACTGAGCTAGCCGCTCCTTGAAAATGATAAAGTGAATTGTACCTGATTTCCAATTTCTGTCAATGGGGGGGAGGCGTTTTTCTTTGATTTTTTCGCAGAACTTCCAAACGCGTCCGAAAGACCGTCTTTTTCCGCTTTCACACCCTCCACTTGACAGCCGTCCTTTAATTCGTTATAATCGGCACTGTTTCCTGTCGATTTTCGTTAGATTCGTTTTTTAACGGTCCAAGGCGAGCCGGGGGTTTTTTGCCCGCTGAACATGCGTTCCTGAAAAACGGATTTTTCCGGCTGAATTCAACCCATCGGCTCGCGCCAAATACCTGGGAGCGCGGGCATCCTGCCCGCATGATTCCTCAAAGGAATATTCATTAATGGGGTTATGCGGGCGAGACGCCCGCGTTCCCAGGAGGCTCCCGCATCACACTTTAAAAGTGATTCGTCCAAGTGAGCGGCGGGCTTCTCGCCTTGAGAAAAATAATGAAGGTTCATTGAATGTCTGATGATTCATTTGAATATCCGAACGATAATTCCTACGCGGCGGAAAAAGTCAAAAATTTTCCGCACGTGCCGGGCGTGTACCTCATGAAAGACGCGCATCAGCGCGTGATTTACGTCGGAAAGGCCAAAGATCTGCGAAAACGGGCAGGAAGTTACTTCCTCCATGCGGCCGAACTCGACGAACGAACGAAATTCCTCGTGAAAGATATTCGCGACATTGATTTCATTCAGGCGCTCAGCGAGGTGGACGCTCTTTTAATGGAAGCGCGCCTCATCAAAGATATTCAGCCGATGTACAATCGGGACCTCAAAGACGGAAAGTCGTTTCCGTACATTCAAATTCATACGCACGAACCTTTTCCGAGAGTCGAAGCAACGCGCGAGCCGCTTTCTACAGGCGTGAAACTCTATGGACCGTTCACGAGTCCCGTACGCGGAGCGCTCGTCGCGATGCAAAAAGTGTTCAAATTTCGAAACTGTCAGTACGATATTCAGGAAGACGATCCGAAACGCCGTTTTTTCCGTCCGTGTCTTCTTGCGTCGATCGGTCAGTGTACGGCTCCGTGTTGCGGCCGGGTTTCGCGGGACGACTATCGCCGCCAAATTCACCATCTTCAACGCTTCCTCGACGGAAAACGGGACGAACTCGTGCACGAGATGCAGGAAGAAATGAAAGAATCGGCAAAAAACCTTCAATTTGAACAGGCGGCGGCGCTGCGCGACCAGCTCGCGGCACTCGAAAAGCTGAACGATTGCGGCGACCTTGAGCGAAACGTTCAGCCGGAAGTGTTTCAGATGGACCCGAAACGAGGACTCGCGGGACTGCAAAAAATCCTCCATCTTGCGCAGATTCCGCGAATCATCGAGGGCGTCGATATTGCGCATCTTCAGGGGGAGGCGACGGTTGCGTCTCTCGTTCAGTTCATCGACGGCCTTCCGTTCAAAGCGGGTTACAAACGCTATCGCATCAAAACGGTTCAAGGAATCAACGACTTTGCGTCGATCGGCGAGGTGGTTTTTCGGCGTCTTCGGCGTCTGAAAGAGGAAAACGGACCCATTCCGGACATTTTTTTAATCGACGGGGGGAAAGGTCAGCTGCATTCTGCGGAAGATGCGGCTCGTCAGGCTGAGGTGCAGGTTCAGCTCGTTTCGCTCGCGAAAAGGGACGAAGAGCTTTACATTTCCGGCGAGGACGAACCTTTGCGGCTTTCACGCCGTGCGTGGAGTTTGCGGCTTTTGCAGTATGTGCGCGACGAGGCGCACCGTTTCGCGCAGCACTACCACCACATTCTGCGCAGCCGAAAATTCAAAGAGTGAAAGAATAAAACGGAACGAAAATCAAACCACAACTCAAAATGCCCGCAGATTGATTGTTTTTGCATTATTTTATCTGCGAAAATCAGCGGGATATTAAATCAAACTGCAAATCCAGCGGATTTATGGTTTCCTGAATCGAAAAATGACGAGATATGAAAAAATTTTAAGAAATTTTTACGTTCCGTCTTGATGTTTTTTCTAAAATCGGTTATAGTATTCGAATCGGGAAAAAACTCTCCGCACCGTCCGACTTCCTGCGCGTCAGGCAGTGGAAACTCCGAAAGGGTGGGAGACTCGGAAATATTTTTTGAATTTTTAAGGAGAATTGTATGCTGAAAAGGATTTTTCACATTTTTACGCTGACCGCTCTGGTGGTCGGAACGATCGCGGCTCCGTCCGTTTTCGCAAAAGAAGCGGCGCCGGCGGCGGCCGTTACGGTTTCGAATCTGGACGCGCTTCAAACTCAGGTGAATTCCCTGGCTGGGAAACTCAACCCGCAGTTTACGATGCTTACTCAGATGATGTTCGGAAGCATTCCGGCATTCGGAATTGACGGAACCAAACCGGCGGGAATCATCGCGAATTTGCAGGGTGATGCATACGGAACCGCAGCTTTTCTGCCCGTGAAAAGTCAGAAAATGTTCGACCTCCAGGTCAAAAGCATGAAAGACGCGGAAAAGATTCCCGAAGGAATGGAGTTTGCTGCAAAAGACGGTTACGAAATTGTTTTGAACAATATGAAATGGGACGCGGAAATCCCGACGTTCGACGCGGCCAAACTGCTGACCGTCAAACTGAATCCCGAAGCGCTGATTCCGTTCGTAATTCAGAACAACGCGACCGAGATGGATGAGGAACAAGTCGCGAAAATGCAGGATTCCCTGAAACAGATCGATTCCATTGAATTCACGCTGGATGCGGCCGAAAACAGCGACATGACGCTGAATTTTGCCGTTACACCCAAAGCGGGAACGAAAGCGGCTGGAAATTTCGCGAATACTTCCAAACTCTCCAAGACGCTTCTTTCGTCTTTTTGCGACGATAAAGCGCCTCTTTCGGGACAGTTTCTCGGAACCTTCGACGAAAATAACCGCAAGGATTTTGTCGCCGCTTTGACCAATAACGAAGTGATTAAGGAAGACCTTCGAAACACGATTCTGACGGCGATGGACGTTCAGAAAATCGACGTTGCGTTTTCGTTCTATGCGGACGAAAAGGGAATTTACGGCTTCTACGCGATGGGAATCAGTAATGGAGACCAAATCAACGACGCCATCGTGAAGTCCTTTGAAGATGCGAAAGCCGAAGGAAATGATGATGTGCAGGTGACGGCAAACGTCGGAAAATTCGGAAAAGGGATTACTGTACATGAAATCAAAACAGAAGAATTCGATGTTGCGATCGGCGTCCACGCAAAATATCTCTTTGCGGCGGTCACGGCGAACGGAACCAGTGCGGTTACGGCTCTCAAAAACGCGTTCAAAGAACGTCCGCTGAAATCCGGAACCGTTGCGCAGAATGGAAAACTCCATTTTAGCATGGCGCTTCTGAAACCGTTCTTCCCGCAGGTCGAGGACGAGTTTGTTGGAGAGGTGAATTACAGCGCTTCCTACACGCCTGAAAAGATGAGCGGAAAAGTTTTCATTGAGAGCGCGTTGTTCGAAACCATCGGAAAAATCATTGCAACTTTCCAAAGCGAAAACAGCGACGATGTTTTCGGCGAAGTCGGCGACGATGACGACGACGTTGAAATCGAAGCGGTTGAAGTCGAAGCGGACGATGACGATGCGGCTGAAGTCGAAGCGGACGATGACGATGCGGCTGAAGTGGAAGCGGACGATGACGATGCGGACGATGCACCCGTTTCGAAACCTGCTGTGAAAACCAAAAAGTAGAGGGAAAAGAGGTTCGTCACGCATGAAAATTCCGTGACGCGCCTTAATTTTCGTCTTCATTTCACGTGCTGATTTACGTACTAATGTATATATTGATTTATGTACCATTATTCGCTCGACTCCCTTTTTTTGAGGAGTCGGGCGGCGTTTTTTAATCTCGAAACCAACGGAACGGTACGCGAATCATACGTTTTCAGAGTTTCGTTGTGGATTTCTTCATGATTTCTTCATGAATCTTTAAAAGAATTTTCAAAGGAAAGCGTTTTTTTGAACTTTCCGTAAAATCTCTCTTGCGCCGATTTTCAAAAAGATGTATACTTGAGCAAATTTAGGTTCTTTAAAAGAATAAGGAAAGAATTCCTCAAGAATAAAAACCGTTTAGGAGTTTGGATTTATGTTTACAAAACGTTTTTCATTAACCGCCTTGTGTTTGACGGGTTTCCTGTTTTGCAGCCCCGTTTTCTCGCAGAACGCTGCACCTGCCGCCGCTCCCGCAGCAAAAAAATCGGCCGTGCAAGCCCCAGCAGCACCTGCAAAATCCGTAGAGTCCGCAACCTCTGCAGCACCTGTTGCGCAGACGCCGGACGCTCAAAGCACAAAAACCGTGCTTCAAGTCGTCGCAAACGTTAATAATGAGGAAATCAGCCGCAAAACGCTGGTGGAATCCAGTCTGGAAGATTACGGAATGGACGTCCTCAACACCCTCGCGACGCGTTTGGTTATCGAGAACGCCTGCCAGGCGGCCAAAATTACGGTTTCTGATGAAGAAATCATTGCGGAAATCGACGAGACGGCAAAGAAATTTTCGATTCCGAAAGATCAATATTTGAAACTGCTGGAGGAAGAACGAGGAATTTCGCCGAAACGTTTCGTCGATGAAATCATTCGTCCGACGATCGCCATCCGAAAGCTCGCGGGAAGTGCCGTCAAAGTGACGGATGAAGATTTGCAGTTCGAATTCGAACGAAATTACGGAACGGCTGTAAAAGTGCGTATGATTTCTGTCGCGACGAAAGAGGAAGCGGAAAAAGTTCGTGCCGAAGTCGAAAAGGATCCGACTCAATTTGCAGCACTCGCGCAAAAATACTCGACCGACAGTTACTCTGCCGCTCTGGGCGGGACCGTCCCGCCGCTGCGAAAGCACATGAACGACGAAGCCGTCGAAACCGTCCTTTTCAGCATGAAAGCCGGCGATTTGTCCCAGCCGATTCAACTCGGAAATCAGTACGTTATTCTGCTTTGTGACGAAGTGATTCCACCCACAACGAAGCTGGAAGATATTCGTACTGAAATTGAGGCGATCGTTTCACAGCGAAAACAGCGTGAAGTGGGTCAAGAATTCATGAAAACGCTTCTCGACAAAGCAAAAATTGAGCTTTTTTACGGCGACAAAGCCAAAATGGACCGTCGTCCGGGCGCGGCGGCAGTCGTTGACGGAAAAGTGATCAGCATGGCGGTCCTCGGCGACGAATGTGTGAAACTGTACGGAAAAGAAGCACTCACGGGCCTCATCAATCTGACGCTTATTCGTCAGGAACTGAAAAAACGAAACATTACGATTGCGGATGAAGATCTTCAGGCCAAAGTTGCAGAAGACGCGCTCATGAACCTTCCGCCTCTGGCAGACGGAAAGCCGAACGTCGAGGGGTGGCTGGCCAAAGTGACGCAGCAGAACAATGTGACGAAAGAACGTTACATTCGCGACGCCATTTGGCCCAGTGTTGCGCTGGAAAAACTCGCTGCAAACCGTTTTGAAATCACGGACGAGGATCTTCAGCGCGGGTATGAAGCGAATTTCGGGAAAAAAGTCCGATGCCGTGCGATTGTGCTCAACGATATGCGTCAGGCGCTGCGTGTTTGGGAAATGGCCCGAAAAGACGGAACGGAAAACGGGTTTGCGGATCTCGCGAGAAAATATTCCTCCGAACCGGGAAGTCGTGAAAATGGGGGTGAAATCCCGCCGATTTGCAAAAACTGCGGTCATCCGGAACTCGAAACGGCTGCGTTTGCGCTCAAGGAAGGCGAACTTTCGGGAATCATTCAGGAAGATAATTACTGCATCATTCTGCTTTGCACTGGGTTTACCGAGCCGGTGGACGCTTCGTTTGACGAAGTGAAAGACTTGATTCGACGCGACATTTCCATCAAAAAGATGCAAGTTGCGGTCTCCGAAGAGTTTGCGGAAATTTACGATGCGGCTTCCATCGAAAACTATCTGGAAGGGTCCGTGAAAAGTTCCAAGGCGGCAGACGACGCCAACAATCCCAAAACCTCTTTGCAGGAAGTGACGCCGGAAAGCAAGAAATAACACTCCATAATTTCACATTTTGTGTGATTGCGGAACGTAAGTTTCCGATTAAATTTTGCGTAAGTCCTTTGTATTAAAGGACTTGCGCATTTTTTGTTTTTTATTTTTGAATTACTCGGCGTTTCTCGAAAAACTTCTTCAGGGCGTTTCGTTGAGGAATTCCTGGGAGCGCGGGCGTTTCGCCCGCAAAGTTCATAATTCAACGTTCCAGTGAGGAAGCGCGGAGGCTCACCCTGAAATTCCTCCCGTTTTTCCGCCGGTCGCACTCTCGCGAAACAACGAAAAAACGGGATTTTAAAACACGCAGAACTTAAAACCCGAAAATTTTATCATTCTTTGAAAAATAATTGAAAAAAAGTTCCCCCCCCGTCCTCCCGCGAAAATCCGGATGTGTTAAAATAAGATTAAACTATACAGATTCCACTTGAAAATTCCGCTTTGGACGGCGATGGAAGCGGTCGTTTCGCAAGAGCGTAACGACAGAGAAGCGGAATTTCCAAATGTATCGGGGATATAGAATTCATTCACAGTGAATTTTTCGCAGGCGCGACGACAGAAAGGACCCAACAAATGCCGGAAAAAAATGGAAACGGTTTCGTGAAGAAGACTCCTCAGCCGGAACTTCTTCCCGTTGAACGTTCCATGCCGCAAAATATCGAGATGGAACGCGGAATTTTGGGAAGCATTCTGATGGATCCGCAAATTCTCGACGACGTACAGCCGCTTTTGCGTGAGGATGATTTTTACCTGGATGCGCACCGAACGGTGTACCATCATTTGGTTGAGCTGTATAATTCAGGAAAAAAGATCGACAGTCACATTTTGATGGACAGTCTGACGCGTTCGGACGACCTCGAAAAAATCGGCGGCTTGCAGTACCTCGTGGAAATTGTGCATTCCGTGGCGATTGCGGCTCACGCACCTGCGTACGCGGAGATTGTGCGCGACAGTTCACGGCTCCGGAAACTCATTCAGGCGAGTACGGTCATCATTCAGAAGGCGTACGAACCCGAATCGGACGTAAACGCGCTGGTTTCCGAGGCGGAAGAGTTGATTTTTGCGGTACACGACGAGCGAAGCAATGATTCCGTGTCGGATATTATGGAGGTTTTGACCGAAACGTGGGAGATGGTGACGCGTTACAAAGACGGCGGCGCCGTGGGAATTCCAACCGGATTTGTGGACCTCGACGAAAAAACCGGCGGGCTGCACGACAACGAACTCATCATCATCGCGGCGCGTCCCAGTATGGGAAAAAGCGCGTTTGCGACGAATATCGCGGATTATATCGCGATGGAGGCGGGGAAAGCCGTCCTTTTTGTGAGTCTCGAAATGTCGCGGGCAGAATTGGGAATGCGTATGCTTTGCGGACGGGCGTGCGTCGACAGTCAGCGCGTCCGTCAGGGACGGCTCACGCGTTCTGAAACCCTGAAACTGCAGGAAGCAAGCAGCACCATGATGCACGCTCCCCTGTTCATCGACGATTCCCCAAGCCGAACGGTTTCCGATATTGCAGCTCTGGCGCGGCGGCTCAAGAGAAAAGGACAGCTCGATGTGATTATCATCGATTATTTGCAGTTCATCAAAGAGGACGGTCCCACCGCGAGTCGGCAGGAAGCCGTGGCGAAAATGTCGCGGCGTTTGAAGGAGCTTTCGAGAGAATTGCACGTCCCCGTCGTGTGTCTGGCACAGCTCAACCGTCAGACGGAAGACGGAAACGACCATCGACCCAAAATGAGCAACCTCCGTGAATCCGGCTCGATCGAACAGGATGCGGACGTCGTGATGTTTGTGCATCGTGAAGAGTATTACTATCAGGGAAAAACAGAAGAAATTGAGAAGAAAAATCTTGCTGGAAAAGCCGAAATCATCATCGCGAAACAGCGTAACGGGCCGACGGGAATCATCACGCTTCAGTGGGAAGCGAAACTGACGCAATTCCGGAATCTCGCGTACCAAACGAACGACGGACTCCCGAATGACCTGTAAAAAATGATTTATATTGAAATTTTATGAAAATTGAACACTGCTTGTTTGATTTGATTTTGTTTTTTGTTCCAGTTTTTTTGAACCTTATATGTTAAACGCACCTGATTCAAATTCGCGTCTTTCCTCCACGCGCCGCTCGTTTTTGCGCGGACGATTTTTGTCGCCCGAGGCGCAGCGTGAAAAAGACGAACAGACGTTGCGCGAGGCGGAGACGCTGGAAGCGGAGGTTCCCGTTCCGTACATGCAGTATTCGAGGCGCGCAATGGCGGCGGAATTCGTCGTGGTGACGAATGCGGGCGAGTACGAAAACGCGTTCGATGTTGCGGTTGAGGCTCTCGATGAGGTTTCGCGGCTCGAAAAAGATTTGAGTTATTTTCTCCCGGAGAGCGAGATTTCACGCGTGAATGAAAACGGACCCTACTACGCAGTCTCGGTTCTTCCGGAGGTTTACGGCCTGTTGCGCACTTGTGGGGAGTTGTACGACGCGACTCACGGCGCGCTTGATGTGACGGCGACGCCGCTTTCCGAAGTTTGGGGCTTCATGCGGCGTCAGGGGCGGGTTCCGACGGAGGAGGAACGTCTGGCGGCGCTTGCGTGCGTCGGGATGAATCGAATTACGTGGGAGGATGCGGAATGCGCGCTGAAACTCGGCTGTGAGGGAATGAAAATTTCGCTCGGAAGCATCGGAAAAGGCTTTGCGCTCGACGTCGCAGCCGCCGTTTTGGACCGTTGCGGACTCGAAAATTACATTTTTCATGGCGGATGGAGCAGCATTTTTGCGCGTGGTGCGAGACGCGGACGCCGCGACTGGCTCGTGGGGCTCCGCCACCCGCTGAAGCCGACCGAACGCATACTGGAACTTCCGCTTGAAAATCGTGCGTTAGGAACTTCCGGCTCCGCCACGCAGTTTTTTTGGGCGAACGGCCGACGTTACGGTCACGTAATCGACCCGCGGACGGGTTTTCCTGGTACGGACGTCCTTTCCGCGACCGTTTTGGCTCCTACTGCGGCGGAGGCGGACGCACTTGCAACCGCTTTTTACGTGATGGGACCCGAGGAATCGAAAGCTTTTTGCGACGCGAGACCAGAGTTGGGCGCCATTTTTGTCCTTCCAAAACCCGGAAACGGCTGCGAAATTGTGACGTTCGGAGAGGTCGACGCACGGCCCGTGTAGTGCTACATTAAGATTTAAAATCAAAATCAAAATCAAAATCAAAATCAAAATCAAAATCAAAATCAAATAAAATAAAATAAAATAAAATAAAAAACAAAATTCAAGGTTTCAGCATGTTTCGATGGTTTTTCACTTTCGTTTTCCTCCTCGCGCTGTTCGGCGGCGCGCCGACGGTTTGGAGTGCGGGAACGGTCCAGCTTCCGAAAAATAAAATACGTACAGAAATCATATTCGGCCGCGTCTGTCTTCTGCCGCCGGAAGGGCGAAACGGGGACATCGATATTAATTCATTCGGCGTGGCGGAGACGCATTTTCAACTCACTCACGGCGTCGGCGGGACCGCAAACGTCCACTATGAATATCGTTCGAAAAAATATTTCAGCTGGTGCGACTGCGAGAACGGCTTCGCGCTCAATGAATTGTGGGTCGATAAAGCGAAAAATACGTACATTCGTTTCGTTCAAACCTCCGGAAACGATCCGATTCTCATCGAGTCGGGAACGGTTCCTGAAGAGTTGAAACCGATGCTTGAAAAGTCGCCGAAAGCACCGTCTGGAGGTGGGGGCGGAAACCCGCCCGTATTCCATTTCGGGGATTTTCACGGTGAAAATGTGCGTACGTATCGCGGCGAATCGGTTTTTCACCTGTATTTGTTCCGAAATTCAGAATGCGCGGAACTGATTCAGGAAATTTTGTCGAAGCATACGGGCCGTTCGGACTTCATAGAACAGCAAAAAACGGCGCTTTTTTCGGCTCTTGCGGAACAATATGAAAACGGCGCGGCGCAGGAAACCGTGACGAGCGAGCAGGTTCAGAAGTGGATTGCGCAGCTCGACAGTGAGGATTTCAACGTGCGGCGTCTGGCGGACGGTCATTTGCGCAGCGCGGGAATTACGGTTTTGCTTTTACTGCCTGATTTTCCGCTCGAAAAGTATTCCCCGGAGGTGCAGATTCGATTCCGACAGATTGTTTCGTCCATCGAATTTGATCCGATTTCGTCCGATTCCATCGCGTTTTACGCGCCGATGTGGAGCGAGAACCCCGCAATTTGGGCCGCAATGCTCGAAACCGATTCGGAAAATCTGCGCAAGACCGCGTGGGAAGTAATTCAAAAAATGTACAAAAATCATCCGGAGTGGAAAACCGTTGCGTACGATCCGTCACTGTCGGCAGAAATGCAGCAGGAAGCGATTGAAACCCTTAAAAATCAGACGAGCAAAGAGGTGCAGTAATGGGAACGAAAATTCATTATCGTTCGTTCAGAAATCAGGACCGTCACGGACTTGTATGTGCTTGGAATTCCAGCAGTTACGTCGGAAAGTGGTTCGACGCGATTGATGATGTGCGATTCGAAGTGAATATACTGGCGAAACCGTTTTTTGATCGTCGTTTCATGGTGGTTGCGCTGGAACAGAACGAAAAGAAACCGTCCGAGGATTCCTGCGAGACGCAAAGCACGGGTGTGGTGAATGTTGCGGGTGCGGCGGAAGACGAAATTTTGCAGGAGCGTCCGTTTAACCGATTTTCTGACGGACGCGTGATTGGTTTTGTTCATGGTGGTTTTCGTCCGCAGTCGAACGGAATCGACGTGGATTATTCCGTCGGAACGGTTGCGATGCTCGTTGTGGAGGCTCGGAAGGATCAAGATGAGATTCGGAAACAGCTTTTGAAAGAGATAGAAAAACGGTTTCAAGAGGTCGGAGCGACGACGATTGATGCGGGAGCCGTCTATCCGAATGCGCCCTTCTATTTCGGGGTCGTTTACGGTTCGGAACTGTGCGGAATTCCGGAGAACGACCCTTTTTGGCCGCCGATTCTGCAGGAAATGAATTACGTACAATTACAACGCTACCATCGTTTCCGAATCGAACTCGCAGACTGCCATCTTCCAATGAGTTTTGAACAGGTGCTGCTTCGGAGGCGGTTTGATTTGGTGGAAACTCCGAACGCAAGTTCGGGCGACTGGTGGGAGGCGAGCACGCTCACGACGACCGATTGGACCCGTTTCAAGCTGGTGGAAAAATTAACGAAAAACGCAATCGCGTGGGTGGGGGTGCGAAAACTTCCGCCAAATTCAGAGTATGAAAATCGTTTTGGACTTCTGAACCTGTTTGTTCGCGAACAGTATCGGCGTCAGCGGTTTGCGCAGACGCTTCTGACGCTCGTGTTGGACCAGCTCGCGCTTCGTCACAAGGATGCGGCGGCCGAGTTGCAAATTCCGGAAGGAAACGCGCACGCGATGAATACTTTTATTAAAATGAATTTCAAAAAAATTTCAACCGGAGTGGTTTTTCAGCGTGATTTGTCGCCTTTGCAGGATGAAGCGGCGCCGCGTCCTGAAGAAGGGTGATAAATTATGCCGAAGAAACACATTTACTGGATTGTATCGGTTTTACTCGTGTCGATTTTCTCTGCATGGTGTGCCGACCCGTACGCCGCCACGTTTCGATACATGGTACGGAAGGTGCGTACGTATGCGATTCGGCCGCTTTCCGAGCGCGAACTGTTCGATGCGGGAGTTTCGGGAATGCTCGCTTCCATCGATAAAAATTCGAGTTACATTCCGCCAAAGTATTATGAAGATTTGAACCAGGAACTGAATCAGGAATCCGGGACCTTGGGAATTTTATACTGGAGGGACGACGCGTCCGGAAAGTATTATGTTGGAAGCACACTCCCGCAGTCGCCGGCGCGTCGGGCGGGAATTTTGCCGGGAATGGAAATCGCGGCGGTGGATGGTTTAGCGTTCCAAAATCTCAGCTGGGATGAGGCGGTGATGAAGATGAATCCGCCGCTCGCCGTGGAAATCATGCTCGATGTGTTGGATCCGAGAACGAAAAAAAACCTTTCGATTCCGCTTACGTCGCAGAAAATGACGATGGAATCCGTCACAGGAATCGTGCGTCAGGAAAACGGCGTCTGGAACTACATGCTTCCTCCGCTTCCCACAGTCTCAAAACATCAAAATTTTGTACAAAAAACAATTTCGCCCCCGAAATCGGGTGTTTCAGAACCTTCCGCGCAAGCCGTTTCGACCCCGAAAACCGATGCGGCAGAACCTGCAAAGACGGCGGTTCGAACGCCTCGAGTGATTTACGCACGGTTAAATACGTTCGGCGAGCGCACTGCATCGGAGCTTCGTCAGGTTTTGATTGCGGGTACGAAAGCGCAAGCGGAGGGGCTGATTCTCGATTTACGCGGAAACGGCGGCGGACTTTTTGAGACGGCCACCGCGATTTGCGGAATGTTCCTCCCGCCGGGCTGCGTCGTCGTGAACGTCGTAAAAGCATACGATGCGGAACCGCATTCCATCAGCATTCCAAGCCGAAAAATCTGGGAAAAACCCGTCGTCATTTTGGTGGACGGCGACACGGCCAGCGCAAGCGAGATTCTTGCGGCGTGCTTGCAGGATTATGCGTCGAATGGTCAAATTCAGGCGGTCTGCGTTGGAACAAGAACCTACGGAAAAGGAACCATTCAGAACATTTTCGACCTCGGTCCCATTCCGGACGATCGTTACATCGCGAACGAAACGAGTCCCAAAACCCTATGGGAAAAAATCTGGGAAAAACCCGTTCGAGGCGGTTTTCGGATTTCCGTGGAGGAATACAAAAGTCCGAACGGCCGCAGAATCCATCGGTTTCCAGGGTTCAAAGCAGCCGATCAGTGGGGCGTTATGCCGGACAAAGGGTGGGAAATCGACGCAAGATCGAATCCCTGGCGCCGACACGACCCCGAAAATTTCGAGTCGGAATACATTTCGTTTGAGATGAAACGCCTGACCGGTGCGCTGAAACCCGAACAAACGTCTGAAATTTACGATTTCGACATTCAATTGAAACGCGCGATGGAGTTTTTCTATCAGCAACCAAACTAATTGAAACGTACGCTATTCATATATTTGAATGAAACTTTTTTTATTAAGGATGAAATCACATGCTCGATCGAAAATTTATACTGGAAAATCTGGAACTTGTGCGCCAGAACTGCATTCATCGAAACGTAACGGTGGACTTGGATCGTTTCGCGGAGCTTGAAAAACAGCGTCGTGAAATGCAGACGGAATCGGAGGATCTGAATCGTCAGGCAAACGAAGTTTCCAAAACGATTGGAAAGGCGAAAGACGACGCAGAACGCGAAGCTCGAAAAGAAGAAGGAAAAGCACTTCGCGCACGCAAAAACGAAATCGATCAGAAATTGATTGAAATTTCTGAAGAACTGACGGCCATTCATATGACGATTCCGAATCTGTCGCATCCCGACGCGCCGATCGGAGTGGACGATAAGGCCAATTTGGAACTGATGCGCGGCGCGACGCCGATTCCGCAGTTCGATTTTAAGCCGCTCGACCACGTGGAACTGGGACAGAAACTGGATCTCATCGACTTCGAGTCTGGTGCGCGAGTGGCGGGAGCCGGGTTTTACTTCCTCAAAAATGAAGGTGTTTTGCTGGACATTGCGCTGCAAATGTACGCGATAAACACGCTGATTCGTGAGGGTTTCACCCCGATGTCCACGCCGGATCTTGCGAAACAGTCGATTTTGAACGGCACGGGTTACAATCCGCGCGGAAACGAAACGCAAATTTACAGTATCGCAAATACCGACTTGAGTCTCATTGCGACTGCGGAGATTCCGCTGGGTGGAATGCTTTCCGATGAAGTGATTGATTCGGAACAGCTTCCTTTGAAATTTTGCGGAACGAGCCACTGTTTCCGTACGGAAGCGGGGGCGGCAGGAAAGGCGTCGCGCGGTCTCTATCGGGTTCATCAGTTTTCGAAAGTTGAAATGTTTGCGTTCACGCTTCCGGAAGACAGTGAAAAGATGCTGTACCACCTCCGCGAGATGGAAATGCGGATTTTTGACGGTTTGAAAATTCCGTATCGCGTTGTAGATACTTCGACGGGCGACCTCGGAGGTCCTGCGTATCGGAAATTCGACCTGGAAGCCTGGATGCCGGGACGCGGCGATTTCGGCGAAGTGACGAGTACGTCGAACTGCACCGACTATCAGGCGCGCCGTCTGAATGTTCGTTACAAAGTGAAAGGCGAAAAAGGTACGAAATTCGTACACACTTTGAACGGCACCGCAATTGCGATTAGTCGTGGTTTACTGGCCGTGATGGAAAACTACCAGCAGGCGGACGGATCGATTGTGGTTCCGGATGTTCTGCGTCCGTACATGGGAATGGATGTGATTCGGCGGAATTCGAAAAACTAAAAGGAAGTCTTAAAAACAAATATCAAGGAGTTTTTGACCCGGTACGATCGTGAGCGAGTAACTGGGGAAAAAACAACATTCAAAATGTTTTTTCCCCACGACCGTTACGATATTACGGGAGCGCTCTTGTTTCCTCCCGTTAGGGTGGAAACACCGCCGCGGTACAAAGACCCTTGAAGTACAACGTTCATTGTACGTTTTTTGCACAATAACGATTTTTTGACGGACTCAGCCTCCCAGCGGGATACTTTCCGTATCGTGAACGAATACGGCCTCCCAGCCGCAATTCGTTTGTTTCCATCCCAAAAAGAAGGATCTTTTGTCACAAAATAGAGAAGATTTGCAGCTTTTTCCTCCACTGACGGATAAAGGTCGACGCCTCCAAACGACTGGTAGATGTTACCAATACACCCTCTGAAAGAATCATCTTTTTCCATGCCAAATAAATCGCTGTCCGCACCAAACGCATTTGCGCAATCAACGCCCGGCATTCCTCATATTCCAAAACGGAAGTGGATTGGGACCCCTTCGGTTTATTCAGGCGATGATGGTCATAGTCGTCCAGCAAGTCCAGAGCGGAGGTATACTGCTCAATCACACTTAGAATTTGTTTTGCATCCAGTGTGTTTTCCGTACGCTTTATAATCTGAATGACTTCATTAAGCTGCTGCAAACGATTATCATTGACGGCATAGCCTTTTAAAATGTACTGCTTTAACACGGAATTTGCCCAGCGCCGAAATGCGATGCCGCGTTTGGACTTCACGCGATAGCCTACGGAGATGATGACATCCAGAGAATAAAAGGGGACGAGTTGCTTCACTCCAACACCACGCATTTTTTGCGTGTTGTTCTCGATTTCCAGTTCTTCATCTGCAAACACATTATTAATATGCTTACGAATGGTTTTCTCATCCTTGTCAAATAGCTGTGCCATGTGGTTTGCCGTCAGCCAAACCGTATCCTGTTCCGGAGAAAGCCTGACATCCAGGGAAAGATTTCCATCGGTGAATATTACAATTTTATTTTCCATAGTTTTACACCTCCAATTCGCTGCGCATGCGTTTCAGACACAAGCGGGGCCGCAAGCTTGTGTCTGTTTTTTTATCATTTTGATTCTGACTGTTTCTTGTTCTTTTGCTGAAACTTCAGCGTTCGAAACTGATCGGAACGAGAAACTCCGCATTTTCAGGAAGCTTGATTCCTTCACTGTATTTCCAGCCGCCCGGCTGCGTGTACGTCGCAGGGGAAAGGAAGGAGGAAAGGCGCGTGCCGTCCGGAAGCTCAACGACGATTCGAAACGCTCGAATCGAGAAACAGTCGCCGCTGCGGTTCAGAATCTCCAACACGTTTTCTGTCTCAAGCGCCGCAATCGCCTCCGCAGGAAGCGGGAAACGAACTTCCGAGGAGAAAATCCCATTCTGCTCGTCGCCAGCCGCACCAATCAGGTTTCCAAGCGGCACGCCGTTCAGTTTTGCAGAGGTCGGATGGTCGGGAGTGTTTCCTCCCAAACCTTTCGCACTGTAACAAAGCCACGCTTTGGAAACTGTATGTAAAACATTCAGCGTGACGGCCCGCGTCTCGGAAGCTGCTTCTATTTTGCAGATTTCGGAATCGGAAATTTCCGTGTGACGGTTCCACTGTTTTTCAGCAGAAACCAGTTCCAAATCGCCCCAAAGACCCCAGTCGCCGGCCGTGTTGTTTGCGGGACCGCAGTCCGTCACAAGACGCAGCGTCACGCGCGTTCCTTTCTCGCGGCTCAAGTCGCACGAAATCGGTTTCCATTCGTGTTTCTCGACGTGTTCTTCCGCCAAAATTTGTTCGGAACCGTCTTTTGAAACGAGTGCGATTTTGTAGTAAATTCCGTCTCCGACGTCACTTCCGTCTTTCTTTCCGACCAACGCGCGAAACTGAAGCGGAAGCTCTGCCGGAAGGTCGAACGTGTAATCGATTCCGACGCGTCCCGACCCGTTTTTATACGGCGGATGCGTGAAGAAACCCGTACGAGAAACATCGCCGCAGGGGTTCTCGACGCTGTAACTCACGATCCCGCAGCTCGTTCCGAAATCCTCCGTCATTTCCTGACCGCGCATCTGCATCCAAGTTTTTCCGCTACGAATATCAAAAGGAGACGAAACATAATTCTGTTCCATGCGGGAACGAAGCACGACGGGCTGCGTGTGTGTTCCGTCCGTAATTTCGAGACGGTAAAACTCCGTTTTTTCCGCGGTCGGAACCTCCAATGGAAGCCGTACGACGAAATTCTCCGGTGTAAATTCCTTCCCGCAAAAACGAACGCGCAGCACGTCCGAAGGCGTATTTTCCGGGTCGAGAACGGGCGTAAGACGCAGGGAAATTTCTGTTAAAGACTCACTTTCGATTTCTGTGCGGCAAATCGGCGAGACGAGAAAATCGATGCGTCCTCCTTCCGTGTCGAACCAGAGCCGCGTTCCGTCGGCCGCATTTTCAGGAACCGTGTACGAGTGCGCGCCGCCGGGACCCGCAATCGAAAGCGTCTCGCCGGGAAAAACGCGGAACCGGACGCACGAAAGCACGTCATTCACCGCTTCGGAAGCCGAATTTGAGTCGGACGCCGCACCGGATTCTGATTCGGAAACCGTTTCGACGACGTACGAGAATGCGTCTTTTACGGGTTTTACGTAAAAATATCCGCGGCTCTGAAACACTTCCGCCTTCCCGATTTTGGAACCATCGTGCGCGAGCGCCGCTGCAGCGGGTTTCACGGATTTTTTCGGAATTCGGAATCCCATCTGCGCGTCGGAAAGCGTGATGATTTCCCAATGATTTTCGTCGACTTTACGGCAAACTCCGGCTCCGGAACCGCATGCGAGCGGGAATTTCTGGAACGAATCGCGTCCGTCGAGGAAAATATAGTCGGGCGAGACCGCATAGTCGCATCGTGTGCCGTCCTGCAGGCCGGAATAGGTGTAAATCTCGGAAAAATCCGACTCCTCAAGCGGACTCCAGCCCGTATAAGCGGTTGGAACAAGCTCGATTTCACGGCCGTCGACGGTCGTTTTCATGGGTTCGGACGTGCTTCCATTTGCGCAAACGACGGTTCCGTCTGTGTATTTCACGACGACTTGTGAACGTTTGTACACGTCTGCCGCAAGCGCCTCGGAAGTGGTGTACAATTTTCCGTCGGGTCCGCAGTACCGAATGGATTCCGGCGGAACTTGGGTGTAGCGGCTGTGGAGGGCGAGAAGGTTAAAATAACCGCGCCACGTCGTCTGAATTCCAGATTGAACCGACAAAAAGCCCGGATGACCGAACGCAAGCGTCGCGGCAAAAAATCGGTCCATTCTTTCCGTTTTCTGAGCGTCCGTCAGACCCGCAAAGGAGTTGCGTCCCGGATAGAACATCGAAGGATTTCCCATTCCGAACCCGCAGCCGAGGGAGTGCATTTTCAGGAGGTCAAAATCAACGAGCCACGGATTTTCAGGAATATTGTACCCTTGATCCTGCGCGTAACTTCCGTCGTTCACGCCGAGATACAAATAATGCATCGGACCCTCCGAATAAACGGGGCCGTTCCACCCTTTTTTCTGCAAAAGCATGATTTCGCCGTACGCGTAAAACGTCGCCGCATACGTTCCTGCGCCGGGGACCCGAGCGTCGTAATCGACCCGGCTCCAGGGCGAAACAGCCGTATGAACGTCGCAGTACGCACAGCGGAAATTGAATTTTTTCTGATTAATCGGCGTCAGTTTCTCGCAAAATTCCACCCCTCGCGTCGGTTTCGGAGCGTAACAACGCGGCCACGCTTTCATCAGCTGACTCTTCGTGTCGCGCGACACCATGTCGACGCTCCAATATTCGTTCACCGGCGCAAAATCCGTGAAATTGTTGTAGGGTCCGTAGTAAAAACCGAGTTTCCGATTCATGAAGTCGGAATACATTTTCTGTCCTTCGTCGCCGCCTTTTCCGGGAGCCGTACGGGTTCGGAAGGTGAAACTTTCGCCGCCGTCGCGCCACTCCACCTCGTGGTCGAGAATGAGCGCCTCCGTCATTCCGTAACGATGAATATTGTACCAATATTCGCAGTCTTTCTGTCGGTCTCCCGCGCCGTGAGCGATCCACTGACGCGTTCCCATCACGGAGATCCAGGGGGATTTCGGGTTGGGAATCGTCGGAAGAACTTCCTCAAATTCGGGACTGACGGTGAGGAAAAAGCGTTCGAAACAGTCGTTGCGCGATCCGTCCGTTTTGGCGTTGTAACGAACGCCGCCGTTGAAAAACGCGCCTCCACGTTCCAGCCGCGATTGGGCGTACAACTCGCTTCCGTTTCCCAAATACCAGTCGGTACTTCCCAGTAAGAAGAGCGTCTGTTCGGCAGAATCCTGAAAAACAACCGCCTCTGGCCGATCGTGACCGCTGTATCCGTACGTGTAATACGGAATCGGAACGAGTTTTGCCGAACGAACGTCCCCAACGCAAAGCGACCCGAACGCAACATCGGCGACGGTCCCTCCGACACTGCGCGTTTCGAGAATCAGCGACTTTCCAAGCATCTGAAGCGTGTATTTTACCGGAACCCGGAACTCTTTCTGCGTCGAAACGGCGGTTGAAGCGTCAGGCGAAGCGGCGGTTGAAGCGGCGGTTGAAGCGTCAGAAGAAACGTCGGCCGCAACTGCGTTCCACTGCGTTTCTACGGTGTTTCCGACTTTTTTGGCCGAAACGAATTCGTGACGCAAAACCGGCAGAATTTGGTGCGAGTCCGGCGTCACAACCTGTTTTACCCCTCCATTTTGCAGAGGATGAAACGCATTCGCGCCCTCCCACGAAAGTGTGAGTGCGTCCCACGGCGCAGAATCGTCGGCCGTCGGAGCGTAAACGCACTCAAGCGTTCCGTCCTGCGCGGCGCAAGTGAACGTGAAACGAGAATCTTTTTCTTCTGTATAATTTTCGTAATTCCCAGCACAATCCGGAAGAATGGTTTCGGGACGCGTTGGAAACGGAAGCACTCCCGCACCTGTATTTACGCCCTGATTTTGTTCCGGAACGACGATTCCGCGCTTCGGACGTTCAGAAAACTCCAGTTCTTTTGCGGGTTCGGACAGCGTGTCGCGCCGCACTGCCAAATTGTCGAAATACAAAACGCGGTCTTCCACATTTCGGCCTCCAGAAACAGAAAACCCTTCAAAACACGTGCCGGGCTGATTCAAACACGCCGTTTGTTCGGGAGTGAGACGCAAAAACGGAAGGAACCACTCGCGCCAGTTCACGTATGCAAGCGGATATTCGTACCGTTTTCCATCTTCGGACTTAAAGAGGGCCGCGACCGAAACGGCCGGCGTGGAGGAGTCGGGGACCCACGACCAATTGTTCCCGTAAATCCAGCAGGAAATCGCGTCGAAATCGAGAGTTTCTGCGTTTTTCAGCTTCGAAACAGGGACCGGCGTCCGAAGCAGAATTTTGACGTTCGGCGCAGCGGCGGGTTTTTCTGAGGCGCAGCGGTACGTGAGTTTTCCGACGAAATCGCCCCAGATTTTTTGTTCGTTGGAACGTTCGAAAGCCGCCGTACTTTCCGTCGTTTCGATGTACCACGCATCTTCAAACGGAGCCTCAAAATCGACGAGCGGCGGCACTTCGTCCTCGAATCGGTTCGCCCAATCCATCTCGTACGGACGTTTTCCCTCCGCATGAAGCATCCCGCTTGAAATCAGTCCAAAAAACAAAGCCAGAAATAGTTTTCGACACATTTTGAAATCCAATCGTAAAAAAGAAATAAAAGGGGGGGTGGGGGTTCTAAGTTTTCAGGAACATACGTTCAGCGGGCACAAAGCCCGCCGCTCGCCGGATGGGTTCCTATTCTGTCGGCGCGTCTTCCGTTTTTTCAGGAAGATGGATGCGAAAATGTTCCAAATTTTCCACAAGATTCAACTTTTCAAACGGTTCCAAATCCACCGCCTGAGACTGTTCGTGAAACGCATCTTCGTAACGCTCCTGCGCAAAATACACACACGCAAGTGTATCCATAATTCCAGGCGTCTCGGGCTGAATTTCAAGCGCCCGCACCGCGTTCTGTTCCGCCTGTTTCAGTTCTCGACCCGTATTTGCGGCGAGCCACGCGTGACGATTCAGAAGGGTTTGAAGCGACGTATCGAGGACGCTCCGATTCCCCTGCAGCGCCTGCTGAATGTTCCGATTCGTTTGATTCAAATCGCGTTCAATGTACTTTTCAATTTCGGCGAGCCACGCATCGTCGTGCGTGTACAAAGCGATGCGGCGCGCTAAAATCAGCACATCCACATCAATATCCTTCTTGACCGCCATCGACTCGGAAAGCGTCTTTTTTGCCGACTCATAATCGCGGTTTACGCAAGCCATTCGCGCCTGCATAAGCGACATCATATTTATAGCCGCCCGCTGTTCCGGCTCCATCGCGTCTCCCGAAAGAAAGAGGAATCGACGAACTTCCTTGTACAGCTGCAGCGCGTCTGAAAACTGACCGGTTGAAGAAAGAATGGCGGAATAATACGGCAAAAGTTTCGCACGTTCCGACGGCTGAATACTCGTCAAAATACGCAAAGTTTCTTTGCCGCCGAGGTCCCAGGAACCGCGATTGAAGAGGTACTGAACCTGATGAAGCCGAAAAACGATTTGCGTGAGCCGCGTGAGGGCGTCCGCGTCGGAATTCACCTGAAGAATGTCGAAATTCTGTTCTTCCGTCTTCGTCCAAAACTGCTCGGCCGCCGTCGTTTCGCCCTGGGAATACAGGATTTCCTCGACGCTGTAAATGTAACTTTTGTACAGGAAAAGCGCTTCGTACGACGTCTTTTCGTTAAACAGTCGGCGCAAAATCTCTTCGTATTTCATCACGAGGGGCTGAAGGACGGAACTGTTCGACGGATCGTTCGGTTTCGGAAGTGTCTTCAACCCAAGTTCCATCGAAACGAGGTGTTTCAACAGCTGAATTCCCGGCGATTCTTTCTGTACGTCTTTCAAATATTCCTGAATCTGCACGAGGAGCGCGCCGCGTTCACGCATCGACTCCTCCCTGCGTTTTTCGAACGAAACGGGGTCTGGAAACGCTTTGTCGTTCGGGAAAAGCTGCGGAAATTGTTGAAAACGCGCGCCGAACGGTAAATTCGCAATCACACCAAGCGCGGCGGCGTACGAACAGTACGAATCCTCTTCCCGAAACAGAATACGAAGCAGAGGCCGAATGGTGGTTCCAGGCGTGCACTGTCCCAGCGTGTAAAGCAGATTGATGCGGCTCGACGAATCAAGCGTCGGGTACGCATTCAGCAGAAGACGAACCTGCGGCGAATCGCCCGAATACACGACGTTGCGCGTCAAAAGATGGCGGCAGTACTGCGCCAGCTCGGAAATCGTGAAATCGTCGGACGTCTTTGCGGCTTCCAACGCATCGATCGCCGTGCTTCCAAAATCCAAAATCTCGCGCCCCGCCTGTTCACGAACCCGATTCGAGGGGCTTCCGAGGTCCTGAATAAGGGCGTTCAGCCGCTGCGTTTCTTCCGGAGAAAGCGGTTTCTCTCCGAATTCCAGCGCCGAAACGGAAACCGAAGTGAAAACGGAAACACTCGACGTCAGCGCCAGAATCGTTGCAAAAATCGAATTTATTCGTACATTGAATCGTTTTTTCATTCTGAAACCTGAACTTCTTTCCAGGAGTTTTGCAGAAAAGCGTCGGAGAAATCGAATCCCACGCCGCGCAGTTTTTTGTTGAAACCGATACTTGTATTTCGATTGTAGAGCCAAATACACGGATAATCGTTGTAAATCCGTGTATGAATCTGTTTGTAAATTTCCATTCTTTTCGGACGGTCAAACTCCTGAAGCCCCTTTTTGAACAGCTCGTCGACTTTCGGGTTGGAATACGACATATAGTTTCTCGGCGCATTCGTCCCCCAAATATTCTCGCTCGAATACGGGTCCTCGCCGCCGCCCCAGCCGCCCAAATACATCTGGAATTTGTGCGCCTGCGTCCTCTGACACAGAACGTTGAACTCGATCGACTGCACACGGCAATCGATTCCCAAATGACGCATACAGCACGCAAAAAGGTTTCCCATTTCGATTGCTTCAGGCGTCGTCGTCGTGAGGATCGTGAATTGGAACGGAACGCGCGCGCCGCGCCACTCATGGTCGAGGAGGCCGTCGGAATTTGTGTCGCTCCACCCCGCCTCGGCGAGCAGGGCGTGTGCACGTTCAAAATCCTGTTTTAAGTACGGTAAATTTGCATCTTTCGGGAAAAACGGAGCCGTCTCGGCGTAGAGACCGCGGCACTGCGTGTCGAGTCCTTTTCGATGGACTTTCAGCATTTCGTCGTAATCGAACGCAAACGAAAGCGCCTGACGCACCCGAATATCCTGGAAAAACGGACAGTCGGCCGACATATTGAACCAGAGGGCGAAATACGTCCAGCACGGAGCGGATGCTTTCGTATTCAGACGGTAAAAATCGGGCGTCGTCGCCTGCGTGAGCCACAGTTCCGGAAGAAGAAGCATCGTTTCCACATCGCCGTTTTTCATCTGCATGAAAGCGGTCGCACTGTCGGGCGAAATGGTGAAATGAACCCGCTTGAAGAACGGTTTTTCCCGCACCTGTTTCCCATGAAACATGTAATAATTTTCATTCCGCAGAAAAACAATCGACGTGTTGGGACGATGCTTTTCGACGACGTACGGACCGGCGGTCACGGGGTTGTGTTCCTGTTCCTGATGAAACGGCGTGCGTGTAAGAGTTGGGTCGGCCGCGATTGTTTTTTCGTAAATGTGCTTCGGAATGATGTAAAACGACATACTTTGCGGACTGATCGGCGTCGCGTTCTGATGGAAAAACACGAGCGTCCGCGCGTCGTACGCCTTGCACCCCATCAGAAGGTCCGTCCCCGACCGAATTCCAAAAATCGGAACCGTAGACGACATAATGACGTTGTACGAAAATTCCCAGTCGTAAGCCGTCAGCGGCTCGCCGTCCGACCAAAGAAGATCGCCGCGCAGCACGATTTTATCCATCATGTGGTCGGCACTCGATTCCCACGAAACGATTGTGTCGGCGTTTCCCACAAATTCCAGCGTGTCGAAATGCGTGTTGAAGAGCGACGTCTGCGTGTAGTGAATCGCGTCGAGGTCCGGCGACGTACTGAAAAATAACGGGTTGAAGGACCCTACATCGGCCCCCAAATGACGATGATACTCCGCCTCATAATCGACTTCCGGCGACAGCTGCGAGGGATTCATCCCTTCACGCGGCGGAACGCGTTCGAACGCTCCCACAATCTGCGCGTTGGTTTCGGGCGTCGTATTTTCCATCTTGGACGCTTCCGCAAGCGTTTTTTCCGGTGTGCCGGCATTAAAGTGCTGTTCCACAAGCGCGTATCCCCCCACGATGGGACGCGGGAGCCAGCCGCCGCAGTCCGACGCGATTTTCTCAACGTCCGCCAGCGACGCAGGATACGTAAATCCAGACTCTGTACGAATTTCAATCCCCAGATCGCCGAGCACAAATTTTCCGTCCAAGGCGGGCGGAGCCTCCGCGTCGGTGTTTGTTGCACAATTTTCACTCTGTGTCGGCTGCAAGCGTCCCATCGCGTGAAAAAGCAGATACGCAACGAACAGCGCGCCCGCGGCAAACAAAACGTAGGGAAAAATCGAACTCTGCGCGTCTGAAAAGCGTTTGGGACCGTCGGTTGTTTGATTTTTGTCCATTGATTTTATCTCCGCGTACGATATTTCTGACTGGCTTCCCGCAGGCGCTGAAGTTCCGCAGGAGTGAGGCTTTGCATTCCTTGTTCGGAGATTTTTTTCAGAAGCCGTTCCACGTCGGCCTGAAGATTTTGAAACTCCTGGTCGTTGCGGGTTTCCTCTTCGGAACGCGAGGCGGGGGCGTAACCGTACGAATCGTCTTCGTATTCATCGTCGCGATCGACGTATCCGCCGCCGTTCGAACCCGAACCGGACGAATTCCCGAACCCGAACCGGAATCGGTTTCCGCTGTTATAATTTCGAATCTGTCGGTTTCCCAGTCCGAGAAGGGAGGCGATTCGGACCTTCGAGAAGTAATACAGAATGGCGAAAGCGGCGCCTGCGAGGTGGACGCTGTGCGCGACGTTCGAACCAGATTGCTGGGCGCCTGCGAGGTCCATTCCGACAAGAAGAATTCCGAACAAAAATGCAGGAATGGGAAGAATTCCCCAAATATAAATGGTTACGCGAGGGAAGTTGAACGCAAACAGAATCACGACTGCCGTCACGCCGCCGCTTGCACCCACGAGCGGAATGTGCGCCAGAGCGTACAAATTCACGGGTGAAAGAGCTTCACGAGCCTGAAGGAGCGTCACGTAGGACGTTCCCGACCAGTACAGTCCCCCAACGAGGATCGAGACGAGGTAGAAACAGAGGAATTCCCACTTTCCGTACTTCATTTCCACATACTGACCGAGAAAAAACAGCCCCAGCATGTTTCCGAACAAGTGCCAGATGCTGCTCGTATCGTGGCAGAAACCGTACGTGAGGAACCGATACCAGTGCGTCCATTGCGGAAAATCGACGGCCCGAAGCGCCAGAAAGCCGGAAATTTTCCCGCCGGAGTAGCTGTCGCAGAGCCAAATGATGACATTTAAAATAATGATATAAAATAACGCGGAGTGTTCCTTGCGTGGTTTTGACCACTGCGGCACTTCGCGGTAGTAATCTCGATCCTGAAAACCCATAATGAATCCTTTTTCAAGAGAAGAAATGTGTGAAACTTCCATTATCCGTTTAATGTTTTCCTATTTTACACGATTTTGTATCCTTTTGCAAGGCGGGAGGAAAAATTTTTCTCTTTTTTTGAAGAAAGAACGATTTTGCTACTTGACTTTCTACCGTTCTTTTTTACAATAAAAGAACGGATGAAGTTGGCGGGTTCGTATGCTGGTTTTACAATGAAATTTAGTTTTCACAAAGACTTCGGGAGCCGTGGTGCGCAGCTCCAACGGCGGACAGGAAAACTGAAATTCAAAATAGTGTTAGTATAAAGGCGTTTTTTTCTTTATTTTCGGAATTATTTAGAGTATTATTATGGAAAACGACAAAACAGAATCGAACATTTATCAGTTGTACCTCGGAATCTCTTCAGCAGAAGTCCCGCCGGACCATTATACCCTTCTGGGAGTGCCGCTTTTTGAAAAAGATTCTGCCGCAATCAAGAAAGCTGCGGAGGATCGGGCGCGACAGCTTGGCGCTCAAAAAAATGACGAAAATCTCGAAGTCCTCGCGCAGCTTATGAAAGAACTCGTCAAAGCACGTTCCTGTCTCATGGACGAAAATCAGAAAAAAACGTACGATAAAGAACTCGAAAAGAAATCCGGAATCAACAAACCTGGGTTTTTCATGCCCGACCTTCTGCAGGACGCGGAGCCGACGCCTTCAAAGCCGAAAAGCACCAACCCGTTTCAGAATGGTTTTCCGGTCAGCAGTGCGCCTGTGGATTCGTCTGTTTTGAATTTTGGGCCGAATTCTTCGTCTGGGGATCAAGCTTCGTCTGGGTTTCAAGCTTCGTCGCAGTCGAACGTTCTCGGCGGGTCGCTGTCGGGAATTCAAAACGCGTCGGCTTCCGAAAGTCCGACCGTTACCTCTTCATCATCGAGCATTCTTGGTGCGTCGAACGTTTTCGGCGGGGCACCGCTGGGGTCTCAATCTGCCGCATCGTCGAGCGTCATGGGTGCATCGAACGTTCTCGGCGGGTCGAACGTTCTGGGAGGAACGCCTGCGCAGCCCTCCGACCCGGCTTTGGCCGCTCAGCAAATGGCGTACATGCAGCAGTTACAGCAAATGCAGCAGCAAATGCAGCAGCAGATGCAGCAAATGATGGCCGCTGGAATGTATCCGGGAATGGGAATGCAGCAGATGCCGGGAATGCCGAATCCAGCGGGTGTTTGGCCCGGTCAGACTCCGCAGATGCCGTCACAGACTCCGCAGATGCCGTCACAAACGCCGCAGCCGTTTAGTTTTCCGTCGGAGTCGGGGACGCAGATGTCGGAAATGTCGTTTGGAGATTCGGGGTCTTCGTCATTTTCTGCGGGACCGCGTTCTTCCGAAACGGCTTCGAGCGGCAAAAAGAACGCCAAAAAGAAGCATCATTCCTCCGAGGTGCCGGACCTTACGATTCCTGTAATCATCGCAGGCGTGGCGGTTTTGTTGATTGCGATAGGTGTTTATTCCTACAATCGGCCGGCCGCGCAGGCGTACCGATACTATTTGGAGGCTGTACGGTGTGCCAATTCGCAGGATTTTACGGGAGCGCGGGAAAGCATTCAGTTTGCGATTCGGCTTGACAAACGGGATGAATACGTAAAATACGAGAAAAAGATTGATCTGCGGGAGAAATCGCATGCCGCGACGAAGCGGCACCGTGCCGCCCGCAACGCAGAAGACGAAGATACATTCTGACCAACGTGAGAGCCTAATTTTTCTTTGATTTTAACCGATTCATATCGATTTGTCAAGCAGTTTCCAAAAAAAGAAAAGAAAGAAAGAAAAGAAAGGGAAAAAAACTTTAACGAAGACGAATCGTGTTTCGAAGAATGAAACGCTCCAAAAGAAGACGCGGCGGTATGGAACTGTCGCCCTTGAGATCAAAATCAAGCGCCACCAGCTCGTCCAGAAGCCGCACTGCCCGCGCAACCCCTAATCGCCGCAACTGTCCCGCACTCTTTTCAAGAAAATACCGATTCACTCCCGCAGCCGTAAGCGCCGATGAAAGACTCGCTTTCCGCCCCGCCTTTCCGTCCGACAGAATCACACGCACTGCCGTCGAAAGACGACGAAGAGAACTTGAAATCTGTGCAAGAATCGCAATCGGCGCTTCCCCAGAATCAAGCAATTGACCGAGATACTTCAACGCCTCCGGCGCCTGACCGTCCAAAATGCAGTCCACGAGCGTCCAAACCGTCTGCGTCCGCCAGGAACCCGAATTTTTCCGAACCTGATTCGGTGTAATGGGAGCGTCTCCGTCCGTCAGAAGCGCAAGTTTCGCCAATTCCTGATCCAAAAGTCCCATTTCGTCGCCAATTTGCGTGACCAGCAACTCGGCGGCGGTCGGCTGAATCGTGAAATGATACTTCGATTTCGCCTGTTCGGAAACCCACGTTTGAATTTCGCGCTCAGTCGGATGTCGACAATCAATCAGCAGCCCGTTTTCCGCAAGAAGCTTGTAAAAACGAGTGTTTGCCGCACAGGTTTTGAGTTCCAGAACCAGCACTCCCGTCTCGAACGGCGCCAGCGCGTACGCCTCAAGCACCTCGCGGTTTTTCTGCAGAAAATCTTCCGCATCATTCAGCAGAACGAGCCTCTGCGACGAACTAAAGAGCGAAAACGTCGAAAGTTCCTCGGAAATCCGGCTCCACGGCGTCCCGTTTGCGTCGTAAATTGCAGGCTCAAAATCGTCTTCATCCGAAAACGCCTTGGGAATCTGCGCGAGTACCGTCCGGCGCAAGTACGCATCGTCCCCGAAAACAGCGCACACTGTTTTGGGTACATTTTTCTTCTCAGCCGCGAGCCACTGCAAGGCCGGAAGAACATCTTTCGCGTACGCCGATTTTTTAGCCATCGAAACGTTTCTCGTCAAATTTTTTTGGGGGAATTCATCGAAACACACCTCTTTATTTTACCATACATTTTCAGGGACGCAAGGGGAAAGATGCGAAATTTGAGAAAATTTTCCTGAATGAAGTCTTGTATTTTTTCGCTCCAGAGTTATAATGAAAAAAGTTTCAGGAAATTATGAATCATTTATACTGATTCCATTTGAAAAATCTGACCGAACAATGCGTAAGCAAGCCCGTAATGAAGTGAGTGAAACGAACGGAATTAGGGTTTTTCAGGCAGTAAACACAGAATTTCATAAAAATCGGTGTTTTGAGGTATTTCGCCCCAATCACCCTCCTTCCAAAGAAAGGTTTGTAATGCACACAATTCAAAGATTGTTTTTTTTCTCAGTTTTTTCCCTCACTTTTCAGATTCTTGCTCCGATGACGCAGGGTGCGGACGTTCTTTTCCCGGTCCCGGAAGGAACAACCTCGGTGACGCCGGCCGACTGTGCTGTTCTCGCAAAACCGGAAATGATGTTTCCGAATTCAGAAACGAAAGGTCTTGAACTGTGGCGCCCCAATATGGCAAAAGATCCGTCGGTCGTGTGGTTCCAAAATCGGTATCTCATGTATTTTTCGATTTTTCCGTCGAAAGAAACGCCCGTTGCGTGCTGTTTGGGAATCGGAATCGCAGAAAGTACCGATTTGACGAACTGGAATCTTGCAGGAGTGGTGACGCCGCTTACCGACATCGACCGAAAAGGGTGCGGCGCGCCGTGCGCCAAAGTGTGGGACGGACGCGTCCATTTATTCTACCAATCTTACGGAAACGGCTCGCACGACACGATTTTGTACGCTTCGTCGGAAGACGGAATCCACTTTCAGCCGGGCGAAAATCCCATCTTTTCCCCCTCTGGCGACTGGACGAACGGACGCGCGATCGATGCGGATTTCTTCGAATTCAAAGGGAAATGTTTTTTGTACGTCGCAACTCGTGATTCAGAAGGAAAAATCCAGAAAATCGCAGTTGCGGAAGCCGAAAGTCGTGAAAATGTGGGTCGAGGAATGTGGAAACAAGCGTCCGACGCCGCCATTCTGGAGCCGGAATTCCCGTGGGAAACGCGCTGCATCGAAGCTCCGACGCTCGTGGAACATGAGGGGCGCGCGTACATGTTTTACGCCGGCGGTTACAATAACGACCCGCAGCACATCGGCGCAGCAGTGAGTGACGATGGAATCCATTTCACGCGGCTTTGGAACGTTCCGTTCATCACGAACGGTCCCGACGGACAGTGGAACCATTCCGAATCCGGTCATCCGGGCGTTTTTACGGCTCCGGACGGCCGTACGTTCCTCTTTTTCCAGGGAAACGCCGCGCACGGAAGCACGTGGTTTCTTTCCAAAGTCGAAATTGAATGGAAGGATGGAAAACCCAGCGTGAAACAGGAAGAAAAGTAGTTATGAATTCTGGAATATTATTCAAGTAAAATTCAAATAAGGAGTGAACGATTATGAAAAATAATCGTACGATATTTTATCTCGCCTCAATTTTGACGCTTGGAATGGGTCTTTCCGTCTCCATGGCGCAGGAAAAAACCGACCCGTTTGCGCCGCCGCATGAAGGGGGGCCGAAAGCCGTTTTAATTCAGTTTCATCGGGGCGGCGGAAATATTCGGCCCGACAATACGCTCGAAACGTTCTTGTGGGCGTGGGGACGCGGCGGAATCCCGGAGGCGGACTGCCGACTCACAAAAGACGGCGTTGCAATCGCGTTTCATGATGACAATCTGAAACGTCTGGGCCGCGGAATGTCGGAGGAGGTTCAGGCAAAAAGCATGAGGGAACTGACGTGGGACGAAATCCGAAACATCGATGTGGGGTCTTATTTGGGTCCGCAGTACTCGACGTATCGTATTTCCACGATCGAAGCGGTTTTTGCCGCCATGAAAGGACGTCCCGAACGGCTGCTTTACGTCGATGAAAAAGGCGCAACGCCCGAACTGATTGCGCAGCTGGCCGAGAAGTACGGGGTCCAGGAACAAATCATCTTTGCAAGCACAAATTACGACCTCATTGTACGTTGGAAGAAAATTGCACCAAAATCGAAAGCGATTCATTGGATGGGGAGCTGGAGTAAGGATCCGCAGGAATCGGAACGGATTCTTCAGGAGCGTCTCGACAAACTGGAGGCGGTAAATTTCGCAGGAATCGATATTTTGCAGATTCACGTTCAGACGGATCTTTCGAAACCGGACCCGTTTGCGCCGGGGAGTGAATTTCTGCGTCGGGCGGGCGAACAAATCAAGTCTCATGGAATCATTTTTCAGTCTCTTTCGTGGAGTCAGGGCGACAATCCGGAAACGTATCGGCGTCTTTTGGAGCTTGGCGTTCAGTCTTTTGCGACCGACTGGCCGGAACAGTGCTTGGAAGGCTGCGGTTTGAAATAAACCATTTTTTATCGCAAAATTTCTAGATGGACTGAAACAAGGCCCGCACCGTCCTAGGAGTGCGGGCTCGCCTCGACCGCTTATTCCCGAAGGAATAGGATACTCATCTCACTCTAATGATTTACGTCCTGCATTTCAGAAAATGCTTTTTCGGCGGCACACACTGTTTTTTGAATGTCTTCGCGCGTCTGAGCTGATGAAAGGAACATCGCCTCAAACTGACTCGGCGGGAAATACACCCCTTGATGAATCATTTTCCAGAAAAATTTCGCAAACTGCTTCGTGTCCGACCGCGCCGCCGTCTCCCAGTTTTCAACCGGGCCGTCCTGGAAGAAAAACGTCAGCATGGATCCGCAGGAATTCACGCAAAGAGGAATATTGTACGTTTTTGCCGCCGCAGTGACGCCGCCGACGAGCAGGGCGCAAAGCTCGTCGAGATACGCGTACGGCCGAGTTTCACGAAGCGTTTCAAGCGTCGCAATTCCCGCAGACATCGCGAGCGGATTTCCGCTGAGCGTTCCCGCCTGAAAGACCTTTCCGGAGGGAAGAATGTGTTTCATGAGGCCGCGCCGACCGCCAAAAGCACCAACCGGCAGACCGCCGCCGATGATTTTTCCGAACGTCGTCAAATCGGGATGAATCCCTAATTTCGACTGCGCGCCCTCGTACGCGACGCGGAAGCCGGTCATTACTTCATCACAGATGAGAATGGCGCCGAATTTTGACTGTACGAGATTCAAAGCGTCGCGGAACGCCTCTTTACAGAGGACGCAGCCCATATTTCCGACCACAGGTTCAAAAATGACGCAGGCGATTTCGTCTCCGCAGCGTTTGAAGGCGTCGAGGAGCGCATCGGGGTCGTTGTACGGAAGAACAAGCGTGTCGCGTGAGGTTCCTTGCGTGACGCCCGGGGAATTTGGGACTCCAAAAGTGGCGGCCGACGAGCCTGCGGCGACGAGAAGCGAGTCGGAATGACCGTGGTAGTTTCCGGCAAACTTAATGATTTTGTCGCGTCCTGTGACGCCTCGGGCCAAACGAATGGCGCTCATGGTTGCTTCCGTTCCGGAATTTACGAAACGAACCATTTCGACCGACTTTACCGCCTCGGTGACGAGCCGCGCAAGATGCGTTTCAAGTACCGTCGGAGCGCCGAAACTTGTGCCGCGCCGAACCGCTTTTTCGAGAGCCTCAACGACGTGCGGATGACCGTGACCGAGAATCATCGGGCCCCAGGAATTCACGAAATCGATGTATTGATTTCCGTCCACATCGTAGAGGTACGCGCCTTCCGCATGATCGATAAAAATCGGGTTTCCACCCACTGCGCCGAATGCGCGAGCGGGACTGTTTACGCCGCCGGGCAGAAGTTCCGCAGCATCTTTGAAGGCCGATTTGCTGTTAGTAAAATCGTACATAATTCTTTATTCGTTCGTTTTTTCTTGAGGATGGAAAAAAAGGAGGCCAGCAAACGGACGAGGAGAGTTTCATCGTTCGTTTTGCCGGCTTAAAGGAATTTACGTTTTTGTGACTGACGGAACTGTCGAATCACTTCGTTTTAAGGAGATTGCGTCCAGTGGGCTGCTTGCTGGGTGCGACGGGTGCGGGTTCCGCTTCTTTCTTCGTTTCCGGAGTTTCCTCTTCAACGGATTCGGGAATCAAATCGTCGAGCGACTCAATTTCTGCGGGCGCCGCTGCAGGTTTTTTTGCCGGAACGTCCGACGGAAGAACGTCTGCCGGAGCGTCCAACGGAGCCGCTTCGTCCAACGGAAGTTCGTCCGGAAGATTTTCGGGAAGTGCTTCGCCGTCTGCGTCTGCGTCTGCATCGTTTTTCTTCGTATCTCCTGTATTTTCAGGCAGTTCCAGAGAAATTTCGTCCGGAACAATTTCGTCGTCTTCTGCAGCTGGCGTTTCGACGGGCGACTCTGCTGGAACACTTGCGGGTGTTTTAACAGGAGCTTTTGCGGGCGTTTTTGCGGGTTTTTTCGCAGGCGTTTCAACGGGTGTTTCGGCGGCGTCCTCTGCGGGCGTTTCAATCGGCAGTTCGATTGCGTCTTCTGCGGGCGTTTCGACGGGCGTCACTGCGGGCGTTTTTGCGGGTTTTTTCGCAGGCGTTTCCACTGGCGTTTCGACGGCGTCCTCGGCGGGCGTTTCAACCGGCGTTTCAGCGGCGTCCTCGGCGGGAGCCGTCAAAGGTTCAGTCGCCGTGTCGGAATCTTCCGGAAGATTCAAAAGATCGAGTGTTTTTGTGTCGTCCGATTCTTCTGATTTTTCTGATTCCTTCGATTCTTTCGATTCTTTCACAGCCGGCGCGTCGGAAACGTCCAATGCGTCTTCAATGCTTTCCGCAGCGGGCACTTCGACGGGCGCTTCAGTCGGAACTTCAGTCGGAACTTCGGCGGG
>CAYTLK010000004.1:68339-78246 GCA_964438515.1 uncultured Planctomycetaceae bacterium
CAGCGGGCACTTCGACGGGCGCTTCAGTCGGAACTTCAGTCGGAACTTCGGCGGGCGTTTCGGCTGGAACTTCGGCTGGAACTTCGGTCGGCACTTCGGCGGGCGCTTCGGTCGGAACGGCCTTTGCAGGAATGACTTTCCCATTGTACGTAATCGTCGTATCCATTCGGCCTTCGAGCGTTGTGTGGACGGTAATCGCACCGGAAAAATCGCCTTGCGTGCTTCCGGTGTAAATGAGTTTTACAGGCTGAATCTTTTTGGGAGTCTTCTCGATCGACGCGGAAATATTTCGGTCATCCGACGTAATATCGAGTATCTGGAACGGTTCCGCCCCCTGTATCACGAGCGTTTTTTCGCTTTTTTGTCCTTCTTCAATCAGGTTGAACGAAAGCGGGTTGGGACTGGCGCTCAACGTTTGTTTTACGCGTCCTTCCACACGAACAGGAATGCGCGCGACACGCGGGTCGGGATCGTTCGTCACGAGTTCAAGCACCTCGCTGAACGGTCCAGCAGGGGCGTTTTCTTTCAAAAGAACAATCATTTGGTAGTTTGTACCATATCCGCCGCCAATCCGATTCAATTTCACGGAGAGGAACGGACACTCACTCAAAACGTCACGAATTCCCCAGTTTGTCATGATGCTGTTGATTCGTACAGTAACCGCAGGATTCGTTTTTGGATCGACGGAACCGAAATATACGATTCCCGGATCGACAGAAACGTCGTTGCGGATGTACACGTACGAATGAAGCTGCATCTCCACTCTGTAGGGACGTGCAAAACGTACGGTAATCGTAGCGTTTTTATTTCCGGTGAAATTCTGCGTATTTACACTGATGTGAACGACCCCTTGCTGGCCTGTTTTGATGGGTCCTCTCGGCCCAAACGAGGGAGTCGTGCATTGGCAGGAAGACGAAACCGACTCGATGACGACGTCTTCTTGATATTTGTTTGTGAAAACAAAATCAAATTCGGTTTTTGCGCCTCTAACAACGGTTCCGAATTGATGCGAAGTCGACTCGAACATGTCCACTGGGAAATTTGAAGTGGCTCCATTCAGTACACCGAGCATTAACATCCATGAAAGTATTACCGTTTGCATTGTTCTTTCCAGTTCAACCTTGGGTTCTATTTTTCCACTATTCTGTGGAGTGCCCCCGACCTTGGGGGTGGGAAAATGAAAATTGCGCTTTCATTTCCACTATAATATTACTACCTTTTTCCATTATCGTCAAGTAGCCCCTGTTAAAATCATTAAAAACCATTTATTTGGAAACTTTTTGTCTAAAAGTCAAAAAGTTTCTATACCCCCCATTTCCATTTCTTGTTAATTTAGGGTATAATAGAATCAGGAAATAGGAAAAATATTCCTGAGGAGTAACTCCATGTTGAAACACAAGGTCGATTATGAAATGATTCGGACGGTTCCGTCCCTCCTTAAAATGAAGCGTCAGGCGTGGTACTGGCTCTTCATCTGGGCGGGTGTGTGGAGTTTTTTTGCGATTTTTTTCTCCTGCGAAACGTTCGTTCTGGCACAAACGGACGGCCAAACCGAAAATGCAGCGGTTTCTGAGCCTCCGGCAGAACCTCCAGTCACCGCAGATACCGCAGAACCTTCAACTGACGCAGATTCCACATCCGATACGGGTTCCACATCCGATACGGGTTCTTCGTCCAACGCAGGTTTCACATCCGATGCAGTTTTACCGACCGACACTGTAAATGCAGGTTCCGCAGATTCTGCAAATCCCACAGATTCAAAGGATTCAGGCGTTCCATCGTCCGCAAGTTCGCAGGCGTTTTATCGATTTCATCCCGGAACGCCGGCCGAGGCGCTGCGGCCCGCGCCGACGACGGGAAACGAAGGGATTCCGCTTTATTTGTTGAATCATGAAGGGCGTCTCGTTGCAGTTCCGGGGATTCCGCTCGAACTTCTCGACGACCTCCTGCGAAAATTTTCCGGAAACGAAAAAAAAGAAGAAAAAGTACAGCTCCCTGATTTCATTTTTCACTCGGTCATCGGCGACGGACGCATCGAAAAGGACGTCATTCAGATGAACGTTCAGTTCCAAATCGAAACGTTCAACGACGCGCCGGTCTGCGTGCCGCTGCGTTTTGACGAAGGAATTTTGCTCAATACAATTCCAAAATTTTCGGAAACATCGGAAAGCGGGGGAAAGTCGGAACGTTCCGAGAAAGCTGAACGTGCAAAAAAAACGGAACGTTCGGAGAATTCCGCGTCCTCGGAAAGTGCTGCGAACGGGAATTCCGCGTCTTCCGGATACGCAAAGGCGGCCGAAAATCTCAAACCGGGCGTTGTGGTGGAACGTCAGTATTCCGGACCGGGTCGGGTTTGGGTTGAGTTTGCGGAGAAAAAAGGGTTTGCGGCCTGGATTGTGGGAAAAGGAAATCACGAAATTGGTCTCACGTTCCTCGTTCCTTTTACGCGCTCGCTTTCGGGGGAAAATCAGTTTCACGTACAGGTTCCTTACGCGACGATGTCGGAACTAAAAATCCGGATTCCTCAAAAACGTACGGATTCCGATCGTCTGACGATTTCCATGACGGGCGGAACCACGCTTCAGCCGCCGCATTTTGTGCCGGACGCTGCAAAAAACGGTACGAATAACAGTGGTTCCAACAGCGATACGAATAACGGTACGAATAACCGTGAAAGCAGTTCCAACGCAGGCGGAAACGCAGACGCAGACGGAAATGAATCGGAAAATCCCGACGAAAACGCACCGGGGTACACGACCCTGACGGCCATTCGACTGGGCGGCGAGTACTGGATGTCGTGGAGCGTTTCGCCGCAGGAAAAAGTCGTCACGCCCGACATTTTGGAGGCGGAAGGGCTGATTTTGGCCGTCATCGGAAAAGATGCGGTCACGTACGATGCACGACTGAAAATTTTGCGCAAAAATAACGATATTGCGACATTTTTCGTACGTTTGCCGAAAAATGCAGCACTTATTCCTCAAAATACACCGGATTATTCGATCGTTTGCGCTGCGGAAAACATGGTCTTTGGAAAAAAAATTCCGAATACGCAAGTTGCGGAAATCACGCTGAAGAAACGAATAACGGGGATTGTACGCGTCGATATTCACGCGCAAGTTCCTCTTCAGGCCGAGAACGCCGCGTCGGATTGGTTCGATATGTCGGGGTTTGAGGTGCTTTCTGCGGTGCGTCAGTCGGGTTATTATGCGGTAAAAACCGCTTCCGGAAAGCACGCGAACTGGACGCCGGGCGCGGGAATGCGGCGCTTGGAGGAACTTCCGGTTCCTCTGGAACTTTGGGAGCCGGTTCGAACGCAGGAAAGCGGGATTGCGCCTTCTGCGCGGACGGTTCATGAAGTGAAAAAAGTGGAAAACGGCGGAAACGGACGGAACGGCGGAAATGTTTCGGAAGACACTTTTTCTTCGGAAGAATCCGGGGCGGGAAACGCAGAGAGCGACGCGCTCATGAAGGATTTAATCGAATCGGACGCGGTCGAAACGCCTTCAGACCCTTACATCCCGAACGAAAACGGAACGTCTTCCGAAGTGAAAACGCCCTCCGATGCAGGTAGAAATGACGAAACGAAGACCGCGCCGGGAAGCGTTTCGGGAAGCTCGCAAGGGACGAAAGAGTCCGGAAATGCCGAAGTTTCCGAAAATAACGGAGACGAAACGGAAAATGAAGACGATTCGGCGCTGGATTACACGTTTGAAACGGGTACGAAATTTGTATGGGACGCAATTTTTGAATACGACTCGCAGCCGACGCCGTTGTGGACGCGGATTGTGACGCGCACGACGCGCGTGAATATCGAACCGAAATACGTTGTAAGCGTCACGAGCGACCGTCTTGTTCTCGACGCAACGTGGAACTGTACGATCCGCGGCGGCAAAATTTCGTGGATGGACATCGACCTCAACGGCTGGACGTTTTTGTCGTGCGGACCTGAAAATCTCGTCGTGACGGACCAAATTAACAACATTTCCGACGCAAAATCCTCCACGCGTCAAATTTCCATTCCGTTCAACCAGCCGACCGGAAATCACGTTGTTTTGACGTTTCGTGCGGAACGAATGCTGACGGAAAAAGACGCTGGATTTCAAATTCAGCTCCCGAAAAAGACGCGTGCGGAACTCTCTTCGGTCGTCATTACGAACACGCCGGCGGAGCTGCGGATTGAACCTGCGTCCAACATCGAACTGACGCCGCAGAGCCGCGACAGTCGGCGTCTCGTGCGCCAGCCGATGCCGCAAACAATGATTCGAAACGACCTGAACGCTCCGGCAGTTTTTCTGTACCGCTGCGAGTCGGAAGACGCTTTGTTTTCCGCAACATTTAACGTACACACACGCGAAACGCAGGTGAAACAATACTCTCAGCTCGAAATTTACCGTCAGGAATTTCATGTGCGTCAGACGTTCGATTATTCCGTGGCGTACGAAAGTCTCAATCAGCTGCATTTTTTGATTCCTGAGATGAATCCCGAAAATCTGGAAATCCTGATTTACGACTCGACGCAGAACGCGCCGCCTCGGGAGAGTCGGTTCCAAGTGAAAAAAATCCCCGTAAAACTTGGTGCGTACCAGGTCGCGGACGCTTCCGGCGAGTCGGGTCTTGCGGAAAGTCCCGTTTCGGACCCGGCGGCTCTCAATCCGTCTGGAAGTTCGGCGGTGAATCCTGCGGTGAATCCGTCTGGAAGTTCGGCGGTGAATCCAATTACAGTCCCTGAAATTCCGAATTCGGCTGGAAATCCAACGATGAATCCAGCTGTGAATCCGGCTGTGAATCCGGCTGTGAATCCGGCTGTGAATCCGGCGGCGTCGGGTTCCGGAGCGTCGGGAAACGGCGAGTCTCCGCGTCGTCCGGTGCTGAAATTCAAACCATCGGCGCAGCATCCGGGGTTTTTGGAGGTGGATGCGCTCCTTCCGGAAGAACGTTTGGGGACCTTCAGCGTCGCGCTTTCGTATTCTTTGCCGATGAATAAACTTCCGGTTGAAAAAATGCAGGTCGTGGAGTTTCAGCTGGGGATTTCGCAGGATGGTTCGACGATCGAAAACCTGCTTGAAATCGCGTCCGACGATGGAATTTCACTCGAGACGCCCAGCACGGTCGATCCCGAGACGCCGTGGGAAGAATTGGGAACGTTTCTTGCGCAGAACCAGTTTCAGCGTGAAAAAGAATATGGTGAAAAAATTCGGAACCTTTTGCCGGAAGTGTTGTGCAAATCACCGCTTGCGCAGACGCGTGTTTTGGTCGGAATTGAACTGAAAACCATTTCGACGCAGGAAATTACGATCATCGACCGCTGCTGGCTGCAAACCTGGATGATTGGAAATAACCGTCAGGACCGCGTCGTTTTTCTGTTTCCTCCCGAAGCGGAGAACAATTCCGGTTCCGCCTCGGGTTCGGGGGCCAATTTCGGTTCGGGTTCCGCGTCCGGCGCATCATCGGGTGAAAATGAGCCGCGAATTCAGCCGACTCGAACGTTTACGATTCATTTACCCCAGCACGCCTCGGCAGACTCCGCAGAAGTGTGGATCGACCGGGAAGCGGTTCAATTTGGAACGAAAATCAAACGACTGTCGGCGCACTCGCTGCAAGTGACGCTTTTTCCGACGCCGCAGCCCACGCTCCCGCGCACGGTTGAAATTCGGTATCAGTTCGAAGAGCCGTTGTTTCCGGAGGGGCTGAACGAGCTGGAAGTGCCGTACGTTAAAGACGTTACGTGGATTCGCGGGATGTACTGGCAGCTGGTTCTTCCGAGAAATATGCACCTTCTTCAGGCGCCGAAAGGGTTTGCGCTCGAATATCGCTGGGGGTGGAGCAGCTGTTTTTGGGGGCGAGTTCCTATCTGGGAACAAGCGACGCTGGAACGCTGGTCGGGCGCGCTCACCGGGACGCCGGTTCCGCTGCGTATGAATCGTTACGTTCTGGCGGGAATGGGGTCGAACGCATCGTTCACGGAGAAAATCAGCCTGATTTTTGTGAATCGAACGACACTTGTAGTGACGCTTGGAATTTTTGTGTTTGCGCTGGGCGTCCTCCTCCTGTTTTTCGACCTTTTGCGTCACCCAATCCTGATGCTTGCAGGTCTTGCAGTCGCTGCAGCACTCGCAGCCCGATTTCCGGAGTTCGCGCTTCTTGGTCTTCAGGCGGCGACGCTCGGCGTCCTTCTGTTTTTCATCTCGATGATGTGCGGCTTAAAACGGTCGCTGCATCGGGAGGTGTACGTCGCGGAAAGAAATCCGAACGAAAATACGGTCTATCAGGCGCAGCAGACGATTATTGCGCCGACGGAATCGTCCGACCATGCGTTCAAAACCATCACGTACGAACAGGACCTCGTAAAACCAGGGGCGAAAAACGACTCAACGATCGTTCGAAATTCGTAAGGACCCTTTTTTGACGGACATACGTTCATGAAATCCTTTTTTCCTCATCTTTGCTGCTTCCTTTTGGCGTTCGGCTTGTGTTTCACCGTCACGCTTGCGGGGGAGGATGCGGACGTTTCGGATTCCAATCAGAAAAGTTCAGAATGGAACTATCAGTTTGAACCCCGAAAAGGGGAGTGGTTCCGCCGCGTTTATATTCCCGAAGAGATTCTGGCCGCAATGCCGACGCAGGGAAAAGCGTACTGGCCGATTCCTGCCGCCGAGTTTGAAGAATGGGCGACCACCTACGCGCCGTACGTGCATCGGCCCCAGCGTCTCGATTCTGATGTTTTTGTACGAAATTCCGTTTATCGTGCCGAGCTTTCCGAAAATCGCTACCTGAAAGGGACGGCTTCGTTTTTGATGCGTAAAATTCAGGCGGGAAGCAGTGCGAAACGCGGGTCCGAAGAGGTTTTGTGGCGCTTTCAGCCCGTCAGTTTTGCACTCGAAAACGCGGTGAACGTGCGCAGCGTCGCGGCGCGTACAGGGACGCCGCTCGAAACTGGTTTTGAGCCTCGGGAACTGCATTTTTTGCCCTCTGGAATTTCGGAGGTGCAGTTTCAGAAAGACGATTTCACTGACGAACACGATTGCGAGGCGGTTTTTGCTTGGTCTCAGCGCAGCACCGCCGTTGAAAACGGAAATCCGTGTTTCACGCTTGATTTCGTTCCTGCGACGAACATCGAATTGGAAATTACGGTCCCGACCCCTTGGATTCCGCAGACGGAAGACGGTCTCGTATTTGAAGTGCCGCCGACTTCCGACGCGGCCGCCAGCACGGCGTCCGAAACGTCGGAAGGGGACGCGCGCGCCGACGTAAATTCAGGTTCCAACCCGAGTCCGAATTCAAACCAAAAATCAAGTTCAAATTCAAAAACAGATTCAAACAAGAATTCAAACACGAACGGAACGACTGGCGGAACACCCTCTGAAACATCAGGCGGAACACCCTCCGAAACATCAGGCGGGGCGTCTGGCGGAATATCGGATGAAACGTCGGGCGCAACACCATCCGGAACGTCCGTCGATACATCGAAAAAACCGACGGAAAGCCGACCGAAGCAGGAAGTTCGTGTGTGGCGGATACTTCTTGGCGGCCGGCGTCATCTGACGCTTTCATTTCGGTCGGAAGACGCGCCCGCGCCCTCGCCCGCAGTGATTTTCGTGTCGCGTAAGAATATTTGTCAGATTCGTAAAGAAGGAATGGATGTTTTTGTTCAAGCGCTTCTGGATGTGTCTCCCAGCGACGTCCGGAATCCGCGCGCGCCGGTACGTGAATTGCGTCTCCGCCTCGAAAAAGGACTCGTGCTGAAAAGTGCGCGGCTCAACGAAACGGAAGTGACGCGGCGTCTGGAACCAACGTCAGAATCAGACGGAACGAACGGAACCGCCGGAACGCTCGTAACGCTTGAACTCCCTCGGCCGCTTTCAGGAATTGGAAACCGACTGGAACTTACGGCGCTTTGCGATCTGAATGGGTGGTTTTCCACGGACGAAAACACGCTGCGTTCTTTACCGCGCGTTCGGATTCTTGATTGCGAGCAATGCGAGGGAGAGACCGACGTTCAGATTTTTTCGCCGCTTGAAGTCGTCGATTTCTCGCTCGAAAACGCGAATATTTTGGCGCATCATCAGAAAACCGCCTCCGCGCCGTTTCAGATTCAGTTCCAGGAATTCTCGTCCGACGCACGAATGAATGCGGCGCTCACGCGTTCCACCACTCGGCTGGCGATCGATATGACGACGGCGCTTGATTTTCAGGAACATGAAATCGCGGCCGCCACCGAAATCCTCGCGTCTGTCGAAGGGGGCGAGTGCTTCGAAGTCGTCGGAATCGTGGATCGTTCCTGGACGATCGACGCGGTTGAATCCTCCTCCGGCGGCGTGGTGGAGGACTGGAACCTCGACGTTTCTCCCGCAAACGTTCATCAGGCGCTTTCCGATATGGATCCGACTGGGGCGCTTTCCGGAAAACTCGCGGCGGCCGGCTGGGACGTGGAGTCGCTCGGAGTCCTTAAAATACAGCTCGCGCATTCGATTCGTCCGGGTCACGCGGTCCCGCTGCGCATCAAAGCTCGCCGTCTGGGATACTCGAACAACTACATTTTTACCGGAAACCAGCTCGCACCTGTGTTTTTCCCGACGTGCGCACTCGAAAAATCCTGGATTCTGTGCGGCTCCTCGTACACGTGGAAAATTCATTTTCTCGACCCGTACCGCGAGCAGGATATTTACTGGAACGCGCCCGATTCCGGGATGGAAAACGCTGAAACTTCTTCGAACGCGGCCGCCGGAGCGTTTCCCGTCTCCGTTTCCACCACGCTTTCCGAGGCGCGGCAGCATTTTTCCGAACGAATGACGTTCCTCACCGGAATTCAGGACTTTAAGAACATTCCGATGCTTCGGCTCGAACATTCTGCAAAAACGTTTTCCGCTTCGATTCGGGGATTTTTCGACATAACATCCACTCCTCACGCGATTTACAGAATCTCATGCAATCCGCAGGGGGGCGAAATCGATCGAATTCACGTGATGATTCGTCCGGGAGTTATGTGCGGCGCCGCCTGGAAATTTCCGAGGACGCTGGGAGGAAGCACGGCCGTTTGCACCAAACGCTCCCCCTTGAAAAAACTGGAAGATATAAATTCCTCATTCGAATTGTGGGAAATTACGTTTCGTCAGCCGCAGCGGGAACCGTTCGAGTTCGACGTTGTACTTTTGACGAATTTGGGAGCTGAAGAAACCAAGTCGGAAGATAAAGAAACCGTACATAATTCATCTGGGACGGAATCGGAAAGAGAGAAAAAAGACGAAGTTTCGAGTGGGACGGAAGCGGAAATTTACGCCGAGGGTTCCAGAATCATGCGCGAGCTGAGCCGTTTACCGCAAAAAGAACAGCTGATTTGGTGGCAGACGCATTTTCCGCAGGGGATTCATCTGCCGCTCGTCGAAGTTTCCGACGCGCAGGAATGCATCGGAAGTATCTCGTTCCAGAACGACGTGAAAGACGGCGTGCTCGTCGAGCCGCAGGAAATGGTTCCCGTGCTGCTTTCTCGACAGGAAGTATTGGAAATTTTCCCAGGAAGTGCGTCGGAGGACCGGAGTCAGTACCATTACGACCCGCACAGTATTTCAAACACGATTGCGCCGCACCTGATTTTGCGCTGGCGTCCTCAAAACGTTGCGATTCCGATGGCGTGGGTCTGGCAGGAAGTCTGTCAGTCGCAGTTTTTCGAGGGCGGAACAACGCTGCACGCCGTGACGCTCCGCGTCGAAAACATCGGCGTCGAGGAAATGACCGTCTCGATTGAACATCCGGAGGGGAAAAAACCCGAATTTCTCGGCGTGATTGTAAACGGTCAACGAATCCCAATGTCGTCCGTCATCAAAACCCCAAGAATCCCCGCTGCGGCTCAAACTGCGTCTGCGGCTCAAACTGCGTCTGCGGTTTCAACCCACGCTGCGGCTCAAACTCC
>CAYTLK010000004.1:78346-85525 GCA_964438515.1 uncultured Planctomycetaceae bacterium
CGTCTGCGGCTCAAACTGCGTCTGCGGTTTCAACCCACGCTGCGGCTCAAACTCCCGCCGTGTCGCCATCGTGGAATTCCTCCGTACAGCTTCGAATTCCGTTCCCGGTCTGGCAGCGTCAGAATGAGGTGATTATACAATGGATGGAAAATACACCGCCGCTTTTGATTGGATCCCACCTGAAACCTCCGCAGATTTCGACGGATTTACTGGTTCTCGAAACCTCATGGGAGGCGTGGATTCCGGAAAATTACGTCCCGCTTCATCAGTTTTCTATTAATGGAAGCTGGCAGCGCGCCGAAAGTGCAGAAGAAAAAGCCTCATCCAACCGTTTCGGACTTTTATTATCGAAAAAAACACCAAAAATCAATAAAGATTCAGAGAAAAACAAAAAAACAGGCGCTACGTACGATTTACCGATCGTGCGTGATACACTTTTACTGCGTCTTTTCGGCTCGATGCGGCTCGGAAAGAACATTTTTTCGCGCCCTGAACAGTTGCTCCCGAGAAATATAGAGTCTCCCATCGAATTGGATTCCCGCGCAATTCGCAATTTGAGTCGGTGTCCGTGGGAGGACCCTCAGTCTCCGAATCCGCTTTCGCACATCGTGATTTTCCATCTCAGCGCCTCTTCCTACACGAACGTCGGCTGGAACCTCTGCACGCAGAACGACGCGCGCCCGATTTTTATCGTGTACGGAAACGTTTTGGAAGCAAGCCGCTGGTTGATTTTACTCGTGACGTGCATCCTTTCGATCTGGTTTTTGAGTCCCTACCGTCTGTTTCGCGTCGGACTTTGCGGGTCGGCAGCCGTTTCGTGCATGCTTGTTCCGCTCGTCTGGACGCCGATTTGTTCCGGAGTGTTTCTCGGTGCGGGCTGTTCCTTTATTTATTCCTCGATTCGCCGTCACTTGCAGTACAACGCGTCGAAACTCAAACCGTTCATCATCGTTGGGAAAAAACCAGAGAAAAAGTCGCTCGCTGAAAAACTGGCGTCCCATCCGATCCACCATCAAAACACGCCGCAGAGCGTTCCAGCTCCGCCGGCCACAGAAATCCCTGAAATTCAGCGCGACATCGGAACCAAACTGCGAGTTCCAGGGGTGAGCGGCGTCTCGACGACCGCCCTGGATGGAAAGAATGAAAACTCTTTGAAAAAGAACGATTCAAGTTCCGAAATTCATAAAAATGAGGTGCCGAAATGAAAAAGTCCGTCTGCTGGAAATTTATGCAGCTTTTGGGAGGCGTTTTCCTTTTGGCGGCCGCACTTTTCCTCTCGGAAATCACCGCTTCGGCTCAAGTTCCATCCGGTTCCGCCGCAAACGTTCCGACTCCGCAAGGTTCCGGCGTTCAAACACCTGCGGAAAATGCTGGAAGAACTTCGGCTGGAACTTCGGTTGGAACTTCGGTTGGAACGGATGCAGCGGATTCCTCAGAAAAGCGTTCAGAAAACGTAGATATTCCGTGGGTTTTCATTCCCGTGACGCCGGATGGGGAGCCGACCGGCACAGAATACTACGTTCCGCTCAATACGTTTCGTTCCATGTATCGAAAAACGACCGACGACCCTTCAAATACCGGGACGGGATACTTTTTCCACAGCGCGATTTATACGGGGACCCTTTCCTCGGCTTTCACCTCCCGCAGCGTCGTCGTCGAGTCGATTCGGGCGGTGTACGAACTCGAAGTTTTAATTCCGGATACACGCATTCGTTTCCCTTATTCCACGGATGAAGTGTATATTTCGCCCGGCTCCATGCGTCTGAACGGCGAGCCGCTGCAAATTTCGTGGGAAAACAATCATCCCACCGCCGAAATTCAAAAACCGGGACGCTACCTGCTGGAAATGATTTTCGTACCGATAGTTTCAGGAAATCGTCTCCCCGAATCTTCGAGCGTATCGTACGATGCCGGCGCGGGTCCGTCTTCTGCAAACGAAGATTCTGCCGCCCAGTGGAACGGATTCCGTTTCGCAATTCCCGCAATTCCCAACTCGAAATTGGAACTTCAGGTTCCTGCGGTGTTCAGCATCGTCGAATTTCCGGGTGCGGTCGGCAGTCAGGAATACGATCCGACGTCGCACTGCTGGAAGGTTCAGCTGGGGTCCGTCCCGGAACTCTCCGTACAGTGGAAAGTGCCGCATGTGCTGACCGCCGCCGCAGGAATTTTGACGTCGGACGAACTTTATTGGTGGACGCTCGGAAGCGAGCGCGCCACGCTGCAGTGCCGCGAACGGCTCCGAATGACGCAGGGACGAATCGCGCGTCTCGAATGGCTCATGGATTCACGGCTCGGTTTCCTCCCTGAAAATATGCAGTTTTTCACGCTTAAAGACGAAAACGCCGTTTCCTACGCCGCCGCGACGGATGCGGCGCCGTCGTACCAGCTCGTTCCGCTCGACGCACGGCCCGAAATCTCCGTGACGCCGGAAGGTTCCAACATCCGAGTCGTTGCGGTTTTTGCGCGTCCGATTTCCGAACAAGTTTTCGTACATTTTGTTCTGACTCGCCCCAACTCCGGCAGTGTGGGAACGTTTACGATTCCTTTTATTCAAACAGAACGTACAAAAATCACAAAGCGTTGGTTTCATGTTGCGTCTGATACTCAGTACCAGCTTTCACTTTCGGAAAACAAGGGGATTCCACAGGTTTCAATTCAGGAATTCCTTGCGACGTGGAACGACTTTGCGCCGATTTCCGCATCGTCGTACGTCGATACAACCAGCCCGAACGAAATCTCCGCGTTCGTTTTGGACGATACGCAAAATATGGGAAAAACGGCGTTGTGGATGGTGAAATCGCAGCCGAATCCGAGGATTTTTACCGCTCAGGAGTTTTTTTCGTGCCTGTTCGACAAAGAATCGCTGCGGGTTCATTACGTCCTTCAATTTCCGTTTGCCGACGCGATTCCGCCGCTGTATCATCTAAACGTTCCGGAAAATTTGAACATCGAAAAGGTCGTTCTTTACGAAGGGACGGTCCCGCGAATTCTTCGTTTCACCCGTATTTCCCCCACACGTTTGGGGATTTACCGCGACCAGCCGCCGCGTTCTGAAAATGCGTCCGGCGCGGCGTCTCGGGGGGTGTGTCAGATGGAACTAACGGGAAATATGGAACTTCCGTCTATTGAGGAATCTTCGGAAAAAGCGGTACCGTTTGTTTTTCCGGAAATCTCCGTGACGGAAACGTCGCTCCATCTGACTTCTAGAATTGTGAACATTTATCGAACGTCGCGAGTTTTGGTGGATTTTCCTGAAAATTCCGCTTCGAAAAGCGATAAAGGGGGTGCGCAGCCCGGATTTATGTCCCCAAAAATACGCATTCCTTTCGAAAACGCATACGCAATTCAAAGTTTCACACTTGTGTCGTGGGATTCGATTCCGAAAGCCGTTAAAATCCGTCTGAACGCGCCGCAAATGACGCTTCAGGGACGTACGGTTCTGAAAATGCCGCGCACACTTTTGCAGGGAGACGCGAAAGACGGAACGTCTGCGGAGGATGAAGAGGCGGAAAAATCCGGAGATTCTGCCGCTCCGACGAGTTCCGATGCGCAGCTTCCTGAGGCGGAAGTTTCCAGCAAAACGGCTTCTTCTGCGGGTTCAAATTCTTCTGACGGTGCAACGTCGGATTCAAAAACGGATTCAAATGCGGGTTCAAATTCGGGTTTGAATCTTTCAGACGGCGCAAAGTCGGCGGAAAATACGGGGTTGAATGCGCCCTCTGAGACGGTCGTTCGTACACCTTCCATCTGGGCGCGCGGAACGCACTGGGACGCGGAAATCGAAATGGTTTTGGACGTGAAAAACGGTCTGGCAGACGAAATTGTACTGGAAATTCCCAGCGATTTGACGGCTCCTTTTGAACTGGATCCGCCGATGCCGTTCGAACTGGAACCCATTTCAGGCGGAACATCGGAGATCGAGTCGGACCCTTTGCCGGACGAACATACAGCAAAAACGAACTCTTCCGGAAAACCGACTTACACGTCTCGGAAAGTGCTTTCGGAATCGGCAGTCGTGCGGAAACCGCCCGTGGGTGAGGAACGCATCCGCATGGTGATTCGTCCTCGAACGGCTATTTCAGGAACAATTTACATTCGTCTGACGGGTGAATTGCGGGAAAATCGGCTGGATTCGACGCTGCGGAACGCACTCATCAGCTGTCCGGTCCCGTACTTTCCCGGCGTCCGTGTGAAGGATTACGACGTGATTCTTCCCGTTTTTCTCAGCGAGGACCCCAAAACGCATTATTCTTGGGCGGTCGAAGGTCTGGTTCCTACGGAAAAATCCGTCCTTCCGCACGTCGAAATACCGCGATTTCCGACCTCCGTTCCGTCTGGAACCGACCCGAATGAGGCGGCTGGCGTTCAAACTCGGACGGTGATTCCGTGTGAGTGGAAAAGTAACGACAAAATTCAGGTGTACCACGCTTCCGACCGTTTGTACGACGCACAGCTTCAAACGCGCAGCGCCCTTGCGTCGAATCCGGCTGTAATTTTTGCCGCGCATTCGTTGTTTTGGAACCCGGATAAAGAATATCTCGGAATCTCCATGTTGGATATTTCGCCCCGAAAATCCTCCTGCTGCGTCCTTCAAATTCCCAAAACGCTGGAATTACTGGAACTTCATCTCGATTCGCGGCCCGTTCAGGTGGAAGAGGTGTTTTGGAATCCCAAAAAGCAGGAATTTCAGGAGTTTTTACCCGAAAAAACGCCGCAATCGTCGTCGAATTCGCAGGCCGCCGCGCGATTTTATCGAGTGACGCTTCGTTCGCTGCAACTGCCGCAGCGCCTTGAGATTTTGTATCATGGAAGAATGGCGGACTGCCGCGTAATGACGCTTCCCGGGGCGCCGCCGCGTCAGTTTTCGCTCTCGGACCGAATTTTTCATCTGGAACTTCCGGCTCTCGTGAGTCTTTCGAACAGCGCGTACGCGCTCATTTCCCCGCTGAACGGCGCAACGTTCTTTTTCGCGGAAAAATCCTTAAATTTACGGCTTTGGAATGTTCAAAACCGTCAAAATAGCGCCGCAGACGCCGCATCCGCAACGTCCGTGACGTCCGGAAAATCAAAAAGCAGTGTACAGTATTCGAACGGCACGCAAAACGCCTCCCGTTCCTCTGCTTCCGCCGACTCCTCGGACTCCGCCGACTCGACGTCTGCGCCGTCTTCCGCACCTTCCGCAATTCGCTCATCCTCCGCACCTTCTGCGTCTCCCACAGTTCCTGCGTCTTCCGCGTCTTCCGCACCTTCTGCACCTTCTACATCTTCCGCACTTTCTGCAGTTCCTGCATCCTCCGCATCCGGCACGCAATCGGCGTCCAGCACCTCGCGCACTCGCGAGTCGTCCGCAAATTCGTCTGTTTCACCTGCCGCAACGGTTTCCGTTCCGATTCCATCACGTCCTTGGACCCGTGTTCAGCTCATCTGTCTCGAACAAATCGCGTCGCTCGCTCATGAAGTCGCAACCATCCACTCACCAGCGGGAAACACGGATGAGCGTTCCAACTGGTTCGAAAACTGGTTCCTGGTTTGGGTCGGAAGCGAGCGGATTTTGCAGCACACGCTGGATTTTCATCCGGAACTCGACAGTCCAGAAATCCGCGAAAATTTTCTCCAGGTTCATACGGAGGGGCAGCAACTGTTTTTCGAGAATAACCGTCCCGAACTTTTGGCCGACGCGGCTGTGGAAAATGCGATGGAAGATTTTCGTCAAAATTCACTCTGGATGGTTTTCATCCGGAATATTTCTTCCAATCCTCAAATTCTTGCAGCGTACGAAACCGGCGGTCTCTCCGACTTTTATGTCGTCGAGACACATGATTTTCGTTCGAATACACCTCGCTTCCTCATCGCGGCGCTGTACACGTTTTTGTTTACTGTAATGATTCTTTTAGGACTTCGTTTTTACCCTTCGATTCCCGAAGATGTTCGTACGACGCCCTTCTGGCTCCTTTGCGTCGGCTCGCTCTGGCTCGTTTGCGGCCTTTCGTTCCTCATCGGTTTCACATTCCTGGTGCTCGCCGTGACGGTGCTTTCGTACCGAATCTGGAAACTCATGCACGCTCAATCGAACGAAGAAACATGATGTTATTTTCGGTATAAAACGTATAATCGTTTTATTTTTCTCAAGTTTCCGGATCGTTCTAACCGATACAATTGATGAGAGTGTCTTTCCAGAATATTTCTTGCAGGGACACTGTGATTTAATCGAATAACGGAACGAAAATCATGTCAGAGAAACCTTCAGACCCGCAAAAACCTTCAGAAAATGAGGGTGTGAAACCGGAAGAAAAACCGGCGGAGGGGGAAGGTTTGCAGTTTAAGCCGGGCGCGCTTCCTCCGGGATTTACGCAGCGTCTTGCGGGTCACGTGCACGTGGGTCGACCGGAAAAGAATCTGGAAACGAACGAATTCCTCGTTGGAAGAAGCGGTACGATTTCTGCATGGGATTCATTGCGCGACACGCGTTCGACCCATTCGGAAGTTCCGGAGGCTGCATTTTCTGTACCCGATTCAGCCCCCATTCGAGCGGTGGAGGTTCCGACCCCGCTTTCGGAAGATTTAATCGTTCCAGCGTCTGTGCCGGTCGTGGGCCGCGAGAGTGAAAATACGGTTCCGGAGTCGGTTTCGCCGACCGTTTCGCCTTCGGTTTCGAATTCCGTTCAGGAATTTGTCTCCACAGCGCCCGCCGCGTCGGAAGCGCCGACTCCCGCGAAAGTGGAGCCTCCAGCGGCCGCAAGACGTGAAATAGGAAATTTGAACCACGAGAAAAAGGCTCCGGCCGGGTCGCCGAAGATTTTTGGACGTGCGGAAACGACGCTGAAATTCCCGCTTGATGAACCGCTTTCGGTGCGGAATACGCATTTTGCGCAAGATTTACCGGGCGTTCCTGTGTGTCCCGAACTGGTTACAAGAACTGTACGAGAATCAGAAATTGTACCGGAAGTTGCGCCGGAAGTCGTTCCTGTTGCGCCTCAAGTCGTTTCGAAACCGAAAATTCAGCTTCAGCAAGCCGTTTCGGAGGTTTTTGCCGAACTGAAAGAGGCGGCCGCGCCGGAAGCTGCAGCCGTAAAAGAGGTCGAACCCGCAGCAGAACCCGTTCTGGAAAAAGCGTCAGAACCTGAAAAAGTTTCGGAAAAAGTTTCGGAAAAAGTAACGGTCAAAGTTCCAGAAAAAGTT
>CAYTLK010000004.1:85625-115949 GCA_964438515.1 uncultured Planctomycetaceae bacterium
AAAGTTCCAGAAAAAGTTTCGGAAAAGATTTCGGCCAAAGTTTCGGAAGAGACCGAAGAAGCAGAAGAGACCGAGGAAGAATATGAATCGGAAGAGGACGGCTGGTTCGTTCGGTATTTGATTCGAATCGGCGAAACGGTTTCAAACTGGCTCTTCAACATAGGAGATTTTGCGCTTTTTGTAGGTCAGGTTTTTATGTGGCTCGTTCGTTTTCCACGGCGCGGGACGCTTCTTCCGTGCATGTACGAAATCGGAATCATGAGTCTCCCCGTGATTGCGCTCACCGGAACGTTCATCGGAATGGTTCTGGCGGTTCAGAGTTACAATCAGCTGAAGGGATTCTACCTCGAAACCCGAATGGGCGCGCTCATCAACCTCTCGCTTGTTCGAGAGTTGGGACCCGTTTTGGCCGCGACGATGCTTGCGGGCCGTATTGGAAGCAGTATGGCGGCGGAACTCGGAACGATGCGGGTCACGGAACAGATCGACGCGCTGGGAAGCATGGGGGTGAATCCGATTCACTACCTTGTGGTCCCGCGATTTATGGGATGCGTGCTTCTTATTCCGATTTTAACGATATTTGCGGACTTCATGGGAATCGTCGGCGGCGCCTATTTTTCCGTATGGATTTACAACATCGACTGGCATTTTTACCTTGCGAATTCGAACAAAATCGTCGGCGAGATGGATATTTTCATCGGCGTCTTCAAGAGCCTCTTTTTCGGGGCGACGATTGGACTCATCGGCTGTCACCGCGGGTTCAACAGTCGAGCGGGCGCGCAGGGTGTTGGTCGAGCGGCGACGGAGGCGTTTGTGTTTTCGTTCGTATTCATTTTGCTGCTTGATTTAGCGCTCGGAACGGTGTTTGAGGCGATTACGGACCTCCTCTTTGCGCCGATGCCGCGCCAGTTGTAACCAATTGCAAATGGTACAAAAAACAAGAAATATCAAAAAGTTTCATAATAAAGGCGGCTGAAAATGGCACTCCTGGAGGTGAATCATTTAACGATTTGTTTCGGCACACAGACGGTGCTGCGCGATATTTCGTTCAGTACAGAGGTTGGCGAAACCCTCGCAATCATCGGCGAAAGCGGCTGCGGAAAGACGGTCCTTTTAAAAAACCTGATCGGACTCATTCAGCCGACGCACGGAAGTGTCGTTTTTGACGGAACCAACCTCGCATCCATCGACGAAAAAGAACTGGCCGTCCTGCGTACGAACTACGGTTTTGTGTTTCAGATGGCCGCGCTTTTCGACAGTATGACGATCGAGGAAAACCTCCTTTTTCCGTTGGTTCAGCACACGAAACAGACACGCGGCGAAATGATGGCGACGGTCGAACGCCTCCTCGACGAGGTGGGTCTTCGTCCGAACGTCCTTCCGAAACATCCGGCAGAGCTTTCGGGCGGGATGCGCAAACGCGTTGGAATTGCGCGAGCGCTCGTAATGCACCCGAAAGTCGTCCTTTACGACGAACCTACGACCGGTTTGGACCCCATTATGACGGACGTGATTAACCGTCTGATGGTCAAAATGTCGAAATCGTACAATATTACAAGCGTCATTGTGACGCACGATATGACGACGGTCCGAAACGTGGCGGATCGGGTCATTATGCTGTATCCCACTGCACGGCTGCAGCGCGGAGAGCCTCAGGTTTTGTACAATGGTCCCGCGTCGGAAATTGAAAAGAGCGCCGATTCCCGCATTCGAGATTTCGTGTTTGGGGACGGGTCCGCAAGACTTCAGGAAAACTGACCCCCTTTTAAAACAAATATCAAGCTTTTAAAACAAATATCAAGAAGTTTTTGAAGGGAGAGTTTGAGAGGGAAACAACATTCAAAATGTTTCTCTCTCACAACCGTTACGACATTACGGGAGCGCTTATGTTTCCTCCCGTCAGGGTGGAAACACCGCTGTGGTACTGAAATGCTTGCGTTTTCGAACGCCCTCACATTTTGTACAATTGCAACCCATTGCAACAATTATAATCACCACACTTACAATTATAAATAACCTATTTTCCCTTAAAAATCAAGGGAAGATTTGAAGTCATAAAGGAGTTGAAACATGAACGAACGCACAATGAAATTGAGACTGGGAGCCGCCGTGGTGCTCAGCGTTGTGATAATCATGGTTTTTCTCACCTTTTTAGGGTCGCGTGAAAAGTTCGCATCGTCGAGTTACCGCATCAAAATTCAGATGGTGGACGCTCCGAACGTGGTTGAAAACACGCCGATTTATCAGAGTGGAATCCTCATCGGACGCGTTTCGAAAGTGGAACTCACCGACACGAAAGGCGTGATTATTACGGCCCGAATTTACAACAAGCACAAGCTGTACCACGACCAGGAATGTCGTCTGGCGTCCACGCTCCTTGGGGATGCGTCTCTGCGGATGGTGGCGCGTCCAAAAGACGAAGAAGGGAAATTCCCCCACACGGAAATCGCACCGGGTGAGGTGATTTTGGGGCAGACGATGCTGGATCCGACGGTTCTGGTTGCGCAGATGCAGGAAAAACTCACGGTCGCCATCGATAATGTGACCGTTGCGTCCGAGAAACTGACGTCCGTCGCCGACACGACGAACGATATGCTTTCCGAAAACCGCGAAAACGTTCGAAGCATCATGAACAACGCCCAGCGAATCACCGGTCACTCCGCAACCATCGTGGAAAGTTTTTCACAAATCCTCGACGCAGATTTTTGTACAAATTTGCAGCTTTCGGTCGCAAACCTGCGTGAAGCGTCGGAACGTCTTCCGGGAACGCTCGAAAAGGTGGATGCGACGCTCGAAAACATGCAGAGCACGATTCAGCTTTCCAACACGACGATTACTCGAATGACGGACCGAATGGAACGTTCGATGGGAACGATCGACGATACGGTCGTGATTTTCCGTTCGACGCTCGAAAACATCGAGAAAATTACGAAACCCTTTGCGGAAGAAGGCGTTACGAAAATGTGGATTTCCAACGTGACGAACATTCTGCGCAACATGGATACTTTCATCGAGACGCTGAATCGGCCCGACAGCACGCTGGGACTCCTCCTTTCCGACCGTCAGATGTACGAGAGACTCAACTCAACCATCGAAAACATCAGCAATTTACCGCGTCGGCTCGATCCGATTCTGTTCAACGTGCAGGTGATGACCGACAAACTCGCGCAGCACCCCGAACTTTTGGGACTGAGAGGGTATTTGAAGAAGGACAACAGTGGAACGTCCATGGAAATTCCGTGGCCGAAAGGGATTTCACCCTATTCCTCGTCGTCCCAATATTCCTCCCCATCCTACGGAACGTACTACGGAAACGGGTACGGAAATCAGTACCAGAGCGCGTCGGGAACCTATTATGAGAGTCCGTACCGTGTTTTTCCCGGCAGAACGTCCGCCGTGGCGCAAACTTCGGCTCCCGCAGCCCCTCAGACGGTCCGCGCGCAGCAGTATCAGCCTCAAACGCAGTACCAGACGCAAAATCAATACCAGCCTCAAACGCAGTACCAGCCTCAAAATCCGCCGCAGCTTCATTCTGCGGTCGTGACGGATCCGGTTCCGTTGAAGTCGGCCAGCACTTCTGCGCCGGTCGCCTCCTCGGTTCGGTCCGTGAACGCTCCGATTTCCTCGAACGCGTCGGAAGTGACGCCGGAAATGCTTGGAATGACGCCGGAAGAGTTTCAAAAGGCGGACATTCACGTCCTTTCCGACGCAGTAATGGGCGCGTCCGCACCGATTCCGACCGCCCTTCCGCCTCGCGTCGACCCGTAAACGCTTCGTTACTTCGTTCCGTTCGTTAAATGTTTGTGCGGAACGCCTTCGGATGAAAGCGGGAGTATGCTGGTTCCATAATGAAATTCAAAATAGTGTTAGTATAACTCTCCCGTTTTCAAAACGAAATTCAGACGTTTGGCGGGTCACTCAATGACGGTCCAGTATCTGCCGGAATGCGATTTCACAAGTTTCAGCTTCATGTCGTACGCCGCATTCAGGTTTTCTTCGGTCAAAACGTCCTCGCGCAGCCCGTTCACGAGGATTTTTCCCTGCTTCAGAATCATTCCGTGTGTGAAAATGGGTAAAATATCTTCGATTCTTTGGGTGATAAAAACAAAAGTAAGGTCTGGACGGTTCAACGCGAGTTTCTCGATCGTTTTCAGCAGGAATTCACGGCCGGAAATATCCATATAAACGCTCGGTTCGTCGAGAATCATCAGTTCCGGTTCCGTCATCAGGGCACGAGCAATCAGCACTTTCACCTGTTCCCCCGACGAAAGCGTTGTGATGTTCTGGTGCAGCAACTCGCCCGCTCCCAGCAGGTCCAGCAGTTCTTTCGCCTTTTTTTCCTCGTCGGGCGTCACTTTTCGGAAAAACCCCAAAGTCGAATCTTTGCCGGAAATGACGACGTCGCAGGCCGTGAGGTCGGGATTGTTGAGGAATTGATTCGCGAAAGGACTCACCCACGCGATTTTTTTTCGCAGTTCCATCAGATTGACGGTTCCGAATTTCTTTCCCAAAACCGAGACGTTTGCACCAAAACGCGGCCAAACGTAACCGAGCAGCATTTTGACGAGCGTGGTTTTTCCCGCACCGTTTGCGCCGAGGATGAAGTAGCGTTCGCCCTTTTCGACGGACCACGAGATGTTGTTGAGTGCGGTTTTCGGACCGTAGATGACGCTGGCGTTTTGAATTTCGATGGTTTTCATGATAAAAAATAAAAGGTTTTGGAAGTTCGTTCCAGAGTGAGTGTGAGATTTCCTCTTTAAAATAATGTGCGTTATTATACGCCGAATCGAAAAAAATGCAACCCCCCGGGGACGTACAAATAACAGGAGAGACGGAAAAATGGGAAAGAGAGAGAAATTTCTTCTGTCAATTTGTCAATGACACGGTTCGTGCATTCTTCTGAATTGTACAAACATTCTGACAGAATTTGTCAGACAGCGTAAAATTCATTACGCACTTCCAACGAACAATTGAAAGTAAATTGATATTTTTTTCCAATACACAGCCAACAACAGGAGGAATCCGCAGTGGCGAAACAAATGGTTTTTGAAGATGAAGCACGTCAGCCCATTCTGGAAGGCGTTCAGAAGCTGGCGCGTGCGGTTCGCAGTACGCTTGGTCCCCGCGGCCGCAATGTGGTTCTTGATAAAGGTTGGGGCGCGCCGAAAGTCACAAAAGACGGCGTGACCGTCGCAAAGGACATTTCCCTCGACGACCCGAACGAAAACATGGGTGCACTCCTTGTAAAAGAAGCTGCCAGTAAAACCAACGACGTGGCCGGCGACGGAACCACGACCGCTACGGTTCTGGCGGAAGCTATTTACACGGAAGGTCTGCGTTTCGTGACGTCGGGAGGCGTAAATCCCGTGTCCCTTCAGCGCGGAATTCTGAAAGCCTCGGCCGCCGTCGTGGACGCTATTGAAAAAATGGCAGTTCCGGTCGACGAGAAATCCCGCAAGGAAATCGCACAGGTTGCGGCAATTGCTGGAAATAACGATCCGGACGTCGGAAAGGTTTTGGCCGAAGCGTTCGTCAAAGTCGGAAAGAACGGCGTCATTACGGTTGAAGAAGGCCGCGGATCCGAAACGACCGTGGAATTCACCGAAGGAATGCAGTTCGATCGCGGTTATTTAAGCCCCCATTTCGTGACGAATGACGATCGTCAGACCGTGGAACTTGAAAACTGCCTCGTCTTGTGTTACGAAGAGAAAATCAACAGCGTTCAGGCGCTCGTTCCGATTCTCGAAGCCGCAAGTCAGGCGAATAAACCCCTCCTCATCATCGCGGAGGACATTGAGGGCGAAGCGCTTGCGACGCTCGTCGTGAACAAACTTCGAGGAATTTTGAACGTTTGCGCGGTCAAAGCCCCGGCATACGGCGATCGTCGGAAGGCGATGCTCGGCGACATTGCGACTCTCACCGGCGGAACGGCCATTTTCAAGGATCTCGGCGTCAAGCTTGAAGACGTTCAGCTCGAACAGCTCGGCTCGGCCAAGAAAATCATCGTTTCGAACGACACGACCACGATTATTGACGGCGCAGGCTCCAAAGATGCAATTGAAGCCCGTGCAAATCAAATCCGTGCAGAAATCGAAACCGTCACGAGTGATTACGACCGTGAAAAGTTGCAGGAACGTCTTGCAAAACTCGCCGGCGGCGTCGCGAAAATCCTTTGCGGAGCCTCGACGGAAGCCGAGATGAAAGAGAAAAAGTTCCTTCTTGACGACGCAAAAGCTGCAACGGCCGCCGCGCTCGACAAAGGAATCGTCCCCGGCGGCGGCGTCGCGCTGATTCGCTGTGCGGCTGCGGTCGATGGACTGAAACTCGACGGAGACGAAGCACTCGGAGCACTCGTTCTGAAACGCGCACTGTCCGTTCCGCTTCGTGAAATCGCGAAGAACGCTGCGGTTGACGGCGCGGTTGTGGTGAATCGTGTGCTACGCGAAAGCGACAAGAACTATGGTTACGATGCCGACAAAGCAAAGTACTGCGACCTCGTTGAGGCGGGCGTCATTGACCCTGCAAAAGTCGTTTGCACCGCTCTGACCAACGCGGCCAGCGTTGCGGGACTCCTCCTCACGACCTCCTGCATCATCACCAACATCCCGGTCGACACGCCTGAAGCACCTGCCGGCGGCGCGCCTGGAATGGGCGGTATGGGTGGAATGGGTGGAATGGGCGGTATGGGAATGCCCGGAATGATGTAATCGTCCCAAAATCACGGGAGCCGAAACCGTTTTTGGTTCCCGTTTGAAAAACATAAAAATCATACAAACACACCAAATCACATTGAATTTCGTGTGTTTCCAATAAATTTTTGAGTTTGAAAGAATTAAACTTTAGAAGGATATAAAGGTATAAAAATGAACGCAAATCTTCGTCCTCTCGATGACCGTATTGTTGTGAAACCGATGGAAGCCGAACAGATGACGGCCGGCGGAATCGTCCTTCCCGACACCGCAAAAGAAAAACCCCAGCGCGGCACAGTCGTTGCAATCGGTCCTGGAAAACTCCTCGATAACGGTACGCGCGGCGCGATGGCCGTGGCGGTCGGCGACGAGGTCATTTACGGAAAATATTCCGGAAGCGACATCGAAGTGGCTGGCGACGAATACAAAATCCTGCGCGAAAGCGATGTTTTGGCCAAAATCCTGAAGTAAGCCGAAACGTTATTCAACGCTTTTGAAAAGATTTCATTTATCGAAACATTAAGATACAGAAAAGAAGGAACATCACCGTGTCCAAACAATTGCTTTTTGCGGACTCCGCACGTCAGCGCATGCTTCGCGGCGTCGAGAAACTGGCGGACGCCGTCGCTGTCACGATGGGACCGCGCGGACGCAACGTTATTATTAATAAATCCTACGGTGGACCGACCGTCACGAAAGACGGAGTCACTGTTAGTTCCGAAATCGAGCTGGAAGACCGTTTCGAAAATATGGGCGCGAAGCTCGTAAACGAAGTGGCTCAGAAAACCTCCGCCATTGCGGGTGACGGAACCACCACGGCGACCGTTCTGGCGCGTGAGATTTTCCGTGAAGGTCTTCGAAACATCATCGCCGGAAGCAACCCTGCCGGAATTCGACGCGGAATCGACACTGCAGTGAACGCAGCCGTCGACGCGCTGACCGGAATGGCGAAGCAGGTTACGACCAAAGAAGAGATCGCGCAGGTCGGAGCCATTTCCGCCAACAACGATCATGAGATTGGAAATCTGCTGGCCGACGCGATGGAAGCCGCTGGAAACGACGGCGTCATCACGGTCGAAGAAGGAAAAACTGCCGAGACGACGTACACCATCGTTGAAGGAATGCAGTTCGACAAAGGATTTTTGTCTCCGTATTTCATGAATCGACCCGACACGGCCGACTGCTACATGGAAAACGCGATGGTGCTGCTGCACGAGAAGAAAATCAACAACCTGCGCGAACTCATTCCGCTGCTTGAAAAAGTCGTTCCGACCGGCAAACCGCTTTTGATTATTGCAGAAGATATCGAAGGCGAGGCGCTCACCGCCTTGGTCGTGAACGTTCTGCGTGGAAATCTGAAGGTTTGCGCGGTCAAAGCCCCTGGTTTCGGTGATCGCCGCAAAGCGATGCTTCAGGATATTGCGATTCTGACCGGCGGCGAAGTCGTCAGTGAGGACCTCGGAATCAAACTCGAAAATGTCGATCTTACGATGCTTGGATCTGCAAAACAGGTCACAGTCACGAAGGACAACATTACGATTGTGGACGGCGGCGGAACGAAAGACGCCATCAAAAAGCGTATCGATCAGCTTCGCGACATGATTGAAAAAACCGAGAGCAATTACGATCGGGAAAAATATCAGGAACGTCTTGCGAAACTTTCCGGCGGAATCGCCGTCATTCAGGTCGGCGCCAGCACGGAAGCCGAGATGAAGCAGAAGAAAGCTCGAATTGAAGACGCTCTTCACGCAACCCGTGCGGCTGCCGAAGAGGGAATTCTGCCCGGCGGCGGTGTCGCGCTTCTGCGGTGCCGTGAAGCGGTCGAAAAGGCGCGCACGTCGGCTCGCGGCGACGAGAAAATCGGCGTCGACATCATTCTCCGCTGCTTGAATAAACCGATGGTTCAGATCGTGAATAACGGCGGTGAAGACGGAACCGTTGTCGCCGACATCGTGAGCGAGATGGAACAGAATAAAGGTTACAATGCTGCAACCGGGGAATACGTCGATATGTTCGAAGCGGGAATCATTGATCCGCTCAAAGTGGTGCGCAGCGCACTTGCAAATGCGGCCAGCATTTCGGGGATGATGCTCATGACGGAAACCATGGTCACCGATTTCAGCAAAGAGGATAAAAAGAAGGCCGCGGCGGAAGGCACAGTCCGCTAAACCTTTTTATTCTAAACTTACGAACGGGGGACGCAAGTCCCCTGTATTTGTATTTTATGCGGGTTCCACGCATATAACCCTCAAAAAGATTTTTTTATCCTATTCCACCTTTTTTTCTGAATAAACACGCACATGGCAAACACGAAACGGGACTACTACGAAGTGCTGGGAATTGAACGCAGCGCCTCCAAGCAGGACATCGCGGCGGCGTATCGCAAACTCGCATTGAAATTTCATCCAGACCGAAATCCCGGCGACGAATCCGCTGTCGAGAAGTTCAAAGAAGCCTCTGAGGCGTTCGACGTTTTGAACAATGACGACAAACGGGCCGCATACGATCGATACGGTCATCAGGGCGTGGACGGAATGCCGGGCGGAGGTCCGCAGTTCCGCGACATGAACGACATTTTTGAGGCGTTCGGCGGAATGGGCGGCGGATTTGCGGACATTTTCGGCGACATTTTCGGCGGCGGTGCAGGTGGACGTCGGTCACGCGGAGGAAGACCGCCGAGAGGTGAAGACATTCGCTGCGTTGTGGACCTCGATTTGCGCGAGGTCGCCAAAGGAATCAAGAAAAAAATCAAAATTCGTCGAAAAGAGGTCTGCACCGTCTGCAGTGGTTCCGGCGCCAAACCCGGAACCGCTCCCGAACCCTGTTCCTACTGCAACGGACGCGGCGTTGTGACGCAAGGAGCCGGTTTCATTCGGATGCAAACGACCTGTCCGTCCTGTCACGGAACTGGAAAAGTCATTCGCACGCCCTGTACCGCCTGTCGCGGCGCGGGTTTGTACGACGAAACCATTGAAATCGACGTGGACATTCCCGCCGGAATCGACGAACGAAATCAGCTGCGAATCGTCGGCGAGGGAAGCCGAAGTCCCAAAGGCGGCGAGCCGGGCGACTGCTATTTGAACGTTCGTTTCAAGGAACATCCCGTTTTTCAGGTCGATGGGAAGGATTTGATTTGCAAAATGCCCATCACGTACTCGCAGGCCGCGCTGGGTGCGACGCTGGACGTGCCGCTTTTGGACGGTCATCAGGACTTCAAACTCCCTGCCGGAACCCAAAACGGCGACATTTTCCGATTGAAGGGAAAAGGTCTTCCGCAGCTCAATCGGCCGGAAAGATGCGGCGACATTCTGCTCGTCATGACGATTGAAGTACCGCGTACAATTACTGCGGAGCAGGAAAAACTGCTGCGAAAGCTCGCCGAGCTGGAACAGGTGAACGTTTCGTCGCAGAGAAAAGGGTTCTTCAAACGAATTAAGGACTATTTGCAGACGGTCGCGTCCGAAATCGAAGGTGCGGAGGCCGCAAAAGATAAAGAGAATGAAAAAGAACAAAAATAGGGGGAGAAAAAATGATTTTTAAGAAAAAAAACCAAAATGCCGATGAGTCTTGTGTCGATTTAGGACAAAATCCCGACGCCGCCGCAGACTCAGATTTAAGTGCAGAAAACGAAAGAACGAATGCGAAAGATTCGGTCGATACGTCTTCAGTGGATGGATTGGAGGATGCGCTCAATCAGGCGGAAAAGGAAGTTGCGGAAAACGATCCTGTAAAGGAGCTTGAAAAAGCGCTGAGTGAGGAAAAAGACCGAACGCTGCGTTTGTACGCCGAGATGGATAATGTGCGGCGGCGGGCGGCTCGCGAACTCGTGGACGAACGAAAATACAGCGGGATGGAAGTGATTCGTGCGATTTTGCCTGCAATGGACAATCTCCAGCGGGCGATTGAGGCTGCGGAAAAGCTGAATGCGGACGATCCGCTGCTCGAAGGGGTGCGGATGGTGCTGCAGCAGATGAGCGATGCGCTGAAAAAGAATAACTGCACGAAAATTGAAGCTCTCAAGCAGCCGTTTGACCCGAATTTTCACGAAGCGATTTCGCAGATGCCGAGTGCCGAGCTGCCGGAAAACACCGTGATGATTGTGGCGCAGGACGGTTACATCCTTAATGGGCGCGTCGTGCGGCCGAGTCAGGTCGTCGTAAGTAAAAAAGTTAAAATTTAATTAAAAAACCGGAGTTTTAACGGAAAATGATTACCATAACGGAACTGGCGAACGAGAAGGTCAAAGACGTCATTGAGGCGCAGAAGATTGCGGACGACCGTTTTTTACGCATTGGAATTGCGGGCGGCGGCTGTTCGGGGCTGCGGTACGGACTGGCGTTCGACAACGAGTTTGACGCGCTGACCGACATGCGGTACGAAGCGGACGGAATTGCGATTGTGACGCGGAAGAAGTTTGCGGAGTTTCTCGACGGGACGGTCATCGACTATAAGGAAGGCGACTTTGGCGCGGGTTTTTCGATTGAGAATCCCAATTTCCCCTCCGGTGCCGGCTGTGCGGGCTGCGGCGGACATTAAAGTTCTGAAAACACCTGCGAGCGGGGGACATAAGTCCCCTGTTTCAGCGGGGTTATGCGAATTCTAGACGATTAAAAGAGACGTTCTTTCAGAATTTATTCAAGAATACCAGCGATTCAGCACTTCCGTCAGTCCCTCGCGGGAATGAACGTGTATAAACGCCTCGCGAACGGCTTCCAACTCCGGATGAAACTGCGCGTATTTGATACAAAATTTCTTCATACTGAATGATGCACGTTTTTCTCCGTACAGCTCGACCGACAGTGCGTAATGTTCCTCAATCACGTCCCGCTGTTCCGAAAGCGTCGGCGGAGACGGAAGAGACCGGCCTTCCGACAACGCGCGCAAATCGCGAAAAATCCACGGATTCCCAATCGCGCCGCGCGCAATCGTGACGCCGTTCACGCCCGTCGTACGCATCATTCGGACGCAATCCATCGGCGTGAAAAGGTCGCCGCTCCCAAGAATCGTCGCGTCCGGTGCGTATTTTCGCAGTTCTGTAAGAAAATTCCAGTCGCTCGGACCCGTGTAACGCTGAAGAACGGTACGCGGATGCACCGTAAAAACCTGAATTCCCAGTGCTCGCGCCGCATCGAAAATCCGAAAGAAATTGTCGCGGCTCTCCTCAGAATCATCAAGCCCGCGCCGCATTTTTATCGAGACGGGAACCTCTTCCGGCACGGTTTCACGCACTTGCTGAACGATTGCAATCGCCGTTTCCGGCTGACTCAAATGAAACCCGCCGCGCCGACGTCCCAGAATTTTCTTGACGGGACATCCAAAATTAATATCGACCCAGTCGAACCCCCACTCCACGACTTTCAGAGCCGCAAGCGTGAACTCTTCAGGCGCACAACCCATGAGCTGCGCACCGACAGGATGGTCAGAATCCTCAACACGCAGAAAACGTTTAGCCTTTTTCCCTTTCGCGTGCGTGACGGAGATGATGAACTCGTCGAGCATCACCTCACTAATCGTCGCCGACGCGCCCAAATGCCGCACAATTTGACGTTCCGCCCAGTCGCTCACGCCACTCAGCGCCGCCTGAATGCATGGAAACCCGATCCGTACCGCCCCGATTCGCAGATCCGGAAAGGAAAACGCCCCTTCGGAATCTGTGAGTGTTGCGGAGTCTGCGGTATTTACGGGTTTTGCGGAGCCTGTGGCGTTGGCGACCGGTTGAACATCGTAATTCATGCGTTATTTGCTCGCCATGAGATCCTGGTACATCTGGTACGCCTGTTCGGGGGTCGCGCCGTTATGAACGACTTCGCGCACCGCCTGAAGCATGCTGACCGGGCACTGCGCCTGGAAAATGTTGCGTCCCATATCGACGCCGCAAGCTCCGTCACGAATCGCATTGAACGCAAGCGTCAGCGCGTCGAGTTCAGGAATCTTTTTTCCGCCTGCAATCACAATCGGAACCGGGCAGCCGGCGGCGACTTCTTCGAAATCGTCACAATAGTACGTTTTGACAAACTGGCAGCCGACTTCGGCGCAAACACGCGTTGCAAGACCGAGATAGCGCGCATCGCGGGCCATATCCTTTCCAACGGCCGTCACGCCGAGGGTCGGGATGCCGTAACGAACGCCTTTGTCGATCGCTTTGGCCAGATTTTCGAGCGAGTTGTGTTCGTACTGCGCGCCCGCAAAAACCTGAATCGCCATTGCGGAAACGTTCAGTCGGCACGCATCTTCAATATCGACGCCGAGGCACTCGTAGCTCAGCTCGTTGAGGAGCGTCGCGCCCGTCGTGCAGCGCAGCGCAATCGGTTTGTTCGAGTCGGACGGAATGCAGGAACGCAGCGCGCCGCGCGTGCACATCAAAACGTCTGCGTAATCGATGAGCGGCTTCACCGTAATGTCGAGCCGTTCGAGACCTGCCGTCGGACCCATGATGTAACCGTGGTCGAACGCCAGCATGACCGTGTGACCGCTCTTTTTGTTGAACATGCGGGTCAAGCGGTTCTGCATTCCCCAGTCGTAACCATTCAGGCCCTTCAGATAGAAACCGTTGCTCTCGGGTTTCACATCCACGTAGAAGTTTTTCGCAATTTTATTACCCTGTGCGTCTGCCATTTTAAAATTTCCTTTTTTAAATGTTTTTGAGTGAAAAGTAATTAAAAATCAATACTGTACAATATTCATTCACAGAGACCTGTGAAGATGAAGCTCCAGCTCGTCGCGCCTGGGTCGGCACTTCCGAGGACGCGGTCGCCCAAGTTTCGCGCACGACCGAATTTTGCGAGCATCTGTTCGGTGGCGTTTGCGCCGGCAATTGCGGCGTCACGAGCGTCGCGGAGAGCGTCCTCGACGTCTTTTCCTGCTGCGGCGTCGGCATTCAGCGCGTCGACGGCGGGTTTCAGCGCGTCCATCATCGTTCGTGCGCCGACTTCCGCTTTCGAGAATTTGAACATTCCGAGGTAGCCGGCCTCGACGAGTTTCGCAACGTCAGCCGTTTCCATCGCGTCGGGATTCGCGGGGATTCCGTTTGCCAGACCCATGAAAAACTGCCCCATAAGCGGACCGGCAGAGCCTCCGCCGGCAGACATCGCGCCCATTCCCATCGCCTTGAAGAGGACGGAAAAGTCGCCAAAACCTTTGGTGTTGATCGCGTTTTCCGCTTTATCGACGATGCGCACCATCGTCACTCCGTGGTCGCCGTCGCCCGTATGAGCGTCAAGCGTTGTAAGAATTTCCACATTGTCGCGGATTAATTGAAACGATTTTCGAAACCGTTCCACAAATGAAGTAAGTGTAATCGCCATGATTTAAAAACGAGTAAAAATGATTCGTCCGAATAAAAAAAAGGAGGAGGAAATCGGAATCGAAGAAACTCGTTCAGTCAGAAAACTCCGAAAGAACGAGTTTCAAACAAACGTGGGTTTTCACCAAGTCCACGTCATCGTGCGGCACGGATCTTTCCAAAGGTCAATAATTTCATCATCGACTTTCGCCAGCAGAAGCTGAAATCCGGCAGTTTCCTGCACGGTGAGGTATTCACCCGCTTTGCAGACGGCGAGTTCAATTCCCTTTCCGTCGAAATATTTCTTTGCGGCCCGCGCGACAATCAGCATTTCCATCATCGTCGTGGCGCCGGAACCGTTCACGAGAAGCAGAACTTTGTCGCCCTTGGAGGCTTTCACCGCTTCCGTCAACGGATCGAGCATCTTTTCGACCGTTTCGTCTGCCGTCAGCATCTTTCCGCGGCCCGTTCCGGCTTCGCCGTGCTGACCCATTCCGATTTCCATCTCGTCGTCGGCCAGTTCGGAAATCACCATTCCGTTGGACGGATGGGTTGCGCCGCGCAGAGCGACCGCCAGCGTCGCCATATTGTCGTTAAATTTGTTCGCAACCCGAGCGACTTCCTGCAAATTCCAGCCTCTTTCCGCAGCAGCACCCGCCACTTTGTAAAGCGGAATACATCCCACCAGCCCGCGGCGGTCCGCAATCGGAGCGTTTGCGCCGGGCGCGATGTCGTCGTGCGTATTCACGTTGATGATGTTTTCGAGACCGAAGTCGGCGGCCATCTGCTGCGCCATGTCGCTCGAAAGGACGTCGCCGGCGTGGTTGAGCGTCACGAGGAGCGTTCCCGCAGGACGATTCATGATTTTCAGAGCTTCAAGCACTTCCATGGGTCCAGGAGCGGCGAAAATGTCGCCCACGACGCTGATGTCGAGCATTCCTTTTCCGACGAAACCGGAAAGTGCGGGTTCGTGACCTGCACCGCCGAGCGTCACAACGGCGACTTTGTCGTCTGCTTTTTTCTCTTTTCGGCAAACCAGTTTGCGGTCTTCAAGCTCCCCGGATTCGAGGGAAATGAGGTCGCCGCACGTGACTTCAAGACCTTCGAGAAGTTCTGCCGTGAGGTTCGCGGGGTTGTTAATGAATTTTTTCATGACCATGGTTTTTTTACTCCGTCGGTTGAAAATGGGTTCAAGGAATGAGAAATAGAAACATTACATTATTAAAATACCACAAACCCCCGAACATTTCAAGCAGGGGGGAGGGAAATGAAAGAAATTTTTTAAAAATATTCGAGAATTGAGGGAAACCGTGCCGATTTCCATCGAATTTGCACGGTCAAACGCTCGCCGCAGCCGCTTTTGAAGCTTCCGCCGCGCCGCATCTTTCGTCTCAAAAAAACTCAAATCTCACCCAATTCACGGAGCCAGTCGATCGTTTGCCGAATTCCTTCTTCAACCGGAACGGGGGAATAACCCAACTCGCGACGCGCTTTGTCGCACGAGAATTCCCAGTCCGCCAGAAACGTTTCGACCCATCCGGGCGTTATTTTCGGATAAATTCCGAAGCGTTCAGCCGTCCATTTCATCGTGTGCGCAACCAGAAGCGGAATAAATTTGTAAATCGGAAGCTGGAAGCGTTTTTTTCCGTACACTTTTCCGATAGTCAGACAGAATTCTTTGAGAGTGTAATTTTCACTTCCCAGAATGTACTTTTCGCCGATTCTCCCTCGTTCGAGCGCCAGCAAATGTCCCTCCGCCACATCGTCGACCAAGACGTAATTTCCGATATTTTTGCCATAATTTAAAAGGATTGGAAACCGTCCGCGACAGTACTGACGAATAATGTCGACGACCGCATTCGACTCGGAGAGCTGACCAGGGCCAAAAACGCGGGTGGGATTCACGATGACGAGAGGAAGATTTTTTTCACGAATCCACTCAAAGGCCATTTTTTCCGCAATGGATTTCGTCTCTTCGTACTCGGTGAAATAATGGGGCGTGGTTCGAACCATGGTTTCGTCGCCGCAGACTCCCGGCAGAGTCGGACCCAGCGTGACGATGGTCGAGGTCCAGACGATTCGTTCAATTTTCTGTTCCAGCGCGGCCGTAAAAACGTTTTTTACCGCATCAACGTTAAAATGGGTAAAGATGGATTTGTCTTTCGCCCAATTTTTAGCGTAGGCGGCCATATGAACGACCCAATCGCAGCCCTGCATCGCACTGAAAACGGAGTCGTAACAGCAGACGTCCCCCTGAAAGTATTCAAAATTCGGGTGCGACCAGAGTTTTTCGGGCGGAGTGGTGCATCCGCGGGGATATTCGGGGGCAGGGCGGCGTCCCATTCCTCGAACGCGATAGCCGCGCGCCAAGAGTTTTTCAACGAGTTTTGTACCAATAAGCCCCGTTGCGCCCGTAACCAGAACCTTTTTTTCGTTCATCGTTCGTTTCCTCACATCCAGGAATTCATGGGAAAATCAACCAATTACCGCAAGAATCTCTGATTCGTTCAAAATGAGGTATTCCTCGCCGTTCAGCGTGATTTTGCAGCCGAAATATTTCTCAAACACGACTTTATCCCCTTCACAAACCTGAAGCGGAGCGTACGTTCCGTCGGAAAGCAGCCGTCCGTCCCCCACGGCCAGCACTTTCCCCTGCGACGGTTTTTCACTTGATGACTCTGGAAGCGCAATCCCTCCGGCAGTCACCGTTTCGGCTTCTAACTGACGTACTATTACTTTTTCTCCAAGTGGAACCAAAATCATTCTTTTCCTCCAATCAGGTTTCATCCCGCCGCATTTGAAATTCTCGCTTTTCCATCGCTGTGCCGTTCCGAAATAACGAAAACAAAAAAACAACGGAAACGACTGAAACGACGTTTTTGAACTGTACAAAGCAGAATCTGCACGTGCGGCCTGTTCATGTGTCATTCAACTTCTCCATTTTGGCACGAAATCCAAAAAAACGCAAGAGGTACCGCCCGGTTTTTTGAAAATAATTTCAATAATGATTCAGTTTAAATGGATTATATAAAATAATTCAGCAAAAAAATGTATATTTTATATGTACAAAAAATCAAACAGCCGCCTTTAGTCTTCTTGTATTTTGTGCAAAATTCATTAAAAACAGTCCCACAATCAAAAGTATCCACGACGCTGGTTCCGGGACGCTGTTCTGACTGGCTCCCAAAACGAAAACTCCAGCGGCGGAGTTGAAATAATAATCGACGTCCGTGAGACCTGTAAGATTAACGTTTGAAAAATTTAAACTCATCATTCCGTTATTTTCGTTGGTTCGGAAGATGCTGTATTCTTTGACGGTTCCATCGTATTCGCCGCCGTAAATCAGGCTCAAAACGCCGTCCGAAACGTCGAAATTGTTTGCAAAAATCACGTCGGACGCCGTCTCAGAAAGGTTGATTTCGATCGAGGCCGCGCCGTTATTCTGCAAATAATCGCCGTTAAATGTGCTGGTTCCGAAAACGGAATCCTGATGATACGCGTATTCGAGAGCCGTATTTGCGTTCGACGCGTCTTGCACGAACGACCAAGTTTCCGGTGCAAGCGTCGCGCCGACATTCGTAAAGTCGCCGTTGAACGTTCCGACGACGAGCCGTCCGCCCGTGAATTCCGTGGTGCTTCCTGTTCCGACAAAAATCACGCCGGCACGCAAAATACCGTCTGAAACGGAGAGGGTTCCGAGCTGCGTGTTGGAATTCGACGCGAATTTTCCGACGTACATCGTTCCCGCAGCATTGAGCGTTCCGCCGTCGATGTTGAGAGCGCCGATCGCATTCACCGAGCGCGTCGCTGCGCCGACGTACACCTTTCCGGCCGACAATACGTTTAATGTACTGTTTTCATAAACGTTTACGGTTCCCTTTCCGTTGTTGTCGCCCGAACCGATGACCAGACCGACGGCTCCCTCGGTGATGTTCGTCCAAGTGGAGTTTGCGCGAATGAGCGTCGTGCTGTTTCCTCTGAGATTCACGACGGAATTTTTGGTCGTGTACTCGTCGTTGTAACGGCCTCCGACGGACACATTCACAACGTCGATCTGCGCGTCGCCTTCAATGTTTGAGACTGCATTTCCAACGAGACCGAGAATCAGCGTTCCTGCGGTGTTTATTTGCCGAAAGAGACCGCCGGCAAAACGCATTTTTCCAGACGAAAAAGTCGTGTAGGCGTTCGTCACTGTCACTTTTCCGCCGGTCATCTCGAACGCATAGTCTGCGGAGGCGGCAACCGACAAATTGTCCGAAGGAACGATACGGGAACCGGGATTCCAGTTGACCGTTCCGCCGTTTTCGACGCTGAATTTCGAGAGATTCAGTGTAATGTCGGACGTGACGTTCAGCGTTCCGGAGCCTCCGACCGTAAGAGTTTTGGCGTTCGTTGAATTGACGTTCGTGACGGTTCCGCTGAGGATGTACGCGTTGTACGCCGTCGTCGGAACGATGTTCTGATTCCAGCCCGATGCGGTGTTCCAGCTTCCGCTGCCACCCGTCCAGATGAGCGAATCGTTTGCGGAAAGCGTGATTTTCCCAGTAGATGCATCGTATTTTGCGTAATAATGGTCCGTGACGCTTGCGTCGAAATGGAGGGACGTTAGCCACGTATTCACCGCACCCGTTCCCGTACTTTGAAAGACGGTGTACGTCACGAGATCGCCGCCGGAAATCGTGTTGGAGCCGGAATAAGAAACGTTCACGGAGCCGCCGTTGAAGGTGAAACTTGCTGCAGAAAGAACGTCTGAAAGCGCGGTTCCATCGTTGTTTCGGCCCAAATCAATGTTCACGGAGCCGGAATTCTGGATGAAAGCGCCGCTGAAGGTCGATGTGCCGAACACGGAAGTTTGTGAGTAGTACTTTTCCGTCACGGTTTTCGCGGTTCCAGACGCGAACGTCCAAGTTTCCGGAGCGATTGCGGCTCCATTATTCACGAAGTCGGCCCCCGTATAATTCCCGACGGAGAGCGTTCCGCCGGTCCAGCTGGCGGTTGCGTCCGTTGCGCCGAGCTGTATTTTTGCGGCGCGGAGCGTTCCGCCGCTCATCGAGACGGATCCGACGAGCGTTTGCGAGTTGTTCCGCGTGTCGCCGACCGTCATCGTTCCCGCCGTATTCATCACGCCGCCGGAAATGTTGAGTGCGCCTTTCGCGTTGTATCCCAGTGTGACGCAGCTCCCCACCTCGACATTTGCGCCTGCAAGCGTATTGAGCGTTCCGCCCGTGAGATTCAGTACGCCGTAACCCGCTTGGTCGCCGTAACCGAGGATGAGTCCGCGACCGTAATTTCCCTGCGAGTCTTCTGCACGCACCAGAACGGTTCCGCTGCTGATGTTGAGTTCGGCGGGCTGGGAGGCATTGTAGTTTCTGGAACCCACAATGATGTTTCGAGCGGAAACGAACGCGGTGCCGCTCACATTCATCACGGCACTTTGATCGAGACCGACGTTCAAAACGCTGCTGTTTCCGGAATAACCGTGCAGGAAGGAACCGCCGGAAATGTTGAGCGTTCCGCCGTTGAACGAAATCCAGGAACCGTTGAGATTCGAGGTTCCGGACGTTTGTTCGAACACGACCGCAGAGCGTGTGGTTTCGGAGTAAATCACGCGGGCGTCGCTCGTCCAGTTGAACGTTCCGCCGTCGACGGTGAAGGATTTTGCGCCGTACTGCGTCGCGTTGCTCGTGTTGTTCGAAACGTTCAGCGTCCCGCCACTTCCGATACGGATATTGGACCCATAGATTTTGTTTCCATTTGCGAGATTAACGGACACATTTCCATTTTCAATCACGACGGCATACTGGTTTCCGGAGGGTGAAACCATATTTAAATCCCAGTTTCCTGCGGTGAAAAAGTCGGACGTTCCCGCCCCGCCCGTCCAGGTGATGGTTCCGTAGTTGAGCGTGAGGCTTCCATTGTTTGCGAACGAACCGACCAGATGATTTCCGGCAGAATCCGTGATGTTCATGGAATCGAAGCTGAACGCATTCGCGGCACTTGCGTCCGTGGCGTTCAGGAGTCCCGAAAGTGTGACGCTTCCCGACGTTTTTGTGACGACGCCCGAATAATCCAGCGAGAAATGACCGCCCGTAATATTAAAGGAAGACGCCGTGATGGAATCGTGCTGCGTTTCGGAGCCGTATTCGAGTTGAATCGTCCCGGCCGTCTGCGCGTACGTTCCGGAAAAAGTCGTGGAACCGTACGTGCTGGTTTGTTTGTAATTGTACTCGTCGGCGGCGTTGAACGTTTCCGACCCGATCGTATACGTCGTCGGCGTCGTGTTGAGCGCTTCTTCCCACGTTTCGGGCGCGATGACGGAACCGTTATTCGTAAAGTTTCCGTTGTACGTTTCCACGACGAGCGTTCCGCCGTTGAAATTCATCGTCGTCGTTGCAGCAGTTCCCGGCGTGATGGTTCCCGCCCGGAGGACGCCGGAGCCGGAAAGAGTGAGGACGCCGATATTGTTGGAGGTCGAAGCGTTTACGTTTCCGACGAGGATGGAATTTGCGACATTCAGCTCGCCGCCGGAGAGTGCGAGCGTCCCGTTGACGCCGCGTCTCACGGTGCTGTAGGAGTCGCTTCCGACGTACAGATTTCCGTTTGAAAGAATATTGATTTTTCCGCCTGTAATATTGAGGGTTCCGATTCCCCAATCGTCGCCGCCTCCGACGGTCATTCCACGGCACCAGCCGGTTCCGAGGGCGCGAACGAGGAGCGTTCCGCCGGAAACATTCATCGCCGCAGTGGAACTTCGGCCGCCGATGCAGAGGTTCGAGACGTCCATGAGAGCCGTTCCGCCGAGGTTCATGCGGGTGGTTTGACCGAGACCGAGGATGATTTCGCCGTCACTTCTGCTTTGCGTGAAGATTCCGCCGGAAATGTTTGCGGTTCCGCCGTTAATGGAGCCGAAAGCGCCCGTCGCGCGCATGATTCCGCTCGTCTGACGGTACGATTCGGTTGAAGTGGAGGTGATTTCCGAGACGATTCGCGATTCGTTGTTCCAGAACAGCGTTCCGCCTTCGACCGACATCAGCGTCTGTTTTGCGAGATTGTACTGACCCCCAACAGACGTCACCGTCAGAAGGGAGCCGGTTTCGAGATGAATCGACTGGGCGTTCAGCTGGTTTGAGGTCGTCATATATGCGGTGACGGTCGCGCCGTTTTGCAGATAGGCGTTCGCGGCGGAGGTTGGAACCGCGCCTCCCGACCAGTTCGACGCAGTGAACCAGTCGGAACTGGCAGTTCCCGTCCAGACGGCTGAGGCTGCAGACGTCAGAGGAAGAACGGGGGATGCGGGGGAGATTGGAGAAATTGGGGAAACTGGTGAAATATCGAACTTTTCGCCTTCAATCACCGTACCGGAAGGGTCGATTTTTGCTTCTGCGGAGGTTCCGTCTGCGAAGACGCACATCGTCACACAGAGAAAAGGAATCGTGACTTTTTTGAAGAATTTGTTCATGAGTTCAACCTGTACCGAACCATTATTTGAAAAGTTTTGAATATTTGTTAAATATTTTTTGAATGTTTATTTTTTCAACAACATGATTCTTTATATTATAATTCAATTAAAAAAATTTTCAACAGAATTCATGAGAAAAAGGGAAAATTTTTTGAAGAATTTTGTTTGAAACTGGAAGTTTTCCCTCATTTGAGCCTCGCAGAATCCGATCTGCGGAAAACGAAGCATGATTTGCGGAAAAACAAGGATTTCGACTTTTTGAGGTTTTTTCCAAAAAAATTTCAAAAAAACTGTACTTTTTTTGCGGATTTTACCACGTCTATATTGTAAAAAATGATAAAATATGGTACATTGGTAAAATTACATTGTTAAAAGTCAAAATCCGTAAATTTAGAATAACCCATTTTTCAGGAACGCAATGTCAGAACAGCAGTCGTTTACTCCCGATATGGTCGAGCGGACCAAACAGCATATTAAGGAACTCGTCAACGAAATCACCCAACTGTCGCACAGCGATATGCCGGCGGAGGAGTTTTACACCCAATTTCTTCAGCGCGTCATCTCCGCGATTGCTGCGGTGGGAGGTGTCGTTTGGAAAATTGGAGAAACAGGAAGCCTCGCGCTTCAGTGTCAGATGAATCTCCGGGAAACGGGACTTACAGGCGTCGAAAAAGAGAAAATGGCGGAACATTCCCGCCTTCTTTACAGCGCGTTGAAGCATCCGGAGGGTCTGACGTCCACGCCGTACACCTCTTCGGAAGAAGAAGCAGGACTCACAGGGAACCCGACTGGGTGTATTCTTCTGCTTCAGCCGCTCATCACCGAGGTGGAAACTGTTGGGTTGGTGGAAGTGTTTCAACGGGCGGAAGTCTCTCAGAGTACGCTCGCCGGCTACCAGCGCTTTTTGCGTCAGATGTGCGAAATGGCGGTCGAATTCATTCGGACGGGCCAGCTCAAGAGTCTCGCGGACCGACAGCTGCTTTGGAACCGTGTTGAGGAATTCGTCAAAACGATTCACGAGTCTCTCGACCCGCATCAGACGGCTTACACCATTGCGAATGAAGGTCGGCGACTCATCGAATGCGACCGTGTCAGTGTGGCGATTCGGTACGGAACGCGCTGCAAAGTCGACGCCGTGTCGGGACAGGATGTTTTTGATAAACGTTCAAATACCGTTCGGCTCCTGAACCGTCTCGCGACGGCAGTCGTTTCGGTCGAAGAGCCTCTTTGGTACACGGGCGACACGACGAATCTCGCGCCGCAGGTGGAAAAAATCATCGACGAATACGTGGATGAGTCGCACAGTAAGGCGGTCGTCGTGATTCCGCTCATCGAGCCGCTTCGTGAGGAGGATAAAGAGGACTTTAAAAAACGCCGCGACAACAAAAAGAAACCGATCGGCGCGCTGATTGTGGAACAAATCGAGAACAGTGCGCTGCAAACGACGCTCCGTCAGCGGGTGGAACTCGTCGAAAAACATGCGTGCGTGGCGCTTTCCAACTCGCTCGAACACAACAGTCTGTTTTTGATGCCGGTCTGGCGCGCGATTGGACGCTGGTCGTGGGTCGTCAAAGCACGAACCCTTCCGAAAACGATTCTGGTCCTTATTTTAGCGGTGGTGCTGCTCGTCGGACTGTTTGTATTTCCGTACAAATATGAAGTGGAGTCGGAAGGTCGACTGATGCCCTCGGAACGTGCGGAAATCTTCGCGCAGGTGGACGGCGACATTTCAAGCGTCGATGTGACGCACGGTCAAAAAGTCTCAAAAGGAATGCAGCTCGCAACACTTCGAAACATTGATTTGGAAGCACAGTACACGAAACTGTACGGCGACGTCGTGCGAACGCGTTCGGAACTTGCGAGCAAAACGGCACTGTTGCGCAAAAGCAGCGACAAAATGGAACAAAGCCGACTCGAAGGCGAGATCAACGAACTGAACGTTTCGCTCGTTTATTACGGGAAAGAGATTGAAATTCTGCGGCAAAAACAGCAGGATTTAGTCGTAAAAAGTCAGATTCCGGGCGTCGTCGTGACGTTCGACGTGAAGGAAAAGCTCGAAAATCGACCGGTTCAGCGGGGCCAAGTCCTGATGGAGGTGGCCGACCCGACCGGGGATTGGGAAGTACAGCTGTATATGCCGGAAAAAAGAATCGGAACGATTCGTGAGGCGCAGAAGGCTTTAGAAAAAGAATTTCCAAACGGTGAACTCCGCGTGACGTTCATTTTGGCGTCGCAGCCCGACAAAAAACTGACGGGAAGAATCGTCGAGATTCATCGGACGGCCGAGGTGCGCGAGGAACGCGGAAATACCGTTTTGATTCGTGTGGCGTTCGACAAATCGCAGGTTCCCAATCCGAATATGGGTGCAGGAGTTACGGGAAAGGTGTACTGCGGCGTTCGGCCTATCGGTTACGTCTGGTTCTGCGACCTGTTCGCGTTCATTCAGCAGAAAGTGCTGTTCCGCTGGCTTTAAAAGAATAATATACATTAATATAAATGAATTCAAAGAAATAAAATATTATAATTAATAGGAATGCAATCCATGTCGAAAGGCAAAATCAGTATCCTCATCGGAGTTGTTTTACTCATCGGAGCAGCTGTTGCTGCGGTGAGTTTCCTTCCCAAACTTTCATCGGACGGCACGGCGGCAAAGAATGTCCCTGCGCAGAATCCGATGGTACAGAACCGTACGTTACAGTCAGCGAAAGTCGCAAAACCAGCAACCGAAGAAAGCGTAACGGTTTCTTCAGAGGGTTCGGACGCAACTTCCAAACGCAATCGTTTTCAGACGGTTTCCGAACTTTCCGACGACCCCGCGTCGAGTCTCGCACCTTCTGCGTTGAATGCGCCCACATTGGGAGCCGATCCGTATGCGGTACCGTCATTGGACGTTGCCGTTTCGCCTGCTTCGTCCGATGCTCCTGCTTCGTCCGGCACAGCAGATCCGTTCACGATTCCGGTGGTGACGTCTGGCGAGGGACAGAATACCTCCACCGGGACGGTCACCGTGGATTCCGTTTCGCGTGCGGTTGAATTCGGTCTCATCGTTCCGATTTACGAAGTGGATGTGCCGGCCGAAGAGGCGGGAGTGCTTCGAAATTTGTACGTCGAGGATTTTGAACAGGTGCAAAAGGACGAAAAACTCGTCCAAATCGACGATCGTCAGGCCGTTATGGCGGTGAATGTGGCGGTCGCGAAGAAAGAGTCGGCTGAAATTCAGATGAAAAACGACGTGAACGTTCGTTACGCGAAAGCCGCTTACGATGTGGCAGACGTTGAAGTCCGAAAGGCCGACGAAACCAACACAAAAGTTCCGAATACCGTTCCGGCAATCGAATACAACCGACTCGTCCTCTCGCGGATTCAGGCGAGTTTGCAGATCGAACAGGCGCAGCAGGATTTGAAAGTGGCGGCCAAAACGTACAACGTACAGATGGCCGAACTCGACGCCGCACAGCTCGACCAGACGAAATTCGAGATTCACAGCCCTCACGACGGCGTCGTGATGGAACTGTACCGCAAAGAGGGCGAGTGGCTCAAACCCGGCGACCCCATCCTCCATCTTGTTCAGATGAATCCAATCCGGTACAGTTTTCGTATCGAGAGCCAGACGCCGCCCGAGTCGATTTTCAGCCAGCCTGTGACGATTTACGTCGCGACGCTCAACCGGGAATTTAAAGGGAAAATAACGTACATTAAACCGTCGCACGACATCGGCGACATGTACCAGGTGTGGGTCGATATTGAAAATACGTGGCAGTCGTATCCGTCTCAGGAAGCGTCCCAAAAGCAGAAGGGATACTGGGTTTTGCAGCCTGGAATGCGCGCGGAGGTCCGTAAAATCGGGAAGTAAAACACTTTCGTACACGATTCATCATTTCGTAAAGATGTTTCATACGTGTTTCATCGGCCCTGCAAAATCGTTTCCTTTGTTTCCACCGTTTCAACTTTCGTAAGAATGGGACTTAAAAACCTTCATGGCGACACTATCCGACAGTTTGGTTTCCAGCAGCGCGCGACGCCTTCCAATTCGCGTTCGGCCTGATTTGAGCGCCAAAAAGCAGCGCTACCTCGGAAAAACGTACTGGATTGTAAAAGATCCGGTCGGACTGAAATATTATCGATTTCAGGAGGAAGAGTACGCGATTTTGAACATGCTCGACGGGTCCATGTCGCTCGATGAAATTAAAGACAAATTTCAAAAAAACTTTCCGCCTCAGAAAATCACGCTGGAGGAGCTTTCTCAGTTTATCGGGACGCTTCACCGCAGCGGTCTCATTTTGACGGGTGTGCACGATCAGGGGTACCAGCTTTACGAACGAGCGATCAAACGTCGGCGTCAGGAGGTTCTCGGTGCGGCTTCGAACATTCTCTGCATCCGTTTCAAGGGATTCGATCCCGAACGTTTTTTGAACTGGATGTATCCGTATTTTGCGTGGATTTATGCGCCTTTTACGATGTTTCTGTCGCTTGTGATGATGGTGAGCGCGCTGTTGCTCGTTCTGACGCAGTTCGACACATTTTACTCAAAACTCCCCAGTTTTTACCAGTTTTTCACACCCGAAAACGGACTCTGGCTCGCGCTGATTCTCGGTCTGACGAAAGTGATTCACGAGTTCGGACACGGTCTGACGTGCAAACATTTCGGCGGCGAGTGCCACGAAATGGGCGTGATGATTCTCGTTTTGACCCCCTGTTTGTACTGCAACGTTTCGGACTCCTGGATGCTTCCCAGCAAGTGGCGCCGCGCCGCAATCGGTTTCGCAGGGATTTTCGTCGAGGTGTGGCTCGCGTCCTTTGCGACGTTTCTCTGGTGGTACTCGAACCCCGGTCTCCTCAACAACATTTGTCTCAACGTAATGTTCATTTCGTCCGTAAGCACCATCATTTTCAACGCGAATCCGCTGCTGAGATACGACGGTTACTACGTCCTTTCGGACCTCATGGAAATTCCGAACATGCGGCAAAAGGCCTCCAGTATTTTGAGCCGAAAAGCCGGCGAATGGTTTCTGGGGCTGGAATATCCGGACGATCCGTTTCTTCCGCAGAGGAATCAGCTCCTTTTTGCACTCTATTCGGTGGCGGCCTCGTGCTATCGCTGGGTGGTGACGCTTTCCATCACGATGTTTCTTCTGAGAGTCTTCAAGCCGTACGGTTTGCAGGTGCTGGGACAGGTGATCGTGATTATGTCGCTGTACGGTCTCGTCGTGATGCCGTTATACAAAATCGGTAAGTTTTTTTATGTTCCCGGACGACTCGAAAAAGTGAAAAAAGTACGTTTTTATTTATCGTTATGTGCGTTTCTGGCGCTCATTGGTTTTATCGGGTTTGTGAAGTTGCCGTATCGGATTTTCACGCCTGTAGAGATTCAGTACGAAAACGGCGACACGCTGTACGTTCATGTCGCAGGAACGCTGATGGAGGTCTGCGTCGAGCCGGGCGACTGGGTGAAAGAGAATCAGGTCATTGCAATTCTGTCGAATCCCGATCTCGATATGCAGATTCAGGAACTCGAACGGGAAGAGAAACGGCTTGAAACGCAGCTCGCGTATCTTCCGGCGCTCAGTAAGCAGGATCCAACGGCCGAAGCGCAGATTCCGATTGTGCAAAAGGCGCTCATGGCCGCTCGAAAGGAGCTGGCGCAGAGAAAAACCGATCGCGGCCGTTTGATTATTCGTGCGTCTCGTGAGGGGGTGGTTGTTCCAGCGGCGCTGACGAAGAAACAGGAACGCGATGGAATGCTTCCTATGTGGTACGGCACACCGTTCGAACAGAAGAATCTCGGTGCTTTTTTGAATACGGGAGACGCTTTTTGTATTCTCGGCGACCCCGAAAAAATGAAAGCATCGCTTGTCGTCACGCAGTCGCAGAAAGATTTTATCAATCGCGGTCAAAAGGTGGAAATCAATCTCAACGAGTGTCCGTTTCGCGTTTTTGCCGGTACGACGACGGATGTCGCAACGCAGGAACTGAAAACCGTTTCGCCGCGTCTTTCGAACAAAAACAAGGGCGAAGTGTCGACGCAGACGGAACAGGACGGAACGGAGAAACCGCAGATTCCTTCTTACAAAGTGGATGTGCCGCTTGAAAATCAGGATGGACTTTTGCAGGTTGGCGTGACGGGACAGGCGAAAATCTTTGCCGAGCCGCAGACGATCGCGTTCCGCGTCTGGCGCATCATTGCGGAGACGTTCCACTTCAAAATTTGAGCTTATTTATGAATTTTGTACGATTGTTGGCGAGCTTAAACATTTCAGGAATTTGTTACGAGTCGAGTTTTTTGGTTTCGGTTTTACGCGCGATTTACCCTACGGGAGAAACGGACTGCGCGTAAAGAATGTACGGTCGCGGGGAGCGGGGCTTTTTGCAGGTGTTTACTGCTCGCAATTTCGCCCCGGCGCGGGAGTTCCTCGCGCTGCAGCGCTGTTGCTCGCCGCGTCTTACGACCCATCACCCCATCGGACCCATCAACCGGAAAATTCCTAACATTTTAAACTGATTTTTGAAGAGAAATCAGTATATATTTGGCGACGTTGTTTTTAAAATGAAACAAAAAAAGAGGCAGCACTCGAAAAAAGTACAGTCTCTTTCTATATTTTCAGCTGAAAACGCACCACTGGCGTCACAAACGGGACGTGATAAAAATCAGAAACCCAAATTTGCGATTTGCTGTTCGCCGCCGATGGTCAGTTTGCGCAGTTTTTCAGCGGCGTCTTCTTTGCTCAATGTGCCTTTTTCTACGCGAGCGGCATACTGCGCGACTTTCACTTTACGATGACGACGACGTTTGATTTCCTTACCACGTTCATTACTGGGCACGGGAACACCTCCAAAACAAAAAAATTGAGTGTATTGAAATAAAATATATTCAGTAACAATAAATTATATTTTACCCGATTTTTTCGTTTCGTCAATGGGGTGGGCACTGATTTCATAAAAAAAAGAAGGGTTTGTACTAAAAGTCTTCCTTTTTCCACGCAAATTCTGAACTGAATCGTACTTTTTTCGAAATAACCGCCTTATGAAGCCGACTGAGAAACTCCGCCTGAGGCACAATGTTCAGATGAAACTGTTCCGTGTGCGAATTCGCGACCTGAACGTCGATGAGCGTAAATCCCAGCGTCTGAAGGTGCCGCACAATCCACGCCAGCGCAACTTTCGATGCGTCCGTTTCGAAATGAAACTTGGATTCTCCCGCAAAATACGAGCCGATCGCCTCGCCGTAGAGACCGCCGACGAGTCTTTCGCCACGCCAAACTTCCACGGAATGCGCAAAACCCGCCTCATGAAAAGCGCAAAACGCCTCCACAATGTCGGGCGTAATCCACGTTCCGTCTTCTTCTGGACGTTCAACGGAAGCACAATTTTGAATAACGTCCCGGAAACATTTGTCGATGGTGACGGTAAACTTTCCGCTTCGCAGCGTCTGGCGGAGTCGTCGGGAGATGTGGAACGTTTCCGGCTCAATCAGTGCCCGTTCGTGAGGACAAAACCACAGTAATGGAACCGTCGGATCGTTTATCGGCCAAGGAAAAATGCCGTGAATGTACGCATCCAGCAGCCATTCAACTCCCAGATTCCCTCCAACCGCCAAAATTCCATTTTTGTCTGCGAAATACGGCGGCGGAAAATGCGAGTATTTCAGAAGTCCAGCGATATTCGTATGTTCGGAATTTATGTCTTTGGAATTCATAGGTTCAAAATCAATGTGTTCGGAAGTATTTTTCATACCCTTCAACCATCCTTTGTGTGGAAAATTCTTCTGCCCGTGCGCGATTTACCGTCCGACAGTTCTTCCACTTTTCGGGTTCCTCGATTAAAATTCGACGTATGGCACGCGCCGCGTTTTGAGGCGTTTGAGCGTCGTATTCAATCATGAGGCCGTGCGTTCCGTCCTCAAAAAATTCGGGAATTCCGCCGACGCGCGTGACGACGCAGGGCAGACCCATCGCCATCGCCTCGACGATGCTTAAGCCCCACGCTTCGTATTTCACGCAGTGACAGTACAAGTCGCATTCACTCAGCAGCTGCGGCACATCGCGCACCATTCCGGGAAGAAAAATGCGGTCGGAAAGTCCCATTGTTTCGACTTTTTGTCGCATTTCGTCCCATAAAACGCCCGTACCGGCCAGAATGAAGCGGATTTTCGGAACGTCTGAAAGTTTCTGTGCGATTTTCAGAAAAAACTCTGGATGCTTTTCCGGGTCGAAGCGCGTGGTGAACCCCACAACCAAGTCGTCGTTTTGAATTCCGAACTGATTTCTGTATATTTTTTCTGAATAATGTTCAGGATTAAAAACGTCCGTTTTCACGCCGTTGAAGACGACGGAGACGAAATTTTTCGGAACATTTTCCCATTCGTAAAGTCGGTCTTTGATGTACTCGCAGACCGCCAAATAATGATCAAAAACGTCGAGATTTTCCGCAGCATCGTGAATAAATTCCGGCCAATCGTTGTGAACGGCACACGTGTAGCGCGGGCAGTAAGCGCGTTTGAGCGTCGAACGAATGAAATTCATGTACGAATTGCTGCCGACGAACACCACGTGGTCGTAACGCCTCGTTTTCAGAATTTTTTCGAAAAACGCAACATTAAACAAACTTCCTGCCAGTTCGGGAACGTCCCACAGGAGGTTTGCGGCCCGGCGCATTTCGGGTTCGTACAGGTTCGGACGTTCGGGATTTCGGCACAAGATCGCAACATCCGCAAGAAATTCGTCGTGATTCAGTCCCAGCAGCACGTCTTCCGTGATTTTTTCGCCGCCGCCCAGCGCCATGAGCGCGTGCACGAACAAAATCCGTTTTTTCCCTTTTTCTTCTTTCGTCAGTTCTGGAATTTCCGTCCGACACAGTTTCCGAAACCAGGAAAAACGCGACAGTTTTTCGATTTTTCG
>CAYTLK010000005.1:0-4795 GCA_964438515.1 uncultured Planctomycetaceae bacterium
GCCGCCGCCAAAACGAAACGCGTCTGCGAATCCATCGTCCCCATCGGAAACGCATTCGGAATCCGATTGAACGTCTGGTACGCCGCCCACTCATTGATTTTTGCACGCGCAGACTCCGGGTCGTTTTGAATCTCCAAAACCTCCACATCTGTATTGAAAAACGTTCTTAAATCGTTCTGATATTCCGGCAAAAGTTTCGATTTCCACTGCGTGTCGGCAAAAAATCGGCCGGCGTGCGACACGTACGACGTTTCGAGCGGCAAATTCAGGAACTCGCGCAGTTTTTTGAATCGTTCTTTCGTTGCGGAGTCGAAACTTTCAAGATGGAGTGCGTCGAGCAGTTCCTGCTGCGTTTTTCCGTTGGCGCCCATTGCGAGCATCGCGAGCGGCAAATAGACCGTCATCGGAGCGACGGAAACGTTCGTTTCTTCGTCATTTTGCGTACTGAGCGCGTTCAAAACCTCGAACGAAAACGCGCGCTGCGCCTCCGTCAGAGACTGAACCTCAACCTCTTTCACATCCTCTGCCGAAACGGGAAACGCGCACAAAACGAAAAGGGCAAAAAGTATTTTTTTCATGGAAAAGTCCTTAAAAAATCAAAGATTAAGAGTTTTTTGAATGGGGAGTGTGAGGGGAAAACAAATTTGTAAAAATGTTTTCCCGCTCACCCGCATGGAATCGTGCGTGAATTCACAGTGATTCACATAAACCCGCCCATTCCCATGATTTCAATTGTCGGCCAACTGAAGTAGTTTTCAATCTGTTTCATCACGCGGACGCGCTGACGCACAAAAATGAAATTTCCCACCTTTTCAATCTGTCCGATTCCCTGCGGATTCGTCTCGCTGCGCCACGATTCCGGCTCCAAAAGGTACTGAAGACGCGCAATACGTTCTAAATCCATCTCGAATTGCGGCAGGTTTTTCAGAGTTTCGTCCGGATCTTCCCCAAAACGTTCTTTGTACTCTTTTCGAGACGCATCGTCCAGCGCTTTTTCATGCTGCGCAATCGCCTCCGCAATCCGTGCGTTCAGCTCGCCGCGCGTCATCGTGAGGATTTCCGAATCGTCGGAAGTCGTTTCGGCTTCGGGACTTACAGAATCTTCCGTCTTTCGGACTTCCTCTTCCACGTTGAAAAATCCTCGACCGCCGCGATCCAATTTCGTTTCCGTTCCGTCCGGTTCCGTCGGATAAATAATTTGCGTTACAAAAATCCGAAACACGATTTGATCGTCCGGCAAATTTTCGAGCAGTCGCGTCTGCGTTCTTTCCTCCCCATTTCCCCAAAGAACAGGGGCGTCAAAATACTCCATAAACGCCATTTCGCGCAAAACGGAGGCTTTTTGCCGTACGACCAACAAATTTCGCGCCCCGCTCCATGAAGCGAGAAGCACGAGATTTCGCCCCTCCGCCTCGTTCCAGGTTCCGACTCCCGCAAAACGTCGAACGGCCGCCAAAAAGTCCTCGCTCGAAAGTGCCGGATCCATTTCCGGAAGCGTATACGTTCGGGTTTCCACGGCCTCCGGGTCCTCTGGAAGCGGCGCAAACGTCACCGAACTATCCGACAGACACATCAGAAACTGACGGATTTTCTGATGAATTTCAGACGTCTGCGTGATGGAAATCGCCTTATTTTCCAGTAAAAAAGTCCCTTTTCCCCCTCGATTCTTCCACGAGTTCGGCTCGACCAGCGTCAGAATCGCCTCCAGCGTCGCCTCTGGATTGGGGCCATAATCCCCGTTCGAATATTGAATTAAAATCATTCCGTTTTCATCCGGCTTCGGCTCTTCGGACTGCAAAGTTTCCAGAAGCGCCCGAAATTTAACGAGATTTTCAGGAGTTTGATGAATCAAAACTTTCTCATGTAAATCATACCGATTGATTAATCGAAAAATGTCTCCTTCACCTCCGTTCCAGACCCAGCTTTCCGGTCCCACCGTGCTGGGAAGCATTTCCGACAGCTCCTCGGATGAAAGTCCCAGCGGCACCTCAAAAACATTTTCATTTTGCGTCAAAAAACGATTGATTTTCTCGTGAACCTGCGGCGTCTGCGCCGCGAAAAGAAGCGGTCCAATCGTTCCCAAAGCGCCTTCCCCGCCGTTTTCGAGCCACGTTTCCGGCTCAATCCCGCCCTGAATCGCATTATAAAGCAGCTCCGTGTTCGTTCCGGGCGCAATCGAGTAAACGCGCAGCTCCATTCCTTCTTCAAGCTGCGGCAGGAAAGAGACCGTTTTACCCGCATTTTTTGCGAGTTCGAAGAAGTACGCAATTCGACGCTGAACCTTTTGCGTCTGGAGACAGAAAAGCCGATTTTGAACGAAAGCAAGGATTCCAACTCCAGCATTATCGATCCAAGTGTCGGGGAAAATAAGGTCCTGAATTGCGCACTGAATTCTATCCTGCGTTTCCAAAGTGAGTCCCGCTGGGGCCGCAAGCGTCTCGGGCACTTCGTAAACGCAGAGCGCGAGTTTGGGCGGATACCCGTTCTCGGGTGCCGTCAGCTGCATGGAATCCTCGCACTCCCAGAACGACAAACTGAAATCGAGACGGTTTCCGAACTGTTCGAACGCAACCCACAGCGGAACGTCCTGAACCGAAAAGGAAATTTCGTCGTCCACATCCACAGCAACGTCTTCCAACGCCTCTGCATCCACCGTGATTTTCAGACCGAATCGGGCAGAAAAGTCGTCGAGAATCTGCCGAATCGGCACGTTTTCGTAATTCAGCGTCACGCGTTCGTTCTGAACCTTCACCCACGCTTCGTAACGCTTCGGTTTCCGGTCGGGATGCGTCAGCAAATCGAGAAAGTCGGTCACTTTTTCGTGCACGAAGGACGTTTGACGCACGACCGCCTTCCCCGACGCGCACCAGATGGACCCTGCGCCGCCGCCATCCTCCCAGGAATCCGGCTCGACGAACGTCTGAACCCATTTCTGAAAGTTCTCCGTCGAAATTCCGTCTGGAATCTTGTAAATGACCGTCGAAAACGGTTCCTCCACTTCCTCGTACAGCGCCTTCGACGCCTCCGAAAACGACTCCGCTTGAGTTTCCGCTTGTGCCGGCCCGGAATCCTGCGAGGCGAGCGTCAACTGGAAAAAGAACAATAAACATAGAAATTCAGTCGTTTTCAAAAACATCCGTTCGTCCTCTCAATTTAAGAATTTTGTACGCACAAACCGACTCGACATTTGAGCGATAAATGAATTATAACGGACCGCTGCGAAAAAATCAAGGACTGGGAAAGAAAAAATGTTTGATTTTTGGGGGACTCTGGGAAATCGGAAGGTTTTGAAGTTTTTTGCCGTTTTTTGAAACTTCTGCAAAAAATCGAGTTTTTGAAACCCGTACCTATTGACGAAATCAGAAAAACATCTATAATAATGTCCATTTCGGGTACGTATGCTGGTTCCACAATGAAATTCAGTTTTCACAAAGACTGTAAGAACCGTGGTGCGCAGCTCCAACGGCGGACGGGAAAACTAAAATTCAAAATAGTGTTAGTATAATTTCCTAAGGTGTTTTATTTCTTGATTCAGTGAGGCCCTTCCGAAAATGGAAAATGCGCAATTCGTTATTTACATGTTCGACCTGATCGGAACCGCCGCGTTTGCGATTTCCGGCGCGTTGCGCGCAATGGATCGACGACCGGATTTCATCGGAATGCTTCTTCTTGCGGGTTTGACCGCAATCGGAGGCGGAATGATGCGCGACGCCATTCTCGGACGGGAAGCAGCCGCCCTTTCCGACCCGAATTATATGTACATGATTCTTATTCCTGTGATTTTCCTCTATTTTTTCCCTTCATCCTTCTGGAAGCGGGCCGACTTGTTCAACTATTTTGACGCGTTTGGTTACGGTGCGTTTGCGGGAATTGCGGCAAATATCGGCGTTCATAACGGAATGAACCTTTTTGCGGTCATGATTTTGGCCGTTCTGACGGGGTGCGGCGGCGGCGTCATTCGAGACGTCATTATTGGGAAAGCATCGCTCCCGCTGAGCGACGAACTCTACGTCATTCCCGTCCTTTGCGGGTCCGCAGCGCTTTATTTTTTGAATTGCATTCCAATATCAACAATAACGCCGCAAAAAATGAATATTCTCGGTTTTTTGACGGCTTTCCTCATCACTACAGGCTGGCGGATCGTCGCAATTTCGTGGAACATTCGTCTTCCACGCGTCGATTACACATCAAAAAAGCATCATGGAAAGGTGAAATGAATCGCATTTTGCGGAGTCCGACTCCTGTTTCGATTCCAGCACAATTTCCGACCTTGATTCCTGTTTCGATTTCAACCTGGGTTCCAACTTTGATTTCTGTTGTAGCCGCATTGAAAAAAATCGACGTTGTGTTCGCGGCGCATCAACCCCGAAAATAGAAAATGGTGGATTTTATGAAGAATTTCGTTTTGATTCCAGACTCTTTCAAAGGGACGCTTTCGTCACTTGAAATCTGCGAAATTATGCGCTCCGTGATCTTGCATTTCATTCCCAACGCGGTCGTTCACGCAATCCCGGCGGCAGACGGCGGTGAAGGAACGGTTGACGCTTTTGTAACCGCTTTAGGCGGCGAAAAAGTCGAAACGGAAGTTTCCGGACCCTTCTTCCAAAAAATGAAGGCGTTCTACGGTCGGCTCCCTGATGGAAAAACCGCAATCGTCGAAATGGCGGCGTGTGCCGGACTTCCGCTCGTTCAACATCAGAAAAACCCCGAAAAAACAACCACTTTCGGCGTCGGTGAACTGTTTTTAGACGCTGCGAAAAAAGGATGTACAAAAATCATAGTTGGTCTCGGAGGG
>CAYTLK010000005.1:4805-7660 GCA_964438515.1 uncultured Planctomycetaceae bacterium
CCCGCGATGGGGGCCAGCGCCCGCAGCAGGGCGGGCGCGGCCACCGCCTGCGGGATTCGTTTTCTTGACGTAAACGGCGCTTCTTTCGTTCCGACGGGCGGAACCCTCGAAAAAATCGCCAAAATCGACACTTCCACGTTGAATACCGCACTAAAATCTGTCAAAATCGTCACCATGTGCGACATTAATAACCCTTTTGCCGGTCCAAACGGGGCGGCTTGCGTTTTTGCACCTCAAAAAGGCGCGGGAAACGCGATGGTTCAGCGGCTCGATCGCGGTCTGACGCACTGCGGAAACATAATTCAAACTTTTTTGGGCGAAAAACTCCGCAAAACCCTTGGAATTACGGATTTCGCCTCACTTCCAGGGGCGGGAGCCGCCGGCGGAATGGGCGGCGGAATGTGCGCATTTTTCGGGTCCAAACTCCAATCAGGAATCGAAACTGTTTTGGAAACCGTACGTTTTGATGAAATCGTGAAAAATGCGGATCTCGTTTTCACCGGGGAAGGAAAAATCGACTCGCAGAGCCTCCGCGGAAAAGTCGTTTTGGGCGTCGCCGCTCGAACGAAACGCGCAAATGTTCCGCTCGTCGCAGTCGTCGGCGACATCGGCGACGAGGTGGAAGACGTTTACAATCGCGGCGTTTCCGCCATTTTCAGCATCAATCACGTTGCGGTCGAAATGGCTCACGCACGCACACGCGCCCGAAAAGATTTGCGCATCGAAATGGAAAATATTTTACGACTTCTGATGAAATTCGGCGTCTGAAAGATTTTTGCACGATTCACATTGATTCTTGAGTAAACAATTGTGTATTTAATCTTTCGTACGTTTTTCCATATTGCAAATTAAAGCGTTTTCTTTTTCGAAAATTTCGCGAATGTGTTCGTGGCTCGTGAAGAACAAAATTTGCGTTTTTTGGCCTGCAAAACGCGTCAAAACTTTTGCGGCGGCCGCCGCGCGGCGATGGTCGAAATTGACGAGTACATCATCCAGAACCACCGGAAGAATCACCCCCTCCGTACGATATTCTTCAATAAGCGCCAGACGAATCGCGAGGTACAAAAGTTCACGCGTCCCGGTAGAAAGCTGTTCCGCAGAAAATCGCGTTCCGTCCGCCTGTTCAACGTACAAAATATCCTCATCCACCGGCGTCCAAACCCGTACGTACTTCTTCTCCGTCATTTCCTGCACGTAAATCGAAGCGCGTTCCAGCGTCTGCGGCTGACGTTTTTGTTGGTAGGTTTTTTGAATCGTTTCCATGAGGCGCTGCGCCGTCGCATACGTGCGCCACCGATTGATGCAGTGACCGATTCGCGCTTCCGTTTCCATCAATTCATATTGAAGCCGCGTCGGGGAATCATCCGTAAGGATCGTCGAAAGTATCGTCGAACACTCTTTCAACCTTGTTTCGACGGCTTCCTTCTGAAATTCCAGCTCGGAAAGAACGTTCAGCGAAACTTTCTTTTTCTCCGCAATTTGTTCGGGCGAGTTCTTTTCGTACAGATTCCATAATACCGATTCGGAACACGTAAAATCAATTACCGCATCCATTTTTTTCTGCAAATCTCGTCGTTGCGACCGCAAATTACGCAAAGTGCCCAATTTTACAAGTTTTTGCGACAGCATTTTTTCATCGCTGACCCCAGAATTTGCAAGCAGCCGCCCTCTTTCCTGCGACAGTTTCTGAATTTCGGTTTGAATCTTTTTTCTATTTTTTTGAATTACATTGATTTTTTTCTTCATTTCAGAAGCTTGATTCGACGCTGATTGGACCTCTGTGATTTTTGTTCGGATATTTTTAAAAATATCCGCTTGAAACGGGAAGCGTTCATCCGTTGCGTGCTGCGATTTCGCAAAATCCTCGCCAAAATTTTCAAGCAGCATCTGCAGCCGCTCCACCAGAACCGCAAGTTCCTGTGAGTAAAGATGAAAATCTTCAAGGTCTCTCGAACGCCGCCGCCACAGTTCCCGCATCCGGTCGGACGCATCCAGCAGCTGACGAATGTTCGAAGAATTCCACGTTTCAGGAAGCTGCAGCGATTTCAAAACTTCCGCTCGGCGAGCTTTTGCTTCTTTGTACGTTTTTCCAAGCTTGTGTAAATGCGCCTTGAACTGCCGCGATTCCAGAAGAATTGCTGAGCGTTTGGACGCAATCGCCCCCATAGATTCCGACTCCTGAAGTTCTTTTTCAAGAATTCCAATCACTTTTTGAATTCTTTGAATTTCTTTCGTACACAATTCAGATGTTTCAGCGTTTTGAAACTCCAGCACCTCTTTTTCTCGCGACGGAAAACAAATTCGGATGAGGCGGTTTCTTTGTCGTTCCATATTTTCAATATTTTGCGACTGTTTTTCCAATTTTTGTTCCAATTTCTTCAGGAAGAAAAAACGTCCTGCTGCGCACGAAATCCAGACGGCAGAACTCAGAACGAAGAAGAAAAAACTTGAAAAATAGGATTCAGGAACGATCCATCCGGAAAGACGAATCGTTTCAAAAATGGAAATCGTAAGTCCGACCGTGAAAGCCGTTCCGAGCGCGACGCAATCACGGGGGGTTAAAATCAATCCTTTTTTCGTATTTCGAATCTCTGTACGAATTTTATCAAGATTGTGTACGATTTGTAAAAGCTGCTGAAGGTTCATTTCAGCACGTCTTTGCGCCGCCAAAACCTCGCCTAACAGCCGCGACGCCGCATTCACATCCATAAGGAACATTTTCACATTTGATTCCATCTCAATATTCATTTCCGGACTCGGATTCGGACTCGATCCCGAATCGGCATTCAATACCGAACCCGAATTCAAACCCGAACTTACATCGGAATTGGAGCGGGAATCCATTTGGGAAATCC
>CAYTLK010000005.1:7760-11834 GCA_964438515.1 uncultured Planctomycetaceae bacterium
GAATTCAAACCCGAACTTACATCGGAATTGGAGCGGGAATCCATTTGGGAAATCCGATTGGAATTCAGTGTCGTTTCTTTCAAGTTATTTGAACGTTGCGGGACGGAATGAGCTTCGGAATTCCTCCTGATTTTTTCACGACGAACGTCCAAAATTTCGGCGGGAATTTCGCTCACGATTTGCGAATTGACGGTGCTTAACGCCTTGATGGAACTTTCTTTACGCGATCGGCTGCGACTTGCATCCATTTCGGAAATGCGGAAAATTTCTGGAAATCCTCGCAGCTCCGCCATATTTTCGACCTCTTTTTCATGATGGAAACGCGTCGAACAATCATGAAAATAAGTACTGATTTTCTGCGAAAGTTCGATTCCCTGATTTCGTAAAACCGTCAGTTTCTGCTGCGTTGTTTTGATTTTTGTGTAGATTTTGTACATTTCGCGTGTCGGCGTTCGAAGCTTTCGGAGGGTTCGAACGTCGTATGGGAACAACTTTTCGGGCGGTTCGGACGTCGTAAAATCGGGGAGCGGAAGCCCCAGACGGCGATAATCAATCGTCAGTTGCGATTCAGTATCCATCTGAATCCGCAAAAGGTCTTCCAGACGTCCGCGAAGCGTTTCGATCCAACTTTGCTGCTGCAAAAGAACCTCAATCTGCGGAAATTTTTCCATTATTAATGGATTTAACGGTATCGCAGCGTACTTTTCCTGCAATTCATGCAGTTGTTGAATCAAATTTTCCCGTTTTTCACGCAATTCCCAAAATGATTTTCGCAGCGTTTTGAGTTCGTTCCGTTTTTTTTCGAGTTCCTCGATGGATGCGTCCGAAATTTCCATCAATTCCTGATTTTCAGCACTAAAATCGACGATTTGCGAATCAAGAATCGATCTCCGATTCCACGGGTCGCGGACCGACTCGGAAATCTCAAGAATTCGGATTTCGTGACGCTTTTCATCAATTTTTTTCGTCAAATCTTTCTGACGTTCATTCAAATTCGTACGTTCTGTATGAATTTTCATATACCGTTTTTGCTGTAATTGTACGTTTTCAAGTCGTTTTTTCAACACATCCCGAAAATAAAAGAGCGTCGACAGACTGGTTTTGCGCAGCGTCGCCGCCCCGCTATTTTGGAAGAAAAAGCCGAAAAATTCATCCTGCCACTCCAACTCGGAAGGTTCGTGAAACTGCAAAGTTTCCGTCGGTTTCAGAATAGCACCGCGTGATTCTTGAAAATTTGACAGAATATTCTGTAGCGAAAATCTTTGTATTCCTGTACTCAAATCGTACAGTTGTTTTGATGCTTCAGTCGAATCTAGTACAGAAAGTTTCTGAAGTTCCAACAACCCGATTGCAAAAATATTATTGAATAATGTTTCACTATTCCATGTTAAATTGTTTCCGGCAGAATCGTTCCAAGATGGATTCTTTGCGGGCGGTGTGCTTGCGGAAGTGGAATTTGAAAGGCTGAGCAAGGCTTTCAGTTGGAAAGTGTCGAGCCGCGTCCCTTTTTCGTCCGTAAAAACGAGTCCGTCTTCGAACTGTTTCGTTTGAAATCGCACTCTAAATGAATCCTGTGCATAAAACGGAAGTTCCGGACGATTCGGAGACGAACGTTCCGCTGAAAACGCTTCGTTTCTCGTTTTTCCATTTGTGGATGAAACGGATTCGGACTGAAAATCGGACTGAAAACCATTCGAAATTTCGGACTGGAAATCAGACGGGGGCGTGAAATTCGGCGCGAGGTGGCGTGCGAGATGAAACGTTCCATCTGATGTGGAAAAAACGATGTCGCCGCCCGTTTTTTCAGGTTCCGTTTCCGATGCGTACGCAAGTCGTTCCGCAGAAAAACCGTAAAACATCGAACGCAGAAACTGCATCAACGTCGTTTTCCCCGTTTCGTTGGAACCGTAAAAAAGATTTACACCTTCTTCAAGATGATTGAGACGCAGGCCGACCCACTTTCCAAATCGATCAATATGGATGGATTCCAGAATCATTTTTGGGGTCCTTCCTGCGCGTCAAACAACGCTTCCGCCCCTAAAACACCCGCAGCTTTCAGCAATTGAGCTTTTTCCTCTTTGGTTAAAATGGATAAAATAGAAAGAATATTTTGGTTTGGCGCGTCCCCCTGCATCCCATTCAACTCCAAGGTGTGCGGAACAAACTGCTTATTCGCGTCTTTTTGCGGGTCCGCGTCCGGATTCGTTTGATGATATTCGACCAAACGCAAAAAATCTCCAAGAATCGTCGACGACTGCGTCCAAGAATAAGGAATCAAATTTTCCGGTGTGATTTCGAGTGCGACGCTCCACGGTTTCGAAGGAATATTTTCACCATATTTCCGAATCGAATTCAAAATTTCCTCAAGGAATGAATCTGATGTGCGTTTTTCCGTATGTTGCGGATTTTGCAGACTTTCCAAGTAAATTTTACGCAGAAAATCCCTCGGTTCCAACGGCGACGGATGAAGACGCCAAAAAACCAACGTTCGTTTGCACGGTGCACTCTCCGTGTTTTTCATTTCGGTTTCGAGTGTTTTTTCTAACCATTTCCGAAAATCGTCCTGATTTTTAATGATTTCCGGAACCGATTTCTCAATCAACTTCCATCCCACCGTTTCCGTTGGGAAAAACTGTACCGAAACAGGTTTTTCGCCCTCAAGATCCTGCTTAATGATGGAAACACCCGCAGAGGCGGAATTCGGATTTTTGGAATCTCTGAAAAAATCGGGAGTTCGTCTCTGAATGGTTCCCGGCGCGTGCAAAAAAACAGTTTCCGTTTCAGAAAAAGCCTGCGTTTGCGTCGTCCGCTGCTTTAAAGACGTCAAAGCGGCATACGATGGAATGATTTTGAGCGATTCTGAAATTTGAACGATTTCTTTTTCCGTTTCGTTTAAAATCTCTGCGCATCCCAGAGCTTTTGCATCCTCACAAATCGCAATGGTTTGGGAAAATGGAAGTTTTTTTTCGGGAAGCTGCGAAAAATCATACATTCCAAAATCGGGATTTCTCGCATTCCAACTCGCGATGAAAACGTTTTTTGTCGAGTCGGGCAGTCGAAATTTCTTGATGTGCGGCTGGTTCGACGGAAAAAGAAACACGTTTTCTGGAAAATGAAAATCGGGAAGCACCCACTCCTCTAACGAGCGTTCAAGCTTCCAATAAACCGAAATTCCCCGCTCGTGCAGCCGCCGAAATTGCTCCGTCAGAAAAACAATTCCGCGAGCACCGGTCAGATTTGGGTCCAAAATGTCGCCCGTCAGAAGCACAAAATCAACATTTTGCTCAATCGCAAGGTCAAAAACCCGTCCAGCGCTTTCCCAAGCCGCCGACATACATTCTTTTGCGATTTCAGAAGGGATTTCCGGAAACAACGTTCCAAAAGTTCCGCCTGAAATGCGTTCCAGAGGGAGTCCGTCTTCCGAATCGTTGGGAACGAAATTTCCAGCAGCTCCCGCATTTTGCAGTCTCTCCCAGCACGTAACGGGAACGTGAAGCTGAAAGTCGGCGGCATGAAGGTATTTCAGTATTTTCACGGCATTTTGCTTAAAACAGGTACAAACTCACTAAACATCCTAAATTATACCATGTTTTTCCAGAATTTCCATACCATCCTACGTAAAATACGCAGTTTTTTTGGAAAAAGACGAAAAAACCGTTGAAACACCTTCGATTTTCAGCATTTCAACGGTCCATTCATGAACAAAATTTCAGAAAGAAGACGCCGGACTCATTTCAAATTAATCACATCCTGCGTGTGAATCCGAATTTCGTTCTTGGTTTGAGCCTTTTTCACTTTACCGTCGTTCCCGCTGCCGTCTTCCGTTTTTTCATCAGCAGCTTTCGGAGCGTCCGCAGGTGCTTCTGCATCGGTTTCAGACGGAGTTTCTGCATCCGCAGGTGCTTCTGCATCGGTCTCAGACGGAGTTTCTGCATCCGCAGGTGCTTCTGCATCGGTCTCAGACGGAGTTTCAGCGCCCGCAGGTGCTTCTGCATCGGTTTCAGACGGAGTTTCAGCGTCCGCAGGTGCTTCTGCATCGGTTTCAGACGGAGTTTCAGCGTCCGCAGGTGCTTC
>CAYTLK010000005.1:11934-22054 GCA_964438515.1 uncultured Planctomycetaceae bacterium
CCGCAGGTGCTTCTGCATCGGTTTCAGACGGAGTTTCAGCGTCCGCAGGTGCTTCTGCATCTTCTTCAGGGTCCGGAAGCGGTACCGTGACCAAATTTCCACCCTGAAGTTCAATGGTTCCCGATTCTACATACTTTTGAACAATTCCGCGAATCTCTTCCGGGAGCGAGTCGAGTCCGTCAGAGGTGATTTTCCAAGTTTCACCATTCCACTCAACCACAATTTGTGCCGGTTTTTTGTCGTCCTGAGTCACATCAATATGAAGTTTTTTTCCATTTTCCTGGATAGTCGCACTGCGCGATGAATGGGAGCTGTTCAGCTGGAGGTTTAAATTCTGTTCCTCTTTCCACTCGTTTTTTTCACCTTTTCGATCAAATGGAGCGGTACGAAACTCGCGAAACTGCTGTTTTTGCTGTTCCATAAGGTTTCGAACTTCTTCTGGAAGTGTGATTTCGCCGTCAAATTCCATCCCGTTCGTTTCAGGAATCGGCCGGATGAAAAATTCCGAATTCGGACCTGGAACGAATTCACGAGGCTGAAATTCTGCAGGGCGTTCACCTGGAGTCACTTCTATCGATAAAACTTTACCAGCTCGCAAAACCTCAAAAGTCATTTTTTCGCCTTTCGAGGAAAGCACCTTTTCAGCAACATCTTCCGGAAGAACCGGTTCTCCGTTGATTTTTGAAACGATATCAAACGGTTTCAACCCCGCTTGTTCCGCTGGAGCTCCCGTCAAAACCTGTGCGAGAAAGACCCCTTTTCCCTCTTCGAGATTTTCCTCTGAAATATGTGCGAGAATTTCTGCTGGGATGAAACTCACGGTTGCACCAATCCAGTACTGTTTCTCGAGCGTTTCATTTGCTTCATCTGCTGATTCGGCTGCATCTTCCGTAATTTCAGCACTCTCCGCATCATTTTCGCTTTTTGCATTTTTAGTACTTCCCGAATTTCCTGTCACCTGTTCATTTACGAGATGAATCGCAGACGACTGCCAAAATACGACTTTTTTGTGAACCGCACTGGTAAAAGAGGGGAAAAATCCCGAAAGAACGACCCAAATAAATGCTCCCATAATCAAAAGGGCGCATGATTTTACAAATTTTTCCATATGAACCTCCTAAATATGAATTGATTCCAAAACGAAAAAATTCTAATGATTTTATACCCGATGCATTTTGAATTTTCGCATCTCCATCGTTACTCTATCGAGAAACGACTGCCGCAGTAGCAGCCCAATGCGAAATTTTCAAGTGGAACGAGTATCTTCGATAAAAAACCATTTTTTGTTCGAATTATTGATAAATTGAATCCCTTGTCGGCCCCATTGAATAACACGCAAAAATCACGTGTTTTTTAACACGAGCCAGTCGCCCAATGAGGGACAAAGTTGCGCAATGATAAATAAAATACGAGCTTTCCAAGGAAGCACCAGCTCGACTTTTCCACGTTCTGCCGAACGAAGAATGGCCGAAACGAGTTTTTGAGGGGAAAGTTTGCTCACTTTAACCCCAGCGCCGGGGCGCCGCGCACTTTCCGGAAGGTCTTCCAAACCTTCCAGAGGGTACAAACGTTCCGTACTGCGCTGAATTGGGCCGGGACACACAAGAAGGACTTTTAAACCGTCTTTTTTGTGTTCCAGTCGCAGCTGCTGCGAGTACGCCGCCACCGCGTGCTTGCTTGCGGGATACGCACCCGTCCAACGGGACGCAGATTTCGAGGCGAGGGAACCGATATTAATAACGTTTCCCTTGGACGCAAGCAGCATCGGCAAAAAAGTGTGCGTTACACGTACGAGCGCGATGAAATTAAGGTTCATCACGGACGCAAAATGATCGGCGTTGCAATTTTCAATTTTCCCGCGATCGGTGCGTCCCGCAACGTTTACCAAAACGTCGAGACGTCCAAAACGTGTTTGAATTTCGTTGCGCAAATTTTGTACGTCGTCGTCGCGGCAAACATTGGTTGGAAAACCGATGACGTTTCGCCCTTGGGACTGAAAATCGTGAACGACTTTTTCCACAGCTTCTTTTTCGAGGGCGGCAATCACCACCTGAGCGCCATTTTCCGCGAAGGCAGTTGCGATTTCGAGGCCCAAACCACTGGAACCGCCCGTCACAAGCACCACCTTTTCATTCCAGTACGACATTCTGAAACTTTCTTCAAATGAATTCCGAAAGGAATTACTGTTTTTTATTGCTTTATATACTATATATACACTATTTAGGACAAAAGTTGCAATAAAGGACGAAATATTTTCAAAAAAGGGGAAATTTCCGACATTTTACCAATTTAATATTCAAAAAAATTCAAACATCCTTTCATTCCGTCCGCGTCTCACCAGTGTTCCAGTCGAACGATCCGGAAAACGGTTCCTCTTCCTCCGACTCTTGTTTTTTTAGCTCCTGTTTTTCCGCAGAATTTGCGTTCACGCGCGATTCTGTTGATGCATCCGCCTCGATTTTCTCCTGCGACTTCTTCTTGGAGTTATTTGTGCTTTTTTTATCGAATGCGTTTTCCGTATCGAGACCGACGAGCTGTCGAAGGCTGCGTATTTCCGGGGCGGTGAGGGGACGATAAGCGCCGAGCGGAATCTTCCCCAGTTTCACATCCCCGATGGAAATGCGGGTCAAACTCAAAACGTTGTGTCCGATTCGCGCCAAAATTCGACGAATTTCACGATTGCGCCCCTCTCGAAGCGTAATTTCAAGAATCGCGGTTCCGTCGCGGTATTCGTGGAAAAGTTTGACCTCTTCCGCTTTCGCAAAACCTTCAGCCAGATAGACGCCGTGACAGATCTGCGAGATTTCCTCACGCGTCGGCGCACCGGAAACGCGGACCCGATACACTTTTGGAACTTCGTAACTCGGATGCGTCAGCCGATTTGCGAGTTCGCCGTCGTTCGTGACGAGCAGCAGCCCCTCACTGTGCAGGTCGAGACGCCCCACAGGAAACAGGCCGGGCGCTTTTTCGGAAATAAAATCAATCGCACGCCGTCTTCCATCGGGATCGTCATTCGTACAAATAACATTATCGGGCTTGTTCAGCGCAAAATACGCAAACTTTTTCGGTCGGCGAACCAGTTCTCCGTCGAGATGAATCGTCTGTTCCGGAAGAACGCGCGTTCCGAGTTCCGTCACGGTTTCATGATCGACCGTCACTCTTCCAGAAACGATAAATTCTTCGCAATCCCGACGGCTTCCGAAACCGGCAGAGGCTAAAACTTTTTGCAGACGCTCGCCCGCCGCTTCAGAATTTTGTTCCCGGTAGGATTTTTTGCCGAACAGCTTGCGCGGTCGTGCAGGTTTGCGAGTTTCTTTGGCGTCTCGGAAGTCTTTCGTAAATTTTCCCGCCATTCGAGTTCCTCGAACCGACTTGCGAAACGGCGACGAATCCCGACGTGAGTCCGACGATTCGCGACGAGCGTCCGACGATTCCCGACGATTTTCTGAAGAATTTCGCCGAGCGTCCGACGAAGAGCGAGGACCTTTCCGTTTTCCTCGCCGGTCGCTGTTCGACTTTCCGCCCTCGTGCATTCCGTCAAAATCGTCATTTTCCGCATCAACGAACTGCGGCTGCGGAATTCGAACGATTCCGTCGTCTTCATCTGCCCGCAAATAATTGAGCGGATTAAAGTGTTTGCGAGCCTTTCCAGAATCGCCGCGACGCCCATCTTTTGAAGGCGCAGCAGGACGCACCCAGTCGGTCGCTTCCTCAAAATTCATGCGGTCGCCCGAACGATGTGATTTTCGTGCAGAAAAACCGTCTTCCGAGGAACGTTCCTCTCGAAACGGACGCCTCCCGCGCGTCGGTCCGCCCGATGCACCCGGTCGGCTCGATGCACCGCGTCCGATTAAGTCGCCGCGTCTGCCTGACGCACCCGATTCACCCGCCGAGCTGGAATAAGGACGGGAATCCGATTCCGAACGGGAGGACGCAGAACGCCTGTTGAAGCCGCCGCCCGTCCCGGACTTTGAACCGGATTTCGACGCCGATTTTTCATGAAAATCGCTGCCGTTCCGGTTTTTGGCCTGATTAAAAGTCTTTACACGACCGACAGAACCGGGATTGCGTGCCGTTTTGGAACGGGATGAGTTGAATTTCGCCATTATTATACCTTTTATTATGATTAGCTAAAATATTATATTATATGTCCGACGCTTCTGGAATTCCCACTTTTCCTTCGTTACGCAATTGCGAGTGGAATCCGTATATTAGGGGTAAAAATATTTATAAAAAATCTGAATTAAACGTACTTAAATCTTTTGTAATTTATTCAGCACCCATTATTTTTTCTTGCGCGTCATCTTTTTTGAATCTTTTACAGATTTCTTTCCTCCTCCGGCTCCAGTCGAACGTTTTGGGGCGGATTTTCGCGGCGCTCGAGGAACGAAATGTTCAAAATCGTTCGGCTCCTCGTCCTCCGCCCAGTCCGAATCGTCGCCGTGCTGGTCGATATATTTCTGTACTTTTTTCGAACCCACACGTGTGTGAAGGGTTTTCATCCCGTTAAATCCTGGACGTCCCCCCGCAAAAACAGGGGTCGAAACTTCGGAAGACGTTCCGTCCGCAGTTTCAGAATTCGTTTGACCGTCCGTTTGACCGTCCGTTTCACCAGCAGCGGCTCCCGTCGGTTTCGACGATTTGCTCTTCCGCGAGTCGGCCAGTTCAAAGTCGATCTCACGCCGATTCGGGTCGATTTTCGCAATGTGTACCCGAACGGAATCACCGAGACGGAAGAGATTTCCGCGATGAAATCCGTTTAGGGTTTGTGTGCGTGAATCATAACGGTAGCGGTCCTGCGGAAGACACGAAACGGGAACGAGCCCGCTCAGAGGATACTGCGTGCATTCGACGAAAAATCCCTGATGCGTCAGACCGACGATGCGCGCGTCGAGTTCCATGTCGCCCTTTTCGCTGAAAAATCGAATCATTTTGATCCGCGTCAGTTCGCGTTCCGCCTCTTCCGCATTCATTTCACAGAACGTCAGATGCTGTCCCTCGTCGTAAATTTTTCGGAAATTCCGTTTCGGCGAAACGCCCAAAATGTAATTTTCGACCTGACGATGAATCGTGAGGTCCGCATAACGGCGAATCGGCGAGGTGAAGTGGCAGTAACACTCGCTCGCGAGCGCGTAATGTCCCTCTTCCTCCGGCGAATATTCTGCACGCTGCATTGCACGCAAAATCGCCTGATGGACCGCAAATTCGTTGGGCGTTCCCGCCGTTTTTTCCAGAACCGTTTGAAGTTCAAACCGGTCGGCTTTCTGCGAAATCGTGAGGCCGAGATCCTCCAAAAAATCGCCTAAAGCAATCAGTTTTTCCATCGTCGGATACTTATGCACACGACGCATCAGGTTGGAACCCGCCGAAACCAGCTCCTGCGCAACCGCCTCGTTCGCGCTCACCATGAATTCTTCAATCATCTGGTGGGACTCGGTATTGATTTCGCGTTTGATTCCTGTAACACGTCCGTCGCGGTCCAATTCCAAGCTGATTTCCGGGAGATTTATGTCCAATTTTCCTTTGGCCGTTCGTCGGGCACGCAAAATGCGGGCGAGAGTCCGGAATTTTTGAAGCACATCCTGAACGCGGTCGGGAAGCTCCGAAGTGTCGCCTGCGAAAAAGCGGTCCACCTGTTCGTAATTCAAACGTGCGTTGCTGCAAATGACGGAGTCGCAAATTTCGACGTCCGTACACACGCCGCGCGGAGAAAAAGTCATAAAAACGGTTTTGGTGAAACGGAGTCGGTCGGGCTGAAGGCTCGCGATTCCGTTGCAAAGGACTTCCGGAAGCATTGGAAGCACGTGGTCGGGTAAATACACGCTATTTCCGCGTTCGTACGCCTCTCTGTCGATCGACGTATCGGGGGTCACGAAATGCGAAACGTCGGCGATATGAACCGCCAGACGTGCGTTTGCATTCGAAAGAACTTCAATCGAAATCGCATCATCAAAATCTCTGGCCGTCTCCGGGTCGATAGTGATTGTGTACAAATTTCGAAGGTCGCGTCTTCCATCGTCCGTCCAGCTCGCTTCCGCCTCGGAACTGAAGGGCGCGTCTGGATCCATCGACTCCAAAAGGTGCTGATGGGCGTTTTCCCACGTTTCAAATTGTTCGACCTGCGAGCGCGCCTCGGACAAAATGGTGTCGGAAAAATCGTCTCGAAGGTTGAATTGTCGAATGACGGAAAGCGTGTCGGTTTTCAGGTCGCCGCGCGGTCCCAAAACCTCTGTAATGACGCCTTCCCCGGCGCGCCAGTCGGCCGGAAAACTCAAAATATCAATCACGACTTTGTCGCCCGGCCGGACGGTACTTCCCGCAACATCTGGAATACGAATGGGATCGGTAAAAACTCGCCCGTCGACTTCGACCCAGTTTCCATCGTGATTTTCGATGTACGTTCCGACAAAAGAACGGCGGCCGCGTTCCAAAATGTTGATGATTTTTCCCGAACGCCCCTTGGAACGTGCTGATGAGTCTCCTGAGTTTCCTGAACTCCCAGCTTTACTTGAAGCGCCTAATTTACCGTCTCTGCCGGGTTTACCGGACTTGCTTGGTTTTCCGGAATTGCTAAACCCGCGGCGAGAGGGGTCTTCTTCATCCACAAGGACTGCAACGAGGTCGCCAGTGGCGGCGTCTTGGGACTTTCCCGGCGGAATAAAAATGTCTCGATCTTCGTCCGAAATGTTTTCCGCATTGGGATTCAATTCGACTTCACGCACAAATCCGTACCCCTCGGAATGACGCTTAAAGTACCCCACGACGCGGCGTTCATCGTATTGTTCCTGGTCCGCAGGAAAGACGACGTGACCGGACCCGAACCGCAGCAGGCCCTGTTTGTGCATATTTCGTACAAGTTTCTGAAAGTCTTTAAAATCTTCTTTCAGGACGCCGATCTGCTGTGCTACGATGAGCATTTTTGTTGGGACGTATTGCGGACGCGCAATCCAGCGCAGAACTGCTTCTCTTGTTTCAGCTTCATTCAACATGTGGCCTCCCACCGCCAGAGCGGACTAGATGTTTTTTCCAAAAAACGATTTTGGGACACGCTGCGTGTCTCCCTCTTTATTCTGATTTTATCCCATATTTGTTTTTTTTGCAATAGCACCCCCCAAAAAATTTTATGGAAGAGGCGAGAGGCGGAAATTTTTTTGGGAAATACAGGTTCAATTACAATTATACTCGTTCCACTTGAAAATTTCGCATTGGGCGGCGACTGCGGCAGTCGTTTCTCGATAGAGTAACGACGGAGAAGCGAAAATTCAAAATGTATCGGGTATATAATATTTGTGGGCGAAAAACGTGCGAGTTTTTTAATTTTACGCAACACCGCTTCATCAGGGGACTTGCGTCCCCCGCTCGCCGATGTTTTATTCAATGACGCCTGAAAAAACCTCAACCGCCGGCCCGGTCAAATAAACGTGGTTGTTTTCAGCAGACCATTCCAGGTCCAAATCTCCTCCGAGTAAATGAATGCGAACTTTTCGGTCAGAATGTCCCGTGAGGACGCCCGCAACACAAACAGCCGAAGCACCCGTCCCGCAGGCGAAAGTCTCACCCGTTCCACGCTCCCAAACACGCATTTTCAGCTCATGAGGTGAAAGAACCTGAATAAATTCAATGTTTGCGCGCGCAGGAAAAACGGAATGATGTTCCATGAGGGGCCCCATGCGAAAAACCATGTCGTCCGTAATTTCATCCACAAATGTGACGCAATGCGGATTTCCCATCGAAACCGTCGTGACGCGGAAGCTGGCCGCCAGATTTCCGTGCGCGTCACGCACCTCAAGCGGTTCATCGACGCCGGACGTCAAAGTCGTCGGGATTTTTGCGGGTTCCAAAATCGGCGCCCCCATATCGACCCGGAGTTTTGCGGCCGACCCGTCCGGATTTCGATCCATCACTCGAATCGGTTTGACGCCCGCCAGAGTGTCGATTAAAATCTCTTCCTTGCGCGCAATCCGATTGTCGTACACAAATTTTGCAACGCATCGGATTCCGTTTCCGCACATTTCGGACTCGGAACCATCGGCGTTAAACATGCGCATTTTCGCGTCCGCTTCCACTTCCGCTTTGGGTGCGGGACAGATGAAAATCACCCCGTCGCCGCCAATTCCAAAGTGTCGGTCGGAAAGACGCTGAACGAGCTTTTCACGAACCTGTGCGTCTTCAGGAAACGTTTCTTCAAAACAGTTTACGTAAACGTAATCGTTTCCGCAACCGTGCATTTTTGTAAATTTCATGATGAAGCTGTGGAGTAAAAGGAAGGAAAATGGATAAAATAGGTTTTGTAGGCAAATTTTAGGGAGAGAAAAACGCTTCCTGCGTCATTACGCACGTCCGAGATATTCCCCGGTGCGGGAATCGACGCGGATGACGGTTCCTTCTTCAATGTATTCGGGAACCATCACGGTGATTCCGGTTTCAAGTTTTGCGGGTTTGTTGCGGGAAGTCGCGGAATTTCCTTTCACTCCCGGATCGCACTGAACGATTTTGAGTTCGATAGAAACGGGCAGCGAGACTCCAACGGGCAAATTGTTGTAAATCATGACCTGCATTCCTTCCAAACCTTCCGTAATGTACCCCTTTTCGTCCGCCACTTCGTCGAACATGAGTTCGTACATTTCGTACGTTTCGTCGTCCATGAAGTACATTTTTTCAGAATCCGAGTACGAATATTTAACGTTTCGTTTGAGGAAGTCGGCTTCGTTCATGTTTTCGTCGCCTTTGAAGGTGAAATCGACCTTCTGTTTCGTCAAAATGTTGCGAGCGCGGAACTTGTACAGCGTGGAAGCACCGCGTGCCGACGGCGTCTGGACAAAAATTCCTTCGATCATGACCGGATTTCCTTCGTAAACCATAATCATTCCGCGTTTGATGTTTTTCGCAATCATTGAAAACCTCTCTGTGAGTGTTTAACGTCCGAACCGCTCAACGAAAGGCGAAACGGACAAAAAAGTTAAATGGATGTGTACACATCACACTTGAAAATTTCTGAAATTGTTCCCAAATATTGGCCTCGGTCTCACGCGCGATTCACCCTTCGGAAGAATCTGGCTGCCCGTAATGTCGTTGCGGTCGTGGGGGAACAACATTTTGAATGTTGTTTTTCCCCCAGCCCCCTTTTTCAAAAACTTTTTGATATTTTCAAATGGAATGAATGTAATTATACCAGAAATTTGAAAAAGCGCGAGGGGTGGGGCCTTCACCTTTTAAGGAAAAGGCGTATAATAAGGTGCAGAAATAAAAAATTTTTTTCAAGAAGGTTCCAAAATAAGGTACAATTTTCAAAAATAAGGGTTTAATCATGGAAATTATGAAAAATGTCGGTTTTATCGGTGCAGGTCAGATGGCCACGGCGCTCTCAAAAGGTTTCACCTCCAAAGCAGGCGTCCCGATTGAAAACGTTTTGGCGGCAGACGTATACGAGTCCAGCCGAGAAAACTTCTTCAACGCAACCGGAATCGCCGTGACGGACAGCAACATCGCGGTTCTGTCGAACTGTGAAGTCGTCGTACTTTCCGTAAAGCCCCAAGTTTTACCCAAAGTGATGGAGGAAATTCGCGATTATTTGACCCCGAATCACCTCATTATTTCCATCTGTGCGGGCGTGACGCTCGCAAAACTTCAGGCGGGACTGGGGAAAGAAACGCATATTGTGCGCGTTATGCCGAATACTCCGTGCTTGGTCGGACAGGGAGCCATCGCGTTTTGCCTGTCGGAAACCGTCACGGAAGAAGACTTTGAAATCACAAAAACGCTGCTCAAGAGCGTCGGACGCTGTTTCGTCGTCGATGAAAGTAAAATGGACGCTGTGACGGGGCTTTCCGGGTCGGGGCCGGCGTACATTTATCTCGTAATTGAGGCGCTTTCCGATGCGGGTGTGATGATGGGTTTGCCGCGCGATGTGGCGACGACGCTCGCTGCGCAGACGGTACGGGGCGCAGCCGATATGGTTTTGGAAACGAAAGAACATCCCGGACTGCTGAAAGACCGCGTGACGTCGCCGGCCGGAACGACGATTGCGGGAATGCGCGAGCTGGAGGCTCACGGAGTGCGCGCCGCCATGTACGATGCGGTGATTGCAGCGACGAAACGTTCTGCGGAACTGGGAAAATAA
>CAYTLK010000005.1:22154-32696 GCA_964438515.1 uncultured Planctomycetaceae bacterium
GATTCGCACAGGTTCAGGGAGTTTTTTTGGAAAAATTTAAAATATTTGTCTGAAAAATCGTTTCCACTCCTTGACAAATGGATTTTTTCTGTTACAATGCATAAAATCACGTGAGAAGTTGTTCGTAGTTTTATCTTTGAATTTTGTAATTTTTAACTCACCCATTTTTTTATCTTACTGGGGAGTTCGTTGGATTGTTGGTTTTTAATCTATTTAAAAGGAACTTATTATGAAAAATCAAGCAGCATTTATTGAAAATTTTCTTAAAGAAAATGAAATGAAATTCATCAAGGTTGATGAAAAAGACGGCGTTTTTCTTTGTGATTGTACAGCTGAAAATGGTTCTTTTCGTTGCATTATCAGCTGCGAAGACGAAAACGAATATCTTTGCATTTATGTTCAATCTGGAATCAAAATTCCAGAAAACAACCGAAGTGCCGTTTCCGAGTTCATTATGCGCGCCAATTACGGAATGCGCATCGGCTGTTTCGAGATGGATCTTTCAGACGGAGAATTCCGATTCCGAGTCTCTTTGATTTCGTACGAAACGGAATTGGCGGAGACGATTCTTCGGCGATCCTTTTTTATTGCGATTGCAACGATGGACCGTTATTGTGCCGGCCTTCTTCGGGTCGTGTACGGCGGAGTGGCGCCCGAAGACGCTATTAATGATGTCGAAAATCAGGAATAGTATATGAATTCACACTAAATTCGGGAATCGCGACGAGCTTTTCGGCTTCATCTTCATACGCGATTCCCTCTGAATGTGCAAATTCCTCTGAATACATGATTCCCGCCACACCTCTTCGGGAAAAATCCGACTGTCTGCAATAACGTTACGAGAGCGTTTCATTTCCTCCCGCAATCAGCGCGTCCAGCTGTTCTTTCAGTTTCGCAAGAATCTCATCGTACGGGAAACTGCCGAGCAAAACGCCTTTACACTTCAAATTGACGCTCTCCGGTCCGCACCAAAGCCCCAAATCTGCGTGGTCCGTCTCGCCGGGTCCGTTCACGCGGCATCCCATCACTGCAATCGTCACCGGAAACGAACGTGCGTACTGCGTCATTGCGTGGACCTTCGTCGCAAGTTCTACAAACCTCCCATTTTGAACGCGGGAACAGCTGGGACAGCTGATGATATTGAGTCCCTCCGTCTTCCACTCCCCCATCGCCGTTCGTCGTCCGGCCGCGACGTCTTCAAGGAGCGCAAGCCCCGCAGCAACCTCTTCCGTTTTGCGTTCGTTCGGAACCGTCAGCGAAATACGCAGCGTGTCGCCGATTCCCTCAAAAAGCAGCGGTTCGAGTGCCGCTCGGCTTTTCGCGATTCCGAGGGGCGGAACGCCCGCCTCCGTGACGCCTAAATGAAGCGGAATTTCCGGATGACGCTCCGCAAAAAGCCGGTTGATGTGCAGTACGGTTGCGGGATTGGAGTCTTTCAGAGAGACGCAAAAACGTTCAAATCCGAGTTCTTCCATCCACGCCGCATGTTCCAGTCCGCTCGCAAAAATAGGGTCTTCTTCCGCTTTTTTCGCGGGATCAATGGAGCCGCAGTTGATTCCAATGCGCAGCGCAAGATCGTGATTGCGCGCGACGCCGACGAGCCATCGCACCTTTTCGCGCCACGGAGTTTCCGGCTCCAGATGGTACAAATGCCCCGGATTGTACCGGATTTTTGCCACAAACGGAGCGATGCGTTCCGCAATCCGATAATTTTCCTGCAAATCAACCGACAGATTGATTTTTGAGCGTAATTCTGGATTCAGAACCGCGATTTCGCGGGAAAGAGCTTCGAGCGCGTCGGCGTCGTTCGGCGAGTCGCAGGCGATGCGGACGATTTTCGCCCCGGCTTCGGTGAGCTGAACCACCTGTGCGAGCGTGGCGGCGACGTTTTGCGTTTTGGTCGCGCACATAGTTTGAACCGCGACGGGCTGCGCGTTTCCGATGGAAATGGAACCGATTCGCACTTCACGAGTCGGATTTCGACGAATTTGGGTTTTCATAGGGAAAAAATCAATAAAAGATTGAACGATTGTGTGGATTTTGCCGATAAAACAGTATGGGAAGAATGAATCATTCCCATTTGTATCATTTTATCTCAAACGACCGAAAATTTCAATGGGGGTGAACGGTTCCCGGCGATTTCGTTCGAGATTTTTCCAAAAAATGGATTGATTTTGCGGTTTTTACGTCTTACTGAAACTTTTTTCAGAGTCGAAACTGCAACGGTCGATACAAAAATGGAAGATAGAAAAAGTTTTCAGTGACTTCAAAATAAAAAAGGGAGAGTTTTCGTGAGTCAGGAAGTAAATGTGCTTGCGTTGGTTAAAGGTTCCGAGCGATACTTGTTTTTGTACAACGAAGAAAATCGTGCAGAAACGTTTCGCGTTCTGGCTCGTTATGCCGCCAATCCGGAATTGAGCTTTACGTGGTACGATGCGGCCGTTCTGAGTCAGAAAATTCGTCAGGATGACACATCGAAGACCGTCAATATTAATACAATGGATTTCTGAAAGTTCAGGCGGAGTGCGTGATTCCCACAATAGCGCGTTTTTTGCAATATCTCGTCGTGGAACGAAACGCGTCGGAATATACGGTCAAAAGTTATCGTGAAGATTTGACGGCCCTGATCGAATATCTCGTTCAGGCGCGCGGAAAGTGTCCGTCGCCTGAGTTCGTCAGCATTCCGGAGCTGCGTGCGTACGTCTCGGCGATGCATGAGGCAAAGTATGCAACGACGACGATCGCGCGGCGTCTCGCGTCTTTACGAAGTTTCTTTCGTTTCTGTCAGCGCGAGGGAATTGTGGAGACGAATCCCGCAAAGGTGCTTCGGAATCCGCGTACCGTTCGGAATTTACCACATTTTCTCACGACGGACGACATGGAACGTCTGCTCAGCGCGCCTCCTGCTTCGGAGGTTTTTGGACTGCGGGACCGTGCGATTCTGGAAGTGACGTATTCCGGCGGCCTGCGTGTGAGCGAGCTTGTGGGACTGTGTGACGCAGACGTTGATTTCGAGGAAGGAATTCTAGTTATTCGCGGAAAAGGGAAAAAAGAGCGTCTGGCACTCCTCGGATCCTATGCGGCGACGGCTCTGAAGGAGTGGCTGAAAGTGCGAAATCTGGCGCCGGGACTCGAAAAAGACCCGATGAGACCCGTTTTCACGAACAAATTCGGAACGCGAATCACGACGCGGAGCATTGGACGCATGCTGGAAAAGTACCTGAAAGAGACGGGACTTGATTCTCGTACGACTCCGCACTCTTTACGTCACAGTTTTGCGACGCATCTTTTGGACCGCGGCGCGGACATCCGCAGCGTTCAGGAGCTTTTGGGACATAAAAGTCTCAATACAACGCAAATTTACACGCATTTAACAACAGCCGCCCTGCTCGACGTGTACGAACGTGCGCATCCGCGAGCCAGAGCCAGAAAAAAAGAAAATGACGACGCGGGCTGAACGGAAATTCAAAGAATCTAAAAATGAAATCCGTACCGTTCTGATTGAAAAAAGTGGAATCACTGATGGGGAAATTTCACACACGTTCGCACTTTTCGATGTAGAATCGATATTCTCGTATCGGTAAAAAAGTTTCCGACTGCCGATTTCCAAGCGTGATGAACGTCAAAACCGATGCAATCGTAAAAAGCTGCGCGCCGAGAACAAGAAAAAGTCCGAGTACGTAAAAAATCCAGCCGGGAATGAACATTTGCGGGAAGAAAAAGTGCGTCAGCATCACCCCAAGCATCCCCGCAGCAAGGAGAGCGGTCCCGAAAACACAAAGAAGCATCATTCGGACCGACGCAATGTCGAGATAGACCGCAATCGCCGACAAACCGTGCATTACGAGACCGACAAAATTCATCTGCGACTTTCCGTCCAGTCGCTTCGCGCGAACCGTTTCCAAACCGACATACGGACAGCGCGAACGAAAAACCGTGGCCGCATAGTGACACCAAAGGCCCGAATTTCCGACGAGCGCTTCGAGTGCCGAACGAGGAATCACGCTGAAATTCCCCATCTGGTACCGTTTCCCCGTCAGAAAATGGAACAAAAATCGAAATTGGATGTAGCAGAGGCGAAAGAGGAGCGTTTCGGAACGTTTTGAACGAATCGCCATTACGATTTTCCGATGATTTTCCTCCCGACAGCGCCGAATGAGGCGCGGAACGTCTTCAGGTGCGTCTTCGCCGTCTGCATCCATAACGACGACTTCATCGACCGTTTTGCGTTCTTCCGCGAGGAACGACAGACCGAGCGCAATGGCGCGCTGGTGACCAACGTTGTGGCGGAGATGCAGGATTTCGACACGTCGAATGGCGCGAAACTCCCCCCAATGCACGTCACAATCTTCCGGAAGGAGCGGCGAGCCGTCGTTGACCGCAAGAATAGAGGCCTCAAGTCCTTCGGAGGTCAAAACTGCGTCGAGTTTCTCGAGCAAACGTGCGTAAGCGACCCAATCGTTAAAAACGGGCGACAGAATGACCGTGGGCGCCGACGTTTCAGATGTTTCTGACGTTTCGGATGATTTTTCAGCCGATTTTTCAGCAGGAGTGACGGAAATCGGAGGATTCATGAGCGGCACCGAAACCTACAAAAACTCACAGGAACCGCACTGAACGGCTCCTGAAACAATATTTATGGGTGAAACAGTTTAACGAGTGAAATTTGTACATAGTTCATAATAACAGAATCCAGAAATCATTCCCACTCGATGGTCGCCGGCGGCTTGCTGCTGATGTCGTAAACCACACGATTGATTCCTTTGATTTCATTAATGATTCTCGTGGACATTCGGGCTAAAACATCATACGGAATTCGACTCCAGTCGGCCGTCATGAAGTCGTTTGTATCGACCGACCGAATCGCAATCGCATTTTCGTACGTTCTTGCATCGCCCATCACGCCGACACTCTGAACGGGAAGCAGCACCGCAAACGTCTGCGACGTTTTTCGATACAAATCCGCCTGATTCAATTCCTCAAGCACAATCGCGTCGGCTTCGCGCAAAACGGCCAATTTTTCTTCCGTCACCTCGCCCAAACATCGGACCGCAAGTCCCGGACCGGGGAACGGATGGCGCCAAACCATCGTTTCCGGCAGACCCAGCTGCAGACCGAGCCGCCGCACTTCATCCTTAAATAAATCTCTCAGCGGTTCAATCAGTTCGAATTTCAAATCCTTCGGCAAACCGCCCACGTTGTGATGCAGTTTAATCGTCGCAGCGGGACCGTCCGGCGCGCCGCCGCTTTCGATGACGTCGGGATAGAGCGTTCCTTGTGCGAGAAATTTCGCGTTTTCAACTTTTTTCGCCTCTTCTGCAAAACAGTCGATGAACGCTTTTCCGATGCGCCGCCGTTTTTCCTGTGGTTCCGTAATTCCCGCGAGCTGCGACAAAAACAGTTTTTGACCGTTCACGACGTGCAAGTCGGTTTTGAAGAAGCCGGAAAATACATCAATCACACTTTGCGCTTCATTTTTGCGCAATAATCCGTTATCGACGAGGATACATGAAAGCTGGTCGCCGATCGCCTTGTAGAGGAGCGCCGCGACGACCGAAGAATCGACGCCGCCCGACAGACCGCAAATCACACGATCTTTCCCGACGATTTCGCGTACTTTTTCGATGGTGAGGCGTTCAAAATCTTCCAGGCGCCAGGTTCCGCGGCAGTTGCAGATGTTTATTAGAAAATTGTGCAGCATTCTTGTTCCTTCGGCTGAATGCGTCACTTCCGGATGAAACTGGAACCCAAAAAGCGGAAGTTTTTTATGCCCGATCGCGGCGCAGGAACAGGTGTCGGTACACGCTAAAACCTCAAAATCAGGAGGAAGCTCGCCGATTTGGTCGCCGTGACTCATCCAAACGGTCGTGTTTGCGGAAACATTTTCCCAAATCGGATGCGATTTCGCTAGCGACATCACCGCGTGACCGTACTCGCGCGTCGGAACGCCAATCACTTTTCCGCCGAGATGATGCGTCATTTGATGAATTCCGTAACAAATACCGAGTACTGGAATTCCGAGATGAAAAATCCCCGGGTCGCATTGCGGGGCGTTTTTTTCGTACACGCTGCAGGGACCGCCGGAGAGGATGACGCCCATCGGCTGAAGCTCCTGAATACGTTTGGCGGTGATGTTGTGGCGGACGATTTCGCAGTACACGTTTTGTTCACGAACGCGGCGCGCAATGAGCTGCGCATACTGGGAACCAAAATCAAGAATCAGAATTTTTTCGCTGGTAATATTTTGCGGCATACAATCGCCTGTCGGGTTAAACTTCCGGAAAACGACTCCCAAAACGGAGTTCGAGGAACGCTCAAATTGTGTGTTTGAACAAATTTCTTTCATTATACCAGAAAATCCGAAAAATTTCCAGTACCCACGTATTGCTTTTTTAAACTTTTATGCGTATAATAGAATAAAAGTGAAAAAAATCGGAATTTTTGTTTTTTGCTCAAAATATCAGACGGTCCTTTTCCGTCATAAAACCGTCGTATAACCATCGTAAAACCGTCATTTTACCGTTGGACTAACATTATTAAACCGTCATTTGAGGGAGATTGCCGCATGAACACAAAATTTTTGGCCGAATCGCTGCGAATCGCCTTTTTGTTGGTGATTTCATCGCAAATTCTGACGTTCGGTTCCGTTCGGGCGGAAGACGCAGCACTTCCGGCGGGTCCAACGGATGGAACGGCTGCGGAAAACGTTACTGAAAACGTTACTGTAAACTCTGCTGAAAGCGCTGTGAAACCTGCGTTCCGAACGGGAAAAGAGCTTCAAAAAGCGGTACGCGGCGCCTTGAAACATTGGAAGAAAGTTCCTTCGGAAACGCAGGCGGAAGCGGCGGCGCATGAGTTCCTCCAGCTGTTTCATGAGTTGGAATCCGATTCGGAAATTCCAGAAAAAACGCGTAAAAACCTGCTTCAAAGTGTGCGTTCCAAGCTCGCGTCGCTCTCGCGAATCATCGAGACGGAAACAAAAAACAACGATTCTGAAAGCGCAGCGGCTCCTCAAAGTGTGAAAGTGCCGGAAAATAAAGCACACGAAGCCGCGCAAATCGGCGGAGGAATGATGGGCGGCGGAGCTGGAGCCGGAGCCGATGCACAGGCGCAGCGCGTGCAGGAATCGGGCGAGCAGCTCGTTGAACTCATTCAAAACACGATTCATCCCGATTCGTGGGAGTCGAACGGCGGAAACGGACGAATCATGTATTGGAATCAAGGAACCAATCTCATTATACGTCAGACCGACGCGAATCATGAGGAAATTCAAAACCTTCTCGATCAATTGCGCCGCGCAGGAAGCTGAGCCGCCTCAAGAAGTCGACGGAATTCCGCACGTTTTTCGTCCTCTTTTCCCTCCGCGTTGTGCGTGGAACGCGTCAGTTTTTCGACCGTTTCGAATCCGGCTCCGTTTGTGAACGCGCTTTCACGCAATATTTCCGCAAAAAGCGCCGCGCCCGCCGTGAATTGAAAATCGTCCGAAGATTCTGAAAGCTGCGCCTCCGTTGGAACCGTAACCGGAAAATCACGATACAAACTCGATTCTTCTGCCGGTTGCTTCCAGCGTAATTTCACCAGAAACAGTTCGTCGGAATGCGTCTCCGAAGCACTCTCCGCAACAGTTTCAGGCTCCGAAGCAGTTTCAGATTCTGTTGCAGTTTCAGGCTCCGAAGCAGTTTCAGATTCTGTTGCAGTTTCAGGCTCCGCAGCGGTTTCAGATTCAGGCTCCGCGTCGGCTGCGTATCGCGATTCGTCGGTCGGCGGGACGAAAAACGGGTTTTCGACTCCCGTCGGAACAATCTCGTACAGCGCCGCAACTCGGTGACCGGCGCCGATTTCGCCGGCGTCCTTTCGGTCGTCGTGAAAGTCCTCGTCCGCCAGTTTTCGATTTTCGTACCCAATCAGACGGTACGACGCGACGGTTGCGGGATTGAAATCGATTTGAATTTTTACGTCTTTTGCAATCACGGCGAGCGTTCCGGAAAGTTCTTTCACCAAAACGCGGTCCGCCTCGCTTTTCGAATCGATGTACGCGTACAACCCGTTTCCGCGGTCGGCCAAAAGTTCCATCCGATTGTCCTTGAAATTCCCCATTCCGACCCCCAAAACGGTGAGAAAAACACCGCTTTTTGCCGCCTCTTCGATTTGCGTTTCCATCTGGCCGAGGCTCGCCGCCCCCACGTTGAAGTCGCCGTCCGAACAAAGAATCACGCGGTTTATTGCTTCGTGATTGAAGTTTTTCTGCGCCTCTTTATACGCAAGTTCAATCCCGCCGCTTCCGTTTGTACTTCCGCACGCAGCCAGTTTTTGAATCTTTTTAAGAATCGTACGTTTATCATTTCCGCTGGTGGAATGCAGCAGAACGGAGGCGTCTCCGCAGTACGTTACAACGGCGGCGCGGTCTTGCGGACGCAGCTGTTCCGTGAGGTTTTTGAGTGCGTATTTCAGGAGTTCCAATCAATTTTTTCCCTCGTGAGTCGGGCGGCAGTACGAAAAGACCCAGTAGCAGTACTCCGACCATTCCGCGGCGGGTGCGTCCTGCGGTCGGTCCTCAAAAAGCGGCGCTTTCCGATTCACAATCAGTTCGGCAGACGGCGCGATGCAACTCGTAAACCGATCGTTTGTACCGTCCGTTCGATCGAAGTGCCAGAGCGCAAACGTGTCGGCGTCCGGCTCGGCTGCGGCGGTCGGAACCTCAACGGAATCCGTAAATCGCGACGTGAAACGCAGTTCGTCCAGCTCGCCCTCAAACGGCATCGCGGCATCGTGAAATCCAGCGGTCAGCAGTCCGCCTTTTGGGAAAGGTTCCAACCGTTCGACGGCCGTTTCAAAGACTTTCCGCCCGTCCACGAACAAACAGAGGCGCTTTCCGTTTTCCGAAAGTGCGACGTGGTGCAGCTGACCGTCCGCAATCATCGCGTCGAGAGCCGTGTACTGAATATTGGTCCAATTTTCCGTCCCTGTTTTTGGGTCCGTAATTTTCTGCCCCAATTTCGGGTCCGTCCTCAAAACCAAATATCCGTTATCGGTCAGAAGGTCCCAAAACCCGCTCCAAAGCATGATGTGCTGAACGTTTCGCACCCGTTCGGGAAACCGAACCCAAAAATCCACAGAATATTCGGATTTCGGCGACTCCACGCGCCCTGTGAGCGTCTGATTCCACGCACTCCCGCGCAGCGCGCAGCCGAATCGGCCTTCCGTCAATGCGTTTTCAGGTGCGGCGATCGACTGATTTTCCGACTGATTTTTCGACTGCGTTTCCGAATAAATTTCCGGTTGCGGAAGGGTCAAAACGGTCGGCAGAAAAACGAGTTGGATGCGGATTTGTTCTTTCCCTTTCGTGTATTTTGCGGGAATTTCAAACTCATCCTCGAGCCAGCGAAGTGAAGGATTTCGGTCCGCACGGTACCACGTCCGTTCGGTCACCGGGACTCCATCGACGAAAACCTGCGCGCGCTGGCGCCCCCAAAGCTGGTCGCTGCGTCTGCGGAGGCGGACGCCTTCGTTTTCTTTGCAAATTGCAACGGTAAATTCAGACGTTTTCACACCCCTTCCGGAATCCGTCACTTCGCCGGGCACGAATCCGCCGGAGTACTGCTGATTTTCAAAGACGCACCCTTCGTAACGCGACGTGAGCGGCACAATCTCCCCGTCCGAGCGGTAGTTGTGCGCCTTTTCCGATTCGGAATTCCCCACATCCAGCAAGTCGGTCTGAAGGAGCGTCGGCTCGTCGATTCCGTAGTAAAAAACGGCTCCGTGGTAATGACGCTGGGCGGCGGGTCGGTAGGTCGTCCAGCTCCACGGCACTTCGTGCCAGAGATTTTCCTGACGCACATCGATTTGACGGTAAAATGGGTAGCAGTCGCCGAGCAGCTCGCGAGTCTGACACCAGCCGCCGCGCCGATCCTGAGAGGTTAGCGGCGCACTGTAGGGACCGTGAAATCCCCAGCCGAACCCGGCCCAGCTTTCGGCGCCGTCGCTCTCAATTTTGGCCGTCCCGCAACCATCCACATAGAAGCGGAAATCTTCTTCACAGGTCGCCTGGGACGCAAAAGTGCAGGCAACCAGATGACCGGTCCCGCGAATGGACGCATACTGCGTGTCGTCGCCGTCCGCCGGCGTGTAGGGGTCGCGATACGCCGCCCGAAAGTAACCGCAAGCCTCTTTCGGATAATTTTTGACCGAGAAAGGACGAATGGACACTTCCGCATGAATCTGAACGGGTTCGAGCAAGTCGCCGTCTGCCGCCGCTTCCACGCGCGCCGCCTTCCAAAACGGCATCGGGAAAAAATTGTAGCCGTGTGCGGAAATGTACCGCTCGCCGTCCCGCTGAATTTCGAGACCCTGCATCATCATTTTCGTTTCCGTCTCGCCGCGCACATTTCCGAAAAACGCGCCGAACGGCACATCCACGCACGGTTTCGCCAGGTCGTCAAAATAGAGTTTCACACGGATTTTCTGCAAAAGTTCCGGTCGGTACGGCTTCATCGTCAGTGAAACCTCCGCGAGCGACGCGCCCTCACGCAGGTCGGGTGAATC
>CAYTLK010000005.1:32796-84284 GCA_964438515.1 uncultured Planctomycetaceae bacterium
AATCATTCAGGTCGAACAGCGTCTGAACGCTTCCCGGCGTCAGGGACGTTTCCGCCGTGCGGCGCACGTTTCCCACGGTGGGTTTGGGGTCGGTTCCCGGCGTCACGGAAAGCATCTTTCGCACGTCCTGCAAACGGGGCAGAAACTCCTGAAACGTCGGCACATCGTCCGCGTCGGCAAAACTCTGGTAAACCACGGACCCCCACCCTCCCGGCGGCGTTTCCAGCTTAACGGACGTCGTGATTCGACACCCGTCGCGGAAAAACATCGGAAACCAAGTTCGTTTCACCCAGTCCAAATACTGGTCGGTCAGCGGCGCTTCGAACCCCGAAAGTCGGCCGAATTCGGACGCTTTGATGGTGAACTGCGGCTTCTCGGAACCGTCAAAATAGAATCGATACGTCGTGTCCGGCGCGTTATAAACGGAAACGGTTTTGTGTTCCGGCGCGCTCTGATAGCCCGGATATCCGCGGTGATTATAGAGCTGATAAATGCATCCGGGACCGGAAACGTCAAAAATCACCCACTCCGAAGTGACCGGGTCCTGATAAATGTGCCAGGAATTGTCGTCATTTCCGCCGTTTTTATCCATACTTCCGGTATAATCAATACGCACACCCGTTTTCAGAAACGGCAGCGACTCCGCATCAGTCAGTCCGCACACGCCTCGGTTCGTCGGTGCGCCTAAAAGTGCGTTCGGGGAAAGAACCGTCCAAAAACAGACCAGCAGACAGACAAACATACAGAATATCCGGCAGAAAGTTCGGCAGAAAATCCAACAGAACAGCGTGGATTGCAGGAAATTTCGTTTCATAGGAACCTCAAATTTTGAAAAAGACGGGTTGCGGAAAAAGACAAAAACGGAGAGTCACAGTGACTTTTGCACGATAATTCCATTATAAAGATTGGGGCCGAAAAGATCAAGTGGGTGCGTGAATCAAACGTTCAATAAAATTTCGTAAATTGGAAATTATTTTCGCGCAAAAATACATTGACAAACAGAGTTCCGCCTGTTATACTGAATGTACTCGCCTTTTTTTACCGAAAACAAACAAGGAACCAAAAATGAAAAAAAACATTTTTTTCGCGGCGCTGCTTCTTCTGGCGACCGTTCTGACCAGTTTTGGAGAAACGGCCCGCGACCCGCTCAATCCGATTCTTTGGGCCGACGTCCCCGACCTTTCCGTCCTTCGTCACGGGGACACGTACTACATGACGAGCACCGCCATGCACCTTAATCCCGGCGTGCCGGTTATGAAATCGAAAGATTTGATTCACTGGGAAATCGTCAGTTACTGTTACGACACGCTCGATGAGCCGGATTTACCGCAAGATGTGCGCGATCGGCTGACGCTCGAAAACGGAAAAAACGAGTACAGTTACGGAACCTGGGCGAGCAGCATCCGATTCCACGACGGGAAGTTTTACGTCTCGACCTTCAGTCCCGCTACAGGAAAAACGTACATTTTTGTAAGCGACGATCCCGAAAAAGGAAACTGGGAGAAACACTCGTTTCGTCCCGCGCTTCACGACCACACGCTCGTTTTTGCCGAGGATGGACGCATTTTCATGATTTACGGATCCGGAGACCGCAAGCTGGTTGAGCTGAAATCCGACCTGACGGGCCTGAAAGAGGGCGGAGTCGACCAGGTTTTACTCCCGCTGAAAGATTCGATCGCCGCAATGGGACTTGAGGGCGGGTTCCTCATGGAAGGGACTCAAATCCACTTCATCAACGGAAAATATTACGTTTTCAACATCGCCTGGCCGCCGCGCGACGTTCGAAAAGTCTTTTGCAGCCGTTCCGACAGTCTTTTTGGGCCGTACGAGGGAAAAACGCTTTTTTCCTGCGAAGGAATTGCACAGGGCGGGCTGGTCGATACGCCGGACGGAAAGTGGTTCGCGCTGCTTTTTGGCGACCGCGGCGGAGTGGGACGCATTCCGTACCTCGTTCCTGTGACGTGGGAGGACGGCTGGCCGGTGCTCGGAACGAACGATGGAACGTCGCTGCAGAAGCTTGAAATTCCGACCCGCCGCGACCCGATTCCCGCATGCACAGCTTCCGACGAATTCACCCGAAACGATGGTGACCGACCGCTTCCGCTCGTCTGGCAGTGGAACCACATCCCCGATAATTCGCGCTGGACGCTCACGGAACGCCCTGGTTTCCTCCGTCTGAAAACGGGAAAAGTCGTTTCCGACCTCCTTCAGGCGCGCAACACGCTCACGCAACGAACGTTTGGACCGACCTGCACCGGGAGCGTCGCGATGGATGTTTCCAAAATGAAGGACGGCGACGTTGCGGGTCTCGCGGCGTTTCAGGCGGAATACGGCTTCGTCGGAATTCAGCAGACCGACAAAAACCGCAGTCTCGTGACGGCAGCCGTCCGTGAGAAAAAACCCGTCGTTCTCGAATCGATTCCGTTCGTTGGAGACACTGTTTATTTACGGATGGAATGCGACTTTCGGCCTCTCGACGGACGGGGAAGTTCCGACCTTTCGCCGCGAGCGGACCAGGCGGCGTTTTTCTACAGCTTGGACGGTGAAACGTGGACGCAGATCGGGGAACCGATTCCGCTTCCTTACACGATTCCGCACTTCATGGGATACCGTTTTGCGATTTTCAACTATGCGTCCAAAGAGTCCGGCGGGTTCGTAGACGTCGATTATTTCCGGGTCGGAACCGAACCGCAGACGTGTTCCACGCTGAAAGACCATTTTTCCAAACTTTTCGACGTTGGAACCGCATTTTCCCCCTGGCAGATTCAGATGGGAGGCGAAGCGGGAAAGCAGCTGACCGACCTTGTGGTGCGGCAATTCAGCAGCATTACGCCTGAAAACGCGATGAAACCCGACGCACTCTATCGCGGGGACGGACAGTTTAATTTCCGCGAGGCCGACATTTTGGTGCAATTCGCGCAGGAACACGGGATGAAACTCCGCGGACACACGCTCGTCTGGCACAGTCAGACGCCGCACGCGTTTTTTCTCGATTCGGAGGGGAAACCGCTCGACAAAGAACAGCTTTACGCACGTATGGAACGGTACATGACGGGCATACTGGAACATTTTAAGGGCAAAATTTCCTGCTGGGACGTCGTGAACGAGGCGCTGGCCGACGGCGGGCCGGAAACCTACCGGACGAACAGTCCGTGGTACAAAGTCTGCGGGAAGGATTTCATCGCGCAGGCGTTTCGGACCGCACACAAAATCGACCCGGAAATGAAGCTGTATTACAACGATTACAACCTCATCAGTCCGGAAAAACGTGCACGTGCGGTGAAAATGCTGAAAGAGCTGAAAGACGCAGGCGTGCCGATCGACGGGGTGGGAATGCAGGCGCACTGGGACACTGCGACGTTCGATCCGGCAGAGCTGCAAAAGAGTATCGATGCGTTTTCGGAGCTTGGGTTGGACGTGCAAATTACGGAACTCGACATGACGGTCTATTCGATTTATCACGGGAAGGAAAACGAGGCGAAAAACCGTGCACAGGCGGGAGTTTTATTCACACCGGAGATTGAGCGGCGTCAGGCGGAGAAATACGGTCAGGCGTTTGAGGTTTTGTGTCGCAATGCGGACAAAATATCCTGTGTGACATTTTGGGGTGTGTCGGATCGGTTTTCGTGGCTGAATGGTTTTCCGCGCACGGATCGGCGTGATTTTCCGCTTTTGTTTGACGAAAAGTACCAGCCGAAAGGGGCGTTTTACGAAATTATGGGGTACAAAAAGAACATCTAAAATCGAAACACAAATCGCGCGTAAATTGAATATCGAACATGCGCAATTTTACATTGACAGCCGCTCGAACATGGTTTATAATGGAAGCATTCCAACCAACAATTTAGCCCGTTTTAAAAAGGAGATTTTATGAAATCTGTATTTTCCATCCTCACATCCTTCTTGCTGTGCGTGTCCGCAGTCGGAGCGGAACCCATCGAAGTGTCGGTAAATCCCGACAAAACGCTCAATCCCATTGATGAAAGAGTTTACGGACACTTTCTCGAACACATCTACAATTCGTGCAACGGCGGATTGTGGGGCGACCTCGTTTGGAACCGTTCGTTCGAAGCGGGAAGTGCGCAAAAGTGGAATTTCGAAGACGGCGTTTTCCGTCAGGACTCGCGCGAAAAGACCGGTTTTGTGACTTTTGGCGACGAAAATTGGACCGATTATGAACTCACGCTCGACGCAAAAAAATTCTCCGGAAAAGAAGGATTCCTCATTCTGTTCCGTGCTGCGCAGGATGATTTTTACTGGGTCAATCTCGGCGGCTGGCAAAATTCCCGAAACGCGCTGGAACGTTCCATCAACAAAGAACGCAAGATTGTGGACGGAGACTGGGCGAAATTCACCCCGATTGAAACCGGCCGCACCTACCAGATTCGTGTGCGCGTTGAAGGATCCCACTACCAGATTTTTGTGGACGGCAAACTCCTGTTCGACGTGAAGGACGAACTGGGGCCGCAGAAAGGCGCCGTCGGAATCGGTTCGTGGGACACGGTTTCCGAGTACCAGAACGTCAAAGTCTGCGATTTGAACGGTCAGCTCCTCTGCGACTTCAGCAAAACCTCCCCCGATGCACAACGGATGCGGGCCGATGTACGTTTTTGGGACGTGGAAGGCCCATGTGCGGTACGTTCCGGAGACGCGCGCAACAGCGAAAAGTACCTCTCATTCAGCGGCGGCGGAACGCTTTCGCAGAAAAACTACGCCTTCGTCACCGGCGAAACGTACGATTATTCCTACTGGATTCGCGGGACGGGCAAAGTCTCATTCCAGGCCTCTGGAAGCAGCGTTTTTCCGGCTCTCGCGAAAACTGACGAGTGGCAAAAAGTCTCCGGATCCTTCCAAGTCTCGGAAAACACGAAAGACGGTTCCATTCAATTCACGTTTGCGCCGACCGGCGGAAAGACGCTCGATATCGACCAGGTTTCCATCATGCCGCGCTCGTGGAAGGAAAATTACTTCGGAATGCGTCCCGATTTGCTCAACGCCGTCAAGGACATTCGTCCTGCCGTGATTCGCTGGCCCGGCGGCTGTTACGCCTCTGCGTATCGGTGGAAAGACGGAATCGGTCCCCAGGATGACCGCGGCAGCTACCCCGTTGAATTATGGAACGATAAAGACGTCAACTCCTTCGGAATCGATGAGTTCATGAATCTTTGCCGATACGTGGGAGCCGAGCCGATTATGGTCGTCGATGTCGGAACCCAACAGTGGAGCTGGACCCTCAAAGAAGGCGAAAGCATCGACCTGCAGGAAGCCGTGGATTGGGTCGAGTACTGCAACGGAGCCGCCGACACGAAGTGGGGCGCCGTCCGCGCGAAAAACGGTCATCCGGAACCCTACAACGTGAAGTATTGGGAAATCGACAACGAAGTGCATCCGGAACACACGCCCGTCGACGAATACGTGAACATTTGCAACACGCTGATTCCTCGCATGAAAGCGGTAGATCCGTCCATTACGGTCGTCGCATGCGGGTCGTGGGCCGGCAGAGACCGTTTCGGATGGGACGAAAACGTCGGCGTCCGCGTGAAGGGAATTTCCTTCGTTTCCACCCACCAGTACGACAATCCCGACGGTTACGCCGTCAATCCGTATCGCAATCAGCGATTCTTTGAGGAACGACGACAGATTCTCGAAAAGTCCGGAAATCCCAATCTCCGTTTCTTCGATTCGGAATGGAACGCGCAATCGACCGACTGGCGTACGGGTCTGCACGCCGGCGGAATCCTGAACTGCTTCGAGAAAGTCGGCGACGTCGTCGCGATGGCCACTCCCGCTCTTTTCCTTCGCCACACAAGCGCGAACGGCTGGGACAATGCGTTCATCAACTTCGATCATACAGGCTGGTTCCCGGCTCCGAACTACGTGGTGATGAAACTCTGGCGCGGCCATTACGCCGCGAATCGGGTGGAACTTCAGTCCGAATCGAACGTTATGCAGGGCGAAGAACCGTTGGTTAATGCGGTCGCGACGCGTTCGGAAGACGGAAAAACCGTCTGCGTGAAGGTCGTGAACAACCAGCTTGAAGACGCTCCGATGAACATTCAGCTCAACGGCTGCAAGATTCTGAAAGCCGCTGCGCAGTGCGTGACGCCGGAGTTGGAAGCGGGTGAAGAGGTGACGGCAAAGCTTAAAAAGCGCAACACGCTCGAAGATCCGAACGCGATTTCCGCCAAACCGCTCGCCGCGTCGGTGGACGGAAGCACCGTGAGCGTCACGCTCCCCTCGCTCTCCGCAACCGTTGTGGAAGTGATTGTAGAATAAACTCAATGATTGTAGAATAAACTGGAAATTCAAGTTTTCCAGATGAGAGGTCTGGGGGAGAGGGCGGTTTTCAAAAGCCCCGCTCCCCGCGGCCGTTACATCTTCACGGGAACGCTGCTGTTTCCTCCCGTCACTCTAACGTCACTCTAATTTCGGCTCAACAATCTCGCCGGACCGCTGGAGGGTGCAATCGTCGTAGGCCCCGTAAAAGTCGCAATTATTATCCATCCACGTCGTAAAACGATACATCTCGGCCGGCGTAAGCGACACACCGAAGTGCGGCGATTTCAGCGTCGTAAACAACGGACTGCGGTTCGACCCGAATTTCCCCGGGAACGTCTGAGGCTCCGTCCAGGCCGCATTGTCGTAATAGAAACAATATTTCCGCAGCGTCTCGTACGACGTTGTAAAATGCGCGTTCAAGTCGTTTCCTGAACGTAAATCAATCCCCGCCGCCCGATTCATCGCGTCCTCAGAAATATTCGGCTGACTCCGCTTCGTTTCGGGGCCAGCGTGACACGCAACGCATTTCGCGTCCAGAATCGGCTGAACGAGCCGAACGTAATTGAACGGGTTCGTTCCTTCCGGGTCGGGGAGGATTTCACTCGGCGCACGACGCATCGCAGCGGGGCCGGAAGGCCGGTTCGGCATCCCGGAATGACGATTTTCGTGACAGCCCTGGCAGGTCAGCTGCTCGCCCTCGTGGACGTACGTCGCCGAACGCATCGTCTGAACCGCCGCACCGTTCGCGTCGAGCGCCTGAAAATAAACCGGAATATTCACCGGCAGACTGAAAAACGCGCTCCCGTCCGGCTCAACAGGGACCGTTCCGAGAATCTTTCGCGCCCCTTTCTGGTCGCCGTACCCGATGAAGGGATGATTCGCAAGCGGCGTCGTCTTCGGAAGCAGCTGCACAATACGCAACCTCTGTATTTTAGCGGGTTTACCGTCCTCGTCCTCCGGGAACGGGAACATAGAATCGTACACGTTCATGAGTCCGACGGTTGCCGTCTTCGGAAGAAGCGCCGAGTCGGTCGGAACGAATTTCTCACCGGGCGCGAGCGGATTCCCAACCAGCGTCAAATGCGGTACGATATTCTGTCGTTCGTGCGCTTTCACCGGAATCACGTCTCGACACGAAATTTCCGGGTCGCGATATAAAAACGTACGATTTCCAAACTCATCCAGCAGGTAAATTCCGTAATCGTTTGCCGTCCCTGCGTCCGCCTTGGAAAACGGGTCGTAAATGCAGAGAAAAAACTGCTCGGAGAGTGCGCGGCACGTTCCGTAATTTTGCGGGTCGCGATGCGCTCTCAGTTCCGATTCCATATACTGCTGGTCGGGCGTGATTCGCCGCACCTGACCCGCATGATTGTCGTCGGGAATCGTCGTGTCGATGAGAATCAAACTCCCGTAATGCTGCGCGTGGTGACCCGTCGCCGTGGCGGTGAGCTTGCTCGACCCCGGAATCGGATGAATGTCGCACTCGAAATGAGGACGTTTTCCTTGCTCGCGGTCATAATTTCCCTGAATCACACGCGGGTCGCGTCCGTCAGGAGTCGTAATCCACGGATGATGCGCCTGGCTGAAACCTCGATCCACGTAATCCCAGCGCGTGTAAATCACCATCCCCTGATGATCGACGTCCGGCTGCCACTCGTTCGTTTCGTGCGGCGAAAGCATCACGATGTCGGAACCGTCCGCGTTCATGGAATGCAGCGTGTAGCACGGGACCGGCCGACCGTGACACCGTCCGAAACCTCCGCGCCGCTCCGAGATGAAAATGACGCGTCCGTTCGGTAAATAACACGGGTCGAAGTCGTCGTATGGACCGTCCGTCAGCTGTTCCAAATGCGACCCTTTTCCCGTCTCCGGGTCGAATTGAACTTTGAAAAGATGGTAACAATTTTCCTCCGTCCACGTGTACGAATGACGCTGAGATGCAGTGTCCGCAGCGGCAAACAGAATTTCTCGGCCGTCATACGACAGTTCCGGCGAGAGAAACGCCCAGCTCGCGTCGAGCGTCCGTCCCTGATTCCGCCCCTGTTCGACGGTCAGTCCCTCCAGCACATTCACGACTTCCGGATTCTTTCCGAACGCATTTCGAAGCACGAAAAGCCCTCCGCCCGCCCGACCGTGGAAACCGAAAAACTGGTCGCACATGTGATTTCCCTCTTTTTCCGGCTCGGGATTGAAGTGGCGCTTGATAAAAAGAAGGTTTTGAAAGTCGAGCAGCGGATTCTTCAGCGCAATTCGGTTCCTCAAGGCCGTCACTTTCGCGAAAAGCTCGCGCCGTCCGGAAACATCCGTCGGTTCAACCCCTTCCGCAAGTTGCGTCAAATTCTGAAGCTCCGACTTTTCAGCCGTCAAATCAGGCGCGTTTTTTCCCATTGATTCCAGCGCCTCCACCAGGAACGGAACACGCCGCAACACGACGTCGAGCGGGTCGCGATCCGTTTCAGAAAGCGTACTCGCCGAATGAAGCGCCTCGGCTTTCACATAATCCGGCATTCCCGCTTGCAACTGCCGCGAAAGTGAGAGCCACTCGCACGCCGTTTCGTCCATCCGCTCAATTTCATTCCCTTCATCGTCCGCCAGTCCGACGCCGAACGGAGCGATGAACGGTAACGTTTTTCCATCGTTTTCATACGTTATTCCAGCTTCGGCCCAATCCTGATGGTCGTTTCCGTATCCTTCCGGCAAAGTGTCGCAGTGGAGGCGTATCGACGACAGTCCGGAAATGTCGAGGTCAATCCGTTTCGGTTCCTGTTTTCCGACCATTGCATCGGAACGCCAGAGAATCGTGTTTTTTTCGCCGTAAACGATAAACTCCGCGTGACCTTGGCCGTTGGTTTCGTCGTCGATTCCGACCCAGGCGGTGAAACGGAGTGCGTTTTTCGCGGGGATTTTAATCAAAATGTCGCCCGGCGCGTGGTGTCCGACGCCGCGATCGTATTTTTTTCCAGCAATCGTCAAAGGATTTCCGTCCACCGACAGATTCGCGGCCGTCTGCTTCCATCCGCAAGTCGTTTTCGAAAGATCCATTTCGTCGAGCCACAGGGTTTTTTCTTCTGCCGCCAGCAAACCTGCAAAACAGAACCATGCAGAACAACATAGAAACCACTTCATAATTCTACTTTTTTTCGTATTTATACACATGGAAATCACTCCTTTTTTTCTGGTTCCGCTAATAAAATCATCAGGGTTCAAATTGGTGAAAATTTCGAACGATAAAGAAAATTTTACCATAATATTCCACATAATACAAGGTCCGCACCGTGTAATTTCGAAAAAAACAGACAATTATTCCAGTCATTCCGACTTATTTTCCGGACGAATTGGACGTGAAGGAGTCGCACAAAGTTCAAATTTAATCAATTCCCCAATATTTTTTTCATTTTTCTTACAGCCTCTTGAAGTTTCCTCATTAATAATGTATAATTTCTTTTAGTTTCGTCCCATGTTTGTAATCGGTTCGACGAAAATTTCCGCTTCATCCCGCCTTTTTAAGGAGAAATCTATGCTTTCACGACGTAATTTTATGCAAATCAGTTCTTCCGCCCTCGTCGGTCTCGGTCTCGGGACCGCACTCACACGCCGCACGTTCGCCGAAACGTTCAAAACCCGCCCCAAAAAAGCGATTTTGGGGTCGATTCCCAGCGCAGAATCCATCGAACACTTTATGGAAGTCGGAATTGAAGGAATGGAAATCCTCGGCTCGCCGTCTCTCCAGGAAGCGGAAGCAGCCCGAAAAGTCGCGGAATCGCTGAATTTCCACTTTCACTCACTCATGGGCGGCGGGTCGATCGACCGTCTGGAACTTGCGGCGGCGCTCGGAGCCAAAAACGTTTTGCTCGTCCCGGGCCGCGTTTCCGGGGTCCCGATGCCGGAACCATGGGAGTTCCAAATCGAGTTCGACGCAAAGACGAATCGTCTTCTGAAAGTCGTCGACGGCGACAACGCACCGTTTCAGGCGTACATCGACGCGCATAACGTTCAAATGGAGGGCGCTCGCCGACTGGTTGAATCGCTGATTCCGACAGCGGAAAAGCTCGGAATGACGATCGGACTGGAAAATGTGTGGAACAACATGTGGGTCCATCCGAAATTTGCATCAAATTTCATTCGTTCGTTCGAGTCGCCGTGGGTCAAGGCGTATTTCGACATTGGAAACAACGTCAAATACTGCAAACGTCCGCAGGAATGGTTCGACGAGCTGCGCGGCTGCATTTCTCGCGTTCATCTGAAAGACTTCAAACTCAACGACGACGGTCACGGAGGGCGTTTTGCGCGTCTCATGGAAGGGTCGGTCGATTGGGTTGCGATTCGGAAAAAGATGGAGGAAGTCGGTTTCGACACTTGGATGAGCGTCGAACTCGAAGGCTGTCCCCTCACGATCGAGGAACAAGCGCGGCGGATGGATCTTATTCTTGAAGCAAAACCGCTCGCTTAAACATTGAACTGAATAAAATTTACATTTCATAAAAATCAGAGGTTTTTCAAATGAAAAAAATAACGAACCATTTAAATGTTGTTTTAGCAATAAGTTTCAGCTTCCTTGTGTGTTTTTTCGGACTTTTCAGCCTCGGAAACGCCGCATGTGGAGAGGATTTTCGACTCTCAAGCCGTCATTTCGCCGTGGTGGTCGGCGACGATGGAATCGTTCAAGCCGCACTCGATTTGCGGGACGGGTCGAACAAACTCGCGGAAAAGAACTGGGACAAACGATTTTGCGTTTTATTCCCGCAAAAAGGCGGTTCGGCCGTCTATCCCGCCCATGCGGAACTGCGTGAAAATCAGATATTCGTCGATTTTCCCAATGGGACGCAAGTTGTTTTGAATTACGTACCGTTCAATGATTATTTCACGCTGGAGGTCGCGTCCGTCACGCTTCCGGAGGGAGAAAGCTGTTACAAACTCGAGTTCGGCCGCGTTTTTACAGCACTCGATTACACGATTCCCGACCCGTTCGGAGTTTCGGCACTGATTCTTACGATTCAGACGGACGTTTTGGAATATCCCGGTCAGGCGCAGCGTCTCGGAGGTCGATGCTTCTCGGAAATCGGATGCGTCGGCGCGAAAATCGCACTCGTCGGCGTCCCGGAACCTGAAATGCGGCGCATCATGAAAGACGTCGCCGTTCAAATTCTCGAAAAGTCGAAAACCGACGAAGAATATCGGAAATCCGCGCCGCCCGTGAATCTCGCAGGAGGCGGTTTCGCGAGGGACATTCCGAAAAACTTCGGTTCCTACATCATCACAAGCAGCGCGATTCAAGCGGAAGACGTTCCCGCCTGGGCCGAACATCTCGCACAATTCGGCGTCGATCACATCGATTTTCATCAGGGAAATCCGTTCCGAACCGGAGATTTCGTCTTCAATCAGACCGCGTACCCGAACGGCGCCGCCGACTTCCGCAAAATGACGTCCGAAATGAAGCAGCACGGAATGATCGCCGGTCTGCATACGTACGCCGAGTTTTTCCTTGGAAGTTCGAAGTATCTCACGCCCGTCCCGCATGAAGATTTGGACGTTTTCGAAACGTTCACGCTCGCCTCCGACCTCGATGAAAAAAGTACCAAATTCAACGTCGATGAATCGACGGAAAACGTTTCGACCATCTGCGGATATTTGATTCGTAATAGTTTATTTTTGAAAATCGATTCAGAAATTATTTCCTTCAAAGCGGTCGGTCCCGACGGTTTCACGCAGTGCACGCGCGGCGCACTCGGAACTCAGGTTTCCGTTCACACAAAAGGGGCGAAAGTACAGCACCTCTCGCAATTTTTCTCCGCCTATTTCGCGCCCAATCCCAAAAGCGGCCTGTTTCTCGAAATCGCTCGAAATACCGCAAAAGCATACGACGAAGGCGGTTTCAGTACGATTTATCTCGACGCGCTCGACGGAACGAACGCACTCCTCGAAAATAAGGAACTGACGTGGTACTACGACGCGTTATTCGTTCGTGAAATCCTCAACCACATCACGACCGAAGCGCCGCTTCTTGAATACAGTACGATGCATCCCTCCCTCTGGGCCGCCCGAAGCCGCATGGGTGCTTGGGACTCTCCCGCTCGCGGATACACGGCTTTCTTCGACTCTCACTTTTCGTCCAATAAACAAAGCGCCTTAAAATGCTACCTCCCCGCTCAAATGGGGTGGTTTGCGGTCTGTCCGACCCGTGGAAAAGACGACGCGCTCGCGTTCCAGAATCGTACACTATTCCGTGAGGAGGTTGAATATTTAGGCTCAAAATCTCTCGCGTACGATTCGGGGCTTTCGTACCTCGATATTTCGCTCGGAACTCTTCCGCCGGCAGCCGTTTCGAACGGAAAAATTCTGAAAACGTTCGACACTTTGAGACGAAAACACTATTTCGGTCCCGCAATTTGTGAACGCGTTCAGGAACCCGGAAAGCACTTCCATCTTCAGAAAAACGGAGATTCATACGCCCTCGTTCCTGCGGAATACACGACATTTCGGCCTGAAATCACAGCTGAAACATCCGAGGCGCACTGCGTTCTTACGAATCAGTTTTTTGCACAGAAACCATATATTCGTTTGGAAAACATGTACGCGGTGGAGGATTCGTACGACGATTCGGAGGCGGTGGAACTCGTTCCGTTCGACAGAACGCTGGCGGCCGCAGCACTCACAACCCGTAAATTTGAGGAACCGTTCCTCAATATTCACGACCGGCTCGGAATGGGAATGTGGGTTTTCGGCGACGGAAAGGGACAAATTCTGAACGTCCGCGTCGAAAGTCCCTTTTTCAGAAACAGCGGCTCGACTGACCATTACGCGCGTCTCGACCACTCGGGCTGGAAGTACATTGAGTTTGCGGAAGCACAGAGCGGCGAATTCCCGCAGTATCACTGGCCGGCCGGGAAAGGCGGCGTGTATGCAGAATTTCGGCAGCGAATTTTCTACGATACGGTTTCGGAAATCAATGTGATGGTCGCAGGACCGACCGAAGGCTTGCGTTTCGGCACACTGAAGGCGCTTCCGATTCACGAAACGGTGTTGCGCAATCCGTCGATTGAAGTTTCCGGGAAGAAAATTACGTTCCTCGGCGAGATTCCGAGCGGCTGCTACGCTGAATTTTTGCCGGATGAGGATCCCAATGCGAGTTCCATCCCGATTTTGGACCCGTGCGGAAATGAAGTCGGACGTTTGACGCTGGATGGTGAGGTTCCGGAAATTCCATCGGGCGCAGCGGATGTGACGCTCCAAGGCGATTCGCCCCGCACACGCTGGACGTTCGGCCTCTTTTCAGAGCCGCTGAAAGAGTAAAAGGAACAAAAGAAGTCCTAAAAAACTCAACATTCAAGAAGTTTTTGACCCGGCACAACTGGGAACGAATCACTGGGGGAAAAACAACTTTCAAAAGGTTTTTCTCCCGCGACCTTTACGTCTTTACGGGGTGTTCGACTCAAAAAAACATCCCTGTTTCCAGCCGTTTTCTTCAAGCCGCGCGTTGATTTGCTGCAAAATTTCGTTTTTCCGGACGTTCCAAGACGGCGCAACGAGCAAATTCGCAGGACAGTCGCCCGTCAAACGATGCACAACCCATTCGGGCGGCATATGCGTCAAAACGGAAACCGCCCACGTAATGTATTCTTCTTCCGTAATCGGTTCAAACGTTCCAGAACGGTACATTTGCGCAAGCTGCGTCCCTTCCATCACATACAGCGAATGAATTTTGACTCCGTGCAGCTTGTGCCGCGTCAAAAAACGCAGCGTCGTCTGAACGTCTTCCAACGTTTCGCCCGGAAGTCCCAAAATCATGTGCGCAACCACCTCAATTCCCCTCTGCGCCAAAAGACGGGCCGCCTCGGTGAAACGGACGCTTTTGTAACCGCGATGGATGCGTTCAGCCGTCTCGTCGCTCGACGATTGAAGCCCCAATTCGACCCAAACATCCGCTTTTTGACGGTACTCGGCCAGCAAATCTGCGATTTCCGGAGTAATACAGTCGGGACGCGTCCCCACCGCAAGCACACGGATTCGAGGGTCGAGAAAAACCTGATCGTACCGCGATTTCAGCGTTGCGAGGTCCGCATACGTGTTCGAAAAATTCTGGAAGTATGCAACGAAATTGTCCGCTGGTTTCCGAACGTCCGAACGCGCCAGAAAGTTTTCCACCTGCTTTCGAACGCCGTCTCCCGGAGGAATATGCTCGCCCGAACCGCGTTCGCCGCAAAAAATACATCCGCCTGTACCGCAGGTTCCGTCGCGATTGGGACAGGTAAAACCGCCGTCGATACAGATTTTGACGGTTTTACCTCCAAAACGATCCCGAAAATAGGAACTGAGATTGCGGTAATTCAAGGTTAATACTTTCTCGTACTTAAATCATTAAAAATCAAATATAATTAAATGTAATTAAAATAAATCAATTGCGGTCGTTCTATTTTAAAATGAGGGGAATTGTTACGAGTTTTTCAGCTTCGGTCTCACGCGCGATTCACCCTGCGGGAGAATCGGACTGCCCGTCAAGAATTCACGGTCGTGGGGAGAGGGGCTTTTTGCAAGCCGCCCCTCTCCCCAGACCCCTCACCCGGAAAACTCCTAATATTTTAAAACAAATATTTACTGTTTGCGAAACTCTTCAACCACAGGAAGCACAATGCTCGGATAATCCGTCGCAAATCCGCGAATCCCAAGCTGCAGCAGCCGTCGATACACTTCCGGATCCTTTCCGTTCGACCACGTAATTACTTCCATCGGAATTCCGCGATCCTTCATTTCCTGCGCAAACGTCTTCAAAAACTCGCTCTTCGGCTCAAACGGATCCTCTTTCGAACAGTCGGCCTGAATGTGCAAAACGATGTGATTCGCGCCACGAAAATCATTTTCACGCAGTCGTTTCAGTATCGCGTTCAACCCATCCATATTTGCGGTGCGGTCGGGCGACCAGACGTAACCGAGCCACAACATTCCAACACCATTCGGACAAATTTCTTTCCATTTCAAAATTTTATCATAACTTCCCGAAGTGAAAAACATTTGCTTTTCGATTCCGTAATGATGAACCCGTTCCGCAATCTGACGGAGATTTTCTTCGGAAAGCCCCTTTTCGTCGAGGTAGAGCAAACGTTCCGGCGACCCGGACATTGCGCAAAAGATGGATTCCATGGTGGGAATGCGCTGCAGTGCGAATTCCGCCCCACAGTGACTTCCAACGTCGAATTTTCGAATTTCGTCCCACGTCAAATCGCAAATTCTCTTTCCTTTCATCTCTTCCGGCAAATTCCAGACCATCCGATTGATGTTTCCATCATGAAACATCACAGGAACGCCGTCTTTTGAATATTGCACATCCCCTTCCGGAATAACGTCCTGATTCCAGGCCCAAAGGAAGGTTTCGAGCGTATTTTCCGGTCGTTCGGAACCTCCGCCGCGATGAAAGTTTAAATAAAATGGTTCTTGTGCAGAAATGAAAGCCGCCGCAAGGAGGGCGACCGTGAAGGAAAACAATCGGAAGGAAACGTTCATAAAAGACCTCATGAAAAAAGGGGTGGGAAGGAATGTTCTTTTGAAACAAATTTTCTTGGAAGAAAGATTTGTTGAAAAATGTACAATTTTACTATTTTAAATTTTTCTATTTTGAACCGTGGAAATTTTTCTTATTTTCCCTCATTCTTTCGTTCTTTCATCACATCCACAAATACTGCGGGACGATTCGTCGTCATCGTGTCGATTCCGGCGTCGAGATACATATTCAACGTCTTCGGATCGTCCACAATCCACGTACTCACCACGAATCCCGCCTCTTTCAGCAGCTGAACCGTATGAACGTTCATGTTTCCGACCGCTGGATTCGCGACTTTATACGGACAGTCTTTCTGACTCTCCACGAACCACGCGACGTATTCTTCGTCACTTCGTCCGTTTCGGTCCCCGCCGTTTCGGTAGGCGTAAATTCCGGGACAAAATTCCCACATTTTTCGAATCGAATCGTGATTGAACGACACAATCGCGCACTCTTTCACCATCTCGTGCGCAATCAAAGCGTCCGCGATCGCCCGTTCCGTGCCGGGCTGTTTGATTTCTATTACAGGAATGCATCCCGAACCTTTGAACAAATCGAGCGTCTCGTCGAGCGTCGGACACTGCGTCCCTTTCCACTGCTCGCCCTTCCAAATTCCGACGTCCAAACGACGTACTTCCTCGAACGTCATTTCCGTCACGCGGCGGTCACAGACGCCATTTGAAATGCGTTTGAAATCTCCGTCGTGAAGCAGAACGAGATGACCGTCTTTCGTGGAATAAACGTCAAACTCGCAGGAATCGACGCCCGTCGCGATCGCCATTTTGAAACCAGGGAGCGTGTTTTCCGGAGCGTTGTAGTAATCGCCGCGATGCGCCATCGTACGAATACGCAGCGCGATTTCCGGAAGCTGAGCCTGCACGGAAACCGGCGGAATCAACATCAAAACAAGCGTCAGAACCAGCAAAGAATAAAACGTAAAGGCGGGAAAATACTTCATTGAAAGTCCTTTCATGAAAGTAATAAAATCAAGTATCCGACAAGTTTTTCGGGTCGGATTTCAGGTCGGGAAGTTTCGGAATCGGAACCCCTTGCGGATGTTCGAACCAAACGACGTCCAGCTCGACCCCATCGACGTCACGGCGTAAAAGCATATAAATTCCCTGCAAAGCAGAGATTACGTACAAAAATCCAAATGCGGAAATCACCCAGCTTAATGCAAGAAGCAACGTATAAATCGGGTCGCCGAACTCAACGGTTTTGGAACATGCAAGAACCGCGTAAAGGTGCGTAATGAGTCCGACACAGATTCCGACCCCCAAAACGCCGAGGATTCCGAAGAACGCAGCCGCCAAAATGTAAAAAACAAAATTCAAAGGCTTTTGCAGCGCGTATGCGTAACTGCGGCTCAACGCGTCAAAAACGTCCGAGTTTTCCGTCATGAAAACCGAAAGCACGAACGGAACCGACAGCGCCGCCCCCAGCAAAAAGAAGAAGACGAACGCCGCATAAATAAGCAGCAGCGGAGTCACACACGCAAAAACGCCAGTCGGCAAAAATCGACAGATCCATAAAGGAACTGTGAATATCGTACATCCAAGAGTGAGAAAGAATGCCGCCGCGAGAACCGAAGGAAGGCGCGAAAACGCAAATTTCAGCTCCGAAATGACGTATCCCCGCAAGTCCCGCGCAATACGAAGCGCCGAAAGACGCGCCGTAAGCATCCAAACCAGCAGCGTTGAGAAAATCGCATAACTCACTGCAAGCACACGGTTTACAATCGTTTTTACACTCACCGCCTCCGATTTTACAGGAATATTCCCCGGCACGGCTGAATTTCGTACCATATTTGAATTTTTCGACATTTCTCCAATCATTTCCGCAAGCGGCGTACTTTCCGGCACGTAATTCGTCGGCGGGACGTAGCCGCACGGAGGAACATAATCGATTTCCGTCGACCCTTCTTCCTTGAAAAACGGCGTCGGCGCGCTCCACGTGCATCCCGGTTTTTCAGGCAGAAAAGTGGAAACGGAAACGAAAGAATAATGTTCCAAAAACGAATCCATCGTTATGGAATTGCGTACAACTCCAAACGCAAGCGCCAGCCAGAGCGCGCAGAACAAAAGATGAAGCGTTGCGAAAAACAATAAACGGAACGAAAAACAAAGTCCCAAACAGCGGCGAAACAGAAGCCACGGACAGATTTCCTGCCAGTCGACGGCGGTGAGAATTCGGTTTTTTTCAGTGGGAATCATGCGAAAAAATAACGTTTAGTGAAAATGGGAGGTTTTGAAAAATTTCGCAAAAAATCGGGATTCAAACGGCTTTGAACCCCGATTTTCGTTTTGAAAATTACAGCTTCGATCTCAAGTTGACGACAGCTTCATCAGCGCTTTCACGTGTCGCGCTGTCCGCCTGTTTGGAAAGCGGTTCCGCATCGTCCGCGAGTTTTTTGGCCGTTTCTTTGTCGCCGACCAACAGATAATTAGACGCAATTTCGCAGAGCGTAATTGCTTTTTTACCCTTATTATCGATCGTTCCTGCAATATCGGACGCTTCTTTAAGGATTTCGATTCCAATGGATTTGGCGGCGTCCAGCTTCATTCGTACGAAAATCCCTGCAAGCGTCGAAAGACGGCTGCTGATTTGCTGCGCGTCCATCTCGGTCGCTTCTTCCGCAGGTGCGCCGGAGGCGGAGGTTTTCGAAGTGTTCGAAGCAGTGGAAGCGTCTGCAGTTTCCGATGTGTTTTCGGAATCCGAAGCGTCCGCAGAGTTCGAATCGGAGTCGGAAGCGATTTGAGTCGAAGCTGCAGAATCATCCGATGTCGGAATCGGTTCGCCTTTCAAAATTGCACGAATTTCAACACTGACGATTTTCAAATTGTCGAGCGACCCCATTTTACCCAGTGAGGCGGCAAGGTCCAGAAGTTTGTCGACCTTCATGAGCGCGTCGGAGAAACGATTCGCCTCGTCTTTTGCAAGCATCAGCGTTTTTTGCGCGTTTACCGAATCAATCTCCATCTGCGCACGCGCAAGATTTAACAGAATTTCGAGTTTTTCGCCGGCCAGCGCCTCAATGTCGTTCTGCGTGGGTTCTTTTTTGCTTTTTTCGCGTTCCTTATTTTTTTCTTCTTCCCAGTTCATGTATGCTTCCATCGCATTTTCAAGCGCTTTTTTTGCTTCCACGATGGAATTGAGACTGGAATAGGAGGCGGCGATCTGCGAGTACGTTTCAATTCGTTCGCGAGAATCCTGAATATCGGAACAAAAACGCACGGCTTTGCGCATGGTTTCCATCGCACCCGAACGATCCTTCAGAATTTTGTACTGATCCACCGCCAGCCGCGCGAGTTCCTGCGAATCGCCGCCGGATTCAGCCGTTTGCAGCCGAGTAATGACGTCCAGCCCTTTTTGGGGATTATACTTTTTGGACTGGTCGCAGCCGATAAAAACCGAAAGCGCCAGCGATGAAACCAGCAAAATGGAAAGCAATTTTTTCATAAATGCCCTTTCAAATTTCCGTGGGGTGGAAAGGTGGATGAAATTGAATTGTGTACAAAACCAAACATCGAGGATTCGCAGAGGAAAAAACCGTTTTGAATTTCAATCAAAAAACAAAATGGAGATTTTCGAGCCGTTCTTCCGTCTGACGCATTAATTCGTCTTCAGCAGCCTCGTCTTCGGCGACGTACGTGACGCTGAATCGGAGGTACGCGCCCGCATTGTCCCATGGGACGGTGCAGATCGAACACTGCGTGATGAGAAACTGACTCACGGCTTCCGCATCGGCAAAAACCGTACCGTCGGCCATTCCTTTGGGTGCGGCAGTGTAAAGGAAATACGAACCTTCCGGAACTTCGCACTGGAAACCGACGCGTTTCAGCATCGCAACAAGTTTTTGCAGACGTCGGAGGTACTTCACCTCGGTGTCGCGCGGAATAGAATCGTCGTCGAGAGCGGCGGCGCTCGCCATCTGAATCGCTTTGAACTGCCCGGAATCACTATTATCCTTTACATCGCCGTATGCGTGCACGAGCGTTTCATTTCCGCAGACCCATCCCAGACGCCACCCAATCATGTTCCAGCCTTTCGACATGGAATAAGTTTCGACGCCGACATCCATTGCGCCGGGCGTTTCGAGGAACGAACGAGGACGATCGATGTGGCTCAGCATGATGTGCGCGCAGTCGTTCACAACGACGACTTCGTTCTTCTTGGCGAAAGCAACGACTTTTTCGAAAAACTCAGCCGTTCCGTATTTGCCGGTCGGACTGTTCGGATAGTTTATTACAAGGAGTTTCGCGCGGCGTAAAATGTCGGCGGGGATGCTGTCGAAATCGGGATAAAAATCGTTTTCGGGAAGAAGAGGAATACTGTATACCTCGCCGCCGCAGTAACGCGTGTGCGTCCCCGCAACCGGATAGCCGGGAACCGTCATGAGCGTGACGTCGCCGGGGTTGATAAAACATTCAGGAATCATCGCAAGCGATGGTTTCGACCCGATTCCGTGTATGATTTGGGTTACGGGATTCAATTCCACGTTGAACCACCGTTTCATGAAGCGCGCAACGGCTTCTTTGAATTCAGGGATTCCGTTGTCGGCGTAACCGCGATATTCGGCTTTCCCGCACACCTCCTGCATCACCTTTACCACTTGCGGCGCAGCGGGCGCGTCGTTTTCGCCGATTCCAAAGTCCAGAAGTTTACGGTCGGGGAAGTCGGCGAGCGCTTTCCGCTTTGCACGTTTGATTTTTTCAAACTTATAGATTTCTGTACTTTTACCGTAATTCGCACCGCCGATACGGTCCGCAAACAATTTCTGAAAATAGGGTTCGGACATATTGAATGAAATGAGTTTAAGGAACGGAAAATTTTCCGGGATTAAAAAATATTTACGTATTCCATCTTATTCTAACTCTTTTTCCAATATTTTACAAGGAGCCGGGGGACATTTCTTGAGAAAAAAAGAAAGTTTTTTGAAGGAATCCCCCTGCGTCGGTCCGACTAAATCTCCCATTTTAACATTTCTATTGATTTTTGGGTCAACTGAGGGCGAAAATCGCGGGAGAGGAATCTCAAATCGACGAAGTGCGTCGGCCCGCCGACTGAAACCTCCGCCGGAATGGAAGAAATTTCCGAGACGGTAAAATTCGTCGTACGTGCAGAAAAAACATCTTCGATTTTTGTTCGATCTATTGTTTGATTTTCACATTGTTTTTTGTTTGAATTTTCGGTAAAAATTGAGGATTCCAAACCTGATTTGGTTTCTGTTCCGATTCCAGTTCCGATTTCAGCAACCGACGCCGCAGCGGGTTGCACAGCAAGTTCCACAGTAGGAGCCGAAGCACGTTCTGCAATGGAAGCCGAAACGAGGGGTTCCGTCACGTATTGCGCAATGTAGGATGGGTCGAAAATGATTTTTGTCGTTCCGTCTTTGAATTCTTTTCCGTAATTCTTCGCAAACAGAATCAGGTCCGCAATACTCACGCGGCCGTCGCTGTTGAAGTCCGCAGAAGACGCATTCGGAAACTCCGCAACGGATTTATTGTACAGTTTTGCAAAAGTAATCAAATCCTGAACATCGACCTTCGAACTTTGATCGAAATCGTAACAAACATTCAGCACAGAAAGCGTCTGCGTCTCGTTTTCCATCGTGAACTGCGGTTTGGAAACCGGATTTTCAGCAAAAACGGCCGTGTTCGGCAAAAGCGCAACGGCGGCGAGACGCAAAGCAGCAGAATCGGGGGCCGTAAAATCCTCCGAGACCGTAAAAGTAAGCGTCAAAAGGGCCGTTCCATCGTTTGCGGCGTCGGCCGTTTGTTCCATTTGCAGCACAATTCCTCCGATGACCGTCTGAGAATCCGCGTTTACAGTATAATCGTTCGAATTAAAAAGAATGTTGTATGAAAAAATCTTTCCCGCATGAAGCGTTTCGACCGCGTCGGTCCAAAATTCCAGAACGACGGAGTTCCAAGAAGATGTTTGCGCTTCCGAGGTCGGAATGACGGCGGCGGAATCGACCTCTGAAATGTTTCCAGTTTTCAAAACCGTCGCGATTTTCTGCGTTTCTTCTGCCGTTGTGACGCTTATTGTTTCGGAATATGCGGAATCTACATAGTTTGCGTCGTCCGCAAGGGTACGAACTCGGACGAAATACGTCGTTCCAGGCGTTAAATTCGATACAGTCGCGGCGTTTTCGGAACGGTTGATCGTTGCGGAAGTGTTGAAAGTCGAATCTGTACTGTATTCAATCATGTAGGAAGTTCCGACCGAATCCCACTGCAAATCGATGCTCGAAATCGTGGGATTCGAGGCGGTGAGTCCTGTTGGAATGCTTCGGACGGCCGGCGAGACCGTCAGCTGCGTCGAGCCGTTCCATTCGGGAAATCCGTTGCGCACGACAGTTACAAACAAGGTGTACGTCCCGACATTCAGTGTACAGAAATCAGGAAGCACCATCATTTGCGACCCGTCGAGCGTGTAAGTTACAGAGTCATTCATTTCCGTCCCGGAAATCGAAACCGATGGAAACGCGTCGCCGTAAGCTGCACTCAGCGGCGTCACCGAGCAGTTGAGGGCGGTTGCGGCCTCCGCCTCGGCGCTGTTTCCGACAAAATCGGTCATCGGAATGACGGTGAGCGTCCAAAAATAGCGGGTTGCGGCGGCGAGATTCGAAAAAGTGACGGACGAAACGGAATAATCAACCGTCTGGGACGCGACGGACTGCGTACGAAGCGAGTCGCTGAAACACTCGATTTTGTAGGATGCGGCTCCATCAGACGCGTTCCACGAAACGGTCGCTGCATTGCTCGTAATGTTCGAAAAACTCAGGGACGAAACGCCCGCTTGAAACAGCGTGTACGTCGTAAACGCAGCGGATGCGGCCGACGTTGAGTATTGCGCCGAGTCGCTCGCCGCCGTGATGTAATACGAACGGTACGTTCCGGGGGTTTAATCCGGTTTCTGTGTAAGTCGTTGCGGTTGTTGATGTTAGAAACGTTCCGTCGGCTCGGTACACGTTGTAACGATCGGCGTGCGCAATGGAATTCCAGCTGAACGTAACGCTCGAAGTTGTGCGGGACTGCGTTTCAAACTGGGTCGGCGCCGCAAGCTGCGTCACGCGGTTTTCGACGGTTCCCGAAACGGTGTAGTAACCGAGGGAAGCGTAATCGGAATAATATTCGACGGCTCCGTAACCGCTCACAGTGCGCATGAGTCCCGTTCCGTCCACGACGAGATAGTAAGTTCCCGCATTGAGAATTCCCGCAAGTTCAACATTCAGCGAGTTTTCCGGATCGGAGGTCAAAAGTGCGGTTGTAAGGTCGGAAGTACTGTAAATCGCGGCCCAAACGTCCAAATTGCTGTAGGTTTCCATTCCTGAAACGAAAATGTCGATGGAGGCCTCCGACGTCAAATTCAGAACGAATACATCGGTGTCGTTTCGGTCGCTGATGATTCCAGAATAGGAAAATTTGGCGGCTTCGAGAGTTTGGCCGCCCGAAGTGGAAATCGTACCGTCAGCTGCGCTGATGTTCAGCGTTCCCACTGCGGCAGACGCTGCGTCGAGCGCGCCGTTTTTGAGCGACGCATAGTCGTCTGTACGGTATTCAATATATCGATTTAGAATCTCCAAATCCCCTTTTCCCACGTCCGAACCGGTGAGTGAGGATTCCGAATTGTAGTAGTTTCCGTCGGTCCAGATTGCGTAAGACGCATAATACGTCGCGCCCATAATCGGCACCCAATCGTAATAACCGACGTAAGTTTCTTCATAGTAATATTTGACGTAACCATCCGCAGAAACGGTGTCCTTTGGAGCGGAAAAGTATTTTTCATCCGCGACTTTAATTCCGTACGAATATTCACCGTTTGAACATGAACCGCCTCCGCGGTGCATCAGCCCCAGCGTGTGTCCGATTTCGTGAGAGGCGGCTCCCGCCATGGATTGAACGCCTCCACTGTTGAAAACGAAACATGGTGTATCGGCCGCATCGGTGAACGTTCCTACCAGCGCAACTCCGCCGGCAGCGCCGAACCACGTATCGGAACCGAAAGCGCAGCGGACGCCGTATTCGAGGTCGTTTCCATCCTCCCGAATCAAAGCGTCCAAACCTGGAAATTCGGTCGTCACATCGACTTTGAATGGGGCGTAATCTTCTGCGATACTCTGCCAGATTTCATAAATCCAGCGGAGATTCGAACTCGGAAAAGTTGGAATCTCCGCTGGACGAAAAGGTCGGCGTACACATGTACGGCTGAGACTGGCTGTTCCAGGACGTCCCGCTCGTCAGATGACCCGTAAAGTCCAAATAAATCGTTTTTACCGCCTCACCCTCTTGCGGGATGTAGGAATGAAGCGCGAAAACGTTTTCGATTTGCTTTCCGCCGGAAAGTGCCAGAGAGTGCGAAAAATTCACCGTCTGCGTCGTTGCGTGTACGCCGCTTGACGTCAGAAGAGAATTACTGTACGATATGTTATCACCTGCAGCTTGAATCTCGACGTAAACGGTTGTACGTTCAATGAAGGAACCGAGAACGTAGGAACAAACGCCGTTTTGAGTGGTGACGTTCGTCAGTTCCAGCGTTTTGGTGATCCAGTCGCTCGCGGCACATTCCGGGTGTTCGAATCGATATTTCAACTGATACGCAGACGCATTGGCGACAGAATTCCACGTGACGATGAATTCCGTTTCAGGATTCGATTCATCCTTCTGAATTTTGAGTCCCGTCGGAGTGTCGAGCTTTGCCGCAGAAATGACTTTTTCGACGGCTCCGAGATCGTAACCGGCGCCGCTCAAACGTTCATTTCCGTAAATGTCGGTCGTCAACAGATTTCCGTACACGTCGCGCACGTTCGTCGTATCCGTAATCGCGTCGAAACCGGGAGACGTGGATTTTAACGAATAATCCCCGTTTGCCGTATCGGTAAAAACTGGGTTTCCGAGAGTGTATACGGCGGTATTCGTTTCATTTACTTTGACGCTGGTAAAAATCGACCCGCTCCCCGTCAGTGTGCCGTGATTGAGAAAAACGTTGAAACTCGTGGAGATTCCCACCACGATGGAATTGTTCAAACTCACGGTTCCGCCGCTTGCATACACAACGGAAGTGGCGGAAGGTGTGTAAAAAGTTGAGTGGTAAAGCGTTGCAGTACCGCCGCTTACGTTTAAACTTGTATTTGCAATATCGTGAGCCAGCAGATTGGAGGCGGTCAGCGTTCCAGAATTCATGACGCCAAAATAACTCGAATCGTAAATCTCCACATTTTGCAGCGTCATCGTTCCGCCGTTTGCGATGCACGTGTCCGTAATATTCGAAACACTCACGTTGAAAAGTGTTGCGGTTCCGGAATTTCGAACTCCGTATTGCGCATTGGTGATGTGGATGTTCTTCAGAGAAATTGAAGCTCCGGAAAACACGTAAAAACACGTTCCACCGTCTGCGTTTATCGTAAATTGTGAACTGAGCGCCGAAGCATCCAGCGTAAGAGAATTCGAAAGACTTATTTGATTCGTGGTGTAAGTAGTAGAACCGGTATAATCGGCCGCAAAAGTGATGGTCACGGATCCGTACAGTCTCAAAATTGCGTCTGTAAATTCCTCATAATTATGAACAGTATAATTGTACACCGCACCCGTAATCGGCAAATCGACAGAAAGAACATCCGGATGGAGCGTTCCTGGGACGTCGGACTCTAACGCGGACTCTAACGCGGACTCCGACGGCAAAATCGGCGTTTCCGGAATCACGGCAGAAAGCCCCAATCCGTTTTCAGACGCGCACGTTCCGCACTCGCACAACGCCCCTTCCACCCCAAACGCCTCTTCATCCCAAAGGACTTCTGCGCTTGAAGTTTCCGCGCAGCAATGAGTTTCGCCGCCGCAGGACGAGGCGCAGACGCAGGTCGGTTCGTCGACGCCCGGAACGGCACTCAAAAGTCGGCGTTCTTCCAAAAGTTCGATTCTCAAAGGATGGCGTCCCCGCGACACGCTCTGTGTTTTGGACGTTTTTCTGTTATTTCTCCAAAGCATATCTCCCCCTGTTTGTGCAAGTTCTGCAGTTTATGAAACTTCGTTTCACCAATTCTTTTCATTATCGGTAAATCATTCTAAAGAATTGGCAAAATTTGGTGTAAAAGACGAAAATTACGTCCTTTACATCGAAAATCGGAATATTCAAATTTTTGTACGTAATGGAATCGTCATTCGTTCATTGATTTTAAATTTTGTCTTAAAATTTCAGTGGAAATAAGAAATTTTCAAAATCCAAAAAAATTCTGAAAAATTTTTTAAAATTTATCGGAACCCCCCTTGTGTAAAAAAAAAATCTTGTTATACTTTTAGGCATAACTAAAGTTTAGGACCAACTAAAGCCGATAATTACATTGGAGGTAAATTATGGTACTGACAAATGCGAAAAAAGGAAACGTTCATCGGATTCAGAGCATTCACGCCGAAGCGTCGCTTCAGGGGAAACTGGCTGCGCTGGGTTTGGTGCCGGGTTCCGAGATTGAGGTCCTTCAAAACTCTTTTCATGGAGCGTCCGTTGTGGCCTGCCGAGGTTCGCAGTTTGTTTTGGGTCGTGGTTTGGCGGAACTGATTCAGCTTGAGCAAGAATGAACTTGCTGAATTCATAATAAAATCAAAAAGCTAAAAAGAAGCCAAAAAAACAAAAAAGACGGGGCGTTTCACCCTTTCTTTTTTAGAACTGCTTTTAGGCGTGACTAAAGCAGCTAACCAAAACGACATAAACGGTCCGAACGACACGGATGAAGTGCAAGATGGCGGAAGATCCGATTCAAATAGTCCTCGCGGGCAATCCGAACTGCGGAAAGTCCACGATTTTTAATCATTTAACCGGCGCGCGTCAGCACGTGGGGAACTATCCCGGCGTCACCGTCGAGCGTGTCGAAGGGCACTGCACCTTTCAGAATCGCAAAATCGACGTCATTGATCTTCCGGGAACGTACAGTCTTCTGGCGCATTCCGAAGACGAAGCGGTCGCGCGGAAGTTTCTTTTGGAGCCGGACGCCGACGATGTGCCGGGCCGAAAACGGGTTCTGGTAAACGTTGTGGATGCGTCGAATTTCGAGCGCAATCTATTTTTGACTTTGCAGCTGCGCGAGCTGGGCGAGCCGATGGTGCTTGTTCTGAATATGCTGGATCTTGCGCATCATCACGGAATGGTTTTTCATAATGATGAAATTTCTGCACGTCTGAACGTTCCGGTCGTCGAATGTGTCGGCGCGACGGGCGAGGGGCTGGACGATCTGCTTTCCGCTGTGGTTTTGGCGGCGCAGAGCGAGCCGACGCCGATTCCCGAAGCGCTGCGGAGAGCCTCCGACGATGGTTTGTGCGCCGCAACCGTGACGACGGAAACCGAGCTTGATTTTGCGTCGCGGCGTTACGCATTCATTACAGAAATCATACCGTCGATGCTTTCGTTTGAAGAGGGAAAAAGTGCGTACCAAATCAGTCCGCTCGACAAACTGTTTTTGAATCGTTTTTTGGGGATTCCGATTTTTTTTCTCATGATGTATCTCGTGTTCCAGCTGACGTTTACGCTGGGCGCGTTTCCGATGACGTGGATTGAGTCGGGAATCAGCGCACTCGCGGAGTTTCTGAACGGCTTCTGGCCGGCGGGGTCGGAAAGTCTGCTGCGCTCGCTTCTCGTGGACGGCGTGCTGGGCGGCGTCGGGGGAGTGCTTGTGTTTCTTCCCAACATTGTTTTTCTGTTTCTTGCGATTTCGTTCCTTGAAGATTCCGGTTACATGGCGCGTGCGGCGGTTCTGATGGATCGTTTTATGACGAAAATCGGTCTTCATGGGAAAAGTTTCATCCCGATGCTGATCGGTTTCGGCTGCACGGTTCCGGCGGTGATGGCGACTCGCATCCTTGAAGACCGCCGCGAACGGCTCACGACGATGCTTGTGGTTCCTCTCATGAGCTGCGGCGCGCGTTTTCCGATTTACGCGCTGTTGATTCCCGCGTTTTTTCCCAGCGTCTGGCAGGGTCCGATGCTGTTTTTCATGTACATTTTGGGAATTGTGCTTGCGGTGTTTCTCGTAAAGATTCTGAGTTTTACGATTTTGCGCGGGGAACCGGTTCCGTTCGTGATGGAACTGCCGCCGTACCACGTACCCACCCTGCAGACCGTAGGAATTCACACGCTCGAACGTGCGTGGATGTACGTCAAAAAAGCCGGGACGGTCATTTTAGGAATCTCGATTCTTCTTTGGGCGCTCACCACCTTTCCGCGTTTGCCGCAGGAAAAAATCGCCGCAAATGCGACGCCGGAAGAAGTCGCGCAGCAGACCGTCGAATACAGCGGAATCGGACGTTTGGGAACCGCTCTCGATCCAGTTTGGCGGCCGATGGGGTTCGACTGGAAGGTTGGAACGTCCTTTTTGGGCGCGTTTGCCGCCAAAGAGATTTTCGTGGCACAGCTCGGAATTGTGTACAAAGTTTCAGACTCGGAATCAGACGAGGTTCCGCTTCAGAAGATTCTTCAGGAGAAATACACGGCGCTTCAGGGCTTTTGTATCCTTCTTTTTGCGCTCATCGCGACTCCATGCTGTGCGACGGTTGCAATGACGGCGCAGGAGTCCGGCTCGTGGAAGTGGGCGGCGCTTCAGTGGGGCGGTCTGACGCTGCTCGGATGGACCCTCACGACGCTTGTATATCAGATTGGAACCCGTTTTTTCTAGCCTGAATTCGAACCGCGCGAGAAAGAAAGTCTCCGAACTTTGAGGAAATTTGAAAAAATATTTTTTTCTCCCGCTTGACAAAAACCAGGAGGAGATGTAAACTGAAAATACTCGTTCCACTTCCATTTTTCAGTTTCATCCTTAAGGAATCTCCTGATGCAAAAATTTTCACGACGTCAATTCCTCAACGCATCCATCACGACCGTTTTTATGTCGGCGGCCGTCCCCTCCGTTTTTCAGTCTGCCGCCTGCGCGGAGGAACCGATTTCTGCGGCTTCGGGTCCCTCTGCTTCGGGTTCTGCTTCCTGCAAGTCTCTCTGCCCTGAAAAACGACGTTTGAACGTCATCAATTTCATTCGCGGTCTGGAACCTCGCGGCCCGGTCGATCTTTTCGAACCCGTTCAGAATCAGCTTTTTCTCGCTCGAAAGTTCGGTCTTCCAACCACATGGCTCCTGCAATATTGCGCAATGGTTCAGGGAAATTTCGTCGATTTTCTCAAAAAAGAACGCAATCCCAACGACGAAATCGGTTTCTGGTTCGAAATGGACCAATACCTCGTTGAGGCGGCCGGAATCCAGTGGCGCAGCAACATTCCGTGGGACTATCACGTCCAGCACGGTTTTTCGATCGGATACACGCAAAAAGAACGCATGAAGATGCTCGACACCGCTTTCACCAAGATGAAAGACCTTTTCGGAAAGTACCCCGACTCAATCGGAAGCTGGTTTTTCGACGCTTTCTCACTGCAATATGCGTACGAAAAATACGGAATTCAGGCGGCCTGCAACTGTCGCGACCAGTTCGGAACGGACGGTTACTCCCTTTGGGGCGGTTACGCGGACGGCGGGTACTATCCGTCAAAATTCAATGCGTTCATTCCCGCTCAAACGAAAGAAAATCAGGTTTCCGTCCCGGTTTTTCGAATGCTGGGGAGCGACCCGGTCGATCAATTCGTGCACGTCGGCGAGTGTCACACGATGGAACCCGTTTGGACCGGAAAACAGAAAGACTGGGTCGATTGGTTCCTGCGCGAAAACTACCAAACTCCCTGTCTCTCAATGGCTTACGCTCAAATCGGGCAGGAAAATTCCTTCGGATGGCCGGGAATGAAGGAGGGGTTGGAATATCAGTACCCCGTCGTCGCTGAAATGGCCAAACGAAACGAAATTCAGGTCGAAACCCTCTGTGAAACGGGACGATGGTTTTCGGAACAATATTCAGAAACTCCCGCAAAATGTACATACTTTTCCTCTGCCAGCGACGATCCGAACCGAGCGGCCGCCTGGTATTTTTCCTCCCGTCAGAGGTTGGGGTTTTACCGCGATCACGACCGTTTTTACCTCCGAGACTGGCGCGTGTTCGACGAAAAAATGGCCGAGCCGTTCCTGAATTCGGTGACGCGCAGCGATGTGACGCTGTACGAGTCTCTTCCGATTATGGATTCGTCGCTCTGGCAGCCGGAAGGCTCGATCGGGCTGTGTTTCGAGCAAAACGGGACCCCGGCGACGGTCGAATTCGCAAAAGTTGAAGAGGTCGGGAGAGCAAATTTGTCGATCGAGGGGCGCACAACGTCGGGAAACCTGCAAATTCTCTGCAAACCCTCGATGCTCGCGATACACTTTCCGGCCGCCGGGTTCACGCTTCGCTATCCGTCCTGCAAATCCAATCCGACGACCCGAACGACGAAGGAATATGGAATAATATTCGAATATAAAGGATATTCGTACACACTTAAGATTCTTCAGGGGTCCTACATTGCAGCGACAGGCGACTTTCAGCCGGACGCCAATTTCGATCTTGTTTTTGAGATTGCGTAATTGGCCGCTTACTACGGTCTTTTTGCCTGAAAAAGCTCGGAGGGAAAAAAATTTCGCGCAAACGACGTAAGTCCGTTGTTTGACATCAGTTACACAATATTGAAAAACAGCGGACTCACGTTCCTCACTCACAGAAATGACGTTTTAAACTCATTCTATTTGAACTTCATAGGTTCATCACAGAAGAAAATTCCATATTCTGGAAGAAAAACTGAATTTTAAAACGTGATGAGTTTAATCGTTTTCAGGGATGGAATTTTCCTCATTTACAGCCCGCGTGAGCTTCGTCAAAGTTTCCTGAAATTCTTTGGATCGGATTCCGTGATACTTTTGCAGTTCACCTCGGATTTTAGCGGCCAATTGTCCGAAAGCGTCGTTCTTTTTCGCGGCTGCGACCCGTTCCAATCGTTCCATCTGCATCGTCAGTAATGACTCTTTGGCGGCATCCGGGGTCTCCGGATTGTAAAACAAAATTTCCAGCATTCCCTGCAGACGTTCCGTCTCTTTGCGTCCGACATTTTGATTTTCGTTTCGATAAAGCCAGAAAATATATTCCTTGCGTAATTCGACAACCGAAGTGACGACGCTCGGCGTGTTTGGGAAACGGCCCAGCAACTGGTCGGAAAGGGACAGTACCAAATCAAGTTCCTGCCAATCTTTTTCTTTAAATTGCTTGGCGTAGTAAAGTTTGCGGCTCATCAAATCGACCAGCGCCAGTCCGTATTCGGGACGGTCCGGATATTCTTCGGTCAGTTCGTTGAGCAATATTAATGCGTTCGGCTCGACTCCTGCAATCCTGGTCGAACGAAAATCTTTCGGATGAAATCCAAGCAAAATGGCATACTGAAAGCGATATTCGGGATTTTTCGGGTCCGATTTCAGAAAGGTATGAATTCGTTCGAACGCTTTTTGATGCTTACCAAGGACCTGCAACGCACAAACCGCTTCGTAGTCATTGGGATATTTTTCAACAACTTTTCTGGAAATCTGGTCGGCAGACTGCGTTTTTCCCTGACGGCGCAGAGCTTCGGCGAGCTGATTCATTGCGAAAGCATTCGGGGAGGATTCAACGACCCTGGTGAAGGCCTTTTCCGCAAGAGCGTAATCGCCCGAACGCATCGCGGCCGTTCCAACGATTCTGTTTGCTTCGGAGATCTGAGATTTCGATAAATTACGCTGTTCTGCAATCTCCTGATAGTACGGCAAAAGACGAGAAAGAAGCTCACTCCCACTGGACGTCGGCGTCTGACGTTCGATATGAGAAAAAATGTCCGAAAGCGTCGCGTCGGCGGTTGCTGCGTTTTTTTCAGCAAGCTTCAAGGCTGCGTTTGTGCGAATGAAACCAATGCTCAGGGCAAAAATGAACGCGAGAAACAAAATGACTCCGAGCAAACTCAATGCCGCTGCCGACGGTTTTCGCTTCGCCCACAAATGAAAGCGATGAAATACCGAAGGTTTGACCGCCGCAACAGCTTCATGATTGAGGAAACGCTGCAACTCGACAGCAACATCTTCCATACTGGAGTAACGATCTTCAGGATTGAAACGGATGCATTTATTGATAATTGCAGAAAAATCAAAATCTGTACACTCCAAAACTGGCAAAGGCTCTTTGCAGATTCGCGCAATCAATTCCTTGGGACTTTTTTCGGAGAGTATCGGTTTTTTCATCACCAGTTCATAGAGCGTAACGCCCAAAGAATACTGGTCCCCGGCGAACGTGTTGATTCCATGAATCAGTCTTTCGGGCGGCATGTAGCGCAAGGTTCCGCTTTGCGTATCGACGTTTTCCTGAACGCCTTCAGGAGTTTGAAGTATGAATGCGAGGCCGAAATCACTGACGTGCACCTCTCCACTGGAATCTAACAGCAAATTGGCGGGTTTGACGTCGCGATGCAAAACATTGCAGCCGTGCGCGTAAGCAAGTGCTTTGGCCGCCTGAAGTCCGATTTGAGCAATTTCTCGCACATCATTAAAGCTGCATTGATCCAACCCTTTGCCTTGAATCAATTCCATCGCGTAATAACACCGTTCTGAACAGCAGCCGGCACTGAGAACTTTGACGATATTGGGATGATGAAGCATGGCGATCACCTGAGCTTCATTCTCAAACATTTTTCGTTGTTCAGAGTCCGCAGGATGCGAAGCTGAGAGTATTTTGACGGCGACCTTGCGATTCAACGAGATTTGCCGAGCTTCAAAAACAACGCCCATTCCTCCGGCACCGATTTTGCGGAGCAATTGATAGTCCGTATTCTCCAATTCCGGAAGATCGAACGTCTGAATTCCTGCGTTCTGCTGTTTTTCAGCCGAGCAATTTTCCATTTGCAGCAACAGCGGCAAAAGCTCCTGCAGATGTTGGGAATGTGACGGGTAACGCTTTGCGAACTCCTCCATATCAGGCGTCTCGCCGAGGCGGCACTGTTCCAGAAACTGTTCGATCAAATCTTCAAATTCAAATTCAATTTCTTGACTCATGGGCGAAACTCGCTTAATTCTATCAAAATCTTTTGCAGACGTTCAAGTGCCCGGACGTATCGTATGCTCGCGTTTTTGGGCGTAACGTGCAAAACCTCCGCGCATTCGGCGTTCGACATACTATCAAAATGACGCATCTCAAGAATGCTTTTCTTTTTCAAATTCTACAGGATTGTTCTGGAAAATTTTTATTTTTTGCGGCTGCCAGAATCAGAACCTTGGGTTTCTCGAACGACTCGAAAGCTCACATCCGCAGCGCCTTCTGTGACTCTCCTCCCGATTCCTTTCAGCTCGGTACGGCACTCTGTTCGACGCGAGTCCCACGCTCCGCCTTTGACGGACATCATACTTTTGCTGCCTGAAACTGGGGTGGAGGTCCATTCCCAGCAGTTCCCCCACATATCGATGGCGCCGCAAGCCGACGGGGTTTGCGGATAGGCGTCAACCGGTGTCGTTCCGTCGTTTTCCTCACAATTGAAATCTGCGTCTTTCGGCATATGACCCGCTGCGTAGGACCATTCTTCTTCGGTCGGAAGACGATAAACGGCGCTCCTGTCTTTGCCGGAAAGCCACTTACAGTACGAAACCGCATCATTGTAGGTCACATGGACCACCGGATGATTCTCTTTGCCGCTCGGAATGTTTCCCTTCGTCCAATCTTTGGGAGCCTTGCGGCGAGCCGCTTTGATGAATTCAGCATACTCCTTGTTCGTCACGGGAGTGTACGCAATCGTCACATTCTGTGCCGCTCCCAGAACCGGCAAATACCCGCTCTCCGCATCGCGTGAACCCGGTCGAAGCCGCGGATCCGTGAATCTGCGCATATTCTGTTCAATCCGAAGTTCCCTATTTTGAATCATTTCATCCACGATTTCCTGCATCTCCTGAATTTTCGACTCATGTTTTGCAGTCCGTTTCAATTCTTCGAGCTTTGCTTTTTTACGTTCCGTCACTTTATCATAATTCATTCCAATCTGTTTTCTCAATGCCGCCAGATTCGCCTCTGACGGGTCGCGGCGGCAAGCGGAAATCAATTGTTTCGTCTCTTCATTCAGTTCGGGACGTTCCTTTTCGACTGTCGTGCTGAATTTGTGCAATTTCGCTTCTCCGTTCGGAGCTGCAAATCCGGTACTGACCGCAGTAATCACACACACGGCAAAAACAATTTTTGACAGACTAATTTTCATGATCTTTATCCTTTCACTTAAGTTATACTAACACTATTTTGAATTTCAGTTTTTCCGTCCGCCGCTGGAGCTGCGCACCACGGCTTCTGCAGTCTTTGTGAAAACGGAATTTCATTGTGAAACCAGCATATTGATGCCGCAGCGTCTTCGCTCATTATTAAGAATGCGTTTTTTCACAGAAATCTACACTCGAACGAAAAAATCCGAATATTTTTACCCGACACATTTTGGATTTCCTCATCTTCGTGTGACGCTGTTGCGAAACGACTGCCGTTCTAGCCGTCCAAAGCGAAATTTTCGTACAAATTTAGTATGTCACAAATTTTCACACGAATTCACCGAAAATGGGGGTGGGCCTCTGGACGTTTTCGAATTTTGTGGTACAATAAGGGAAATTTTAAAGGAAGGTCAAAGGTTCCAAGTGCTGCGTCACGCCGACATTTGGACCTTTGATGAATAAATTTCCGGAATCGTCACGATTCCCTGAGGAGTTACTATTATGGAAATGAAAGAATTGGTCGCGCTCTGCAAAAAACGCGGATTTCTGTTTCAGTCAAGCGAAATTTACGGCGGTTTGAACGGATTCTGGGATTACGGTCCGCTGGGGGTCGAACTGAAACGGAACGTGAAAAACGCATGGTGGCAGGACATGGTCACGATGCACAACGAACAGAAACTCGACGCCGGCGCGCCTTCCACGTACGAAATGACCGGCCTCGACTGCAGCATCATCATGCACCCGCAAGTTTGGAAATGTTCCGGACATTACGACCTTTTCCACGATTTCATGGTCGACTGCACCGAATCGAAACGCCGCTATCGTTACGACCAGTTGCGCGGACGATGGGTCGAAGCAAAAGGTCAGAAGATTTTCATTCTCGGCGACCCGGCTGCGGATACGTGGGACGAAAGCATTCATGCGCGGGCACAGAAGTTCTTCGGACTGCGTGCAAAGGATGCGGACCAAATGACGTTCGGAGAGGATTTGATTTCTCTCGATAAAATCTCCGACTTTTCGCAAGTTTTGGCTCCCGAAGCGAAACATCTCGGAACGCTGACGTCTCCGCGCGAGTTCAATCTGATGTTCAAAACCGTCATCGGCGCTTTGGGCGGCGAAGAAGACGCCTCGTTCCTCCGTCCCGAAACGGCGCAGGGAATTTTCGTGAACTTCAAAAACGTCATCGACAGCACGCGCATTCGAATTCCGTTCGGAATCTGCCAGCAGGGAAAAAGTTTCCGAAACGAAATCACGCCCCGAAACTTTACGTTCCGTTCCCGTGAGTTCGAACAGATGGAATGCGAGTTCTTCTGCGAACCGAGCACCTCGCGGCAATGGTACGAATATTGGCGCAACCGTCGTTTTCAATGGTACATTAAAATGGGTCTCGCAAGCGAAAAACTCCGTTTGCGCGAACACGAACAGGAGGAACTGGCGCACTACAGCGTCGGAACCGCCGACATCGAATACGCTTTCCCCTTCCTCCCCGAAGGCGAGTTCGGCGAACTTGAAGGAATTGCGCATCGCGGCGATTTTGACCTGCGCAGCCACTCCGAAGGAAAGCTCGTCAATCACGACGGCAAACTGGAAGTCGAACTCGACGAAAACGGCAAACCGAAATATCGAGGGTGCGGAAAAGATTTGTCGTATTTTGACGATCAGACGCGCCAAAGATACATCCCGCACGTGATTGAACCGTCTTCCGGGGCGGACCGCGCGACGCTCGCGTTCCTTTGCGAGGCGTACGACGAGGACGAGTGTCCCGACGAGAATGGAGTAATGTCGAAACGCGTGGTTCTTCGGTTCCATCCGAGCCTTGCGCCTGTGAAAGCGGCCGTTTTCCCGCTCGTGAAAAAGGACGGAATGCCGGAGCTTGCATCGGACATTTACGGAGAGCTGAAAAAGCATTTTGTGGCGTTTTACGATGAGAAAGGGGCGGTCGGCCGACGCTACCGTCGTCAGGATGAGATTGGGACGCCGTACTGCATCACGGTGGACAGTCAGACGCTGATTGACGGCACCGTGACAGTTCGTGACCGCGACACGCTCGAACAGAAGCGCATTCATAAAGACGATCTCGTCGCGGAAATTACGAAGAAAATCAACGAATAAGGTTGAAATTCGCACAACTGTAAAGTACATTAAGAATGTGTGAGGCGTCCATTTCACATTTGACGCCCCGCACGTTCATAAGTTCTTTTCGTCGCCGCTCGTTATTTTATCTATTCTACTCAGACTATCTATATTTACTTACAGTTTTCCGTCTTCCAGCGCGCAAGCGTTTCGAGCGCCTGCATCGGCGTGATGCGATTGAGGTCCAGCTTCCGAAGCTCCTCGACAAGCGGCGATTCATGAGGGTCGAACAGCAAAAACTGCACGTCGGAAACCTGCGTCCGCACACGCGCCCGCGTCGGTCCCGGACGGCTGGATAAAGAATTTTGCGCAGAATTCTTCGTCTCCTTCGTTTTACAGCTCTTTTCCGACGTGCTTTCCGACGCATTTTCAGAAGCATTTTCCGTAGCGTTTTCCGTCGTTTGATTTTTCTGCGTTTTGCGTTCTTCTTCGTTCCGTTTTTCGACGTTCAGCAAATCTTCCTGACGCTCCTCCATTTGCAGAAGGATTTCTGTCGCTCGATTCAAAACCTCAGACGGAACGCCGGCCAGACGCGCCACATGAATTCCGTAACTTTTATCCGTCGCACCCTCCACGATTTTGTGAAGAAAAACAACTTCGTCGTTCCACTCGCGGACCGCCACGTTCAAATTTCGGATTCGCTTGAACGTTTCTGCAAGGTCGGTCAGTTCGTGATAGTGCGTTGCGAAAAGCGTACGGCAATCAATACGCTCGTGCAGATATTCAATGATGGCCCACGCGAGCGAAATTCCGTCGTACGTACTCGTTCCGCGGCCGATTTCGTCGAGAATCACGAGGCTTCGATGCGTCGCCGTGTTGAGAATTCGGGCCGCCTCGGTCATTTCGACCATGAACGTACTTTGGCCGCGCGCCAGTTCGTCGCTTGCGCCGACACGTGTAAAAATACGATCCACAATCCCAATTTTCGCTTCTCGCGCGGGGATGAAACTCCCAATTTGCGCCATAAGGACCAAAAGAGCCGTCTGACGGATATACGTACTTTTACCAGACATATTGGGGCCGGTGATGAGGAGGATTTTTCCCCGTTCGTCGTCGCAAATCACATCGTTTGGTACAAAATCTCCGTCGGACGTCACCATATCGAGGACGGGATGGCGGCCGTCCAGAATTTCAATCTCTTCCTCTTCCGTAATTTTCGGTCGGCAGTAATTCCGCAGCCTCGCAAGTTCCGCGAACGCCAGAAGTACGTCGAGTTCGGCCAGCACGTTTGCGGTCGTGACCATCCGATGCCGATACTGGAGCGTGAGTTCCCGCAGCTCGGAAAAAAGGCGGTATTCCATCTCTTTTTGCCGTTCGTCCGCAGAAAGCACCAGCTCCTCGTATTCTTTCAGTTCGGGCGTGATGTATCGTTCCGCATTTTTGACGGTCTGCTTTCGAATGAAATAATCGGGGACCTTTTCTTTCTGCGAGTGATTCACCTCAATGTAGAAACCAAAAACCTTGTTGAAACCGACTTTGAGGTTCTGAATTCCGGTCGCATCTTGAATTTTCTGCTGATATTGCGTAATCCACTCGCGCCCGCCGTGCGCCATACTTCGGAGTTCGTCGAGTTCCGCATTGTATCCGTCACGAATCAGCCCTCCTTCCGTCACGAGGAGCGGCGGATTGTCGGCGATTGCTTCTGAAATCGTTTTCGTAAGTTCCGGACAGACGTCGATTTCGCCGTGAATTCGAACGATCAACGCGCTTTTCATCGGGTTGAGCTTCTTTCGGATGTTCGGAAGCATTCCCAGCGTCTGTCCGATTGCGTAAAGGTCGCGCGGATTGGCGCGTCCCGTTGCAACTCGCGTCAAAAGACGTTCCAAATCGTAAATCCCGCGCAGATTTTTTCGCAGCTCGGCACACACACTCGGGTCGGCCAAAAGTTCCGACACGGCGTCCTGACGCAGTTCGATCAATTTTTTGCTCGTGAGCGGATTCGCAACCCACTCGGCCAGCATGCGCGACCCCATCGACGTCACCGCACAATCGAGAGCCGCAAGGAGCGAGCCGTCCCGCTTTCCCTCTCGCAGCGTTCGGGAAATTTCGAGACTTCGGCGACTGGATTCGTCGATTTCGAGCGTCTCGCCGGAATGATAAAGCGACAGAGAATCAATGTGTTCGAGCGACGCTTTCTGCGTTTCTTCGAGGTAGTTCAGCACCATTCCCGCCGCACGCACCGCCTGTTTATCTTCCGGAATTTGAAGGTTGAAACCGAATCCGTCGAGATTCAGGACGCGGAAGTGTTCGGTGAGTTCTTTCTGCGCGAACGCAAGTCCCGCCGTCCATTCCGGGCGTTTCGTAACCATCGTTTTCGATGCGAGCCATTCGGGAAGCGACTCCTTTTCGACGATGAGACACTCGGACGGCATAATGCGCGCGAGCTGGTCGTAAAGGCGAGATTTTGGGAAACCGGCTGCGTAAAATTTACCGATGGAGAGATCAATCCACGCAATTCCCACCGCCGCATCGTCCATCACCGCACCCGCCAAATAGTTGCTTTCACGGGGATTCAGAAGCACGTCTTCCGTCAGAGTTCCAGGCGTCACAACGCGCGTCACCTCGCGTTTTACGATTCCTTTTGCAAGTTTCGGATCCTCCATCTGATCGCACACCGCGACCCTGTACCCGCTCGCAATGAGTTTTCCGACGTACGCCTCCAGCTGATGGTGCGGAAAACCCGCCATCGGCATCGCGTTTTCCCCTTTTTCACGACTCGTGAGCGCCAAATTCAGCACGCGTGCGCCCAATCTTGCGTCGTCGTGGAACAATTCGTAAAAGTCCCCCATACGAAACAGAAGAAGTGCGTCCGGACACGCTTTTTTCGCCTCCAGATACTGTTTCATCATCGGTGTGGATTTGATCGTCGTGTGTTCGTTAGGCTGCGGCATAATCGTTCGGTATTCTAAATGGAAATTTTTGGGTCTTGAAACGTACAGTGAACGTGAACAGTGAACAGTGGTCAGTAAAAGTCGCGAAAACGTCGTCACTTTTTCGTACGGGTATTCATTCTGCGAAACTCAAAGCGTCGGCTCTCGTTTCCTGTTTGAAAAATTTGAATTTGAACATAATCGTGCGGTAAACAACGCTCCACACGATCCGCCCACTCGATGAACGTCAGTCCGCCGCCGTCGAAATATTCTTCCGGTCCAAGTTCCAGAAATTCGTCGTCGTCCTTCAGCCGATACGCGTCAAAATGAAAAATGGGTCGGCGGCCTGATTTGTATTCCTGAATCAGAACGAACGTGGGACTTGTAACGTCGTCTTCCGGCACGCCTCCTGCAGACGCGACCGCCTGAACGAATCGTGTTTTTCCGGCTCCAAGCGTCCCCAGGAGGGAAATAACCGTTCCATCCTCCAGCACGCTTTCCGTCACACGTCCCAGTTCATCGGTCTCCGCGAGCGACTTCACCTCGCATTTCACGACGCATCCGCGCATTTTCTCCTCGTTCCACCGTCCAGTCAGAAGTGAAACCAGTTCAGTTTTCAAAGTCTGAATATCCATTCTATATAAAACCTTTTTGTACACGAAACCTCTTTGAAAGAGGATGAGTTTTTATGTTTTGATTTTTCTTACGTATTCAAAGCAGTTACGCCTCTGGAAAAGTTCTTCTATTTTAACACATTCCGAAATTTCGTAAATACCATCGACCCGAAAATTTCACGAAAAACGGAAGAATCCAATGAGTAATTTAAAATTTTTTCAATATTTTTTAATATTTTTGAGAAAAAAGCAGGAGTCGCCCTTGCATGAAATCAAAAAATAAGAATAATGTTAGTTTGAGAAAGTATCCTAATCCATTGCAGTGAAAAATGAGCCGGCAAAATTTGCAAAATTTGTATGCTGGTTCCACAATGAAATTCAGCTTTCACAAAGACGGTAAGAGCCGTGGTGCGCAGCTCCAACGGCGGACGGGAAAACTGAAATTCAAAATAGTGTTAGTATAAACTTTGTTCTTGGGGAAATATTCCCATTACATTCCATCAGAAATATGAAATCAAATAAATCACTAGTAATCGTGGAATCACCGGCAAAAGCTCGGACGATTCGAAAATTTTTGGGTGACGAATACGAAATTGAGGCCAGCATCGGTCACGTTCGGGATTTGCCGCAGGGTTCCAAAGAGGTTCCGGAGAAATATCGCGGTGCGGATTGGGCGTATCTCGGAGTCGATGTCGATCATGATTTCGAACCGGTTTATGTTGTTTCCAAAGAAAAGAAAAAGCAGGTTGATAAACTCAAATCCCTGCTTAAAGATGCAGACGAACTGTATCTCGCGACAGATGAAGACCGCGAGGGGGAAGCCATCAGCTGGCATTTGTGCCAGGTGCTGAAGCCGAAAGTCCCCGTACATCGTTTGGTGTTCCATGAAATTACGAAGAAAGCGATTCTGAACTCACTCGACCATCCGCGCGAGATTGATGAGGCGCTTGTGCGTGCGCAGGAAACTCGCCGCATTCTCGACCGTCTGTTCGGGTACGATGTTTCACCGCTCCTCTGGCGCAAAGTTCGGCCGAAACTGTCGGCTGGGCGTGTGCAAAGCGTCGCGGTTCGTTTCATCGTCGAGCGCGAGCGTCAACGCATGAGTTTCCACAGTGCGACGTACTGGGACCTGCTGGGTCTGTTTGAAACCTCGCGTTCGCAGCGTTTTCAGGCCGCTTTGGATTCAGTAAACGGTCACAAAATCCCCGCGAGCCGTGATTTTGACGCAAATACCGGGGAATTGAAGAATCCCGACTGTCTGCAAATGACGGAACAGGAGATTCAGGCGCTCCTTGCGCGTCTCGAAAAGACGAAATCCGCCGCCGTCACGCGTGTGGAAAACAAAGATTTTGTTCAGCGTCCGCCGGCGCCTTTCACAACGAGCACGCTCCAGCAGGAGGCGAACCGAAAGTACGGTTTCACCGCACGAAGAACGATGACCGTGGCGCAGAGTTTGTACGAAAACGGACACATTACTTATATGCGTACCGACTCGACCGCACTCTCCGAAGAGGCGATTCATGCGGCTCGCGAGCTTGTGAGGACGCATTACGGGAGTGAATTCCTTCCTTCGGCGCCGCGTCACTATCAGACGAAGGTGAAAAACGCGCAGGAAGCACACGAAGCGATTCGTCCGGCCGGAACCACGTTTCATTTTCCAGAGGACATTCGAGGCTCCATCACGCCCGACGAGTTCAAACTGTTCGACATGATTTGGAAACGTACGATTGCGTGTCAGATGCTCGACGCGGCTGGACAGCGAAAAACGATTGCGCTGCAGCTCGACGACGCGGAATTCGTCACGACGGGAAAAACCATTTCCTTCCCCGGCTATTTACGTGCATATATCGAAGGATCCGACGATTTGGATGAATCCGGCGACGGTGAACGCATTTTGCCCCCTGTGGCGGTCGGAGACGTGCTGGAATGCCGCGAGTTGGAACCCAAAGTACATACGACGCAGCCGCCGAATCGGTACAGTGAAGCGGCTCTGACCCGAACGCTCGAAGAAAAAGGAATCGGACGTCCGAGCACCTACGCCTCCATCATCGATACGATTCTTGCACGAAAATACGTCTTCAAGCGCGGAAACGTTTTGATTCCGACTTGGGTGGCGTTTGCGGTCTGCAATCTGCTTGAAAAGTATCTGCCGGACCTCATCGACTACCAATTCACGGCCGACATGGAGGACGATCTCGACGCAATCAGTCGCGGTGAGCGGGAATGGGTCGATTATTTGCGCGAATTTTACTTCGGATTGGACGAACACGGCGTTCCGCTCCTTGCGCCGCCCAGTACGGAAGCCGAAGCGGCAGCCGATGCAGCTGCGGAAGCGGAAGCGGGAAAATCCCAGGGATTGCGGCCTCTTTTGGCGAATATACTCGATCGAATTGATGCGAGAGAAATCAGTACGATTAATATTGGTACACCGTCGGATGGGTCGGAACCGCTGCACGTGCGAGTGGGACGTTTTGGACCGTTCTTGGAACAAGGGGAACATCGCGTGAGCGTTCCGGAAAGCATGGCGCCCGACGAATTGACGGTGGAAAAGGGACTCGAAATGCTTGCAAACGCGCAGCAAAGTGAGGTCCCGCTCGGTGTCGAGCCGGAAACGGGAAAGCCGGTTTACGTCAAAGTGGGTCGTTTCGGACCGTACATCCAGTGCGGAGACGCGTCCGACGAAGAAAAACCGCGAAATGCGTCGCTTCTGAAAGGAATGGACCCTGCGGAGGTCGATTTGGAAACGGCTCTGAAGCTCCTCCAGCTGCCGCGAACGCTCGGTGTGCATCCGACGGACGGAGCGGAAATTGTGGCGTCGAATGGACGTTACGGACCGTATGTCCGCTGGAACGACGAGACGCGGTCTCTGCCTGACGATGTTTCGCCGCTGGATGTGACGCTCGAACAGGCGGTGCAGATTCTGTCCCAGCCGAAAACCCGGCGCGGCGGCGCGGCGGCGCGAACGTCGACCCGTGAACCGGCAAAATCGCTGGGGGTTTCGACCGTCACGGAAAAAGAAGTGCGGCTGATGGCGGGACGTTTTGGACCCTACGTGACGGACGGTGTGACGAACGCGTCGCTTCCGAAGGAAAAAAATCCGGAGGAATTCACGCTCGAAGAGGCGCTGGAACTTCTGGCGGCCCGCGCCGCTCGCGGTCCTGCTAAAAAACGCGCGGCAAAGAAAACGACAAAAAAAGCTGCAAAAGCAACAAAAACAGCCAAAAAAGCGTCGAAAAAGACGGCAAAAGCAGAGACTTCGGACGATTCAGAAAAGAAAACCGTCAAAAAGGCTGCAAAAAAAACCGTCAAAAAGACCGCGAAGAAAGCTGCAAAAAAAGTTGCGAAAAAAGTAACAAAGAAAGCCGCAAAGAAAGTCGTGAAAAAAACAGCCCAAAAGACGGTGAAAAAAGACTGAATCGAAATTCGTTGCGTTTTCATTACGAATCTGAATGAAAACGATTGAAAAAGCAATAAAAACGATTGAAAAACAATGAATAATTTGGAGGTTTTCAAGTGGAATGAGTGAAATACTGATTTCACTTGAAAATTTCGTTTTGTGCAACCGCTGCGGCCGTCGTCTCGCAACTACGGAACGACGGAAAAGCAAAAATTCAAACGCATCGGGGGTATAAATTATGTTCATTGAAAAAATTTGGCTGCGCAATCTTGCGTCCATTCGAGGAACTTGGACGCTCGATTTTACGAATCCCGACTACAAAAACGGAATTTTTGCGATTACGGGAAGCAACGGTGCCGGCAAAAGCACGATTATGGACGCGATCTGTCTCGCACTCTATGGAAAAACGCCGCGTCTCGACACTTTCAACAGTCAAAACGACGAAATTATGTCGAAAGGAACGCGCGACTGTGCGTCCGAAGTGACTTTTCGTACCGAAGAAGGGCGTTTCGTCGTCAGATGGAGCCACAAAAGAACCCAAAAAAACGCAAAATCTGAAACAAAAAAAAACATAAAAGCTGCGTTTTCCGAAGTGACGCGTGAGTTTTTTGAAATTCCAGAAAACGCAAGAAATCGAAACGATTTTCATCTTTTATCGTCCAAAAAGACGGAAGTCGGAAATCTCGTCGAACAACACACGGGACTGACGTTTCCCCAGTTTATGCAAACCGCAATGCTTGCGCAGTTTCAGTTCGAAAAGTTCCTCAAATGTGTACCAAAAGATCGTACAGAAATCCTTGAAACGCTGACGAACACGGGCGTCTTTCGAAAGTTGGTCGATCTAGCGAAAATCCGTGCAGAAATTTCTGACACAGAAATCAAAACTCTTACGGACCAAATGAGCGGAATCAAAATTCTGACGCAAGAAGAAGCGGCTGCGTTCGAAGCGGAAACTGCGCAGCTTAAAACGGAAAAAGAGTCCGTAAAAAAGGAGGTCGGCGCGCTTACTGTGGAACTCGAACTTTTGAAACGCTGGAACGAGCTTCAAATACGGATTCAAGAACAGAAATCAACAGAAACGCAGCTTCAGGCCGACGAAGAGGCGTTCGCTCCCGACCTTCAGCGTCTTCAGCGCGGCCAAAAAGCGAGATTCGTCCGAAAATCGGCCTCCGACTTTCGCGCAAAACAGCAGTTCCTGGAGGAATGTCGTTCCAAAATCGAAAAACTTACTCTCTGCATCGCGGATCTGACGAAGCAGCAGCAAGAGGCCGAAAATTTGTTGACCCAATGCGTTTCCGCAAAGGAAAAGGCGGCAAAAGATTTGGAAACGGAAGCGCCGAAAATTCTGAAGGCTCGAACTTTAGATACGCAAATTGAGGCGGAAGACGGCCAAATTTCGCAACAGAAAAAAGAAATTTCGGATTCGGAAACTCGTCAAAAAACGGCCGAAGAGAAAATAAAATCGGCGCAGAAAGAACTGGAAACAATTCAAAGAAAGCTGCTCGTTCTGCGCGGCACCCTTTCGCCGAAAATGAACGAGGATTTCGACCCGTTTCAAAAGGAATACAGCGGAATTAAAACCCGAATTGAGGAACAACTGCGACGCTGCGAAAAATGGGAACAATTTTCAAAAGATATTTCGGACGGAAATCAGAAACTTGCGGAATTCCAGAAACTGTTCGAAGACATTCAGACGGTCGCAAATCTGAAAGAAGCGGCCGCAATTGACGCGTCGAAAGAGTTGGAATCGGTTGGAAAAGATTTTGACGCGCAGCTGGAGCGGCGTTTTCAGGCGGAAAAAAATGCGAAAAATGACGAAAATGTAAAAATTCATCTGAAAAATCTGGAAAAGATTTTGGAAAACGTTCAAAAAACGCATTCGGATTTACAGAACCTGCAAAAGAAGAAAGCGGAAAATCAGAAGAAACTTGCACAAGTTTCAGTAGACTGTTCGAATGCGGAATTGTCGATCAAAAATCTGGAAACGGAGATTCAGAATCTCAATGAAGCGCAGCAAAAAGTCCGATTCTTGAAAAATTATGAGGAGGAACGCCGTCACTTGCAGGAAGGAAGTCGCTGTCCCCTCTGCGGCTCGACCGAGCATCCGTACATTATTCATAATCCGCTTGAAGAAACGAACGAGTCGGAACTTGAGTCGGAACGGAATACGAAAATAGAAGAAAAAAAGACGTTTGAAGCGGTTTTAAAGTCGAAACAACAGGCAGAGTCGCAGCTTCGGGTGGAATTGGCGGCGGATGAGCGTTCGGAATCCGAGCGGGCGGACGACGAACAGCGTTTTGCGGCGCAGCTCGCTGAGGAATACGTATTTTTCGAGCTTAAAACGCAGCTTCCGCCAGACGTCCTCAAAGAATTTATTGACAGAAAACGTCTCGAACTGGCGGACGCGGAGGAAAAAAGAACGGAATTACTGCAGGAATTCAAAAGTGTGCAGGAATCGAAAATCTGTTGCGAAAAACGGAAAAAGTCGCTCGACGATGAAAATCGTACAGCTCAAGAAAATTTTCAGACGCAGAAATCCCGGCTGAATACTTTTCAGTTGCAAATTTCAGAAAAAGAAAAACAGAGAGACGCACTTTCAGCGGAAATGTTTGCCGAATCCACACGTCTTGAAGGTTCCATTCAGCTTTTTGTTCCGGAATTCACGCTCGATTCCTCTTCCGAAGCGGGTTCGTGGACGCACGTTCTCGCCGAGCTTAAAAACCTCTATGATTTACAGTGTGAAATTCTGAACAAAAAGAATGAAGAGGAGAAAAAAAGCACCGAAATCGAAAAAAGCACCCTGGAGCTGAATTCAATACAGAATTCAATCAACGAGAAACGCACGTCGCTGAGTCTGAAAGAGTCGCAGCGCCGGATGCTTGCGGAAGAGCGTTTCCAGGTATTCGAACGCCGCAGTCCGAACGAGGAAGAACGACGTTTGAAGCTCGCGGAACAGAACGCCCAAAAAGCGCTGGATTCCGCAAATTCGGCTTTTCAAAAAATTCAAAGTGATTTGAAACATCAATCAGACGAACATCGGAAAACTCAAACGGACGAAAATGAGGCGCTTGCGGAACTTAAAACTTTGGAAGACGAATTTACGCAACTTCTTCTGCAGCAAGGATTTACAGACTCTGCGGATTTTGACGCCTCAAACCTTTCGGAAGAGGTTCTTCAGACGCTCGAAAAAACGGCCGGCGGCTTGCAGGCTCGAAAAAGCGCCTTGGAGGGGATTGCGCACCAGAACAAACGGGATCTTGAATCGTTTCGGCGTCCTTCGGAACTTTCCACTGAATTTAACTCCAACTCTGAATCTGAATCCGAAATTCAGGCGCCTTCGGAGCGTTCCGCAGAGGAACTGACGACGCTTTTGGATGAAAAACGCACAAGTATCGAAACACTTACTTCCGAAATTACGGAAAAGGAGCTTAAACAGAAGGAACAGGCGGAAACGGAAGCAAAATTTAGTACGCTGCAGCAGAAAAAAGCGGAACTTGAGGCGCAGTCCAAACGCTGGAAAAGCCTTTTTCAGACGCTGGGCGGCACACGAAACTCGCGTTCGGAGTCATTTGTGAATTACGTACAATATATTACACTCAAGCGGCTTTTGCACTGCGCGAACGAACAGCTGAAGCTTCTGAATCCTCGGTATTTACTGAAAGTGGATGATGAAGACCCGACAAAAATTGAGATTTGCGACAAAGCGCAGGCGGATGCGACGCGATCGGTCGAGACGATTTCAGGCGGCGAAACGTTCCTCGTCAGTATGGCGCTCGCGCTGGGACTCACGCAAATGGCGAGCCGAAAAGTGGAAATCGATTCGTTTTTCATCGACGAGGGTTTTGGGTCGCTGGCGGCGGACAAACTGAAAAACGCGCTGGATGTTTTAAAAACGTACAATCAAAATTCCGGAAAGCAGAAACTTATTGGAATCATCTCGCACGTGAGTTCGATTCACGAAGAAATCCCGACCGTCATTTCCGTCAAACCCTATCCCCCTTCAAATTTCAGCAAAATCGAAGGGGCGGGCGTGTACGAGAATTCGGAAGACGCATCTCGGTAAAAAATCGTTTTTTGCGGGATATTTTGCATAAAATTTAACCCAAAGTTAGAAATTCGTAGATATTTTACATCGAAAACGGTTCGCGACACGCACGCCCCCGAGGTGAAACCCGCGAGAAACGAACATCCGAGCCGACCGAACATCGGAGCCGGCAAAACGTTCCGTTATGAATAAAAATTCAGCCGCAAATTTTGGCTGTCGTAAACTTTTTTTCTGTTAAAATTCAAATTTTTGCAAAAAATCACACTTCCACACCTTGTAAAAAAGTTCTGCATTCGTTACAATAACATTAATTGATGAATTTTATCAAATTTTACTGTCCCGCCTATATTTTCTATCAAACAAAGGAGAATTTTATGTCCCATCAAAGCTTGAAACGCCGCGATTTTCTGAAAAGTATGGCCGCGGCCGGCGTTGCAGCGGTTCCAGCCGTTCTGCCTGGGAGCGTCCTTGGACTCGATGGAGCCATCGCGCCGAGCAACAAAATCGCGCTGGGCGCCATCGGTATTCAACACCGCGGGCTGCACGATCTTCATGTTTTTTTTAATCGAAACGACATTCATTTTGTCGCCATTTGCGACATTCAAAAAAAGCAGCGTCTCGCAATTAAGGACCTTGCGGATCAGAAAAACGGCGACACGGCCTGCGCCATGTACCGCGACATGAACGACATGCTCGTCCATGACGACATCGACGCCGTTCTGATTGCGACGGGCGACCGCTGGCACTCGATGGCCTCCATCACGGCCGCAAAATACGGAAAAGACGTCTACTGCGAAAAGCCGCTTTCTTTGACGATCGACGAAAGTCGGGCGCTCGCAAACGCGGTGAATCGGTACGGAATCATTTATCAGGCGGGAACCCAGCGTCGAAATATCGGAAACTTCCAGCTGGCGGCTGAAATTGCGGCGAGCGGAAAGCTCGGAAAACTCACGGAAGTACACGCAAACACTCTTTGGCCCGCCACGAAACACGACTGGCTCCCTGCGGAACCGGAACCTGCTGCGGACGATGTGGATTGGAATCTCTGGCTCGGTCCGTGTCCCTGGCGTCCGTACAACTCCTCGTACGTTGCGGGCGGATGGCGCGGACACTTCGATTTTCACGGCGGCGGAATCCTCGAATGGGGCTCTCACACCGTCGACCTCTGTCAGTGGGCTGCGCAAAAAGACAAAACGGCGCCCGTCAAATACACCCCTCAGTTCAACGCCGACGGTTCGAAGGGCGGCGAGGTTTACGCCTGGTACGACGACGGACTCAAACTCGTGATGCGTTCTGACGGCTGGCTCGGTCTCGGAACCTGTTCGGCGCGTTACGTCGGGGAAGAAGGGTGGGTCGAAACCGGCGACAGCGGCAGAATGGCCGTCTCGTCCGACGCACTCCGAAGCGAGCTGAAATATTTCGGTATGCCGGGAACCTCACCTGACACGCACATCGCCGAATTCTGCGAATGCGTCAAAACCCGACGAAATCCTTCTGCAAACGTGAACGTCGCGGCTCAGTCGCACATCGCGTCGCACTGCGCGTACATCGCCTGGCAGCTCGGACGGACTGTCGAGTTTGATCCGCAAAAAGAAGTCTTTTTGAATGATGAAGACGCAAATCGTATGAAGAGTCGGTCGCTCCGCGCGCCGTACAGCTTCTGATGTTTCGAGTTTTCAAACACTTTTTCGCGTTTTTCGAGTTTTGTGAGTTTTGCGAAATTTTCGGGACTCCGATTCTGGAACTTTCACCGAGAAAGAACCTGTTTGAAATATGCACATTGTTTAAAAGATTTTCTTTCATAAAAATTTGAATAATATACGGAGTTCAAAATGATAAAAAAATACACCCTCCTTCCGATACTCGCCCTTTTGGTGCTTGTTTTTACGACGTTTCATGCGTTTGCCGAAATCGACGCAGCAAAAGAAAACGCGATTCTTTCTGCCGTGGATGAAAGCATCCTCATCGAGACGATCCAGCAGGACGGAACGACGGAAGACGATATTTTCTACAAAGGAATCGCGTGCCGTCGTTTGGCCGTCATTGGAAAAGAAGACGCCGTTCCGGCTCTCGCGAAAATGCTTCCCGGCGACGTGCGTTTGAGCGATTTTGCACGTTACGCACTCGAAGCGATGCCGTTCGAAAGCGTGAACAAAGTGTTGCTGGACGGCGCGCAGAACATCGAACCCAAAACACAGCGTCTCGGCTGCATTTTGTCGCTCGGAGTCCGCGGCTGCGTCGAAGCGGTACCGGTTTTAAAGAATATCGTTCAGAATCCGAAAACGACCTGCGACAAAAAAGCGGCGTACGCGGCTCTCGGAATGATTGCGGCGGAAGACGCTGCAAACTTCCTCATGGAATGCGCAAAAACGACGTCGGAAGACGAAATTTACCTCGTTCGGAAACGTCTTGCGGACGCGCTGCTGGATTCGGCGGTATCGTTCGAAAAAGCGGGAAATTCTGCAAAAGCAATCGAAATTTACGACTCGGTTGTGGTTCCGTGTTTCCCGGTGTACGCGCAGAAAGCGGGTGCGTACCACGCGCTTCTCGCCCGAAAAGCACAAGGGGTGGAAATCCTGATTTCGAAGCTGGAATCTCCCAAACAGTGCTGTTTCACCGGCGGACTGAAAACGGTTCGTGAGTTTGGGCCGGAAGACGGCGAAGCGGTGACGAAAGCGTGCATCGCGGAACTCGCAAAACTCCCGGTTGAACGCCGCGCGCTCGTCGTTCGTGCGTTGGGGGACCGAACGGATGACGCAAGTCGGACGCTTGTTTTCCCGGTGTTGAAGGACCTCGTTCGGTCGGGCGAGCCGGCGATGAAAATTGCGGCGATTCAAGCTCTGAAAAAAGTCGGAACGCTCAGTCCGATGGAAACGATTCAGGCGTTTGCGGACGCGATTCCTGCTGCGGACGCTGAAATGCGTCAGGAACAGCTCGACGCAATGGTCGCGACGGCTTCCGCTCTGAAATGCGCAAAAGTGGATGCGTTTCTCGTTTCGAATATCGCGAACGTTCCGCTTGACGACCCGGCGCTCGCAAGTGCGTTCTTCCAGGTCCTCGAAAATCGACGCGTCGCGGCTGCGGGTCCGGAACTTGTGAAAATCGCAAATATCGCGGGAATCAATGCACAGGTGCGCGACCGTGTTCTCGGCGCACTCTCGGAAATCGTGACGCTCGACAGTCTGAATCTGCTCGTCGAGGCGCTGAACGGCGAAACCGACGATGGAAAAGTGGCGTGGATTCTTCGTGCCGCATGCACCCGTTTGCCGCGCGAGGAGTGTGCAAAAGCCGTGGAAAAAATGTTTGCCGAAACCTCCGACGTGACGGAAAAAGGAAAGCTTATCACGCTTCTGAAGCAGATCGGCGGAAAGTCGGCGCTCGATTGCGTCGAAAAAGCGTGCTGGGACCCCGCGACGGCCGACGTTGCGACCCAAACGCTTGGAACGTGGAACACGCCGGACGATGCGCTCGATGTGGCGGCCGCCTGTTTGAAAATTGCACAAGAATCGACGGAAGAACGGTTCCAGATTCGTGGAATTCGCAGTTACATTCGTATTCCGCGTCAGTTCGATCTTCCGAAGGAGAAGAAGTTTGAGATGTGCAAAATTGCGTTCGACGCGGCAAAGCGGCCGCAGGACAAACTTTTGATTTTTGAGGTTTTCACGCGAGTGATTGACGTTGCGAGCGCGCAGGCGGCGATGGAATACGCATCGGACCCGGCTTTCAAAGAAATTGCGTGTGAAACGGTGATTGCGATTGCGAAGAAATTTACAGGAAAATCAGAAGAATTCAAAGCGATTTTGAAAAAGGTTTCCGAAACTTCCGAGAATTATGAAGTCATCGGGAGTGCGGAAGAAATCATGGAACGCATGTAGATTCTATTCTGTATACTTATTGCGATTCCATCTGCTATTTTGAAAAAATCGGCGAATTTCGTTTTGGAGTGCGGGGGCTTGCTTTCGCACTCCAAAAATGTTTGCGTCCTCATAGGCGGGCACCGACGATTTGAATCTAGAATAATTTTCAAAACTCTCCCGTTTTCTCTGGAAAATCTGTTATTTCTGTTGTAAACTGCGTAAGGTGCGGAATTTTTTCAGAAAATTTCGGAATAATCCTCAAAGTTCCTCCCCCCCTGCTTGACAAATTTCGGCATTGTAATATAGTATTATGATAATTGGGTAAGTTTTTTACCCCTATATACAGATTATACTAATGTTTCTATAATTTCATCCTTTTGTTTGAATTGGGAGAAAATCAAGATGAAAAAATCCCTCTGGCGTCACTTTCTCGCTTTAGCCGCTATGACGGCTTTTGCTGGAATGACTATCGCTCAGGACGCAGCCGCACCCGCTCCGGCTCCAGAAGCAGCACCCGCTGCTGTTGTTGAAGCGGCACCCGCTGCTGTTGAAGCGGCTCCGGCTGTTGTTGAAGCGGCTCCGGCTGCCGTTGAAGTTACTGCTGAAGTTCCTGCAG